>NZ_JANAVN010000001.1:0-586944 GCF_024213565.1 Paenibacillus sp. Lou8.1
CGGAGGGGTTCCACACGTACCCATCCCGAACACGACCGTTAAGCCCTCCAGCGCCGATGGTACTTGGACCGCAGGGTGCTGGGAGAGTAGGACGTTGCCAAGCGCAATAAAAGAGCACAGCCTTACTGGCAGTGCTCTTTTTGTCTTTTTCGGAACTGAGTCGATATTAGAAAATGAAATTTAAGTTTAGTACTTTCTAAATATACAGTTATCTTAGCACCACTACTTCTGTATAGCATCCCAATGTCAATTAACTTCTAAGAGCCAACTGTTTATGTTTCGTTAGGAGAAATCGTTGGAGCAGGTGGTTCGAATTGGGGACTCTGGATTCTGGATTCTGATCAGAAGTGATAAAAAGATCGTTAGAGCGTTCCTCTTTGGAATTTTCATTTATTTGCAATAAAATCATAGATTACACTTCCAAGAAATACAGATATTAATGTTACCACCAACGTTAACGTTAGTATTATGTTTACCGCTATTGGAGTGGCTTACCTGCCAAATAGGATAGCTTCTTGTAACTTGGCCAATCCTAATTCTGTCACTGTAATAATCCTAGTTCTTGAATCAATTGTACTTTGTACGACGTCAACGAAACTGCTTTTTTAAGATGTTCACATTCCGAGTAACCGTAGTTTGATTAAGAAGCATGGCTTCTCCTAATTTACTTATTGTAATGTCTTTTATTATTGAGGATGTTAACTGGCATAGAATATTGTGTGATTTTTAAGCAAGTACAAGACAGTAACTTATTATATACTGAATAACTACCCTTGTCGTTTTTCTAAGATTTGAACAAAAGCATGATTGCAGTAAAAGATATAGACGAGACAAATGGCCACTTAATTAAAGCATTTGATATTTTATAGTCGCAGCTGATAATGACGTTGTTTATTTCATTGTCCCTTTTAGAAAGCATTACTTTGTTTCTTTGTTTTGATAAAATCTCAATTTGTTGTATAGAAACAGTGGGTTTATCCTAGCTCATGTTATAATTTTCTCAAAATTCATGATATAAAAACAGCCTATTTTAGGCTGTCAGAGTGTCGAGAAAGTCCAGAGGACTTTTCGACAATTCTATTTTTATATGGGGAGACGCATCTTTTAAAACAAAAATCGATTTAAAACGATCTGAGGACCCTAGTTTTTAGACCACTAAGACAGTTTTAAACCCCCTGCAAAAAAACAGGGGGTTTCTCGACAGCCTGACAGCCTATTTTAGGCTGTTTTTGTCTCAATTGAAGTTATAACTCACAAGACTATTTATATCATCTAAATGAGACAGGCAATATCCCCGAAAACCCAGTGAAATCGGGAATTAAGGCTAAGTAAACACAAAATTATCTGTTAATGATTAATCTAAGTGTTCTTAGTTTATGGTGAAAAAGGATAGCCTATTTTTTATAACAAGAAGTGAGACAAACATTATTTGAAGGAAAAATCACCTTTGCTCGGCTAAAATTTTGTTATAACATTTTTAGCTACAGGACAATCAAATATCTAACCTAAATAGTCCCGTTAAAAAGGGGCTTTTTTACTTTATGTATAGCAGGTGAAATGACCGTTTCAAGAAAAAGGTTGCACTCATTCAAATCTCATCATTGCTATTTGGAGAATGCATCTTTGGTACTTAGGCTTTAATTTACCCGAGGTATTTAGATAATTAGCAGACCTGTTTATACATTGTAATTTTTAAGTTGGGACGAAACGATCTCATCAGTTTTTTTATTTTGTTGATTAATTTCCAAGAAATATTAGATTGAAATCATATGTCTATTTCCTTGTCTAAATGGGAATACTGATTCTAAAATAGAACGGAGGAGATTAAGATTAATTATAAAGATATATATAATTTACATATTCAGCTTCTTGATGTATATGAGAGGAATCAAACGTTTCGCCATCCTTATCAAAAGGATATTAATTTTTATAAACGACAGCTTAACTTTTTTTGTGAAAATATCGTACAAAAGATTTTCGTTTTAAACCAACTAATAAAGATTTATGAGAAGAATAGAGAGCCTCAAATTAATTGGTGCTCAGAGACTTATTATTCAAAACAACATGGAGATATTAAAAAAACAAATTGAGAGATGAAAAGACCAGCGAGTGGTTCAGTTCATCGTAATTGAAACATAGATCTGCATTAAATAAACAGACAAGCCAAAGCTAAAATATTCGAGAAAAGCAAAACACAGATGAGTTCCAAGTTTGGGATTCGACTCTGTGATTTTTTTCTTATTTCACGAGCAAAATAATGTTTGAATGAGAAGAAGGATTTTATTTAATCTTTGCAGTTATATGGAGTGGATTACTTGAGTTTAAAGGCGCACTCCCTAGTTAATCAAAATCTTAAATAAGTTGAATCTTTAGCCGGTGATCTAATTCAAAAGATCTTCGGCTTTTTTGTTTAAAAGCAAATTAGACGTAGTTCAAAACGGGGCAAATAATACAAGAAAAATACTGGTGCCGTATAAATGAACTTAACTTCATAGATATTAAAAAGTTGACTTAATTCGATTTCAAAAGTATAATTCAATTAATCGATTGAATAATTGATAATAATTAAGGGGGATTCTATTTATGGGAGCAGTATCTTTAACAAAACAGAATTTTGAATCGAACATTAACAGCGGAGTGACACTAGTCGATTTTTGGGCACCATGGTGTCCACCTTGTCAAGTGCAACTTCCGATCGTAAATGAGCTAGCTGATGATCTGGCTGGACAAGCAACAGTAGCCAAAGTCAACGTTGATGAAGAAATCGAATTGGCTCAACAATTTGGAGTTAGAAGTATTCCTACGCTACTCTTATTTAAAGATGGTAAATTGGCTGAGACAATGGTGGGGATTGAGCAAAAGCAGGCTCTTAGAGAAAAAATTCTAGGAATGCTTAATTAACAGAGTATTCAACAAATCCATTTTTGTAATAATCATTGAAATACATGTGAAGAGAACGACGGATTTGGATTTTTCTGAACCGTCGTTTTTTCAATTTATTAAGTGAATTCTTAAAGCTAGAACCAAAATGAACGGAAAGTAAATGTTGGATTGCTATTTTATATTTGGACATACTAGTGAGTGATTCGCATGCAGGAAGGCATACCCGAAAATCTAAGGTATTGCAACAAAGAGGAGGTTCCAATGGAAAGTAGATGTCCTGAATCGGATATTAAAGAACGTTTATATCAGCAATTTGCTCGAATTGGGAAATGTTTATCCAGTGACAAAAGACTTGAGATTATGGATCTCTTATCAAACGGACCAAAATCTGTTGAAAGTTTGGCTACACAAACTGGTATGAGTGTTGCGAATGTATCCCGTCACTTACAAATTTTGCTGGAAGCAAAATTAGTTAGATTTCAAAAAAAAGGTACTTTCGTTATATATAATATTAGTGATTTATCTGTAACTCATTTTTTGTCCTCTTTATGGAATTTGTGTGAGGACAGACTCTCTGACATAAAACAGATTAAAGATGAGTTGAAAAGGCAATATGTAGGTGTTCAAAGTATCACAAAAAAAGAACTATTGGCAAAAATGAAGCAGGATAACATGGTTCTCATAGATCTCCGACCAGTTGAGGAGTATAAAACATCTCATATCCCAGGTGCTATATCTGTTCCTTTAGAGCAGTTGGAAGAATACCTAAAAACATTAAATAAAGCTGATGTAGAACTTGCTGCATACTGTCGGGGCCCTTATTGTTCTCTTGCATCTCAAGCTGTTGATTTTATTCAAAAACAGGGCTTCACAGCGTATCGAATAGAAGAAGGAGCCCGAGAGTGGAATGCTTACGATGGAGAATGAGGAATGAAATTTAAATAAAAGATGCAAGTGAAAAATATAGTGCTTTTAACATTTAAAGTTGGATTTAGAGAGTTGATAAAACTGAAATTTAATCATTAAATTCAACTGTTCTATTGATTTTAATGATTCGACTTAATATGACAGAACGGAATAGATATAGGATAATTTACTGGCTAATTCAACATTTTCGCTTCCTTGCGGTGTAAGATGTTATCTTTATAATCAAACAAAATCAGGTGCCTGTTTATATTAAATGGATTGACATTAAGAGATAGTTCCGATTTTGAAAAATAGCATTTCAGGAATCCACAATGTCTTCCTAGGGCGATTGCCGTTTGTTTGGGGAAAAGATTTGTCTCCAAAAGATAGCGTAATTATATTGACCGATTAATATTTTAAAGGAAAAAAAGCGGCACGTATTTTACCAAAACAGGGATTTCATGATTTGTATTTATTAGTTATTAGTAGATCCAGTATCTCAATTAATTGAATGGAGTCAGAAAAGTAAATTAGAACAAAACTGCATTGAATAATATTGGATCTGGAGCCATTCAGTTCCGAATAACATACAGTAAGGCGGGAGATTAATGATAAATGTCCAAGAAATAACTTCAGTGAATGAAATAGATACGTTTATCCAAAATAACCGATTAAGTATGCTATATGTATCTCAAGAGGATTGTAATGTATGTCATGCAATTTATCCCAAACTAAAAGAATTACTCAACAACTATCCAGAAATAAAACTTGCGCATATAGATGCTAGTCAGGTAGAGGCGGTTGCAGGCAAATTATTGATTTTTACAGTTCCCACGATCATCTTATTTTTTGATCAAAAGGAATATCTTCGTGAAGGACGGTTTGTTCAGTTTGAACAATTAGAAGCACGATTAGAACAGTTGTACAATGCGGTATAAATTCTAAGGTAATATCAACATGAAAATAAAACTATTTAATACGATGGAGAAAAGAATGAAGAACCCCGTGATTATTATTGGTGCTGGCTTAAGTGACCTGCGAGCACTGCTATATCCGAAGATCGTATTCCACTTCAAAATTTTCCGCATTACGGACCTATACCTGCATCTGGGGAATGGAAAAATAAATTGCCTTTGCTGGAACAGAAGCAAGTGCAGAATTTGGTGACATCTTGAAGGTGCACTTCAGTCAGCTGAACTAGTAGTCTCAAAAATCATCAATCAGATAACAAAAATACAAAACTTACAAGAAGTTGCAACGAATCTATTCATCCGTAATGAAAATAATAAACTCTAATATTCAATTAATTAATTTAATAATAGACCCATTTAAACTATACTAATGGAGTACCACTATTTTAAAACTAAGGAGGTTTATTCATGAAGAAAATGAAAGCCATGCAAATTGCAGCTGCAGGAGAAAAAATGCAGTTAGTTGAGGTACCGGTTCCGCAGCCGGCAGAAGGGCAAGTATTGCTCCGCGTTGAAGCTTGCGGTGTATGTAATGGAGACTCGATGGCCATTGGCGGTGGTGCGTCAGCGTATCCTCGCATTCCTGGACATGAAGTGGTTGGAATCGTTGATGAGCTTGGAGCAGGCTCATCAAAGTGGAAAATTGGAGAACGTGTCGGCATTGGATGGCATGGGGGACATAGCCATGTGACCGGATTAACAATGGACGGTGGATATGCTGAATACATGGTTGCTTATGAGGATAGTTTGTCCAGTATTCCAAATGAAATTTCGGCAATGGAAGCTGCTCCACTAATGTGTGCTGGAGAAACGACCTTTAGTGCCATCAAAAATAGTAAAGCTCGCCCTGGTGATCTAGTAGCGATTCAGGGGATTGGTGGACTGGGACATCTTGCCGTGCAGTTTGCAAGCAAAGCCGGATATCGCACCGTGGCTATTTCACGAGGAAATGATAAAGAAGCTCTCGTACGTGAACTTGGAGCCCATCACTACATTGATTCGACCAAAGAAGATCCGGCTGAGGCATTACAAGCATTAGGCGGTGCTAAAGTCATCCTGGCAACTGCACCTAACGCGAAGGCCGTTTCCTCTCTGATCAACGGGTTGGGTCAAGACAGCGAGCTCATCATTGTGGCAACTTCCACTGATCCACTAGAATTGTCAGCGATGGACTTTTTGAAAGGATCTAACACGGTCAAAGGTACGTTAACAGGCGGAGCGGAAGAAATCCAAGCGACGATTAATTTCAGTGTGCTGACGGATATTCGCCCCATGATTGAGTCATATCCATTAGATCGTGCTAGCGAAGCATACGATAAAATGATGTCAGCATCGACTCGATTCCGTGCTGTCCTGAATATTTCTGAGTGATTATATAATTACATGGGTGGGTAGCCTACGACTCACGGGTTAAAAGAACCACTTGTTCAATTTGGACAAGTGTTTTTTTAATGTACTGTAGGATTTACCATATGCCAGTAATACTAAAGATACTGCGTTATGTCGAACTTCGCTCAACTAACTTGTATGTTAAAGTGTTTAGCCTGTTTTTGGTGTTATTCAACTTATTTTGCAAAATAAGAAATGCATTCTCAGCTTGCTGGTCGATAGGATAGTCAATCGTTGTCAAATCGAGCAAGTGAGCCACCTCTGTATTATCGAAGCCCATAATCCCCAAATCTCCCGGAATGGAAAATCTCAATCGACGCAGGGCTGTCATAAGACCAGCTGCCACTTCATCATTGGCACAAAAAATAGCATCAGGTCGGTCTTCCTGCGATACCCACCATTTAGCAAGCTCCTCCCCATCACGAACTAAAGTTTTATCTTCGAAATGAGGAAATGGATACGCCATGAGATTGTGTTTCTTAACGAATTCTGTATGGGCACGAATGCGTTCCTTTGTATTCAGTCCTTTGGACATCGGATATATGCTAAGTATTTTTCGGTAACCTTTGGAATGAAGATATTCAAGACCTGTCGAATAGGCATGAAATTGATCCATAAAGACAGAAGGAAGATTCTCGTTTTGAAGACGTTGCCATATAACAATGGGGCCATACCGGGCATAGGATTCAATGACATCCCATTCATTGGACCGTATCAAACACACGATAGCATCTAATTGCTTCCGTTTTAGCATTTCCAGGGCAATAAGCTCCTTTTCAGGTTCTCCATTCGTGATAAAAAGAGTGACGATAAATCCGTTTTTCTCAGCATAAAGAGTGAATGCACGAACAAAATTAATAATAATGGGACTAAAGGAGACCGTCATTATTCCAATCTGACGAGTTTTACCTTTTTTTAGAGAGATCGCATTAGCATTGGGGACATAATCAAGCTCCTCGATAATTTCTAAAACTTTTTGTCTGGTTAAATCACTTACGTAGCCGTGTTTATTAATTACTCGTGATACAGTTGCTGTGGATACTCCCGCTAAGCGAGCAATTTCTTGAATATTCGCCACTTCTAACCACCTCTTAAGAGAAATCATATAATGTTTCCTAAGTTTGTCTTAACTAAAAAGGACTTCAGAGCCTAATAATATTGGCCTTGAAGTCTTTTAGTTAAGAATTGGAGAAATTAATTGTTATTCGTCTGTTCTTAGAAGTCAGCTTAATGTAACTGAAAATGTTCTTGCCACTCATTCAAGCCCTCTTCCATGCGAAAAGCCGTAAAGCCTTCAGATTGTAATTTCTGCGTCGCCAGAGCTGAGTAGACACACAGTGGACCTCTACAATATGCGATGATTTCTGTGTTTTTCGGTATCTCTCTTATTAGTGCATCTAATTCTTCCATCGGCACTGAAATTGCTCCCGCAATATGATCCATGTCATACTCTTCTTTAGGACGTAAATCCACCAAAATTATTGAATCATTATTAATCTTCTCCCTAACCTCATCCATCGTAAGCGTTTGAACGTCATCAAGATTGTTTAGGAAATCGTCTTTCATTCTACTAATGTCAGGAAGTTGTTTTTCACTGATTCGCCATAAAGAGGAAAGAAATTCGATGATTTCTGGATCAGCCAAAGAATAGATCACATATACTCCTTTTTTTGTGAATTTAACCAGTTTTGCATCGAGCAGAACTTGAAGGTGGCGAGATACATTCGCAATATTCATGTCTGTGCAGGTAGCTATTTTTTCTACGGTTCTAGAACCATTGGATAGCACATTTAAGATCTCAAGACGCTTATCACTGGATAAACATTTTCCGATTCTAGCCAATTGTTTATAGAGATCTTCCTTAAAGATTTTCGCAGAGTTCAGCATATCTTCCATTATTCTCAACCTCTATTCTTGTCGTATTATAAAACGGGAATCCCCAATTCCAATCATGCATAGGAGAAGCCTTAGAATACACCTTAAACTATAATCCATAACTGAAGAATCATAATGAGGAAATTATATACTCAAAAATTGACTTTACTCATGAAATTGGCTCTTGTTCATTCAATTGAATATTAAAATTTTAACATGAACAACCCGAGTGGAGTCAAGTCAAAAGGATATAACTTGATAAAATTTATAAGAATACCCTATTTAGAAAGTTAAAAAGAAAGCCTTAAATTCTGGTTTACTCCAAATGAAACATAAACTCTCACAAAAAAAGTTGACACTGCCATTGCGCTCTGTCAGCTTTTTTCATTATGCAAAGATTAGTCAAACATCCGCCCCTTTCTACAATGTGTGTCTCATTCGTAGTCATTTTCCATCCTTGTATTGACGAGCAGATTTCCTAATGCTATAATTCAATTAATCAATTGAATATTAAAAAATATGGTTATAAACAACTGTAAAAAATATCGAATTTGGAGGGATGAATATGTATAAATCTGTAATTGTTGGAACTGGTCCAGCAGGACTGACCGCAGCGATCTACCTGGCTCGTGCTAATATGAATCCGCTCGTCATTGAAGGACTTGAACCAGGAGGACAGCTTACAACAACAACTGAAATTGAGAATTATCCTGGATTTCCAGAAGGCATCATGGGCCCCAAATTAATGGATAATATGCGTAAACAAGCGGAACGCTTCGGGGCTACATTTCTTAATGGTTGGGTAAAGACGGTAGATTTGGAAAAACGGCCGTTTAAACTGGAAGTGGAGGGCAAAGGTGAAATCATTACTGAGACTCTGATCATTTCAACCGATGCCAGTGCGAAATATTTAGGAATACCAGGCGAAACAGAAAATGTAGGCCGGGGAGTTAGTACTTGTGCCACTTGTGATGGTTTTTTCTTTCGAAATAAGGAACTCATTGTAGTGGGTGGAGGCGATACTGCATTGGAAGAAGCAAACTTTCTAACACGATTCGCTTCCAAAGTTACTGTGGTGCATCGTCGAGAAGAACTGAGAGCCTCAAAAATTATGCAAGATCGCGCTCGTTCAAACCCAAAAATTGAGTGGGCTTTAAGCAGGACCCCACTTGAAGTTGTTGCGGAAGAGCGTGGAGTGACAGGATTGAAAGTCCGGAACCATATCTCAGGCGAAGAGGAAATCCTACATGCACATGGTGTATTTGTAGCCATCGGCCATCATCCGAATACGGACTTTTTAAATGGTCAAATTGAAACGGATCAGAACGGCTATATCGTTACAGTACCCGGCACATCAATGACAAATATTTCAGGTGTGTTTGCTTGTGGAGATGTACAGGATACTCGCTATCGTCAAGCTATTACTGCAGCAGGGACTGGAGCCATGGCGGCCATGGATAGCGAAAAGTTTATCGATTCTTTGGAAAATAATTAAAACGTCGTAACCGAATAGAACGTTTTGAAGTTTCTCGGAATCTAAGGATTTTAGTGACAAGTACAAGTATTGAAAATATGGAAAGGAGCATTTTAAAATGCCGAATCAAAAAGTGAATATGAATACGGTTTGGTTCAAAGACGCGAAAGGTTTTGGTCGTATGAAAGGCGACAATTTACAAACCCAAATTGCTATCCCTGTTATGAAAGGCGGAAGTGGAGAAGGTGCTAATCCACAACAACTCCTGATGTCCTCTGCCATTGCTTGTTATGCTCTGACACTAGCGTACATGCTCGATCGCAAGAAAGTACCCGTTGTCGGGTTCTTTATGGACACAGAAGGGGACATAGCTAGAGGGGAACAACTGAGCATTACACATCGTCCGCATGTTGTTTTATCCTCGGGTGCATCAAAAGAAGATATCACTGTGGTCGAAGCATTATTCTTACAAGCAGAAGAAAAATGCCACATTGGTCAGCTGCTTGTCAAAGCAGGTGTGCCGGTAGGTACCGAAGGTAAGGTATCGATTGATGCTGGAGATGATCTGACAAGTAACTATATTGAACAACATCAATTGGAATGGTAACTCCATTAAAAAAGGAGATCTTAAAATGAAAAAAATTACCTTTAAATCAGAATTTGATACAGCTATCCGTTCCCCCAAAATTACAGTTGCTGTTTTTAAAGCAGACTGGTGCCCGGACTGCAAATTTATTGATCCATTCATGCCTGAAGTTGAAGAAAAATTTGCGAATGATCTGGATCTCATCGAGGTGGATGTAGATCATGTAGGTACTGTAAGTGAAGAACAAAATATTATGGGTATTCCAAGCTTTGTTGCCTATGTCGACGGTAAAGAGCTTACTCGATATGTCAACAAGCTTCGTAAATCACGCGAAGAGATAGAGGATTTTCTGCAAAGTGCTGTTGAGGTATATAACAAACGTTTATAAGGGATTTTTCGCTATTTCGTATCAATATAGAAACTACTCGAAGAAGCCACGTTTACCTCAAAAAGCAATTTGGCATAAAGAACGGTACGACACCAACTTAGAAGGCCTCATTAAAGAATATGATCAAACGATCTCTAACTACATGGATAAACGTACAAATGGAAAAGAAACAAGAGGTTGGAGTCAAGAAATATCCTCCTTCTATAACCACATTTATTATCTTGAAGTGAGAAGAATGTTGGAGCAGCAAGGATTTGGTTTCAAGTAATTTCATTGATGGAAGAGTGTTTTCCCAAATTACATGAAAATCAATGTCTTAGGTAAAACAAGCCCTAAGCCGAAGATGGAGCCAATTTGGATATCTGCTTTAATGGAGGAAAGCTGCCCTATTTAACAGGCTTCTGTGGTGGTGCAGCCATAACTTGGTTCTCAGTTCATTTTATAAACGTTAGAATGAGAGTCTTTTTATATGCACTGTTAGGGATTAGATAAGTTGATTTAATTGTTGCTAATATATGAAGTCTACGTTATAGAATGACAATAATAAAACTTGGAGGTTTTTTTGTGAATAATTTTCAATCTGTTGAAGCTCTTTTTAAACCATTCGAAATGGGAAATCTCAAACTATCTAATCGTATTATAATGGCACCTATGACTCGAAATTTTTCTCCAAATGGAGTGCCAGGGGGGGATGTCGCTGCGTATTATCGTCGTAGAGCTGAAAATGGTGTTGGACTTATTCTGACAGAGGGTACATTTATCAACCATCCTGATGTTGCATCCGAGGTGCCAGCATGGCAGGAGGACGTACCACACTTATACGGAGAAGAGGCGCTAAATGGATGGTCAGAAGTAGTTAATGGTGTCCACGAAGTCGGTGGAAAAATTTTCTCGCAAATATGGCACATGGGTGCACGTGGTAACGTCAATGATTACTCTAAACAAGAAATTTCGGAATTAGTTGAAGCCTTCGTGCAGGCAGCAGTCAATGCTAAAAAAGTTGGGTTTGATGGCATCGAGATTATGGCGGCACATGGATTTTTAATTGATCAATTCTTTTGGGAAAAAACAAACTCGCGTAACGATGAATACGGTGGTGATATTGTCAATCGTACGCGCTTTGCTAGTGAGGTTATCGCAGCTTGCCGAGTTGCTGTTGGACCAGAATTTCCAATTGTGTTGCGAATCTCACAGTGGAAATATGATGCGTATACAGCAAAATTAGTAGAAACTCCAGAACAACTAGAACACTTCTTAACACCATTAGTTGATGCAGGCGTTGACATCTTTCATGCCTCTATTCGTCGTTTTTGGGAACCGGCTTTTGAAGGATCTGACTTGAATCTTTCAGGATGGATAAAAAAACTGACAGGGAAACCAACAATTACAGTTGGATCTGTCGGTCTTGACGCTGATTTTTTGGATTTCTTTGATAACGGAGAAAATGCGAATGGAAAAACAACCCAAATAGAGGGGCTAATCGAGAGATTAGAACGTGGAGAATTCGATTTGATCGCAGTCGGGCGCGCATTATTGGCTGACCCTGACTGGGTAAACAAAATCCGCGATGGACGAACAGAAGAATTACTTCCGTTTACGCGTGAGGCACTAAACACATTATATTAAACGGAGTTTGAAAAATAACGAAGAACCTATATCGATTTGAAATGCACCCACTAGAATACATTAGATAAACCCCAGGGTTTAACCAATGTATTCTAAGGGTTCATTTTTTTTTATGGCTATTTTCATCCCTATTTTAGAAGGCTGAATTTATATAAAAGATTCATAAATATCTGGTTATTCATGGTTTCCAAGGTGTTCCACTCTTCACATAAAAAGTACTTGACTTAAATGCCTATGTATTCTATAATTCAATTAATCAATTGAATAATGTCTTCTTGTTTTCGATTAAAAGGAGGCATTTAAAGAGAGAAACTTTTTGATTCAATCGTAGGATCTATGAAAAACGTAAGTAAGGAAAAAATTCTGAGCGTGATGAATTAAAGCTCAGAGTACACTAAAATTTCTAATGAATAGAGGGGTTTTCTATGAGTCATCAAGACAGTTTATTTAAAAAATCGAATTTTAAACGTATTGGAGAATTTAACTCGGTTTCTCCAGAGATTTTCAAGGCGTTTGTAGCCTTTGAAAAGTTAGCATTGGCTGAAGGGAAACTTACAGCAAAATACAAGGAACTAATTGCAATTGCTATAGCCCACACCACGGGATGCCCTTATTGTATTGAGGTTCATGTAAAACAAGCTAAGAAACATGGTGTTTCAAAAGAGGAAATGGCAGAAGCTATAATGGTTGCCACCGCGCTCAAGGCAGGTTCGGCGATGGCTCATGGCGTAAATGCTTTAAATGCGTATGATGGTACCGATGACGACGAGTTATACCGTGCATCTTATATTAATAGACTACGGGAGTTTACCCAATTAAGTGATTCGTTCAAATCCTTTGCTTCTTTTGATCAGCAAGCGTTGAAAGCCAGCATACTCAGTACCAAGGAAAAAGAATTGATTGCGGTTGCGGTTGCCCATACCACTGGGTGTCCATATTGCATTGATATTCATACGAAAGCAGCCAAAAAAGCCGGAGCAACCAAAGAAGAACTGGCTGAGTCGATTATGGTAGCTACTGCTTTAAAAGCTGGTTCCGCTCTTGCTCATGGAGTAAATGCACTGGTTGCATTTGACGAATAACTAAAACTGAGAAGGGGTAGAAACATGAAAATTGAAATCTGGTCTGACATTGCATGTCCATTCTGCTATATTGGTAAACAAAATCTGGAGCGAGCCTTAGATGGATTACCGCATAAAGATGAAATAAGTATTGAATACAAAAGCTTTGAGCTTGATCCGGGAGCTTCTTCGTATGATGGAACAAGTTTTGTAGAAAAATTAACCCCTAAATTTGGCGGAAGAGAACAAGCAAAAGAGTTTCTTAGCCACTTAACTCAACAAGCCAAGAACGTGGGATTATCCTTTCAATTAGATAGTCTTAAACCCACCAATACACTGGATGCTCATCGTTTATTAAAATGGGCAAAAACGAATGGCAAAGAAACAACGTTGAATGAAAAATTACTTATTGCACATTTCACTGAATCAAGGGATGTAGGAGATTATGATACACTGGCCGATATTGCAGAAACGGTTGGATTAAACAGAAAAGAAGTCCTCGAAGTATTAAAAAATAAGGATCTCTATAAAGATCAAGTACGAAAAGATCAAGATGAAGCTCGTAGAGTTGGGATTAGCGGGGTACCGTTCTTTATATTCAACCAAAAATATGCAGTTTCAGGGGCACAGCCGACAGAATCTTTTTCTCAAGTGTTGGAGAAAGCTTGGGAAGAAGAGCATCCGTCAGCTAAGTTTGAAATTCTTTCTGATGAAACCTCTAGTGAAGGACTATGTACTGATGAAGGGTGTGCGATCCCGCCTAAAAAGTCATAAAGGACAAGCCAGGATCCAATTAAATTGGTCTATGAAAAATATAAAATAGAGGAGTCCTAAATATGAGTAAAATGAACGGTGTAGATGTGAATATGCTCGGAAGCTTGGCAGAAAATTATAAGGAAAATCCCGAGGATGCGATTACAAGTTTTGCTTCTACAGTAAAATGGAAAGATGGGTTTTACTCGGAGGCCGAGGTTGGGGACTATAAGCCGGTACCCATTGATGAACCAGAGTGGCTATCCGGAACTGGAAAAGGGCCTAATCCCGTTGAGCTTTTGTTAAGTGCACTTGGCGCTTGTGTAGGTGTTGGATTCATTGCAACAGCTAGTGGTATGGGGATTAAAGTAAATTCGTTGGACGTTGATGTTACTGGCGAAATAGATCTGAACGTTTTCTTTGGCTTAAAAGAGGGGAATTCTGGCTTTGATGAAATAAACGTTCGTTTCAATGTGGACAGTGACGCAGATGAAGCGCAGGTTGAAAAGTTGATTGCAAAAGCCATAGAAATATCACCTGTGAGAAACACCATTGAAAGAAACGTTAAAGTGACTTCGGAGTATACACTCCACAGTTAAAACGTAAGCGTCAAACCCAGTACACCTGTAAACCCAACACCAGTTATGAGATCATAGGCATATCTTAACTCAAGGAGATTTGCCAGATGACCAAAGCAGAACGACACCAGCAGTAATGGACGGAGCGCATCACGGACTATCGAGCCAGTGGCCTCACTGTATGAAAAACGTGAAGATCACGAAATTGTGTACTAATTCAAAAGATTCGTGCTATTAAGAATATAAAGGCTTCATAGACTTGGTAATCTATTTTTCATTCACTTAAGGAGTGGTACAATGGCACATTACGCAGCAATCTTGCACATAGTTGACCCGGGAAAAAGACAAGAGTTACATCCTAAGCACCTGGAATTTTTGAACAAAATGAAGGAACAGGGGAAAATTTATGCCATGGGACCTTTTGTTGATGGGGCCGGCGGTCTAGTCATTTACGTTGCAGATTCATTGGAAGAGGCACAGGCGATGGTTGAAAAAGACCCGTATGTGTCGGAAAAAGCGCTTCGCTTGGAACTTCATGAGTGGAAAATGGTATAAATGAATATACATTTCTCTTTTAGGTTTCGTTTAAAGCCATCAACGCTACTATAATATCAAGAGGCCCCCAGTATAGGGAGCCTCTTTTTTGGGTGCACCTCACAGCGCATCATTAGGTGGTTCAAATCCACCGGGTAACTTTACCCTTTAAAGTGCCGTAGCCAAAGCAGACATCCGGCAACCCAAGGTTTCGGATGGGCAGGGTGGAGAAAGTTTGGGAAGAAGAGCATCCGGTAGCTAAGTTTGAAATTCTTTCTGATGAAACCTCTAGTGAAGGACTATGTACTGATGAAGGGTGTGCGATCCCGCCTAAAAAGTCATAAAGGACAAGCCAGGATCCAATTAAATTGGTCTATGAAAAATATAAAATAGAGGAGTCCTAAATATGAGTAAAATGAACGGTGTAGATGTGAATATGCTCGGAAGCTTGGCAGAAAATTATAAGGAAAATCCCGAGGATGCGATTACAAGTTTTGCTTCTACAGTAAAATGGAAAGATGGGTTTTACTCGGAGGCCGAGGTTGGGGACTATAAGCCGGTACCCATTGATGAACCAGAGTGGCTATCCGGAACTGGAAAAGGGCCTAATCCCGTTGAGCTTTTGTTAAGTGCACTTGGTGCTTGTGTAGGTGTTGGATTCATTGCAACAGCTAGTGGTATGGGGATTAAAGTAAATTCGTTGGACGTTGATGTTACTGGCGAAATAGATCTGAACGTTTTCTTTGGCTTAAAAGAGGGGAATTCTGGCTTTGATGAAATAAACGTTCGTTTCAATGTGGACAGTGACGCAGATGAAGCGCAGGTTGAAAAGTTGATTGCAAAAGCCATAGAAATATCACCTGTGAGAAACACCATTGAAAGAAACGTTAAAGTGACTTCGATGTATACACTTCACAGTTAATACCATGTATACTTGATTGTTTTGCTAGAAAAGTAGACATTATGCGAGGAACACATAGCATAATGTCTACTTTTTTATAATTTTAGGATCAGGGTGCTTTCGTTTTCCCTTGTGGCTAAGGACATGTGTGCTCCCTTTTTTTGCCAAACGCCCTGCATACGTCAGTAGTTAGTATTTTAAAACAGCCGACAGGCCGATGTACGAACTATTCTACAGTGGGAGTGAAGAAAATAGATTTGCTGCTCCAGCAGCCGACTTGATCTAAGTAGAATGAAGCAAGCAGTAAAGATGGGATAGGTCGTCTACACATTTTGCTTCATTCCCTTCTTTCTGATCACGAACACGATGGAGAGAAGTACCGGAACCAGAAAAAACAAAATGATTCCCATGTATTCGACCGCACCGCTAAGGCTAAACACGTCCATCATACTGAGAGGAGTCATTGTGGAGATAAAGATAATCGGAATTAAGCCAAAAATCGCATAACGATATTTAAGACCGAATACCTGTGAGATTCCTAAGGATGCATTGAAGAAAAAACTGCAAAAATTACAAAACATTTGCATCATCCAGATCACCAGCAGCGGAAACTCCAGACGTTCAAAAAGAAATCCGGGGATTTCAAAACTGCGTATTAAATTAATGGTGGGCCAAGTACTTGTCACAGTGGAGTCCGTCGATAACCCGCCGATCACCATAACTACGGTCAGAAAGTACAAAACCCAAGGGATACTGATCCCCACTACCATGGCCTTAAATGCTTTTTCAGGGTGCTGCAGAAAAGCGACTAGTGTCATGACGACTTCGCATCCAGCATAAACAAGAATAGTCGATTTTAGTCCCTTGATGATAGGTAAAATCCCGTCACTCAATACGGGACGAAGATGATCAATTTCAAATATCCTTAAACTAAAGACAAAACAGAAGAGCAGAAAAAAGAGACTAATCGGAAGTACAATCTGGTATAGCCGAGCGATGGGGTTAATACCTCCAAAAACCAAATAACCTCCTACCCAAATAAATGGAATCACAATCGCCCAGATGGGTGTGCCTTCAAGCAGATAAAACATCGTCACTTCAGCAAAAACCCGAATCTCGAGGCCAGCGATGATTAAAAAATATATAATCAATAATACACTTAAAAATCCTCCTGGGATGATGCCCACGATTTTTCTGGAGTATTGATACACGGTGTTTCCAGGAAACTGTTGACTTAATTTCACCATCAGCCAAACGACTAATATGACAATACATCCACCGATGAGGACAGAAAGCCATCCATCAGGAGTCTGTACCTTTTCAGTTACATTTCTCGGCAGTGTCAAAATCCCAGCCCCCAATACGGTATTGGTCAGGAATACAGCGGCCTGCTTCGTTGTGATCTTATCATCAGAGCGTGTAAACACCATAGCTCCTCCTTCGTCTTAGCATCATGGCTTACGTTTGCTTTGCTGCGTTTTCATCATAATAGGTCTTCTTTTCATCAGAGATATAGGAGCTTAGGAATACAAAAATTCCAGTTACTTATACTTTCCTGTTGTTCCTGTTAGGGTTGCTGATCTTTAAACATCAAAAATCTGCAATACCTGCTTGTTCATAATCTCTTCATCCTGCATACCTTCTATGAAGACTAACACGGACCGTGCATTTCTTCACCACAAACTCACGAAAATGCACATCACTATTTTCACCTATAGCCTCACGAATTGTCTTTAAGTCGGAATCATAATTCCCTGTAATCTAAAGGGGTAATCAACGCGAGAGCGGCCTGAAATAATGTAACCCACCTCGGAATATAAGGAATTATTTTAGACCACATGATGATCACCTCTAAACGTTTCAATTCATTTCCCAATAAGAACCAAGTTGTTCGTAAAGTATTCCTAATAAAGGTTGTATTTACACATGAGTCGGAAAAATCCGTTCCTAAATTGCAAAAGATCTGTAAAGACTTATGAGTAGGTTCATTTTCGAATGGAACTCCTACGAATGATATTATTTGTTTTTAGTGTAGTGATCGCTAACTAGTATTGGGCATGGAGACGGAGAATTGAGATAAGCATTTTCCCTCAATTTTAGACGTGTAAGTTTCCAATTAAGGTGCAACAGATAAATGACATTTTACAATACAGTCTATATAAGAAGTGACAAATGATAATACAGAAAGTGTCATTTTCATAGTACAGAAAGTGGCGTTTATAGGCTGTATTAATGACAAAACTAATTACAGCCGACAGGGAGAATGTTTATTTTATTGTTTTTTAGAACTTGACCCTAAGGATAGAGATGAATATGAACAGATGTAGAGGACAAGGACGTATACCTAATGGAATCCGCGCTGGTGCTTCAGCCCGGTAAGGAAGATAAAGAGCTTCAGCGAAAAAAGAGCATCAACAAAATTGAAACGTTTCCATCTTAGTGTTATTATAATTTTCATAAAGAGAGATAGGGGGAGGGAGATGCCGATGCCAAGTATTAAAGATGTAGCTAGCTTAGCTGGCGTAGCTGTAGGAACTGTATCCCGAGTTATTAACAACTCGGGCTCTGTAAAACCAGATACACGCAGAAAAGTGGAGGAAGCTATACAAGAACTGAATTATTTTCCTAATGAAGTCGCTCGAAATTTCAAGATGAGGAAATCCAAGATGGTAGCCTTGCTGCTTCCAAGTATCTGGCATCCTTTTTTTTCTGAACTGGCTTATTACATTGAGGATGAGTTGGATCGGGAAGGCTTTAAGCTCATGTTGTGTAATAGCGGCGGCAAGCCCGAAAAAGAACTGTATTATCTGGATATGCTACGGCAAAACAAAGTGGCTGGTATTGTCGGCATTACTTACAATGATATAGAAAATAGCGTAAGCAATGACATTCCGATTGTAAGTATTGATAGGCACTTCAACAAAAAAATTACTTGTGTGACCTCCGATAATTATGAGGGAGGGCGTCTGGCTTTGAGGGAGCTTGTTAAAGTGGGAGCCCAGAAACCGGCTTTTATGGGAAGTGTCACTTCCGTTTTCAGTGAAACCATGAATCGGAGAAAAGGTTTCATTCAAGAGGCGCAAACATTGGGAGTCGATTATGTAATCTACGAGAAGCCCGACCCTATAGTGGACGACGATGCCTATTTTAACGAGTTCCTAAATGAGCATCGCGATGTGGACGGCATTTTTGCTATTACTGATATGTTAGCCGCCAACTATATAGAAAGAGCACGCAGGGAGGGCATTCGCGTTCCAGAGGATGTAAAGGTTATCGGCTACGACGGGATTCAGGACCATCCTTATTTTCATCCGATATTGTCTACAATCAGGCAGCCAGTGGAGGAGATGGCACGTATGACAATCAGACTGCTTTATAAGAAAATCGAAGGTGAAACTTTAGATCAGCAAGTGTATCGTCTCCCCGTTGTCTTCAAGCAAGGCGAAACTACATGATTTTATTGTAAAAATATTAGCTCATTCGGTCGATTCATAGTATGGATCTACTAACTGATGTTTTTCTCACAGCAAATTGGAAGCGTTTCAAAAGTGAAAACAGCCTAGTTCAAGAAAGGAGGTGTAATGGTGAATTCAAGAACTAGCGAGTCGGATCATTCAGGATCAAGCCAAATCGAAAAATATGGAACCGGATCAAACGCGACTATTCCTTAAACATTCAAACTTCAAACTTTTTTCTTTTGGCAGAAGAAAGATATCTCAGTTCTTCCCGGTATTTCGCCACGGTTCTGCGTGATAGATGCAAACCTTCCTTTCCCAGCAGGGTAGTAATAGCCTGATCCGATAACGGTTTTTGCTTGTCCTCATCATCTATCAAATTTTTAATACGCTTTTTTGCACTCTCCGATGAAGCAGCATCTCCGTCCGCTGACGTCAAGGAGGAAGTAAAGAAAAATTTGAGCTCGAACAATCCGCGAGGCGTCTGTATAAATTTATTACTGACCGCCCTGCTGACCGTGGATTCGTGTAAGCCCGTCTTATCGGCAATCTCCTTTTGGGTAATTGGTTTGAGGAAATACACGCCATGCTCAAAAAAATCCTGCTGCTTTTCCACAATGGCCTTGGCAACCCGTAGAAGGGTCAGCCGACGTTGCTTCAGGCTATTGATCAGCCATTTTGCCGTATTCATCTTCTCATGGATAAAACGTTTGGTTTCACTATTCGGTAGATCCTGCATCATTTGCCGGTAAAAAGGGTTGATCTCAACCCGCGGCGCACTAATGTCATTAATCAGGACAAGATATTCCCCGTTGGCTTTTTCGACCGTGATATCTGCTATGATGTATTGCTGCTCTTTATGAGCAAATGCTGCGCCCGGGCATGGATTTAGCTTGCGAATTCGATCGGCCATCTGTATAACCTCTTGCCTACCGATTTCAAGAGCATCCGCAATTTTTTGTATCCGATTGTTCGCCAGATCGGCCAGATGGTTGCTTACCATTCTGACTATGCATTCATCATCCATGCCAGCAAGCTGGAGCTGGAGAAGAAGACATTCTTCCAAGCTGTAAGAGGCGATCCCCGGTGGATCAAAACTCTGTATCACCAAGAGCATATCCTCAATTTCGGCTATGGGAACGTCCAATAGTGAGGCGACCGTTGGAACATCAAGTTCTAAATATCCCATTTCGTTCAAATTCCCAATGAGGTACCGTGCCACCATACGCTGTGAATTTGTAAGCCCACATACCAGTCCAAGCTGCCTGTTCAGATGTTCAAACAGGGTATCATTCGGATTGGGGACAAAATCCAGAAATATAACGGGATTTGCTCGCTCGACCGATGGATATTTTTCTCCGCCACGATAATGTTCAAGCAGATCTCCTTGATCTTTCTGTGAAAACCGCTCTGCTTCTTCTTTGATACTGCCTATGGACATATTAAACTCCGGCAAATCAATGACTGGATTATTGTTCGCCTGTTCATGCAGAAAGGATATTAAATCAGCCGAAAAATATTGCAAGATCGTGATTGCTTGTCGCAATTCGGGCGTCATAACCAGCTTGAATCCTTGTTCCTGTTGTAATCCATATCGTATCATTGACTTATTAAAACTCCTTTTCCATAAATTTCCGGTACAAATTCACAGTCAGTCATTTATGAAAGATCTACTTCTCTAAGCCTATGCAATTCTCCTGCCTAGATGTTAACGTTACCGAGTAATTTTATCTGATAGAAACGATTCATAAACAAGCCAAAGATTGTCGTAATAAGTAACAGTTATTATGTGTGTTGTATTTTTGGTTATATACACTATCTTTCTTGTATACTCATTCATTGAATAACAAAATACACTGGAGCTGGAGGAATCATTTATGGAAACTTATAAAATTGTCTGCATTGATATTGACGGGACGCTGCTTAACTCGGCGCATCAAATCACGGAAGCAACCAAAGAAACCATTCTCCAGGTTATAAATGATAAGCAGATTCCAGTGGTTCTTGTCTCTGCGCGAATGCCAAAAGCAATTATTCCATTGCAGAATCATCTTGGTATTTCTGAGCCTCTCATATGCTACAGTGGGGCACTTGTTATAGATAAACACGGGAACAAGCTGAACACCCGTTATATAGATAAGAAAATGACACAGTGTTTGCTTGACAGCCTGGCTGCCTATGATCTTCACGTAAGCCTGTATAAGGATGATGAGTGGTATATTGAGCAATTGGATGCATGGGCGCTTCAAGAACGTGACATCACCAATATCGAGCCTCGCATTTATAGTTTTTCTAAGCTTACCAATGGTTGGAGGGAAGAGACTGATGGAACCAGTAAAATTTTGTGCATGGGTGATCCCGAAGAGATCAGACGCGTCCTTCAAGTATTGCGACCCGTATACGGCGAAGAAGTAAATCTCTACTTATCCAAGCCTACTTATCTGGAAATCATGTCAAAAAAGGCTTCCAAAACGGCAGCCATTCAAATTCTGCTAAAAGAGTACCAACTGAAACAAAGCGATTGTCTGGCTATGGGTGACAACTACAATGATATCGACATGCTGGCCTTTGCGGGACTTGGCATTGCCATGGAAAATGCTCCCCTTGAGGTCAAAGCTGCTGCCAACACCGTTACTCTCTCGAATGACGAGGATGGAGTAGCTCATGCGCTGAAAAACCATATTCTGTTCCCTAAATAAGCGGGTTGGAATAAATTTCCAATGACTGATTCAGGCTGGAGGAATACAGGTGAAAAGAATAGATAAGATTTTAGAGTATATTGCCGAAAGCACCAAGAAAATTTCCAAAGAGGCTTTATTTGCGGGGGAAGGGATTACGGCTGCGGAAATTGCTGATGATCAAAAGATGTTGAGAAACAATGTGAGCAAAGAGTTGAATAATCTGCTGCGTGACGATCTAATCCTTAAAATCAAAGGAAGACCGGTCAGATTTCTGCACAAGCAGATTATCGAGGACACCTTTCAGGTTCGGCTGAAAGAGAAACAAATTGAGGTCAAAAGCATCAAAGAGGTATTGCTGCCTGACGAACAGGTCGATCCGTTCCATGCTTTGATCGGTTTCAGGGGCAGCATGCGTAACCAGGTTGAGCAGGGGAAGGCAGCGATTCTGTATCCTCCTAGAGGTCTGCATACCCTGATAGTCGGGCAGACGGGTGTTGGAAAAACTATGTTTGCCAGGTTGATGTACCATTATGGCAAATATATGAAGCGGTTTTCAGAGCATGCGCCATTTATCGTTTTTAACTGCGCTGATTATTTCAATAACCCCCACTTGTTACTTTCCCACATCTTTGGTCACGTTAAAGGGGCGTTTACAGGCGCTGATCATGAAAAAGCAGGGCTGGTGGAGAAAGCTGACGGAGGCATCCTGTTTTTGGATGAGATTCACCGTTTACCCCCGGAAGGCCAGGAAATGATTTTCTATTTCATGGATACTCACACCTATAACAAATTGGGCGAAACGGATCGAAAAAGAGATGCGAGTGTGTTATTGATTGGAGCTACGACGGAAGATCCCGGATCATCCATGCTGAAAACCTTCATTAGGCGCATACCCATCACGATCAATATCCCTTCCCTTCAGGAACGTGCTATTGAGGAGCAAATGCTGATTTTGAAGTATTTGTTTGCTAACGAGGCCAATAGGGTAAACAAGCCGATTAGGATTGAACCAGAGGTAGTAAGAGCACTGATCGGCAGCGTCACCTACGGCAATATCGGCCAGTTAAAGTCGAACATCCAGCTGGTATGCGCTAAAGGTTTTTTAAACAGCATACATGAAAACAAAGAAGAAATAGGACTTGATTTTAAAAACCTGCCGGGAAATATCCGAGATGGTTTGTTTAATATTGATAAAACGCAATATAAGATGAAGGAAATCGGATGTATTTCCTCGTGCCTATACATTACTCCAGAAGGAAGAAAAGCTTTGGATGAAGAGGTTGTTTCCGAGCTGCCGTTTAACCTTTACAAATTAATTGAAGACAAGATTGGCATGCTGAAGGAAGAAGGGCTCGACGACGCCTACATCCACAGATTTATTGCTACGGATGTCAATATCCATATTAAAAGCTTTTATAACCGTTTTTATAACACCAAGGGGAGCAGGGAACGAATTCTGAAAATTGTGGACAAAGACATCCTTGAATTCTCCGAGCAGATTAAGGAAATGGCCAAAAAGGAACTAAACCGAATTTACAGCGAGAGATTCGTGTATGCTTTCAGTCTTCATTTAAGCGCCTTTTTCAAGCGCACCAGAGAGAGAAAATACGGTGATGCACGAATCTATGAACCGATGAATGAACATGATGAAGAGTACAGACTGGCCCAGACTATCAAAAGTTTGATCGAGTCTAAGTTTGGTGTACATGTACCGGAGGCCGAAATAACTTATATGGCGATTCTTCTGAAATCTGTTGAGGAAGAACGACAGGGTAGTGTGGGAATTATTGTGGCAGCACACGGTACCAGTACAGCGAGCAGCATCGTCGGCGTCGTAGACAGCTTGCTGGGCAGTTCTAATCTTTGTGCTGTTGATATGCCCCTCGATGTCAGTCCTAGGGAAATTTTGGAGCTTATTATCGATAAAGTAAAGAGCATTGACCGTGGTAGAGGCGTGTTGCTGCTGGTTGATATGGGCTCTTTGCTCAATCTTGAAGAAACTATTATGGAACGTGTTGGAATCAATGTAAAGACTATTGATATGGTTTCAACTCCGCTCACGCTGGAGGCTGTCCGAAAGGCCAGTGTTTTTGACATGGGGATAGAGGAAATATACCAATCGCTAAAAGATTTCAGGGGATATAACAATAGCAGCGCCGCAGTGAAAGTAGTCCATAAGGCAATTGTGACGGTTTGCTCCTCCGGCAAAGGTGCAGCGGTCAAATTGAAAGAGTTTGTAGAGAAAGTTGTCTGCGATTTGACGGATGAGGAGATACTGGTTGTCCCGGCAAACGTAAGAGAGTTGGATAAAGTGGTCCAGGATATGCGGTCTAAGCGAACCATTCTTGCCGTGATTGGAGTAAAACGGCCAAGCGAGCCGGAAATCCCATTTATTCCCTTGGAAAAGCTGATTGAAGCGAGCGGTGAGCAGACATTGAGAGAGCTACTGCTGAATAACAAGCAGATCCCTGCTGTGGATCAAAGTGTAGTCGTCAGGGAGTTATGCGAGGAAAGTCTGAAAGAATTTATGACGTATTTGAATCCCCACAAAATTCTGGGAATGGTGATGAGATTTGTGCAAGAGCTGGAACTTGGATTAGAAGTCAAATTTGATTATGCAACAAAAGTCCAAATTTCTACTCACACAGCTTATGCGCTGGAACGTATGGTTATTCGCGATGGACTTGTTTATCAGGGGGAAGTGAAACAGCTCGACCAGCACATATTCGAGGTGGTAAACCGTTCATGCAGCATATTTGTTTCTGGTATGAATCTTATACTTTCTGAAGACGAAAAATATTATATTTGCGAAATGTTGAGCGAAGTATATAACTTTATTCCACAGTAATGGCCAAAGAGTATAAAACGCTTTCATATGTGTATGAAAGCAGTGGAGATTGATAAATAATGATCTGTTCAGACTGGAAAAAAACCTCCGACGCAACGGGGGTTTTTTTGTTGTTTACAAAATTTCTTCTGATCTATACAGAAGTTTGGCACAGAACTTGCATCATAGATATGTGGAGAGAAAAAAAGGGGGTGAGACAGATGATCGGTGTAATTGTTGGGACACACGGGAAATTTTCTGAAGAAATACTGAGGTCAACAGAAATGGTTTTCGGCCAATTGGATAATGTGGCAGGTGTTACGTTTGAACCAGGTGAAAGTGTCAGCGGACTTGTAGAGAAATATAAGGCTGCGTTGGCATCGCTGGATTGGACGGACGGTGTTATCTTCCTTGTTGATCTATTCGGCGGCAGTCCTTATAATGCTGCCAGCCGAATTGCAGTTAACCATGAAAAAATGGATATTGTGACAGGAGTAAACCTGCCAATGATCGTTGACCTTCTTGCAAACAGAGGAATTGAACAAGTGGAGAATTTGGTAAATTTAGCGATCCATGCAGGGCACGATTCCATGATGTCTTTTCGTGCCATTCGAAACAGTCAATTAGAGGAGGAATTATAGAATGGAAATTGCATTAGTTCGTATTGATGACCGTCTGATTCACGGTCAGGTGGCGACCGTTTGGGTGAAAGAAGCGAAGTGCAATAAGATTATCGCCGTTAGCGATGATGTCGCAGCGGATACATTACGCAAAACCTTATTGCTTCAGGTGTCGCCGCCTGGAATTAAGGCGTATGTCGTAACGATTAACAAAGCGATAGAGGCTTATAATAACCCCAAATACAGTGATTTTAAAACATTGTTTCTCTTTACCAACCCTACGGATGTACTGCGGGTTGTGGAAGGGGGAGTACCCATCCGCTCGGTGAATGTTGGAGGAATGTGTTTTAAGGAAGGAAAGACGCAGATTACCGGGGCGGTATCCGTAAACCAACAGGATGTAGATGCATTTCGTAAGCTGCATGAAAAAGGCATTGAGCTGGAAATCAGAAAAGTAGCCAGTGATCCGAAAATCAACTTGATTACCAAACTGCAGGATATGTGATCGTAAATACCAGGCGGCAACTAGAGAGGAGTTATAGAAATGACTGTTTTTCAAATTGTGATGGTAACACTGGTAGCGGCCATATGTGGCATGGGTAGCGTTCTAGATGAAGGGCAAACCCATCGTCCTCTGATTGCGTGTACGTTGATTGGCCTTGTCCTTGGCGATCTCAAAACTGGCATTATACTTGGCGGTACTCTGGAATTAATGGCTTTGGGATGGATGAATGTAGGAGCATCCATGGCACCAGACGCTGCTCTAGCCAGCGTGGTTTCAACCATTTTGGTCATCGTCGGCCATCAATCGATCGGCGCCGGAATTGCCGTTGCGATTCCAATTGCAGCCGCCGGACAAGTGCTTACCATTTTTGTCAGGACGATTACTGTCTTCTTCCAGCATTTAGCTGATAAGTATGCGGAATCTGCAAATTTCAAAGGAATTGAGCTATGTCACTTTATTGCCTTACTTTTGCAAGGTCTGCGCGTTGCTTTGCCCGCTGTTTTGGTGGCAGTTGCCGCAGAAACGGGCCTGGTGACTGCTATGCTTAACGCAATTCCGGAGGTTATCACCAGAGGACTACAAATTGCGGGCGGCTTTATCGTAGTCGTAGGGTATGCGATGGTCATTAATATGATGGCAGCCAAATACCTGATGCCATTCTTCTTTCTGGGCTTTGTCATTGCAGCTTTTACCAGCATTAATCTGGTTGGTTTTGGGGTCATTGGCGCGGTTCTGGCTCTGCTTTACATCCAGTTGAGCCCAAAATACAACCAGCGTAATGAGAAGATGGAAGAAATTGAAGAGTTATAGTAACTACCTGAAGGGAGAGGAGAGCACTATGAAAGAAAAGAAGCTGACTAAAAGTGATTTAAATAAGATGTTTGTCCGTTCATGCTTCCTGTTAGGCTCGTTCAATTTTGAGCGAATGCAGTCGATCGGTTTCTGTGTCACCTTGATCCCTGCGATTAAGCGGCTGTACAGCAAGAAAGAAGATCAAAAAGAGGCATTGAAAAGACATCTGGAATTTTTCAACACTCAACCGTTTATCTCGGCGCCTATTATGGGTGTAACGGCTGCGATGGAAGAGCAGAAAGCGAGCGGCCAGCCGATTGACAATGCCACCATAAGTGGAGTCAAAGTCGGTTTAATGGGACCTCTTGCGGGAGTGGGTGACCCCATTTACTGGGGGACTTTACGCCCGGTTCTGGCTGCACTCGGAGCCTCAATCGCCTTATCCGGCAGCCTTGTCGGACCGATTCTTTTCTTCCTTCTCTTTAACACTGCACGCTTGGCAACGAAATGGTACGGTCTGAAATACGGTTATCACAAAGGTACGGAGATTGTTTCCGATATGTCGGGAAACCGGTTGCAAAAACTCACGGAGTCAGCCTCCATACTGGGGCTTTTCGTTATGGGCGCACTTGTTTCTAAATGGACTACTCTGAATGTGCCGCTGGTGGTATCAAGATATGTGGGAACGGATGGAAAAGAGGTTATTACGACCATTCAGATGATTTTGGATCAATTGATGCCTGGACTTTTACCACTATTATTGACCTTTTTATGTATGAGACTACTGAAAAAGAAAGTGAACGCAATCGCTCTGATTTTTGCTTTATTCGCAGTAGGCATTATTGGGTACGCATTTGGTGTTTTGGCTTAAAACGTGCGGTCAGGGAGTCATCCTTGGCCGGACTTTGTCGGATTTTTGTGACCAAAGCAGCGTAAATATAAGATATTGAGCTATAGAGTTAAATATAAACGCTTTGTCAAGAACATTACTTGGAGTTCAAAATATTAAAAGAGGATATGAAAGATGGTGAAGAGGAAGTTAAGTATGCTGCTTATTTGCAGTGGGCTATAACATCCCTTCTTCTTCCTGGGATTTGTCATTGCCGCTTTCACGAACATCAATCTAGTTGGTTGGTTTTGGGATCGTAGGAACTGTGCTGGCTCTGCTATACATCCAGCTCAGTTCGAAATACGGCGGAAATTGAAGAGCTATAAGAAAATATTTTATGAAAGAAGGGGAGTACATATGGAAGAAAAGAAGATGACCAAAAACGACTTAAACAAAATATTCGTACGTTCTTGGTTCCTTAATTCCGACGATTAAGCGGCTGTACATTAAGGTTACTACCGTTCTTACTGACCTTCCTTTGCATGAGACTGCTTAAAAAGAAAGTGAACGCCATGGCTCTCATTTTTGCGCTATTCGCAATTGGTATTATTGGATACGCTCTCGGTGTCTTGGCTTGAATAATTCTTAAAACTATTTGGTCAAGGAGTTATCCATCACCGGGGATAGGCTTTCATTATAAGGCGTTTTGAACTGATTTATAAAATTAGTTATAAAGGGAGTGAACAAGATGAGGAGTAAAAATATGAATCGGATTTGTTCTTTAGCACTTAGTATCATCTTATTATTATCTTTAACTTCATTCACGAAAGCGTTTGCATCAGATCCAGGATATTATCAGGAAACGTACCGCAATCAATTTCATTTTTCTCCCGAGGCCAACTGGTTGAACGATCCCAATGGAATGGTTTATTACAAGGGTGAATATCATTTATTTTACCAAAATTATCCATATGGAACGACATGGGGACCGATGCATTGGGGGCATGCTGTGAGTAGAGACCTTGTTTATTGGGAACATCTACCTATTGCACTTTCTCCTGATATCCACGGACAGATTTTTTCCGGAAGCACTGTAATCGACTGGGGAAATACAGCCGGCTTTGGAAAGGAAGCAATGGTAGCCATCTTTACCCATTCAGGTGATAAGGGTCAGGTTCAAAGCATTGCTTACAGCTTGGATAAAGGGAGAACATGGAAAAAGTATGAAGGGAATCCGGTAATGCCTGAACCTCCCGCCGCCGATTGGCGCGATCCCAAAGTATTTTGGCATGAACAATCCAATCAGTGGGTGATGTCGTTAGTTGCTAACAATAAGGTGATGTTCTATACTTCTCCCAATTTAAAAAATTGGACTTATGCCAGTGAATTTGGTCCAGATGGTGGAATACAGGCCAATAGTCTGGATTCCACTTCTTACGCGATTTCCTCACAAGAAGGTGGATCATTCAACTATGAGGGCGACATTACCCTTAATGCAAAAAATGGCCGGGAAGGATCAGGAGGACTGGTTTTTCGTTCTGATAAGCGTGCGGCCAACGGCTATGTAGTCAATCTAGATGCCAAAAATGATCGCGTAACTTTAACCAAAAATAGGAATGGAGAAAGCATTGAACTTGGGGCCAGTTCTTTGCGCTTGGATACTTCATCTACCTATCATTTACAAATTGTAACGGATAGACATCACATTCAGGTTTTTGTAAACAACCAATCGGTTATCGAACAAACGGATGATGAATTTGTATACGGCTACTATGGGTTAACCGCATGGAATTCAACAGCCTCTTTTCGAAATGTGAAATTCAATAATACATCAAACTTTGTGACCAATTTGTCAAAATGGACTGTTGTAAGCGGTTCCTGGGAAGACACCGTGAAAGGAATGACCGGGACTTCCGCGGTGAATTCATATGTAATGAGCGGGCAAGCCGGGGAAAACTTTCGATATCAGGCGAACATTGAATTATCGGATGGCGGAGATGAAATCGGCTCACTTGTTTTTCGGGCAGATGCCGAGGTGAGAAATGGATATATGGCGAGCCTCGATGCTCACAACGATAAAATAAAATTGATGAAGCTTGAGGACGGGAAGCAATCAGTCCTAGCCGAGGCCACTGTATCTCTCGCTACGTATACGAATTACCCTTTAGAGGTGAGGACCTATGGAGAGAATATAAAAGTATATTTAGATGGTAAACTTACTCAGGATGTAAATGATTCTACCTTTTCCTCCGGCGTTTTCGGCTTGCATTTGGCGAATTCCTCTGTGATCTTCCAGAATGTTCAGTTGGGCAAAAATATCATCACAGAGGAGAATGAAATACTTAACCATGATTTTGAAACAGGGGATCTGACTGGGTGGACCAGTTTACAAGGGGAAGCATTTACTAATGACCATGTAACAGATCGAAAGGATTGGTGGGGTGGAACTTTCGACCAGCAAGGCAAGTATCATCTATGGGGGTTTTCCGATAGTCACAAGGGGGATGATGCTACTGGAGAACTTCATTCATCCTATTTCAAACTGGGTGGCTCCGGAGAGATTAACCTGATGATGGGCGGAGGCAAAGACGTCAGCAACCGTTATTTATCGTTAGTCAGAGCTTCTGACGATCAGGAATTGCTTCGTCAAACAAATACGAAATCCGAAAAGGAAACGTATAGCAGATACGTATGGGATGCTTCCAATTATATTGGTGAAGTGCTATATATCAAAGCTGTAGACAATGCAACGGGACGTTGGGGGCATATCAACCTGGATGATATTAATGTTTATAATGACAAGCCAATTCCGGAAGACGTTGACCAGGTTGCACAAGAGCCGGAAAAAGGCAATTTGCCACAAAGTGGCCTCATAACGGATTGGTCTGCCGTCTCAGGTTCGTGGATACCTTCTACAAACGGAAGTATAGGTGGCGTATGGGAATGTCCTGCATTAATTGAATTGCCTATTGATGGCGACCCTTCAAAAAAGAAATGGGTTCTGCAGGTAAGTATAAATCCGGGAGGACCTGCAGGCGGATCCGGAATGCAATATTTTGTAGGAAGCTTTGATGGGAAAACCTTCACCAATGAGAATTCTTCCGACCAAATATTATGGTCCGATTATGGAGCTGATTATTATGCTGCTGTGGAGTGGAGCGGAATTGAAGGGGAGAAGGGCGAGAAATACTGGCTTGGCTGGATGAGTAACTGGACTTATGCTCAAGATACACCTACTTCAACATGGAGAAGTTCCATGTCACTGCCGCGAATGATGGAACTGACCCAGACAGAGGAAGGGTTACGCTTAAAACAAACACCAATTTCTCTGGCCGGCATTCGTGCTGAAACAAAGGGAATTTCATATATAAATGAAAAGATTAAGGGAGAAAGCGACCTCCTATCCAACTTTTCTGACGATACATTTGAAATGATTGCAGAGTTTGATCTTTCCAACACCGAAGCAACTGAGTTTGGTTTTAAGGTTCGTAAAGGAACTGAGGAATATACAACGGTCGGGTATGATGTCTACAATGAAAAGTTGTTCGTTGACCGTACGAATTCCGGGAATTATGATTTCGGACCTGATATCACAAATAAACATGAGGGCCCGCTGAAGGCTTTAAACGGTACGGTGAAAATGCATATTTTTGTTGACCGGTCGGCGCTGGAGGTGTTCGGGAATAATGGAGAAACAGTGATAACTGACCAAATATTCCCTCATCCTTCGAGTAAAGGAATGCAAATCTACAGTAAGGGCGGGGATGTGGAATTAAAGTCTTTGAAAATATTTCCGTTAAAAAGTGTCTGGAAAGCGCCCCCATCTAGTGTCTCCGTACTGTCAGATTGGACGACGATCAGCGGCAAATGGGCGGATACTATCAATGGAAAACAGGGGCAGGGCGTAGGGGATGCGTTTATTCTGGCAAGTAATTTCGGTGAGGACTTTATATATGAAGCGGACATTAAAGTGCCGGATACAGATTCGCATCCCGATGATCCTGAAAAAGATAACATAGAAAACCCCATCGGCGCAGGTGCCTTGGTCTTTCGTTCAGACCCTACGGCAAAAAATGCGTATGCAATTAATCTGGATGTAAGGAATAATGTAGTTAAGTTGATGAAATTTGTTAAAGGGACCGGTAGTGATCTTGCCATCTACAATAATGACGCGAAGCTGAAACTACGGACAAATCAGGATTATCACCTCAAAATTGTAGCTGTCGGGGATACCATAAAGGCTTATTTGGACGGACAACTGGTGATTGATACCAAAGACCAAAGTTACACACGAGGATACTTTGGGTTAAATGTAAGGGATACAACAGCATTCTTTAATAGTGTTCGAATAATATCAAGTTCCAATTCCGGCCATTCCGGTGGCAATTCTCAGAACAACAAGGGTAGCGACAGCCAGGCGGTAAAGCTGCCAGTCAAGGCATCTATTCCGGCTTCCGCCACTTCAGGAATACTGGAGTATGCTCCGGGTATTACACAAAAGGCTGATGACAGGAAAGAAGCCGCAGTGGTCGTGGATGATCTTACTTTGCTTAAAGCTTTGCCGGTAAGAAAAGGTTCTGCACTAACTTTGCATGTGAAAGCTGCTGGGGCTGACGTGGTTATCGTTGAGCTGACCAGCATGGCCAATAAGCTTTGGAGCGAGCATCGAACTCTGGATCTTCAGTTAATTACAGAACTGGGGACGTACACCCTTCCAGCCAGCAGGGTGAATAGAAATACCTCACCCTCCAATAGCGTGCCAGGGCTGCGAATTACGTTATCCAAGGCAACAATGCAGCAAAATGCGGCTATTCAAGAAGCGGCTGTAAAAGCGGGCGCAACCGTGGAAACGACTCCTATAGACTTCAAGGCTGAAGCAGTAACAGGCAGTACAACAACCGCTCTTGATTTCGGTGATACCTATGTGAGCCGGACACTTCCGCTTTCATCAGCGATGGACCCAAATCGTTCCACCGCAGTTTGCTACGACGAAGCCAGAAGGAAACTTATCTTTGTACCGAGCATTTTTCGGGCTGGGGATGATGGAGCCTCCGTTGAAATAAAGCATAATTCCAATGGTGTATATACCGTTGTCAACAGCAGCCCAACCTTCGATGATTTACCAGCTGGGTACTGGGGCAAAGCCGACATAGAGCTACTTGCCGCAAAAGGAATTGTTGTCGGTTCGATAAAAGGAATATTTGAGCCATCCAGGCCTGTTACCCGCGCCGAATTTGCCGCTATGCTTGTTCATGCACTGGGGCTTAAAGAACGGGCGACTCCAGCCTTTAGGGATGTAGTCAAGGGTTCATGGTACAGCGGATATCTCAGCGCAGCCTATTCAGCTGGGCTGGTCAAAGGTTATGAAGACGGTGCTTTTCGTCCGGAATCGAGGATCAGCCGCCAGGAGATGGCTCTACTTGTCAATCAAGCATTACAATATACCGGGTATGTCTCAGTCAACAGCAAAAACGGGCAATCGCTAGATGGATATGCCGACCGTTCGTCTATCGCGGTTTGGGCGCAAAATGCAGTAGCCGCTGTTACAGCTCAGGGCATCGCACAAGGTATGGACACTGGACACTATGAGCCACATGCAACAACTACCCGCGCCGAGGCGGCAGTTATGATAAAACGTTTGCTTCAAAAGATTGAATTTATCAATAAATAGGCAAAATGAATAAAGTCCCCGGACTCTTAATGCAATATGCATGCGGACCGGGGACTTGCTATGTGAAATACACAATATAAGCAATTTGCTTATCTTTATAAAAATACTTAAAAACACTTAACAAAAAGCGTCTAATCGCTTATAGTGAATATAGGGATAGGGGGGGCTTTATATTTACCAAGAGGAACGACTTTTAAAAATTTTGGAGTATCTCCAAAGCCGTAACCAATTATCAAATTCGGAAATTTGTAATTTATTGAACATCTCGAGAGATACGGCAAGAAGGGATATTATTAAGCTTGTTCACGAAGGGGGGGTTATCAGAACCCATGGAGGTATTGCCTTGCCCTTATTAAAAGAAGAAATAAGAGCCTACAAGGAACGTGTAACTTCAGCAACAAAGCAAAAGATGCTCATTGCAAAAGCAGCTTCCGCGCACATCGTTGACGGAGATGTTTGTTTCATGGATGTATCGACTACCATTCAACTGCTCTGTGGGCAATTGGACAAAAACCTCACGGTTTATACACACTCGTTGGATAATGCAGAAGCGTTATCAGCAAAAAGTGAAATTAACATAAACTTGCTCGGGGGCAAATTTAATCATGAAAACCGTTTTTTTTATGACCACTACACGGCTATGCAGTTGAACGATGTTTTTTTTGACAAAGCTTTTTTAGGAGCTGCCGCCATCATGGAAGACGGAGTGTATTTTGCAAACCGTGATGATGCTTTAGTTAAAAAGCTGGTATCGGGACGTGCCAGAGAAGTATTTTTACTTGCTGATTACAAAAAATTTAATTTAACAAGCCCGTTTAAAGGCCTGAATTTTTCCGAAATTGATATTCTAATTACAAATCAGGATGCACCGGAGCACTCATTGCTGATGTTGCAGGATAGCGGAGTAGAAATTATCAAGGCGCTTGAGGAAGAATCGTGATAAATAATCGCAAGGGAGCCATCGGCCATGATACAAGCAATCTTTAGCGATATTGACGGGACGTTGTTAAATTCAAAACATCAAATTACGTCCGACACCAAAAATACAATCCAAAAAGTTGTGGGAAGAAATATCCCTTTTGTACTTGTTTCAGCGAGAATGCCAAGCGGCATTTTTCCTCTTCAGCAAGAGCTCAATATTCACGCTCCCGTCATTTGTTATAGCGGTGCTCTAATATTGGGCGGCAACAGGGAAATCCTTCATAGCATCTGTTTATCGAAAAAGAGCATTAAACGAATATACGATATTGTAATGGATCATTATCCTTCTATCAGTTTTAACTTGTATGGACATGACCAGTGGATCGTTAGCAACATTCAAAATCCTTGGGTAATTCAGGAAGCGGAAATTATTAATGGCTCCCCCATACAGAGGTTACTCCCCTCATATATAGAAGAAGATCATGATATTCACAAAATTTTATGCATGGGAGATCCCGAAGACATTGAGCGGCTTGTACAACAAATCAATAAAGAAGTTACTGGTATCAGTGTTTATAAATCCAAGGGAACTTATCTGGAAATTATGGATGAGATGGTGTCCAAATCGTATGCCATTCAGGAGCTCGAGGGGATATTTAATATTACTTATCGTGAATCGATGGCCATTGGAGACAACTATAATGACATGGATATGATTTTGTACGCAGGCCTTGGGATTGCAATGGGAAATGCGCCGGAGGAAGTTAAGAAAATTGCCGACAGGGTCACATCGAGCAATGATGAAGACGGTTTGAAAATAGGCTTGGAGGAATACATTTTGTCCGTTTGAAATGATCTAGTGACATTGGATATCCAAAAACCAAAAGACGGTAGGCATTGGAAATAGAAGAGAGGGGTTAACTAGTTACTTATTTCGAATAGCAGGAGGCAACCTGACAACAGAGTATTATGGATTTTCTTCTAGACCTATTATGCCTATCGCAGCTAAAATGCTATTTTCCAAAGAAGTGCTAAAAGAGGATGCACGCCTCATCCAACAACTAAAAGTATCGAAGGATGATATCAGGATACTAAAACTCTATAATATGATGGCAGTAACTTAACAATGTTTTGTTTTAATTAGGTTAATTAGGCAAGCGCTTTCTCGTTCTGTCCACTGTCATTGTTTACAATGCCTGAATAGTTGGTCGAATTATCATTTTACTCATAGATGTATCATCAGGATCATTTATTGCATTAGCAATAGCTTTGCAATCCGATCAGGATAAATGCTAAGTCTGCAATATGAATTATAATGGTTTATGAGAATATCTGAGTTAATTAAAGATGAAAAGTTTTTGGCAATCGAAAAAAATCCTGACCTGCCTTATATAAAAGAAAACGACTACGTAGGATAAGTACTCGTTTTCTTTTGATTAAACTCCCTCGATATGTTTTAGTTTCTCACTTCATCTTCAAAAGAATGACTAAAAAGGTATCCAGCGACCTTAGAGATCGTCGGACACCTTTTGCTGTTCTTACGCTTCATTCCTTGATTCAACCTTGCGCTACGAAACGATTAACTTCTTCCAACGACGGCAAGGCTGCAATCGCTCCAACTTTAGTGCACACGATGGCGCCGACTTGATTGGCAAGTGTCACAAATTCCTGCTGCTGCTTCGCGTTGGAGGTAAATGCCTTAGGCTGACTCAGCTGGCTGATTTGATACAGCATTGCTCCGACGAAGGCATCTCCGGCACCAGTAGAGTCGATCGATTTGACAGCGATACTGCCGATTAACGAACGGGAGGCACCACTTGAGATGAGGGTTCCTTCTTTCCCCAAGGTAACCGCCACCGTCTTGGCTCCCAACCCATGCAAAAGATCCAATGAAGCATCGCGGTCAGCCAGCCCTGTAATGATGTTTAATTCCTCTTCGCTTACCTTTACCAAATCCGCATTGTGTATTCCTCTTCTGGACAGTGTGATAAATTCCCCCTGCCTGTCTTTCCAGAGGTCCCCCCGGTAATTGGGATCAAAGGAGGTGAATTGCCCGTTGGCCTTCGCTCCATCCAATAAAGACAAATACGCTTCTCGGAAAGGATCGGCGAGCAAGGCCGTTGCCGATCCAAAATGCAGAATGGCAGCCTGTCGGGTCCATTCTCTATCAATGTCCTGCAGAGACAGTTGACGGTCAGCTCCCCGGTTGAACACGAAATCCCGTTCGCCGTTAGCGGCAAGGGAAACAAAGGCCAGTGTAGTCGGCGTTGACGGATCAAAAAGGAGCATGGACGTATCCACATGCTGCTCATCCAACGTTTGCTTCAGGTACATGCCAAAGGGATCAGCCCCGACTTTCCCCAAGAATGACGCTTTTCCTCCGAGCTTGGCTACGGCTGCGCTTACATTTGCCGGAGCGCCGCCGGCCTGCTTGGAGAAATGCTGACCCTTGGCAAGATTAACATCAATATCCGTGCAGAAAAAATCAATGAGCAACTCGCCCACACAAAGAACCGTTCTGTCATTTTTCACTTTGATTCACCTCTTGGTAGATTTAGTTTAGAACAGGGGTCGAGTCCCGGTATACGATATCCGTTGCAACATGAGTCACTCGGTATGGCATGGTATTGTCTTTGATTCTGGACAATAACATTTCGGCTGAAATAATCCCCATCTGACTACTGTAAATATGCACGGTTGTAAGATGAGGCTCGACAACCCGGGATTCCAAAGCATCATCGAACCCGCAGACAGCAATATCTTCCGGGACTTTAATCCCTTTGTTTTTCAAAGATTTGATCACGCTGATGGCAATGAAATCATTGGCACAAATAAAGACGGAGGGACATTCCCTCAGGGCATCCAACTGCTGTTCCATCCAGTTCTCCTCTAGAACGAAGTTGCGGTCAGGCGCTACAATGCTATGGGCAGGATCTACGGCGATTCCTGCTTCTGCTAAGGCCTTATTAAATCCGGTCCAGCGTTCATTAAAACTTTTGCAGTGATTGTAATCGCCTACAAAACCGAAGCTTTCATAGCCATAATCGATTAATTTCCGGGTAACACAGTATGTGCTGTGTTCATTTTCCATTAATACTAGATCCGCCTTCAATTCTGGATACATCATATCCGCAGCGCAATCAATAAAAATGGTTGGGATGCCAAGATCTGTGATCAGCTTGCTGTATTCCTTGCTGAACATTTCGATGCAGAAGATGCCAGCCACATTCGAAGGTTCAAAATTGCCGGGTAGGGTCATCGAATTGATATCATTCTCACGGACAAAATAAATAGATAAAGTATAGCCCTGTTTGCTGATTTCCTTCTCCAGTCCGCTAATCAACAATGATCCAAAGTGTGAGCTATTAGGAAGATTACAGGTCAAAAGTGCGATATTGCCTTGTTTTTCAGAAGCTGTTTCCATATAAGAAAATTGTTTGTATTTAAGCTCCATTGCTTTTTTGACCACCTTGTCCCTAGTAACGGCGGGAATACTCTCCACTCCATTAAGCGCCTTGGAGGCAGTGTTTCTGGAAATCCCCAAGGCATCAGCGATATCTTGTATCGTAACCTTTGACTTTCTCGTCATATTGTTCACCTTATTCTCCGAATTAAGATTCTTCATATTTCTAAATATATAGTATTTTCATGTTTTTAACAATGTATTTATTCAAATGAACAATGTAAGTTTACGTTTGTTTATTTATATTGTGCATTTTTGATATATTTTTGCTAAAAACATTATAATTATCTTGAAATACGCTTTTTGAATGAATTTTTCATCCGAAATATATTGACTAATTAAATGTACATCTGCTAAATTGTAAGAGCGAGATATGTTCAAATGTAAAATGTAAGCCCATTCATTTTGAGAATGTGTAAAATTCTCGTTCTGTTGGAGGTGTGGATATAACAAGCAAGTATTTGAAAAACATCTTGGTTAATTATGTCAGTGAGATGACATAACATGGCTTATATTTTGTGTCGTATAACAAGCCGTGAACAGTAGGAGGGAAAATATTGGCAAATTTGATCGTTCAAAAAAGGGGACTAAAGGCTTCAGAAACAAAAAAAAGAAACCATTGGTTAAGCTATATGCTTCGAAATTATATATTGTATTTGTTTCTGCTTCCGTCCATAATTCTTACCGTCATTTTCAAGTATGTTCCCATGTACGGCTCGATCATTGCGTTTAAAAATTTCAGCCCAAGAAAAGGCATCCTCGGCAGCGAATGGGTTGGATTTGAACATTTTCAGCGGTTTCTTTCATCACCAAATTTTTATGACATTTTAATGAATACGCTTAAATTAAGCGCTTACGGTCTTATTCTCGGCTTCCCAGTACCAATCATTCTGGCCTTAATGCTAAATCTGGTCAGAGGAGCGAAGTTCAAGAAGAATATTCAGCTTATTGTATATGCACCTAACTTCATCTCGGTTGTTGTTGTTGCCGGTATGCTGTTTGTTTTTCTATCGCCAGCTGGAATAGTGAACGCTTTGGTAACAACCTTCACCGACAAGCCGATTGCTTTTATGACTGATCCTGCCTATTTCCGAACGGTATATATTTTGTCCGGTATATGGCAAACAGCGGGCTGGTCCTCTATTATTTATGTGGCCACCTTAGCCAATGTGGACCCGCAGTTGCATGACGCTGCAACAATTGATGGCGCTTCATTGATGAAGAGAATCTTCCACATTGATCTGCCAGCTCTTAAACCCGTCATGGCCGTCCTGTTCATTCTCGCTGCAGGAGGTATTATGTCGATCGGCTATGAAAAGGCTTACCTGATGCAGACCGCTCTGAACACACCTACCTCGGAAATTATCGCGACTTACGTATACAAGGTGGGGTTGCAATCCGGCGATTATGCTTATTCTACGGCAATCGGGTTGTTCAATTCCGTAATTAATGTATTCCTGTTGATTTTCGTAAATACCGTCGTCAAGAAGCTGAACGAAGGAGAAGGGCTGTATTAAAGAAGGAGGTATTTATGGATATTCATTACACCGGGAAGGACCGGATTCTGCTCATCATCAATTATATTCTACTTGGTTTGTTTGTTCTCGCTATTCTGTTACCGCTGGTTTATGTGGTGCTTTCGTCCTTTTTAACTCCAAATACCCTGATTAGCAAAGGGTTTGCCATTACATCATCAGACTGGACACTCACGGGATATGCCAAAATCCTAAGCAACAGTGCCATGATCCGCGGTTTTTTTAATGCTATTTTTTATTCAGCAGCCTTTGCGTTCGCAACCGTATTATTTTCCGTCTTAGCGGCTTATCCGCTTGCGATTGAAGAGTTGGTAGGGAAACGATCCATTATGATCTTTTTCCTGATAACGATGTTTTTCGGTGGCGGTCTGATTCCTACCTATCTGGTGATTAAGGATTTAGGCATGTTGAATACGGTCTGGGCCATTATTCTGCCCGGCTCGATCAGCGTATTCAATATTATTCTGGCAAAGACTTATTTCCAGGGACTTCCGAAAGAACTGTTCCAGGCGGCGAGTATAGACGGAGCTTCCGAGCTCAGTATTTTCTTTAAAATCGTCCTGCCGCTTTCCAAGCCTATTATTTTTGTTCTAGCTTTATATGCTTTTGTCGGACAGTGGAATTCTTATTTCGACGCCATGATTTATCTGGATGATCCGAAGCTGTTTCCGCTTCAACTGGTACTGCGCTCCATTTTGATACAGAATCAGGTTCAGCCCGGCATGATTGCCGATGCGATGGCACAAGCGGAGCTTAAGAAATTGTCTGAAATGATTAAGTACTCTGCCATTGTCATATCAAGTTTGCCTTTGATTGTCATGTATCCATTCTTCCAGAAGTATTTCGAAAAGGGTGTCATGGTAGGTTCGATCAAATAACAAATCGGGGGAATAGAGATGAAAAAAACATTACTAACCTTGTCTGTGTTGGCACTTTCTACTTCACTGCTTGCCGGATGTGGCGGTTCAGGCAATAATTCTGCGGCATCCGAAGATTACAAGCTGGAAAATGTTACTCTGCCGCTTAAAGAGAAAGTTACTTTGCATTTTATGACTCAAAGCTCGCCGCTGGCACCTTCCGATCCAAATGAAAAGTTGATTTATAAAAGACTGGAAGAAAAAACAGGGGTGCATATCGATTTTACCAACTTCACCTCCGATTCCTTCATTGAAAAAAGAAACCTTGCTGTTGCCAGTGGTGATCTTCCAGATGCCATACTGGATGCCATATATTCCGATTACGATTTGTTGAATCTCGGAAAGGATGGAACTATTATCCCTGTAGAAGATTTGATTCAAAAATATATGCCGAATCTGCAGAAGGTATTGAAGGAAGCACCTGAGTACAGATCCATGATAACCGCACAGGACGGGCACATTTATGCCTTTCCTTGGATTGAAGAGCTGGGTTCTGAGAAGGAGAGCATTCATTCTGTAAATGGCATGCCATGGATCAATGTGGAGTGGCTGAAAAAGCTGGGACTTAAAATGCCAAAAACCACCGAGGATTTAAAAAAAGTTCTGCTCGCATTTAAAAATGGCGACCCTAACGGAAATGGCCAAGCGGATGAAATCCCGCTGTCCTTTATACTCAATAACGGCAATGAGGACCTGAATTTTCTGTTCGGATCATTCGGTCTTGGGGACAACGGCGATCATACGGTAGTGACCAATGATGGGAAAGTGGTCTTCACTGCCGATCAGGATGGTTATAAAGAGGGGATTAAATATCTTAATGAGCTGTATAAGCTGAACCTGATCGACGAAGAGTCATTCGAGCAGGATTACAATACGTATCTGGCCAAAGGCCAGAATGAAAAATATGGTCTCTACTTTCAATGGGATAAGGCGAACATCTCAGGAGATAACGATAAATATGAATTGATGAATCCGCTCGCCGGGCCAAGCGGTGAAGTCAATGTGACCCGCACGAACAATCTCGGCTTTGACCGGGGGAAAATGGTGATTACCAGTGACAACAAAAATCTTGAGCTTACGGCAAAATGGATTGACCAACTGTATGATCCTATCCAGTCCGTTCAGGACAACTGGGGCACCTACGGCGACAAAACTCAGCAGAACATTTTTGAATACGATGAAGCGAGTCATATGCTGAAGCATCTTCCGCTTAAGGGAGCGGCCCCTGTCGAGCTGCGGCAAAAAACGAATATCGGCGGTCCATTGGCAATTCTTGACGAGTATTACGGAAAAGTAACGACCAAGCCCGATGATGCAGTGGGACGGCTTAAGCTCATGAAGGAAAGACTCGTTCCTTATATGAAGGCTGACCATAATTTCCCGAAAGTCTTCTTCTCGCTGGAGGATCAGAAGCAGATCTCCACATTGGAAACCGATTTGTTTGCTTACGTTAGCCGCAAGCGGGCTGAATGGATCAAGACGGGTAAAGTGGAAGAAGAATGGGCCGAATATAAAGCCGAGCTGTCCAGACTGGGACTAGATAAATGGCTGAAAATCAAACAAAAAGGCTATGACAGATATCTTAAAGATCAAGGCTGAAACATTTAATTGGTAGTATCTCAAATTCATTTGCAAACGAGCAAACTCAAATTATTATGTTAAATACCTTATCAACAATCAAAAGGAGAGCGGATACTATGAAAGAATTAAAAAGTAACTATAGTGAAACGTACAGGCCTCAATTTCATTATTCACCGGAGAAAAATTGGATGAACGATCCCAACGGCATGGTTTACTTTGAAGGAGAGTACCATCTGTTCTACCAGCATACCCCCCATGATAACCAACCTGATTTTGGCAACATGCATTGGGGGCATGCGGTAAGCAAGGATCTAGTGCATTGGACTGAGCTTCCACCGGCAATTCCACCTGGGGAGGACGGAGCGATCTTCTCGGGGAGTGCGGTGGTGGATAAGAACAATACCAGCGGATTTTTCGACGAGGAAGGATCAGGATTGGTTGCCATTTATACGAATGAGGGCAACAAGGCTCAGCCTGGAAAGCCGCAGGTGCAAAGCATTGCTTACAGCAAGGATAAGGGTCGAACCTGGACAAAATATGAAGGTAACCCGGTTTTATTTCCAACGGACACGCTAGACTTTCGTGATCCGAAGGTGATTTGGCATGATGAATCATCAATGTGGATCATGGTTCTTGCCGTAAGGGACCGTGTAGAATTTTACACATCTCCAAACCTGAAAGAATGGTCTTTTGCAAGCGAATTCGGTTCCGACATTCCGCATATCCACCGAGGGATATTTGAATGTCCTGATATATTTCGAATCCAAGTGGATGAGGATTCTAATACCACGAAGTGGATTCTGATGCTAAGCGTCGGGGATAGAAATGGTGTGAATCCAGATGATCCGGAACCACCGGCAGGCGGTTCTGGCATGATGTATTTCGTAGGCAGCTTTGACGGTAAGTCGTTCACGCCAGATGAAGCGTTGGAATCTATCGATACTATTAAATGGGTAGACTACGGATCAGACTTTTACGCGGCCGTGTCCTGGAATGGCATTTCGAACGAAGACGGACGGAAAATTTGGATCGGCTGGATGAATAATTGGCGTTATGCTACTACGCTTCCTTCAAAGGAATGGCGTGGCAAGACATCAATTCCCCGGGAGCTACAGCTAAGGACTTACCCGGAGGGACTTCGCCTAATCCAAACACCCATAAATGAATTAAGTCAGCTAAGAAAACCGATTTTGTCTCTGCAAGATTTGACGATTAAGCCAGGTATGAACGTGTTGTCTGATATTTCCGCAGCCAAGGCAGAAATTATTGCAGAATTTGAAATCGGTACTGCCGTGGAATTCGGGTTTAAAGTACGGAAGTCCACCAATCAGGAGACGATCATCGGATATAATATCTCGAATGAGGAATTGTTCGTCGATCGGATGAAGTCGAGCGCCACTGATTTTCATTCCGATTTCACAGCAATACACAAGGCCACTATGAAGCCAGAGCATGAGAGGATACAGATGAGCATTTATCTGGATTGGTCAAGTGTCGAAGTCTTCGGCAATCATGGAAAAGCAATCATTTCAGACATGATTTTCCCGGACTTCGAAAGTAAGGGTCTAGAACTCTACGCCATTGGTGGAGAACTAAGGGTCGTGTCGCTTCAGATCAATGATCTGGTAAGCATTTGGGGAAATGAGAATGTTTAGACGTTAACATATTGATATCATTCAAATTTTAATTATATCACGAAGGAACTCATTGAGTAGCGAGTGTCAAATTGATTTTTCAATTTGACACTTTTTTATATTGGATAAGATAATGAGTTTGTGTAAGCTAGATAGCAATAGGTCTGTTAAGACTTAGTTGTAGATTTATTTTCGAATGAACCTCTCTCGAGTAAATTGTGTATTCTTCTTATATAGACTTTTGGATACAAGGAGGCAACGTCCGTGGATTCAATGCAGCATATTATTGGCTCTAATTTGGCTCAAATCAGGAAGACTAGAGGATTAAGTTTGGATAAGGTGGCTGAACTGACAGGGGTCAGCAAAGGGATGCTGGCTCAGATTGAGAAGGGGAAATCCAATCCTACGGTAACAACCCTTTGGAAAATTGCGAATGGTTTGCATGTATCCTTCTCCACCTTTCTCAAAGAAGACCCGCCGCAAATCACGAAGATACGGAGGGAAGACCTGCATCCGGTTATTGATGAGGACGGTAACTATTTTGTTTACCCTGTATTCCCGTATCACGCTGAAAAGAAGTTTGAGGTGTTCACGGTAAGTCTGAAGCCAGGCTTTACACACCAGGCAGAGAAGCATCTGGGTGAGGAAACGATTCTCATGATCCGTGGGGAGATGTACTTTGAAATGCAGGGGCAACAGCTCAAGCTGAGTGCAGGGGATGCCGTGCAATTTCAAGTATCTGACATACATACCTACCGCAATGATTCGGAAGAGGATGCCGATTTTTATGTATTGATTTATTATGCGGATTAGTGGGATGATTAGCATAGTCTAAAACAGGCTTCCACATCAGGATTTTGCAAAATCCAGAGATATAAAAAGAGAGCAACGAGGAAAAGAGAGGAAAGAACCCATGGAAAGCAAGTACATCCGAGAAACCTACTGCTTCAAGACGTCCCGAGTATTTCCCAACGATATCAACAATCATAACACGCTCTTCGGCGGCCGATTGATGTCGTATATCGACGATATCGCATCTATTGCAGCTGCTAAGCTGTGTCGTACGAACACAGTTACAGCCTCTACGGATTCGGTGGATTTTTTGCTACCTATCCATCCGAGTGATTCTGTCACGCTGGAAGCGTTCGTAACCTGGACAGGCCGTAGCTCGATGGAGGTGTTCGTAAAGGTAATTCGTGAAGGACTGATGACTGGCGACCGAAAAATCGCAGCCACCGCCTTCCTGACCTTTGTGGCATTGGACGAGAACAACCGTAAAGTGACCGTGCCGCAGGTGATTCCAGAAACAGAAGAGCAGTTACAATTGCACCAGACGGCTCCATCACGCGCAGCCATACGGCGTCAGCGGAGGGAAGAAAGCAAGCAGCTGGCTAGTTTTCTGACAACAGATTATCCGTGGGAACTGTAACGTACTAGAGATTATCAATTTCATCGTTTTACGTAAAAAGGAGCCGTCTTTTCCGTTAGCAGTCGACCATGATCTGCTTGGAATACGGCTCCTTTTGAAAATAACTTGAGCTATTCTACTTTAACTACACGGAAATGCTGATTTGTCCCACCGTTATCGCCCCATTGAATGGCTTTAGCTCCATCGGCGGTGGCGCCTTCAGAAATATCGATCAGCTTGCCGGTTGCCCGATTTTTCAGCTTGTAATAACCACCGGTTACGGATACTAATTGCCAATGCTGACTGGACCAGCCTCCGTCGCTCCACTGCTCAATAACTGTACCGTCTGTTGTCGTACCGCTTTCAACACCAATTAGCTTTCCGCTGTTGCGGTTCATAATTTTATAATATCCGCTGCCTGCATCCTTGAGCTGCCATTGCTGGTTTGCTGTCCCGGAATCTGCACGCTGCTCCAGGTCTGCGCCGTCCGTCGTTGCATTGCCAATAATGCTTAGTGGCTTATTGCTCTTGCGATTCACTAGCTGATAATAGGCATCCGGATCAATGGCAATTGGCGTCGTTATCCCCTCGACCACACCACTGGCGGTGTCAATATTAATGCTGTCGAACCAATCCATGGCTAATGAAGTAGCTGTTGGAAAACGCAGTGGCAACCATACATATTGAGAATCCTGCACAGGACCGCTCCACGCACCCGCCCAACGGTCGCCCAAATACAGGTATGAAGTTGTCTGGGCACCTTCAACAGGGATCACGTAAGCTGACTGTGAACCATATGTCGTACCGTCCCCGAAGTTTATCGTATTACTCCAGGCTCCTTCAATGCTGGATGCGGTAGCATACTTGGCCTGATTGGGATTCCAGCCGGTTGCCCCGGATGTAATCAGGAAGTAGACGTCTCCTTTTTTGAACATCGCCGGAGCTTCACGATATTGTCCAGGCCAAAGTGTAGTCACCAGCGATTCAACTTGCAGAAAATCCGGTGTCAGACGATAAATGTTCAGATCTGCGTTTACCCGAGTAGCCGAAATGAGGTAAGCTGTACCGTTATCGTTGTATACGGTCATATCGCGCGAATCGTAATCCAGAGGACGGAAGCTGCCCTGATACGTGTAATCACCGTCCACCGTATCGGAAGAGGCGACAGCCACTCGGGCTTCGTTGTAATTAACCCCATTTTCCTTGTGCATCCATAATACGTATTTACGTGTTTTTTCATTATAAATCACTTTCGGACGTTCAATATTCGAAACATTCAGCTCTACGGCGGAGCTGCTGGTCAGTACGTTTTTACGAAACTCCCAGTTTTTTAAATCAGAGGAACGGTAGGCGGATACCGCCTTGAACGTGCCGTTGGGATTACGATTTTCACCAAACCAATAATAGTAACCTTCTACTTTAATCATACCACCCCCATGGGCATGGACCACGTTTCCATCTGTATCTTTAAACTGAATGCCATTCACAACATTCGCTGAAGCGGCTGAAGCGATCTTAGGTGAAAACATCTGAAAAATGCTCAACGTCAGCAAAATAGAGAGCATAATACACAGCAAGCGGGCAAAATCATATTTCATTGTTTCGTCCTCCTCTGTATGTGTTATTTTAAAGCGCTTTCATTAATGGACTCTATGAAGTAGTTTTAATAGAGCTACTTATCCCAATTGTATCCATATTGAATTGAAAGTGCTAGAGTAGTATATTGACCATGTACACGGCACACGCCATCCATATCTAACAGACTTCCATCGAACGGTGAGTGTTACAAACTGGCTGATATTCATTAGGTATACAGGAGGCAACCATGAAAATATATGCGATTGATACGAGCAAGCCGGAGGCTGAGGAGCATTACGAATCACTGGTAAATCAGGTTTCGCTGGAAAAGCAGCACAAGTTAGATCGTTTTTTACATCGGGAAGATGCTTTGAGGGGGTTATATGCCGATGTGCTGCTGAGATGGTTGGCCTGCCGGCAATTGAAGGTATCTAATGCCAGTCTTCAATTTACATACAATGCATTCGGTAAGCCTTCCTTGATCAATGCACCCGCATTCCATTTTAATGTTTCTCACTCGGGAAAATGGGTGGTATGCGCTATTGATGATCACCCGCTTGGAATCGACATTGAACAGCTCCGTCCTATTGATTTTAAGGTAGGTAGAGTGTGCTTTTCAGACACAGAGTATGATGCGTTAATGCGTCAGGACGCAGACAGCCGCTTATCGTATTTTTACGATCTATGGACGCTTAAGGAAAGCTTTGTCAAGGCCGAGGGGCAGGGACTAACCCTACCGTTGAAGTCTTTTTCATTCGAGCTGAAGGCACAGCCATTCATAGGCTTCACGACAGAGGGCTTTACCACCGAGTATTGTCATTTTAAGCAGTATGAGCTGGATCAGGATTATAAAATGGCTGTCTGTGCAGCTCATGACCAATTTGCCCAGCAGGTGCAGCAGATAGATATAAATACACTACGCTTGGAAGTGGCAACATAGGCGTAATATGAAGTGGATATGCGTATAGTTGAAAAAAGGAGATGAGTGGCGTTGACATTCGTTTTGTTCAAGCACGGCCGGTTATATGGGGAGTGGGCTTCCAAAGGAGACTCTATCGTTGTACAGCATGGACGGATACAGGCCATCGGGTATGCTCGGGAGCTTGAATTACAGTTGTCCGGTAAGGAATATGAAACTGTGGATTGGGAAGACGCCTATGTACTGCCAGGCTTAACCGATTCACATATGCATTTGTCTATGCATGGTATGAAGCTGGCTATGCTGGATTTAACATCAGCTACCTCCAAGGAAGAGATGCTGGCTATGCTGCGCAAACGGGTCGCTGTAACACCGCCGGGAGAATGGATTTTAGGACTCAACTGGAATGAAAATGCGTTTATTCCTGTTGAAATACCGGATATAGCCGAGCTGGATGCCATTACAGATCAGCATCCGGTATATCTCACTCGTACGTGCTTTCATACGTTCTTGGCCAATTCAGAGGCATTTCGACGTGCGGGTATTAACGAGGACACCCCTGACCCGGCTTCGGGAGCCTATGGGCGAGATGCAGATGGACGGTTGAACGGATTGATTTTTGAGGAAGCATCCTTTGCCTTTACTAGCGTGCAGCCAGAGCCGGATTATTCGGTTAAGAAGGATACGATTCGGCGGGCTTGTATGGATGCGCTAAGGCTTGGTTTGACTGCTGCGCACACAGAGGATTTACGTTTTTTGGGCAGCGTGGAGACGATGCAGCAAATTTACAGGGAGCTGAGGGAAGAAGGTCTTCCTTTTCGCACACACCAGCTCATCTATCATCCATTTTTGGAAGAAGCGAAAGTGCAAGGGCTGCGTGCAGGTACCGGAAATGAGTGGTTTAAAATCGGTGCGATAAAAATGTTTGCCGATGGCGCTATTGGTGGAAGAACGGCTTTATTATCCGAACCTTACAGTGATGCTCCACATACCTGTGGAATGGCGATCCAACCGCAGCCAGAGCTGAATCAGATGGTGGCTGCTGTCAGAGCAGCAGGCTATCCGGTGGCTGTGCATGCCATAGGGGATGGGGCGGCGCACATGATTTTGACAGCGATGGAGGCTCATGCGCTCACGGGGGAAAGCGGTTTGCCAGACCGCCTGATCCATGGACAGGTGCTCAGGGGTGATTTGGTCAAGAGAATGGCGAAGCTGCCGCTGATCGCGGACATCCAGCCCCGTTTTGTCGCAAGTGACTTCCCTTGGGTACTGGATCGGGTGGGGAAAGAACGGACTGAATATTTATATGCCTGGAAAAAGCTACTGGAAGCAGGCATTCCATGTGCTGGAGGTAGTGACGCGCCGATTGAGCCGTTAAACCCTTTTCTTGGTATTCATGCGGCAGTGACTCGTGCCAAGCCGGAAGAAATGCATGAGGGCTATCTTCCCGCTGAAAAGCTGGATGTACATGAAGCCATTCATTTGTTTACCACGGGAAGCGCAGTAGCAGCCGGTGAGGCTGATGAAAGAGGGACGATAGCTGAAGGGAAAGCCGCTGACTTTACAGTCATTGACCGTGATGTATCGGAAAGCCCGCAAGCTTTACTTGATGTTAAGGTACGAATGACAGTTGTAAACGGGAAAGTTGCATATCGGTCATAGGCTGGGGATAAGTATATATGTCAAAAGCCTTCAACTTCACTTTTCATGTGAGGTTGAAGGCTTCGTATTTTATAAACCACGCTGTATAAATCGGTCTGCGTTTTTTACACTGGACCACAGATCAGAGCTTGCTCCGCCCGGATACCAGTAGGCGAAGCCAGCAAACCCAGCATCCTGTCCCAAGCGATACTTACGAGTGAAGGATCGTCCTTCCTCGAGCCACAGCTTATGAAGCTGCGTGTCTTTGTAAGACACGGTATACTGCTGAATATCCTCATTCCAGATTGGTTTGGAGCCGGAACGAGATACTAGCTGGTTTTGCTGATCTAATGAAATATCAGAGGAAGCAATTGATTGCCCGCTAGCGTTAAGCGTCCAGTTCCGTGTAAATAATGGCAACGCCAAGATCGCTTTCTCCGGATGGGTGGTTTGTACAAAACGCCGCACGCTTTCACGGAGCCATGGCAGTGAGGACACAGAGCCGGGGATCGAGCTACCTCCCCAATGCTCGTCATATCCCATCAGGATCAGATAGTCTGCCGCAGCGCCAAGCTGTTTATAATCAAAGGCGGCAGTCCAGTCCGTTCCGTAATCAGGAGATACACAAATCGCCAGTACCGTATTCTGACTCTTCAACTTAGCTTTTAATTGTTGGACGAACAATGTTAAATTGGCACGATCCTGACCATCTACATTTTCAAAATCAATGACAAGCCCGTTCAAACCGTATACAGATACGGCATTAGCAAGCTGAGTTATAGTTGTATTTCGTAGAACCTCACTGGACAGAATTTGGTGCGTCAGTGCCAGGTTGGAACGGTTGCCTACCATCGCCCAGATATTTTTATGATGCTGTTTGGACCAGGCAAGCAGCGACGAATTGGTATAATCGCTAATAATACCTGTTTCATTTAGAAAAAACCAACGTGGTGATAGGGTGTTGATGTTGGATTGGAGCACCGTATTTTCAAACTGCTGAACGGTTTGATCATATTGCCAGCCTATTCGGATGGAAGAAGCGGTGGAAGCAGTTTGGTTAGCATGCTTTGTTGAATACGTTAGCAGTCGTTCCAGCAATACTGCTGTTTCTTCACGGGTCAGAGAGGATGCAGGACGGAAATAGTTACTTTCACCTTTCATAAAGCCGTAACGATTTACGGTGGTTACCGCATCAAGGGCCCAATCTGCAATTTCGCCAGTATCTGTGAAGGAGGAAGTAGCATCTCCTGATCCGCCCGAAGAGCGGATGAGACGTGCGATCATTAAGGCCGCTTCTTGACGGGTTATAGGACTATTAGGTTGGAATGTAGCAGACGTTCCCCCCTGAACGATATTGAGTTGAGAAGCCGCTTCAATCCATCCATAGTACCACGTCTTTTTGGCAACATCTCGGTAGGAGGAAACGGCCGCTTGTACAGGCTCCAGACCGAGTGTACGGTCCAGTGCGGTAACCCATTCGGCTCTGGTAACAGCCTTTTTAGGAGAGAAGTAACCAGGTTGTGCACCGTTCAAAATTCCTTTAGCGTGCAGGGAAATAATAGACTGATAGGCATAGCTGTGTGCAATATCTTGGAACGTAGCGCCGGATGCTGCTGCTGGAGCAGCTAAGTATGAAGTGAATGTTGTGAATATTGTGATGGCTGCAGTTGCTGAAAGCGTGAGCCTGGTTAACCAACGTGATCGTTTGGAACTCATACCAAATAACCTTCTTTTTTATGATAGATTGTAGACTCATATATCGTTACTCGACGAATAATACTATCAAAAAGAGGAAAGTTATTCATTGCTAAATTGCTGGAAAAATACCAAAAAACCCGCCACCTATGCGGCAACGGGTTTGATATTGGATAAACTATGCTTTTTTGGCATACATAATACCGATGGTCTGTGGACCACAATGACTGGAAATGACACAGCCTGCTGTAGTTAGCAGTACCTCTTGTGCGTTCGTTTCTTCTTTCAAGCGAGCTTGCAGCATCAGCGCATCTTCCTCGGCCAAAGCGTGCACGACAATAATGATATCGTTATCCATCTGATCTCGTTGATTCAGTGCATTTTGCAGCATCTGATCCAAAGCTTTTTCACGTTTGCCGCGGACTTTGTAGGCAGGTGCCATTTTTCCGTCAATCACTTTGATCACCGGACGAATTTTGAGCAGACTGCCGATCAGGTTTTGCATGCCTGAACATCTTCCGCCTTTATACAGGTATTCAAGTGTATCAATGACAAATTCCGTGTCTATGAGCGGCCTGGTTTTCGTCAACATGTCTACAATCTGCTCTATCGTATTGCCGTTGGCTGCCGCACGAGCAGCTTTCATCACAAGCAGGCCAAATCCGCACGATAAATTCAAGGAATCAAAAACTGTAACGCGGCCTTCCGGAAATTCAGAGGCAGCGAGTAGCGCATTCTGGTACGTCGATGATAGCTCGGAAGACAGACTGATATATAAAATGTCGTCCCCTTGTTCTATGTAGGGCGCAAAGGCTTGAATAAAATCCGACGGAGAAGGTGCAGCGGTACGCGGTAAATGTCCCTCGCGGCTTACACGTTGAAATAATTGTTCCGGGTGAATGTTCACCCCATCCTGCAATGCCTCATCACCAAATACTGTATACAATGGCACAATGCTAATCTCGTACTGTTGACGCCAGTGAGCAGGAACATCACTGGTACTGTCGGCAAAAATTTTAATTTTGTTCATACATTGAATCCTCTCTGTGTGATGCAGAAAAATTATAAAGATTGCACGGAGGAAGGATAGATATCCGCTGTGCTATTCGGAACGGAAAGACCGATGGCCAGAAGAGCAATAAAGCCCACAATAATAAGTGCATTAATGATTAAGCCTGTAATAGCAAAGGTTTTCTTACGGTTTTTTAACGCAATTCCAATGATACCGACCACAAGTCCGCTACAATTCAGCAACAGGCTGCCTAAAAAAATAAAAGGAAGCAATACCGTTCCGGTTTGCTGCAGAGCGACTTCCGGGTTCAACGTTTGGTATTGGCTGAAATGAGCCAGCAGATTAATGACCATAATAGCCAGAATAATATATCCGATCAGGCTGACAAGCGACATAATAAAAGAAGCAATTCCGGGACCGGAATGTTTGAGCTTGACCGGAGGCTGAAACACAGGAGCTTCTGAAAAAACAGGGTGCTCCTCAGACGCAGCAGGTTTTTGCAAATTAGGATCTTGGTAACTCATTTTTTCCACTCCTTGAACATAGTCCGAACAGGTACTAATTTTCCACAAAATAAACAAAAAAGCAAGCCATCCTACACATTACCCTTCAAAAGACAGGGTCTAATCATCCAATTCTGTATGCGGTCTGTTCACACACGCTGGCTGGTAAACTTCATACGGTTTCGATAAAATAAGAAGAACATTCGGCTAAAAGGATGAGATGAAAAGGAGTACACAAACATGCAACGAAGATGGATATTTGTGGGATCTATAATGATGATGTTGGCGGTAGCCATTGGAGCGTTCGGAGCACATATTGTGAAAGCCCGGATCGACGCGGATGCTTTGGCCGTGTATGAAACAGGTGTGAAATATCATATGATTCACGCTGTCGGTTTGCTGATCATTGCATTGGCTGCCGGACAGTGGGGTCCTTCCAACCGTTTAAGATGGGCAGCGCGTCTGTTATTGACGGGTATCATTTTGTTTTCTGGTAGCTTGTATGTGCTAAGTTTGACCGGAATCCGTGTGCTGGGGGCTATTACCCCTCTAGGAGGCGTGTGTTTTATTGCAGGATGGATATTGCTGGCATGGGCTGCCATGGGTCTGAAGAAAGAGGATTAGAGTTCTTTTCGGATAATGCAAAAAAAGAGAATGGACAAGAAAGACGTCATGTTTTTCCTGACCGTTCTCTTTTTTCGTGCTTCGTTTTTTTGTGAAATATTTACATTTACGATGTGATTTCATCGATCTCATTCATTTTAAAGGAGTACACTTGCTTCTCATCTACATGATACACACTCAGTAGGCTATTATCATGATCCAGATTGAGGATGCGGCAAGGAATGCTGCGCTGTCCGCCATAGCGGTTCACGATTAACCGTACAAGCGTGTTATCTTGAATATAGCGTTTGATCCATTCATACGTACTAAGGTCTTGTTGAATTGCAGGCTTTGGCTGTACATGGGATTGTTTGATCTCTTGAACGACTGGTGGCTTGTTCGCAATTGCGGCTGATTTCTTTTTAGAGAATTTTTCCGCGAGCGTAGCGGCTGCATTAGATGGGTTATTCACGGCCGACTGTTTTTTTAGGTACAGTGCAGCTTCAATTAAATTGCCAAGTTCGATACCGGATTGAATCCGGCTATCCGCAATTTGTTCATTTTGGCTCAAGAGATTAAGCAGGAACTGAAGGGCCTCTACGTTCGAACGACCTTTAACTAATACATCTACATTAAATAAATAACTGGTTTCGTCTTGATTTGATTCCTTTTGCATACATCCTCCAGCCCAAGCCATGGGTAATTAGTCTTTTATAGTACCTATCAATATATCATTAAAACGTAATCTATCATAGTGCCTAAGGCCCTGTTGTTGGATATTAACAAAAATAAAATCTATATAAAGCCCTATGCGTAATATTTTCTCAGATAAGCAAAGCCAGAGTTACATATACAGAGAATAAAGGAGGTAGGGAGTGAAATCAAGTAGTTTAAATTTTAAATATATTACAGTGGAAAAATATAACGAAGCAGTATCATACATCCAGAAGAAAAGTAAAATCCCCCTTATTGAAAGGGGGAGGGGGCATATCAAAAACATATATTATAGTAAGCGCAATTAAAGTAAATTTTATTTTCGATCAAAAGGGGATTCGTTGTGATCGAATAAGGTAATCATGTTCGACTGCCCAACTCACAAGACCACTCCAGAAATCTTCACAGGCTGAAATGATCTTCGCTGGTTCAGCTAAATCTCCAGACATGACCAGCTTAACGATATGATCAAATCCTTCTGGACGACTTGGTAGTTCTAGGGCCTCCGGTAGAACCATTGAACCCGTTGAGAAAAGCTTCTGATTGTGCAACCCAACTAACATAGCCCCATATTGGGCAAACTGCATTCCCAAGTAAGGCAAGTAGGTATGAGGGCCATTTACACGGACATTTCTAAGCTTTCCTATAAACTCATACATTTCACCTACAAGCACTTCGTTGATGGCATGCCTGAAATCTTCCTTTGTTGGGGATTCGGCCGCTTCCTTTAATACTCTCACTTCGAGAAATGTTGACAGGTCCATTCATGTCCATTAGTGACCTCCCTCTGTTTCCTAGGGTCAAAGTGACTTTTCCAATTTACGGATTCGCCATTCAGCGCGGGTTTAATTTCACTTGCGAGCCCTTGCCGCCCGTCTGGATTCCAGTTTCCTTCACTCCGGCTTCCTTCAGATCGACTAGTAGCCGCTCTAGTACCGCTTTGGCGACGGGGGCTTCTTTTGCTCCAGATGCTTTAACGACCAACTGCACCGGTTTGCCGGAACGCAGATGTTTGTCTGCCTGACGCAGCTTCGTGTCGTAATCATGCTCCTCAATATGAGCAGTGAAGCGAAGCTCCTTGACCTTTTCTTTGCCGCTGTTTCTTGCGGCTCGGCCGACATTTTTGCTTGCTGCGGTTTCTTTTTGCGCCAGCGCTTTTCCTTTGCCCTTTGCGACCAAGCTACAGGGCGGTGGACTGCTCATGAGTGAGGTGCAGACCAGGTCCACCCCTTGGGATCGGGCCATAGCCAAGGCTTCTGACTTGGAGACAACGCCGAGCTTTTCTCCCGCGAGTCCAGTGAGTACCACTTCGTCAGCTTTAATTTGCTCGTTGATTAATACTGCCACGTAAATGTAGCCTCCCTTAAACAATGATAAAGCTATCATATACGGAACCTGTTTGTGATTCAATTTTAGATTTATCCGTATTGACAAAAGTCACTAACCCCTATAATCTTTTACTGATAATGATTATCATTTTCCAATGCAATATACATACAGGGGTGATTGAGAGAAATGAAAAAGATGTTGAATAGCCTATTATTATTTGTAGTTTTTACTATTGTATTGGCGGGCTGCGGTGCAGCTGGGGATAGCTCGAAGACGGAAGGTACTGCAGGGTCTGAGCAGACATCCACAACGGCTGGTCCGGTTACGGTTAAGGACGACCACGGGGAAGTCAAACTGGACAAGCCAGCGGAACGTGTCGTGGTACTCGAATGGACGTTTACCGAGGATCTCATTGCACTTGGCGTACAGCCGGTCGGCAATGCAGACAATGAAAACTACAAGCTGTGGGTAACACCGGAGGCGAAGCTGGCTGATACCGTAACTGATATCGGCACACGGGGCGAACCGAATCTAGAAGCGATTGCAGCGCTCAAGCCGGATCTTATTATCTCTAACGCCGATAACAATGCAGCGATCTATGCGCAGCTTAAAGGAATTGCACCAACGATAGAATTCGATCCTTACAAGGGGAACGGCTATGATTACGACCGTATGGTTGAAATCTTTAAGCAAGTAGCTGTAGCTACCGGTAAAACGGAACAGGCTGATAAGGTCCTAAGCGAACTTGACCAGCACTATGTAGATGCAAAGGCTACATTGGAGAAGGCGGGCAAAGCAGACTTTCACTATGCGCTGACACAGGCCTTTACAGCTCAAAATGCTGCCAGTCTACGAATGTTCAAAGAAAATTCGGTTGTAGTAGGAACGCTTGCGAAAATCGGCATGGTGAACGACTGGAAGTCGGACAAGACCGAGAAATACGGGTTTAGCACCGTTGGCATTGAAGCTCTTCCAGCTGTACAGGACAGCAATTTTATCTATATTACGCAAAAGACGGACGATGTATTTGGAGCCGCGATGAAGAACAACTCGGTATGGAACGGACTGAACTTTGTCAAAGAAAAACGTACCTATCCGCTGGACGGTACAACATGGACATTCGGTGGTCCTATCTCATCCAAAGTACTGGTTGATCAAGTAGTTGGAGTTCTGACGAAATGACCCGAACAGACACAACGGGTTTATCGAAGACTTGGCGTGTAGGAAGCATCTTTGGGGGCGGATTGATCGTCCTCATCGTGCTTTTTTTTGTAAGCTTGTGTTATGGAGAGGCTTCAATCCCGCTGCATACAGTAATTGAGGCGTTGACCCAGCGTCAGAATACGCTTGATCATAACATGGTGTGGGATCTCCGAATGCCGCGTACGGTCATCGGAATCCTAGCAGGTGGTGCGCTGGCCATCGCCGGTGCTCTGCTCCAGGCCATCACCAAAAATCCGCTGGCGGCTTCTGATACACTAGGAATTAACGCTGGTGCCTACTTTGTGGTCGTCCTTGGCGCGGTGATGTTTCCCGGATTGCTGCATCAGGCGCCGTTTCTATTTGCCGCTGTCGGCGGCCTGCTTGCAGCGGTACTGGCTTACTTCATGGGCGGGGGACGAGCTGGAAGTCCGATTCGGTTGGCGCTTGCCGGCTTGATTGTATCCATGGTTCTCGGTTCGTTTACCGGAGCTTTGCATATCTTTTATTCATTTGAAACCCAGGGACTTTTTCTCTGGGGTTCTGGCTCGCTTGTGCAAAACGATTGGAGCGGGACGACTTACGCCTGGCCCTGGGTCGTAGGACTCTCGGTCATTGCCGTTCTGCTGTCAAGGCAGTTTGATGTTCTGGATCTGGATGAGTCCACATCCACGTCACTCGGGCAAAAGGTTGGCTTGACCCGGGCGGTGGGAATTGTATTGGCTGTCCTGCTGTCAACCATTACAGTCAGCGTCATTGGACCCATTGGTTTTGTGGGTTTGGTAGCTCCACATTTGGTGCGCTTAAGCGGTCTAAAAATGCATCGTTGGGTGCTGCCCGGTTCCTTCCTCTGGGGGGCATTGCTGTTGACGGGTGCTGACGTGCTGGCGAAAATGGTCCACCAATCAAGCATGGACCTGCCGACCGGAGCCGTGATGGCCTTGATCGGTGCTCCTTGGTTAATTTGGCTGATTCTGTGGAAAATGAAGCTGCCTTCTGGTATTAGCGGGCAGTCTTCCATGAACATAGGTGTGCGCTCTCGGAAATTACCGTATGGCAGGCTAGTCACGTTGTTTGGATGCGGTGCCGTGCTGTTGACTGTATTCAGCCTGATGTTTGGAGGGATGCGAATTCCTGTCGGCGATCTATTGTCCGGCCTGTTCGGCGGTGAGAACGCAAATTCGGCCTTGCTGCAGTTTAGAATTCCGCGCACGCTGGTGGCAGCCGGGGCTGGTATCGCGCTTGCGGTCAGCGGTGTCTTGATCCAATTAGCCGTTCGTAATCCCTTAGCGGATGCCTCGATCATTGGTGTTTCTTCAGGGGCTGGCTTTGGTGCGCTTGCAGTGATTATCGTTTGGCCTGGGCTACCTGTTTATATGCTGCCCATCGCGGCGATTGCCGGAGCGACGGTGTCGGCGGCGGTGATCTTCTTTTTATCATGGAACAAGCACCTAAACCCGTCTGTGGTCATCCTACTTGGGATTGCTGTATCAGCGATCGGAGCAGCCGGCATTCAGGTACTGATTATCCAAGGCTCGCTTTGGGGCAGCACAGGCTATATTTGGCTGACGGGTAGTACCTACGCTCGAAACTGGGGGCAGGTGGCGACGATTCTGGCCTTTCTGCTCGTGTTGTTGCCAATAGCCTGGTGGCTAGCTCGCCGCTTCGATCTTTTGGTGTTTGACGATAGCAGCGCTATGGGACTGGGACTTCCGGTGCGCCGCACCCGGCTGCTGGCCATGGCAGTGGGTGTGCTGCTGGCGGGTGGAGCGGTAGCCTGTGTGGGGACAATTGGCTTCATCGGGCTGATTGCTCCGCATATCGTGCGTACGTTGATTGGGCACCATGTACGCCGCTCCATTGTTCTGTCGAGCCTCTTGGGAGCAGTAATGCTGGTGCTGGCTGATACGATTGGCCGGACAGTGCTTGCGCCGACCGAAATTCCTTCCGGATTGCTGATTGCACTAATTGGTGCTCCGTATTTCCTGTACTTGATGTATCGCTCCAATAAGAGTAAGTCAGTGTAATTGAATATGTACTTGAACAGGCTGCTTCCCAACGGATTTTCCGTGGGGAAGCAGCCTTTATTATTTTTCTACGTAATCATTGGACTTTATATTTACAAATCTAATAAAATAGATATAATGTTTTATATGGAACCGTCACTGATTTATAAAGCATTGTCAAACGAAACTCGTCGTCTAATTATGCTGTGGTTAAAAAAACCAGAAGAGTTTTTTGATGAACAGGCTTATCTAAAGCAAGGACTTAATTTTCAAATTGGTGTATGTGTGGGAGATATTCAGGCTAAATCGGGACTTGCGCAGTCTGTGATTTCAAGTTATTTATTAACGATGCAAAAATCCGGTTTGTTAGAGTCTGAGCGTATTGGGAAGTGGACGTACTATCGTCGGAATGAAAAAACAATCCGGGAATTTGCCGAGTACGTTCAAAAGGAACTATAAACTGAAAGGAGGTTTTTTTTCACATAATATATCTACAAATCTATATATATAATTAAATTGGAGGCTTATACTTAAAATGAAAAAGGTTAACCCGTTACTTATTATCATTCTGGCTTTAGGCGTATTCGGCATTATTACAACGGAAATGGGGATTATAGGCGTTCTCCCTCAAGTAACCCAAAAATTCAATGTATCAGCTGCCCAGGCTGGTTGGCTCGTCAGTATTTTTTCTTTAGTTGTTGCCATTTCAGGTCCGTTCTTGACCTTACTCGTTTCCGGCATGAATCGTAAAGTCATTCTATTAACCGCTGTATTCAGTTTTGTCATTTCTAATATTGTCTATGCCTATACCACTCATTTTGAGGTCATGCTCATTTTTCGTGTTCTTCCTGCTATTTTTCATCCTGTCTTTTTTTCGGTCGCTCTCGTGACTGCATCTCATCTTGTCCCCCCTGAAAAGAGTAGTAAAGCCGTCACCAAGGTTTTCGCTGGAATTACAGTAGGATTTGCGTTTGGCGTGCCTTTGACTTCCTATCTTGCTGAAAAGATATCGTTAGAAGCTGCTTTCTTGTTTGGAGCTGTCGTAAGCATGATTGCATTTGTGGGAATACTCGTATGGCTTCCTTCCCTGCCCGTTCAGGAAAAGATGTCTTATGGCAAACAGTTTGGTATATTACGTAAACCTCAATTGTGGTTCAACATTGTGACTGTTATTTTTATCTTTGCAGCTATGTTTTCGGTGTATAGCTACTTTGCCGAATATCTTGGAGAAGTAACTCTTATGAACGGGTCATGGATCAGTATGATGTTGATGGTCTTTGGAATCGTCATGATTTTTGGAAACTTTTTATTTGGAGGATTATTACATAAAAATCTGACCAAGACCGTCATCATGTTCCCATTGCTATATATGGTCATTTACGTATTCACTTATGCTCTGGGAGCTTCTTTCCTGCCGATGATTGTGGTTGTGCTCATTTGGGGGACCGTGCATTCCGGGGGGCTTATTATTAGTCAAACATGGTTAACCACTGAAGCAAAAGAAGCTCCAGAGTTTGGTAACAGTCTATTTGTCTCATTTTCTAATCTGGGTATTACGATAGGGGCTGCTATGGGCGGGTGGTTTATCTCTCACTTGGGAATACACCAGCTCATCTGGAGCGGAATGATGTTTGCACTGCTGGCGTTTTTATCTATGATTATAAAAATAAAATTGTTCAATTCTAATGCAACGGAAGTCAACGTGCATTAAAATATGGAGAGATATTAGAAGAGTACTCTAGACGATGATGACCATAAAATGATGCATGGGGTGATGTTGATTGCATTTCGTATGGACTTCGATCTTAATGACATTCGTAATCGTTATCGGGATTTTGGTGTTGCTCATTTGGGGAGTGATATCCTTAATTAAGCGTTTTCGCTAATCGCAATGAAGGAGTAGACATCTCTATGTACAGGTGTAACCTTGCATCAATACGTTCAAATTCTCAATTATAACGGGCATACTCAGCGATCAGTAGAGCTTTTAAATGAGGAGATTTTAGATTTGGAAGGTGCAGGGTACCGGATTATACATGCTGAACCTTATATTCAGATGGCGGAAACACTTCTTCATCAGAGCAACCCTGTATTAGCTCATGAATATCTCCAGAAGGCATACTTGATTGGAAGTGCAAGAGCATTTCGGAACCAGCCCAAGCTTTATCAAGAAATGGCGAAAAGTAAAGCTCTGGATGAACAGGATATACTACTTCAATTTACGGCGTTATATGTGAATGCCAAACTTCTAACCGATTTAAAGGATAATTAATAACCAATGTAATGAACCTCATACAGTCTGAGATAAAATGCTGATCTGGATACGACGGACTAATGGGCTTCAATATTATTTATGGGGAGGACTAATGCATTGAAATTAAAAGAAGTGCTCTTAGGCACCCACAGTTTCGAAGCGATGAAAGCTTTTTACGGCTCTCTCTTGGATTTGCAGGTTGTGGAGGAAAGCTCTTTGCGGTTGTCGTTTCAAGTAGGAGAATCAGTTCTTGCTTTCCAGGAATCCCCCCATATGGAGAATGGATTTTATCATATTGCGGTTACGATTCCAACGAATAAATTCATAGAAGCAAAACAGTGGGTAATCGACCGTGGGATTTCATTGATTTCAAGACCCCAAGAAGATGATGAGTTTTTTTTCGAAAACTGGAATGCAACAGCGCTTTATTTCTATGATCCAGATCATAACCTTGTTGAATTCATTGCCCATCATACACTCGATAATGCAGTCGCTGAAGCTTTCGGACCCAACTCTATACTTCGTATAAGCGAGATTGGTCTTCCGGTCGATGATGTTCCAGAGGTATCTAGAATAATTACCGAAACGTTCCAACTTAATTCATGGGGAGGGGCTGGACAGAAATTCGCACCACTAGGGGATGTAGAAGGATCATTTATAGTCATAGATAAGCAACGGCCTTGGTTTCCTGATGATAGGCTTCCGACCGTGTTCAGCATCAGTGTCTTGTTTGAAGGTCCATACTCTGCCAGTCTTTCACTGCATAATGGTTTGTATGAATTGAGATCAGACGGATAGTGCTTCCCATACCCCCGGATTTCTGGAATAAAGCTTACGATGGGGTGGAAATCCGGGGATCATAATACATACAGGAGAGAATATATGAATATTAGACTACTTCATTCAAATGAAAAATATCCAATAGAGCTTTTGTTACTAGCTGATCCATCGCACCAACTTGTTGAGGAATATTTAAAAAGAGGGGAGTGTTATGTAGCAGAGATTGACCATCATATTGTTGGGGTCTATGTTCTTTTACCTACAAGACCTGAAACAGTTGAGTTAGTGAATATAGCAGTGTCAGAAGGTATGCATGGTAAAGGAATAGGCAGACAATTAGTAACACATGCAATTGAAACAGCCAGGGCACAAGGTTATAAAACGATGGAAATGGGTACAGGAAACTCTAGCATTGGGCAGTTAGCTCTCTACCAAAAATGTGGGTTCAGAATTGTTGGTGTAGATCTAGATTTCTTTGTCAGACACAACTATCTAGAAGAAATTTATGAGAATGGCATACAGTGTAGAGATATGATTCGTATGTCTCAGGATTTATAGAGCTTAAATTCTTTGCAAGCCCATCAAAGGTATCTTAAGTAAGGTTCTGAAAGGTATATGATATTGTGCCAAAAGATGGTACAATAAATTGCGGAAAGGCTATACAATCATTGGATTGCAATAGTCCTTTTTTAATAAGTTGATATCCTACTAAGTTCCTGATAAGGGGTGGTTACTTTGTACAACACAACAACCACGATACTCACAGAGATAACAAAACATATGAAAGATAATGATTTAATACTAAGTGATTTAGCTAGAGAGGCAGAAATGAATCCGGGCACCATGAGCAGTATTATTAATGGGAACCGCACTCTTTCAGTGGATCAGCTAGACCGAATTACACAGGCGATGGGGCATCCCGTTGGTTATTACTACGAACGGTATGTGTCTGAGTATTTAACAGAGGCTAATCCGAATTGGCGTCGAATGAGTCCTTTTATACATAATTGTGCGAAATTAAACAAACTGGACTGCATTCATGATGTGGTCAATCTATTGATGGACAAGTTGGGTTATTCAGAATCCTTATTTGAGCTTGCTGAAGAATTATTTCATGAAAAGATGTACCAAGCGGCAGCCATACTTTATGAAAATGTAGCTTTAAGTGAGAAAAAACAATACTCAGAACGCCTCGCTATGTGTCAGTACCGCTTGTTCCATACGAGACAAGGAGACAATCAAGAGAAAAATTATGAGGCGGCAGTTCAATTTGAAATATATGTTGAACGACTAGATGAGATAGATCAGTTAGAAGCGTTAAAAGATTTGGCGAATACATACCGTTCGTTACGTAAATGGGACAAAGTAGAACTGTTCGCTAAAGCTTTGGGAGACAAAGCTAAGATTCAATACAAACTGGAACAACAACGGCATCATATGAAAAAAGAAAATTCAAAGAAACCAAGTTTTCCTCTGTTTGCTTATTGGGCATTCTCACATTTACTTCGTGCAGAAGCTTGTGAAGCGAGGAAAGACTATGAGCAAGCACTCCAGCACACTTATGCTTATGCCGATTTAAGTTGGGTGAAAGATACGGATGAAACTGCTTTGAAGTGGAAGAGGCAGTATGAAGAGTGGGCTGTGGGGAATACCTATTTGAATAAGATTCTTGCAGGCGAGATAAACGTTCTATCTGATTATGTAGTTTATATTTCATCAAGAAAAGATGAGATTCTTCCGGCACTCGATATTATCGTCGATTCGGCTAATAGATACCACATTGATGTAGATGATATTTTAAAGCAATTCAATGAGGACATTTCATCTTTTCTGGAGCAACAGAAAGTTGAAAGCTTTTATACTAGACGATTCATAACAGAACGTTTTATGCATTTTTCCAAGGAATTATCAGTCTACTATTTGACCAAAGGAAGATTTTCTGATGGTTTTAAATTTTTAATAAGTTGTTTGGAAAAATCTACATTAATCAATAATAAATCGTATATAATTAAGTGTATGCGGCTGTATGAGTCTTATCGAGAGCATGCATCAACTGAGATAAAGACAGCGTACAGAAATTTGATTAATGAGGTGGAAAAGGATGAAACATAAAATAATTTTAACCGTACTGGTAACGAGTTTTATGTTATTGACAATAGTATTCCCTCGAGCAGGCTATCAAGACATTGAACATGACTATCAACCTGCACAGCATGGGGAAATGTAATTATTTCTAACAGGAAAAATATGTTTGGTATTTAAAGTGATTAAATGATATATATTGCTAAATTCAATGGATAATGGAACAGGTTAGATGGAATGATCCGTCTAGCCTTTTTATTGCGTGTTTTGCTGTATATAAGCAATATGAGGAAATCTTCTTTTGAGAAATATATGTAAAAAGTGCAAAAATGTTATGTGTGCTGTTGTAAACAACTGAAGGGTATATGACTTTGTTCCAACAGAAAATGATGGGCTAAAGTAATTCTTACTAACTGTTTCTCATTACATGGTTTAATTATGTATCATATGCCGAGTCTACGTTGAAAGGGTGGTTTATCTATGGAGATCACACCTACGATTAGAGCAGAAGTTCAAACCTATCTGATAAGAAAAAGCTTAACCATGACCGAGTTTGGTCACATTATTGATTTGAATGTAGGAACAGTTAGTGGCATTGTGACGGGCAACCGACCTATTTCTGTTCACCAGCTAGATCGGATCACTATGGGAATGAATTTACCATCGGATTATTTTTATGAACGTTATATTGATGAATGTATTGAAGAAGAACCGCTTAACTGGCGAAGAATCAGCCCTTTTTTGTACCGGTGCGCGGAGTTAGGGCGACTTGATTGCTTGCGAAGAGTTGTAGGTATGTTGCTAGATAATCCTGTTTATCTTCCTTCACTTTTTGAAGTAGCCGAGGATTCTTTTAAAAAGGGTAATACTAGAGCAGCGGCGTTCCTTTATGAAAACGTGTCAGAAGGGGAAAAGTATCAGTATTCAGAACGATTGGCGGTTTGCCAGTATCGATTGTTTACGATTCGTATGGGAGACGATCAAGAGAAAAACTATGATGCAGCCATTCAATTTGAGCCTTACGTTGATCGATTAGATGAGGTAGATCAGTTAGATGCCTTAAAAGACTTGGCGAATACATACCGCTCGTTACGAAAATGGGATAAAGTAGAACTATTCGCTAAAGCAATGGGAGACAAGGCAAAAATTCAATACAAACTGCAACAACAGCGGCATCATGTACACAAAGACAATTCGAAGAAACCTAATTTTCCTTTGTTTGCGTATTGGGCATTCTCGCATTTACTTCGTTCACAAGCATGTGGTGAGAGGAAAGACTATGAAAAGGGACTTCAACACATTAAAAAATACGCTGATTTAAGTTGGGTTACTGATACAGATGAAGAAGCTTTGAAATGGAGAAAAAAGTACGAAGACTGGGCAGTAGTAAACACGTATGTTAATAAGCTTCTTTCTGGTGATAAGAGCGTTCTTTCTGATTATGTAGCTTATATTTCTTCAAGAAAAGATGAGATTCTTCCCGCACTTGATATTATGATTGAGACAGCTAACCGATACCATTTTGATGTAGATAATATTTTAAAGCAATTCGAAGAAGAAATCATCTCCTTTCTGGAGCAGAAAAAAGTTGAAGGATTGTATACTCAACGATTCACAACGGAGCGATACACTCATTTCGCAAGGGAATTGGCGATCTATCTTTTGCGCAAGGGGAGGTTTTCAGAAGGCTTCACATTTTTGTGTAGCTGTTTGGAAAAGTCTGCTGAAGCTAATAATAGAATACAAGCAATCAGATGTATGAGGTTGTTTACACATTTTAAAGAACATGCATCTGCTCATACGAGAGCAGTCTATGGAAATCTGATTAAAGTGGTTAATGAAGATGAAGAGTAAGTTGATTCAACCCTCCTAGTATCCAGTTTTATGTCAGTAGCATTAGTAATTACGATCTAGCTGGACAATAAAGAGGAATGTTGGAATAAAATAGTTCAATTATAAGATCACAATAGACCTAGAAAATTAACTATGATCAAGAGGTTAGATGGAATTATCCGTCTAGCCTTTTTCATATCGTTTGTTTTGCTCTACATAAATAAGCTTCTAGAAGTGACTTAGCTTGGACTTTTATCTGTAAAAGGTTTATTCGACCATTGGAAGATTATATAATGTGGAAAGTAGTATTTAAATAACAAGACATATTGCCTATTCCCTTCATTTCCCTTATGATAATTGCACTACTACCTAAGAAGGAGATACATATGAAAAAAGCTATTCTACTATTATTAATGTTTGTTGTTTTAATTCCATCACAAGCATTGGCAGCAACATCTACAAAAGCAATGTCAACAAGTGAAATCGAAAAATTATACTTTGAGAATTACAAAGATCGTGTAAAAGAAATTAAAGTTGCACAAAAAAAACTTAATGTTGTTCTGGGGGCAGAGGTTCGTGAGCTAACTCAAAGATTAAATCAAGCATCTGCACGTTATAAAAATGAAGTGAAAAATAAGTCTAGTAAAGCGGTAATAGCTCAAGCCAAGGCTGAATGCGATAAATTAAAGAAGCAGCTCAGCGTGGCGAAGGTGGAACTAAGTAAAAGTATTAAAAATTACAAGCGAGAAAGTGACCAAGTTTTAAAGGATATTGCAAAGCAGAAAGCAGACCTTATAAAATTCATTAAGAATCACACAGCAGGAAAAGATAAACTTACAGAGTCTCAATTTAGCAAGCAAGTTAATGGAGGTATTATGTCGATTGACGGCTCATTTACTGGCATTTTAAAAATGTTGACGGAAGCTGAATAATGGTGAGTAAAGGCAGCAGGTATCACCTGTTGTCTTTTTAATTTAGGCTTAGAATGGAAGTTATTGTTGGAGACTTTGGATTGCTGTGAAATGGGGACAAAGAGGATATATGGATATGGATGAAATAAATTTGTTCGTTTTTATATAATGAAGTACGATTAACGAGGAGAAAAATGTATGAATCGTAAGTTTTTTATCATGGCTTTAATAAAAGGTATTTTCGGGTATTTCCCTTGTGGGCTGGGAGTTGCAGTATTATTGGAGGCTTATAGCAGATATAGTCTAAGAGGTTTTTTAATTGGAGCTACATTTTTCCTTATCGGGGGATTAGTGCTTTACTTCACAAGACGCTATGAATCATCAGATTGGTTACTTTAGATAAAGCAAATATTACATTAGAAGGAGTATATGATGTTATCACCAAAACAAGAAGAGAGCCTTAGTAAATTTATGAGTAAAATTCTTAGGCATACACCAGAACAGTTTGGAATTAAGTTGGACCATGAAGGTTATTGCCACGTGCAAGACTTAATTTCAGCAATTAAATCAGAGAATAGATGGTCGGATATAGGAGAAGCAGGGATTGATCAAGTCGTAACTAATTGTCCAAAGAAGCGGTACCACATGGTAAATGGATACATACGAGCGAACTACGGGCACAGTGCAGGAAGATTAGATTACAAAGAATCCATTCCGCCAACTGCTCTTTATCACGGAACAAATAGCAAAGTAGTTGATAAAATTATTACCGAGGGAATTAAACCAATGGGGAGAAAATATGTTCATCTATCTGAGACACTTGAATTTGCAACATTGGCAGGTAAGAGACGTGGTGAATTAGTCATTCTTGAAGTCGATACAGTAAAAGCGCTGGATAATAATGTGAAGTTCTATATCGCTAACAATGGTGTTTGGCTTGCCGATTTTGTGCCTCCACAATATTTTAAAAAAATTTAACACTGATATTTTCGTTTATATTAAAAAGTCAGTTGCATTACTTGAATCTGTTAGTGAATCTATTATTTCTATAAAATTGGATGCTATCAAAAGAGTGAAGTCAAATAATTTACTTTGCAAGGCATTTATACAATACTTATGACATAGTAAATCCGTTTATATCAGTTCATTTGTCACATAATATAAAAGGAAATTTCAGGATAACAGGTGGATATCCCTAAACATCTCCTTCTGATAAGATTATTTCCATCTAAATTAAAATGGACGTGATCAATTGGGGAGAATATTGGTTCCACCTGATAAGCTAATGGAAGTGGCTGACCAGTTCTTGCATGGTAAACACGAAATGGAACGTATGTTGAATTTACTGAATGGAAGAATTGATTTTGTCCAACAAGGTTGGTCTGGTGCTACCCGAGAGAGGTTTTTCCAAGATTTTCAGGTCTCTAGACAATCCATGGGCGTGACACTTGAACGACTTTCTACGGTTGCACAAGAACTCATTTTTATTTCAAAAAACTTCACACAGGTAGATGGAGAAAAAGTTGTACTGGATGTGCCAGGGAATGGTGTGCCTGTTAAAACGGCATCAAGCGGCGAAGGTTGGCTACATAAAATTTTTGAACAGATCGGAAAAGCGGAGATCACCAAGGCTGAAGCCCAGATGGAAGCTAGCAAGCTTCAAGGAGAAATTCTGTGGGATACTGCTCAGGGAGCGAAAGGTGCTATTCAGGAAGATTTAACCTTGGGGATGCTGCCTGACAAAGACCGTGACTATGATCATCCAATGGCAGCTAAAGTAGGTGAAATTCTTGGTCACGTAGCTACAACATTGCAGGGAGCTGGTGAGGTAATCGTTGGAACAGGTGGAGAAGGATTATCAGTTGCTGTTTCATCCACGGGAGTTGGTAGTATTATCGGAATACCTGGATTGATTGGCTCAGCAGCTTTAGCGGCACATGGAGGTACAACCGCAGTTAAAGGCGCAAGCGGAATAGGGAAGAGCTCAGCGGAATTGTGGCAGATGGCGAAAGGAGAAGGTGGAGGTTCATCTAATTCTACTCCATCTTCGGGAGCTAAGGCAGAAAAGGCTCCACATGTAATCGAGGGAACTCACAATAATAATATAGGGAGTATAATTAAGGAAGGAAATAAGACGAAATATACAAACCCTGCTGGCAATGAATTGACATGGGTTGATCAACATCCCAAAAATATTAACCGGGATATTGAGAACTTTATGAATAGCTCAGATGTAGGAAAGGCAACTGAAGCAAAAGTAGCTGGCTTTTTAAAAGAAGAACGGGAAGTCACTGGTTTTGGACAAAAAATTTTAAAGAAAGATGGTCAATTTGCAGGTGATTTAGATGTAGTTACAAAAAATGAATTAATTGAGGTTAAGGCTTCAATCAAAGCAGTTAAAGAAGGACAACTTGAGAAAATGACAATTACGACTGATAAGCTTTATTTTAATCCAGAACAGAAGAAAGTTATACTTTATATCGATAAGCCTTTGGGCAATCTATCTCAAAGTAATATAGAAAAATTAGATAATATCAAGAAGCTAGGAGTAACTGTTGTAAATTCCTTAGAGGAATTAAGAAAGGTGGTTAAGTGATGGGAAGTTCGGCTTTTATTTTAATAGAACGAGAAAAATATACACCTGAGAAATTACTAGGAGATGCAATCGTAGCTGCCTTTCATGCAGATGCTGGATTATATTTTGACAATGATAAAAAATATAAGAACGAACAGTTTTTTTCAACAACTCTAAATATATCTTATAACCCACTGGGTGCTGAAAATAACCAGCAGTTTATATTCTATATTGACGGAATTGATAATTACGAAATTAATTATGAGCATGATGAAGATATTAGTGGATTAGATTCAAGCTTGTCCTTGTATCAAGTAGGATGTATTGAAGATGTTTATGGTGTTGAAGAGCTGATTTTTCGATTTATATATGAATATCTCAAGCTAAATCCTACTGACTATTTTTGGATTCCTGATTACGATTGGGTCTACAGTTGGGAAGATATGCAGAAGTTCAGATCTCTGCCCTATGATCCAAACTGGTGCTATAAAAATCCTAAATCAATATAATTCACAACGATTAATGAATATCTATAAGCTTGCTCCTTTAACAATAAAATGGGAGTGAGCTTTTTTCATTTTTCATAGTAATTTATCTGATAAAGAAGATAATTTGCATGCACCTAAGAATTAAGAGGCGGGTTTAACAGGAGAGTCTTCAATCAGGCTACTAACTTAGTGATATGGGTAAAGTATACGGAAGGTGCGTGAATGTTATGAAGTATGATACATTCTTAAAATTATGGAAAGAACAAAATAGTCTAATGAGACTATTGTTCTGCGAAAATAAAGTGTTAGACTGAAAAACAAAGCATTAGACCGTGAAAAATAAAGTTGTAGACTGGCAGCCGGCATTAGCCAACGGGCAGGATAACGCAACCATTAGATGGACTTATGGTTCTCATATGATACAATTTATCCCAGAAGTATCTTCGCGGGTTCATGAAAAGCAGCGGTGATGAACTAATAGGAGACCAACACAAAAAAGTGGTAGTTTTATAGATATGCAATAGTCTACTATAGGATCTTATTCCTCGGTTCGTCTAGCCGATTGTAACGGAGATTCATGAAGTGCCTGGAGGGATGGAAATAAAAGTGTTGCCTGACAATGGACAGAGCGGGACTGGAAGAGCGAAAGTGGAGTGGCAAAGCCCATAAGCGTAGGTCACAGCTCATAATACGAACGGAGAACTATAGCTTAACCAAGAAATTACTGGAAAGTGCGGAAGATAATTTGGATCGCAATTCGCTGAAATCGAGCGGAGATTCACTTCGCAGACAACTGGTGGCACTACGCGCCGAATGGAACTTGGTACTAAAAGGAGGGGCAGGACACATGCAAGAAGAACAGGAAATATTCGCGGGCGACGGATATAACAGGTCGTACGCAATGGCTACGGGTATGCCGATTTTGAATCTTAGGGGTAGCATACCGCGTGAAAGTAACGGCCAACTACCGTTTCCGTGGGTGACAACGGGCATCAGGATTGATAAAGAACAGATGTTGGAAACCGTTATGAAGCAAAAGACACTCGAGTATTTGTTTAATATGCAATTCAGTAAGGAGGAAATGACCGACCGCAATTTGGTTGTAGGCTGTTATGAATACAGGAATCCAAATGACAAGGAACAAATAATGCTATATGCGCTGGTTTCGTTGAAGGAATTTCTCGCGAGATACGGCGATGAACGGGCATTGGAGATTCTGATGCGAGTTGGCTGCACATACGAGAAGATTATGGAGGAATGTGATGAAGCCATTAAAGAACACTTTGCAGTGTTGCGCCGGTCACTTCATTTAAATAATTTGAGGGACAAATATGATGTCGTTTACGAGTGGAGTGAAGAGGAAGGGGTAAAGACGTACATAATCAGATACACCAAATCGAGTTATACGAAGATTAAAGCTAAATCATTCGAAGAGTTGACCAAACTCTATGATGAGCAACGGAAGAAGGATGCGAAGAAGACGTTCGCGACTCTGGAACCGTTAGAAGCATTTATGCAAGCATAAGAAAACCGCCCCTTTACGGGGCGGTCAGAGTGTCGAAAAGTCCTCTGGACTTTCTCGACACTCTGAGGGGATGTAATTCATCCCCTCTTTTCTATGATAAATTGTGTAATATAAATCCTCCTGTGTTTTGCCAAAGTAAAATTATTTGACTTTGCCTCTTTTGCTGAATACTGGTTTCCCCTATCTCTTCCATGTTCAATCCCATAAGTTTTCTCTAGTTCAACAATACAGAAGCGAATGCTCATATGGCTTTATGCATTAATATGAGAATTATTAATGGCAAACAAGCCATATAAAGTTACCCGTATACATTTTATCATTGATCTTTTCCTGCAAACTTGGGATGGTCAATTAATTAGTCACAAAACATTAGCTCTGGTCAACAAAAAGGCTATGTAACATGAGTTCAGAGTGATATGTAAACGAATGTTGAAAGAGGCGGAAATGAATGTTATTTTTAACATGCAAGAGTACGCATTGAATGAGAACTAAATGAGAAAGACTACCTTATAAGTAAAGAAGGTAGTCTAGATTAAAGAAATGTTAATTGGAAGTTGTAATGTTCACATTTAATGTCCCATCTATTTTTTTAGCGTCAACTTTAGCTCCCAATACTTCAGAAACAATTCGCAGTGGAACTTGAATACGAGTTACCGGACTCTGTGGTGCAACAGACAAGGTTTTCTTTTCACCGTTGACATATGCAATTTTGCTACCGACCGCTAATTTAATTACAGTTCCATCTTTTGATTCGATGGTGACTTGTTGTAAAGATTTGTTCCAATCTATTACTTTTCCTCCTAAATTTTCAGAAACAAAACGAAGAGGAACAAAAACTGTTTCTGTAGCATTGTCAATATAGGGAGGCACATCTGAATTAGCTCCAAAATTGATAGGAACACTGTTTACCTCTACATTAATTGTATAACTATAAGGATGTTTGGCGCTAACTGGAATGCTTAATACAAGTGAAAAAATAAGAAATACAGAGACTGTAAAGAACCTTTTCATGATGTATTTCTCCTTTTTTAATTCGAAGTATAATCAATTTACTGAAAAGAAATATCTTTCTGACTGCCCCGATGTAGTATAATCTATTTTTCCTCCATTAGTCCATACATCATTGCTTTTAAGCTGAGACACTACTTGGGTAAACTGAACTGGAACTATTGTTAGTTAGAAATTTCATATTGTTCCAAATAGCAGGTGTAGTGTATCCAAAGTGGAATGGGCTGGTGGTTGAAGTAGGGGAACCCGTAGCTATTGTAGTTAGCTGTTTAACTGACCTACCTGTACTTCCTAACCCATTAAATCTAACAACATAAATCCGAGTTATTCACCATGGCTCCAATATCAATTTGAATATAATTGTTGGATGGATAAGGGAATCAAGCAGTTACAAAATGTCCATATAAAAGATATTTCAATTGGAGAAGAGGAATGACTTAAAGACTATAAAAGGCTACATGAAATATCCTGGGTGAACAAAGAGGAGGTGTATGTAATAACCATGATACACATGGAACCCGTACAAGTGGGTGAGCAAACATTTATCGGAGTCGAGGTCAAACTGCATAAAACAACGCTGCTGACTATCTCCAACTCCGTGGTTACTCATGTGTGGCGCGTCTAAGATATGGCTACTTCAGGGGATTTAAAATCTTCTTTATTTAAGCCTAAAATCAAGCAGGACAAGCTTTCATAAATATTTGCTTCGAACCGTTAATTAAGAAAAGCCGTTGCTTGGACGGCTTCTTTAACCTTGAAATTATTCAGGTAAAATCTACTTATTTCCTCTTATACATAAAAAAAGTAATTGTATACACCACTCCAGCAAAGAGGCTTAGTAGAAACGAGGTTGATAATGTTCTGAAAATAAAAGTAGAAGTGGGTACCGTATAAAATTCAAACATACCGTTGATCGGAGTACTCGTTGTTGTTGGCCCTTTAATAAAGGAATAGTATATTCCTACAAAAAAACCGTAAGACAAATACTTAATTAGATTTTTTTCAAATTTACTCATTTGTTAGCCTCCAATAATGTTTTTGGAAAAGTAGAATTCTTGTACTATGAAGCCATTCAAAGTAATGTAGGAAAAGTCTATAAATATAGCGATCTTAAAAATCTTTGGTAAGGATGTTTATTGATATTATGTCAATTATATTGTTTTAAATCAAGAAAAAGGAATAATGATGTAATCATTATTACTCAATCTTTGGTGTTAGCCCTATGGATAAAACCCCTGAAAATCTAGGTACACAGCGTCTAACATTAACATTACGTTAAATCCAGTCATAACAAGGCTTATGACAGTTTGTCAAAAGTATAAGGAAAAGAAAACTACTTATAATCAGGAATTTTATTCTTTTTTCTTCGTGATTCACTAAACCTGGAATGACGTTCAATAAAATGTACAACATATAAGCTTAAAAAATTGGTCTAGGCTCTTTGCATGTCTATGTGAAGCAAAGGTTACAAAGAGGAAGGCAAAACAAGAAGGAATGTGTATACAGGAGTCAAGAAGAGTCATCCCCCATGAATATGAAGCTATTCGCCTAGCAATAGACGTTTCTTTGTTAACAATTTACTATACTTATCCAAAATATATGGGAAATTATCCCTATATGTTGTATTATAAGATAGTGTGAAAAAGAGCCAAAGTAGCTAAGGAGGAACATTGTTGTCTATATTTGTGATAGTGTGTGTCGTTGTTGTATTGATTGCTTTGGTGTTGCTACGCTTATTTAAGAAGCCTAGAGTTCAGGAACCGTATAAAGTAACGCAGAATATTGACCCTTATAAAATTGGCATTAACGAAATAGACCGTATGGAGGATGGCAAGGACTTTGAAATGTATCTGTTCAGGCTGTTCCAGTGTTTAGGCTATGGTGATGCGTATAAAACACAAGACAGTAGAGATTTTGGAACAGATTTGGTATTTACGGACAGAGAGGGCTACCGTAATGTCATTCAGGCTAAACGGTATGCAATAAGCAATCCTGTTGGTTTGAGCGCAGTTCAGGAAGTGTATAGTTCTATGCGATTTTACAGAGCTAAGAAATCTATTGTCATTACTTCAAGCAAATACACAACTTCGTGTGAACAGTTAGCCAGTTATAATGGAGTAAAGCTGTTGGATCGCAACGATTTAATTAAAATGATTGAGCTATTCAAAGAACAACAGCACAGCAAGGTAAAAGATATTATTGAAGCAGAGCCATACTTGAGTTTGGATTCATGGGATGATTATAGGAATAAGGATAAGATTAAGGATCGTAAGGCTGAAAAGCTTATCGCTTCAGGTAACTAGATACTGGTGACTCTTGTAGTAAAACCATGATTTTATTAGGGTGCATAAGAAAGAAATCTAGTGGAGGATTAAGCGTGGAAATTATAACTAAATATTTGCCTTTAGTCGGAGCTGGATCTGTAGTCGCACTAGCCGTACTAATTTTCAAAGCTATTGCGTTAATTAACTCAACTCCTCTTGAAAAGCTATTGTACAAGAGTAACAAGAAATATATGATAACACCACTGTCGATTGCTCTAACTGTTGCTTCTACTGCTATACTAATTGTCATCATGGGTTTTTTTACAGGTGATATCAAAACTATAAAAGACTTCAAGGGGATAATAGGGACTGACCCCCGTTTGTGAGACAGGGATCAAAACACCTTTCAAGTTTAAGCAGCCCGTCGCTGTAATCTACCGGCGACTGGTTATTTAGTTTCGTTTGAATCCGAATTGAGTTATAGTAGGTGACGTAGTCTCGAACGGTCTGTACAACGATTGCAGTCGTTGTACAGATGAGATATTCAAGGTAGAACGTTTCAGACTTTAGTGTGGAATGAAACGATTCGATGGGGGCATTATCAGCGGGCGTTCCTTTTCGGGACATGCTCATGGTAATGCCTTTTCCCTTTACTGCAGCTTGATAAGCCTGTGACGTATATACGCTTCCTTGGTCGCTATGAAGCAGCATGCTTGTCCGTTTTGGAAGTTGATTCAGCGTATCCAAAACCAAGGACGTGTCTTGCTTGTCCGCTATACTGTAAGCCACAATCTCCCCATTGTACAGATCTAGAATGCTAGAGAAGTACAACATTTTTCCGCCAAACGGTAAATAGGTGATGTCCGTGACGAGCTTTTGCAGGGGCGCCTCTGCATGGAATTGCCGCTTCAGCAGATTTTCTGCCGGATAAGCGGGCTGCCCAGTGATCTTTCGTTTTTTCATCCTCACGCGGCACTGTAGCCCCTCACGCTGCATAATCCGCTGAACCCGTTTGTGATTCATTCTTTGCTCTGCCCGAAGGAGTGCGGTGATTTTCCGGTAACCATACCGAAATTTATGATGGATGCAAAGCCCCCGGATTTTCTCCACCGTAGCATCTGTGTGCTCTGTCTTCACGGCTGCTTTCCAGCGGTAGTAGGTCGCTCTTGCGATCCCGAGCCATGTACAAGCCTCAGACACCATCACTTCGTCTCGAATGGATTCGACCCAAGCAACGGCAACTTCTGGTTCCACCTCCTTTCCAGTTCCTTGTACTTTTTTAGTAGGTCCAATTGCTGCTTCAGGAATCGGTTCTCCGCCTTTACTTTTTCAAGCTCCGAAGAGTGCTCCGGACCTTTTCCGTAGCTGTATTGTTTACCCACAGGTTGCTCCAGACGATGTACTTCGCCTTTTCGATACCACCTCATCCATGTTTTTAGTTGTGTCTTATTCCGTATTCCCAACTGCTCCATAACCTCTCTTACCGGAACTCTTGCCAATCTCATTTCAATAGCTTTCATCTTCACTTCTACTGGATAGCTAACTCTCGTTGCCAACGTAAAAACACCTCCAAGGTTATCTCCATATCTTACGACATGGCTTGATTCTCTTGAAGGTGTTTTGATGTGTCTCACGTTATGGGGTCAGTTCCATATTAGGAGCTTTAATTCTTAGCTTTTTATTATGTTTAATTATTTATGTGACTTTATATTTTGTAGCAAAGAGGATAGGAAGAGTATACTATTTCACAGATAATATAAACGGGACAGATATTGAGCTTTACTTATTAAAAACTACTGATGAGGGTTATATTTTATTGTCTGATAAACCAGACATTTATTCTAGGGATGGATTTAAGATATTAAAGAAACAAGAAGACATACTCAATAAGAAGATTTATTCAAAGACAATCAATTCATAGTATTGGAGATGATGATCTAAAAATGAATCAAAACCAGCATTACACAATGACCTACACTCTGAACAGCGGCATCAAAGGAAGTGTAAACCTATTCACCAAACAAATATAGGACTGGATAGAATCTTATCGTGTAGGCAGTAAATATGTAACAACAGTAGGCAGAGAGCATTTTGGATTGAATCCTGAGCTTGTAGCAGATTTTAAGGTACATAATGAATATTCTGAGCAAAGGGAACATGTAACAGCATTACAATCTACAGTAACAAGTAAGGCCAGTGAACAGTTAACAAATGCATATAGTCAGCATAAGGTATTGATTCAAGTAGAGTGTAAATGTGGAGCTTCCTATATAGAGAAATCAACATACAGAAAGAACAAATGGGGCTGTAAAGAATGTGGTGATATTGTATTCTTGGATAGCAAAAAGGGTATGGTGGATACGAATAAAGGAAAAGCATGGTATATGACAAATAAGTATTTCGTTGAGAGGTAAGGAGGCTTCTTTGAATTTGAGAGGTTAGATTTGAGTTTCTTCTATTATATATATGACATGAACCAACTTGATAGAGTGAAAACTGATGAAAATAACACTTCCATTCCGCGATTCTTGTTACGATTACGATACGTGTTTGCTGTTTTTAAAAACATAGATATTTAAAGGATTTCTTAAATTTTAATTGCACACAATTTATTAGGTGAAAGTCTTAAAATCCCTTGATGTACCAATCTTTTTTGAAGATTTTTCTCCGATACCAACGATTGAAACCACGATGCAAAGTAATTCTCCACAATTCCCTTTATTTATCTGTATTTTCACTGTTTTCTCGATACGGCAACGATGTAAATATATTCAGGCATAATTTTGAACCATAATGGCTCAAAAAGTCATATGGAATATAGTATTTATGCACATATGAGTAATTTTCACGATTGAACTTCGATACGGGTGTAGTTACAGGCTATCTCTACAGTGCCTCCAAAGTTGGTGAAACCCTCATATGGTTGACACAGCGTCAACTTCCTATCCACTTTACTGAGAACATCAAAATATTACTTTCAAACTATGATTACAAGTAGCTTGAAAAAAGTAGATCAAATTGACTTTTGTTGAATCTATGTATATAATTTGAATATATTGGATAGGGATTTTTATCCAAAAGCTTAGAATATACATTTTTAATCAAAATTAGAGATTATAGCACATGTATAGATCGCTCAAATCTATATTTACCATTACATACTTTTTTAACATAAAGCTCTGTATTTAGCCTTAAAAAAATTGATTGTTATTGGACGGTTACTCTGCCGGACATAAACAATATATTCGCAATTGCTACTTCTTACTTAGAAGGTGATTGCGTAAGCTCGTATTTCTATTTGACTTATGGAGCTAACTAACTAAATTTAACATACATCATCCTCCAAAAAATAGACATACGAGACTCTGTCATATGGAGGGACAAGAAATGAAGTATGGATAAACATGTAGACAAACTTTGAACGGAGTATTCTCTTATATCAATTAAATCCCATTTGGAGGTATAATCATGAAAAAAGTTCTTAGTTTAGCTTTTTCCGCTAGTCTTGCTCTAAGTATCCTTCTTCTTCCCAGTGCAAACATTTATGCAGCCGATGAAACATCGCCTTCCTTCAGTGTTAATGACAATTCTTATCAGAAAATGAAAGATGCTGGAATGAGTGATAATGATATTGAGTTACTCCGTAAACATAATGAAAATGATCTTCGTATCATAAAAAGCGGGGAATTGGAAGAGAAGGCATTGAATGACCAAAAAACTAGCCAATCGCTCACTGATAGCTCGGAGAATCCTAGGTTAGCAGCATCAAGTTTAGGAACAGTTGGTGATATTTTGGTTGCCTATAACGCAAGTTCGTGGGGTATTGATTTCGGATATCCAGGACATGCTGCTATTGTTTCCTTACTAAGTGGTAAAACAGTAGAATCGTTCCCAGCTGATGGAGTTCAATATCACACAAATGATTGGAGAGGTCGCTCAAATGTTTATGGAATGAGCGTTAAAGGGGCTTCGGGTTCCCAATATAGAGCAGCTGCACAATATGCAGCTAATCAAATTGGAAAACCCTATAACTGGAATTTTGTTAATCCATGGACAGAAGCTAAATTTTATTGTTCACAGTTGGTATGGAAGGCTTGGAAAACTCAGGGGATTGATGTTGATTATATAACAATTGATCCTATTGTTACCCCAATGGAAATAGCTAAATCCGGTAATACTTCAATTTACTATAGTAACTAACAAACCTAATCACTCACAGGAATATATATTTTTTCCTGTGAGTGATTTCACTAAGGGGGGACATTATGCTCTTTAAAAAAAGAATAAGAATTATTGTTGCAACTTTATTTTTACTTGGATTAGCAGTTTCAACGTTTTGGTTTACTACAACACATCATTCATTGAAAAATATAACAAAATCAGAGACATTTACTGTTGTTTATTCTAATGCAATGGATGACGGTGCAGAAATTGTGAAATACAGCAATAAAGGCGAGATTTTAGACAAAAAAAACTTAGTTAATGCCCAGTCACTTTATTATTTTGCCAAAGTAAAGAATGACTATTATTTAATGTCTGAACGAAAAAATAGACATTACATACTTAATCAAAATGGAATTCTTCAACCATTTTTTGGACCTAATAAGTATGGAAAAGATAGGAATATCGGAACTTCATTTTTAAAAGAAAGCGACAATCATCTATTTTTCTCCATGAACGTGGGTATTAATCCGAGTTATTCTCCCACACAGTACACCAATGAATTGGTTTATTTCGATAAAAAAAATTTGAAATATAGAAATATTCTTTTGAATGGATATTTATTATCAACCGTTGAATACAATAATATGGCATACACTTTATATGTGAACAATAATGATAATTCTGTAGGTATTTATGTCATTGATTTAAAAACATCAAAGAAGATCAAACAATTCACTATAGAAAATCGTTTACATGGTTTAAAAGAATACTTTCCGGTAGGCCAAAATGGAGCATCACTACAAATATTTAAAGGCAAGCTTATTGTATTTCTTGATGGCAATACATCTGATACACAATTTCATCCTATAATGCAGATAATTGACCCTAAAAATGGTAAGTTAGAAAATGAAACATCATTGTCAGATACTTCATTTTTGTTTTATGACAGCCAAATTTACAACGATAAATTATATATTCTCTCTGAAGACTTAAATTATACTATTTTCAATGACCTCAACAAAAATCCTAAAAAGTTGAGATTAAAACAAAGCAATTCCGTCTCCGAAAAAATACAAAATGAGAAAGGAGTAATATCTGGAGTACACTATCTTGCAGGATCTGTTTTTGTCCTATATGATTATGTCAAAAATTCTCCTGCTGATAGAATAAGGGAAATAAGAGAATATGACTTATTGACAGGCAAAGAATTACATGTCATTCCTCTAGCATTTAAATCAAACAAGGAAATGATTCGTTTTTTTCTGACTAATTAACTTTAAGGAGTGATTATTATGATTTATTGGTTATTTCCAAAACTTAATCCCCTCCTCCCTACTTTTATATTTTGCCCCATTCTGGCAATCTTGATCGGAGTATGTTTCGCCTATTTCAAAGGAAACATCTACTTAGGATTAATACTAGCCTTGTTACTGCCTCTTATATTTATTGCCACTAATTTAGAAACCATTGCAGTTAATATAGATGCTTGGCTTCTATATGGTTTTATCTACGCAATTATTACGTTTGTGGCTTATAAGATGGCGTTTTCACAGTTAGGAAAAACGAGTTAATTTTTTCACACTATTATCAATAGTCACCACGACCAACTTTTCGCACACTAACTTAGGTATAACAGGCAACGATGCATCTCTAGAGTTCAATCCAGTTTATTTGCTAATTGGAAATCATTCCGGAAATGATGGGTCTGGTTACCCGATTAAAATTTCTGGGAATGGATATGCAAATTAATTAATGAAGGGTTAGGGAAGAAGTGAAGGCTAAATTGAAATTTTTGGGGTTGGCTGCCCTTACTGTTACGTTTGCTGTAGTTATTGGTAATAATATTTTTGCTAGTGACGATGCTTCTGAAGAAATGAAGGGCGTTACAAAAGCAATAGTCCCTGATAGTGTATTAGAAGAACTTAATCATCCTGATAAAATTTATACTAAAGATGGATTATTTATAAAAAAACCGCAATCTCTCCATGATGAAGATAAATTCAATCAAGATGAAGTAGTCTACGACGTTTCAAAGGCTACTGATGAAACTAAAGCAATCATTCAATATGACGCTACTTACATCAAGGAAGAAGACAGTAAATAGATTTGTGTACTAAAGCATTTGAAAAGTTAAGTTGTATAATTGGAATATCTAGGGCGACTTCGGTTGCCCTTTTTATTATGCTCAATTTAGCCAAGGTCTTTTTCAACACTATGTCATAAAGTATACCTTTTGCAATAGAGGTCTATTATATGTCATAAGTGGTAATGGTACATGTCAAATAGTATATAAAATATTTTGAAATGTTTCATATGTATTCATATACATTTTGACATACTTTTGCTATAATATAATCAGTGAAATAGCAAAGGATGATCCATATGAGTGAGATTAGACACTATGGTTACATAAGAGTATCGACGAAAGATCAGAACGAAGCTAGACAATTGGAAGCAATGCAAGGTTTAGGTATCATGGAACGAGATTACTTTATTGATAAGAAAAGCGGCAAGAATTTTGATAGACCACAATATCAAGCATTGAAGAGTGTACTTAGAAAAGGCGACATTCTGTTCATCAAGGAACTAGACAGACTTGGACGGAATGCAGAAGAAATCAAACGTGAATGGCAAGATATTACGCACGAGATAGGCGCACACATTGTTATTCTTGATATGCCTATCCTTGATACTAGACAATACCATAATGGCTTGGAGAAAGTTATATCCAGTATTGTGCTTGAATTACTCAGCTACATGGCAGAACGTGAACGTGAGAAGATAAACGGTAGACAATCTGAAGGTATAGCAGCAGCAAAAAATAATGGTGTGGTATTTGGTCGGCCTAAACAGGCAATAAGTAATGACTTCATTGCGGTTTATAAGGAATGGAAGGACGGGAGCATAACAGCAGTTGAAGCAATGAAGCGTGTAGAAATGAAGCCTAACACATTTTATCGTAGGGTAAAGGAATATGAGCAACAGAAACAAGTAGGATAAAATAATAATCATGTGTACACTACGTACACACTCACAAGCCTAGTGTAAGCATGCTAGGTTTCTTTGTTTATTAATAACCACATATTAGGATATGTAATTTGAATAAGGGGGGATAGTTTACACCTAAAACGCCTATTAAATTACCTAATAATGCAGCAGCACATCTCCCCCCACACTGAAGTTACTTTGCTTATGATGGTTAGGCTTATGAACAATTTTCTCCGATGTCGGGGAATTTAAGTAGCGCAATCACGATATATTCTAAATTTATCTCTAGATGAAGTCAAAGTGGAGTATCGAAATTTAGTGGAAATGGGGTAATGGTATGAAACGCATAATCAAAGGGTTGTTCGCGAGTACCTTCTTATTGGTGTTAGTAGCAAGCACACAAATAATGCACATTCAAGATTTTAGTATGTCACAGCCAATTTCTAAAGGTGGTATCTCAGTATTTGGTTGGCATATTGGAAGTTAGTACATTTTAAATAGTGTGAAGCGTTTGTTCAAATGAAGAATATTAAGTCACATTTAAGGGTTGGACGGGATTATCCGTTTAGCCTTTTTTGTGTGTAAACAATTGATTGGAGGTGTGCTGGATGGATATAGGTGAATTAGTACAGTATTTAAATCGGATGAGTTCTAGCATTAGTGAAATAGGGGATAAAACTAGTTCAGGTTTACAGGACATTGAAACTAGATTGAGCAACTTAGATAGCACTCTTACTATGACTAATGTTTTACTCATCATTCTAATTATTGTTGTTGCCCTAAATACATTTCTAAAATGGAAAAACTCAAAGAATTAGTCATCAGCTCATTAAATATGTTCATTCATGAATGCCCCTATAGATGCCAGAAAGCTGCGGCGATCTGGTTAGGGGCATATTCTTATAGATTGAGTATAGAAGCTACTAGTACATGAAAAAGACTGCGAGCCTTAAATACAATCCAGTATTTCTCAAAAAATTAGAATAACCAAGCAACACCTACATAATTGTAAAAACTTCTAACGTCCATAGAGGGATAAGGTGCTACGTTGATTCATGTAACTTATAACAAGGGATTATAATACTTTTGACATAGTAACCTGTCTATTGCAGCCCATTGGTCACATAATATAAAAGGAAATATCAGGATGATAGATGGATTTCCCTAAATCAACCCTTCTGATAAGATTATTTCCATCAAAATTAAAGTGGGCGTGATAGAATGGGGAGAATATTAGTTCCACCTGACAAACTGATGGAAGTTGCTGATCAGTTCTTACACGGAAAGCATGAAATGGAACGTATGCTGAATTTTTTGAGTGGACGAATTGATTTTGTCCAACAAGGTTGGTCTGGTGCTACCCGAGAGAGGTTTTTCCAAGATTTTCAGGTTTCTCGACAATCCATGAGTGTGACGCTTGAGCGACTATCAACAGTAGCACAAGAACTTATTTTTATTTCAAAAAACTTTACACAGGTGGACGGGGAGAAAGTCGTATTGGATGTGCCGTGGCTTGGTACCCCTGTTAAAACGGCATCCACAGGTGAAGGTTGGTTACATAAAATCTTTGAACAAATTGGACAAGCTGAGATCACCAAGGCTGAAGCTCAATTGGAAGCTAGCAAACTTCAAGGAGAAATCCTTTGGGATACTGCACAGGGAGCAAAAGGAGCTATTCAGGGGAATTTGACATTGGGGATGCTGCCTGATAAAGAACGAGTTTATGATCATCCCATGGCAGCTAAAGTAGGAGAAATTCTCGGGAATGTAGCTACAACATTGCAAGGGGCTGGTGAGGTAGTAGCTGGATTGGGTGGAGAAGGATTATCAGTTGCTATATCATCTACAGGCGTAGGGAGTATAATCGGAGTACCCGGATTAATTGGATCGGCAGCGTTGGCGGCGCATGGAGCTACAACTGCGGTTAAAAGTGCAAAAGGAGTAGGAGAAAGCTCAGCAGAATTGTGGCAGATGGCGAAGGGAGAAGGTGGAGGCTCAGCTAAATCTACTCCATCTTCGGGAGCTAAGGCAGAAAGTGCGACTCCTACTGAAAGTAAGGGGAGAAATCAGGAAGAACTAAAGCAAAGATTGTCGCATGAACGTGAATTGAAAGCAGACAAGAAACCCGAAAATCGTATGGAAACATTAGCTCAAGCTGAAAAGAAAATTGCTGAACATAAAATGCAGATGGAAAAACTAATCGACAGTGATGGGAACTTTAATCTTAGTAATGGAGTAATAGAAAATGGAAAAATAAGCGAACACCAACTACAATCTTGGGTTCCATCAGGAGCAAGTAATAATTTTAGACCTGATCCTGGTATTATTGAGAGTGGTTATAAGTATAATTTTAATTATAATGGGACAAAGGTTGAAATAAAATGGCATTCACCACAGCTTAACCTGAGCAGCAAGCTTTCTCCATCTGAGCTTGCTACAAGCAATTCCTATAACGGATGGAGCGCACAAATTAAAATAGGAAGAAAGTATTTGGGTACTGACGGGAATTTGTATAGAAATAATCAGCAAAATATTACCCATATACCAGTTGATCTTGGGAGGTAAACAATGAATTTGAATGAAATTAAACAGTTGCCTGATACTATGTCTAAAGAACAGTTAGAGTCCTATATTATTCAATATTTAGACTCCATTGAAAATTTAGGGAAGATAAATATTCTTGAAGCGTTGGAATGTTTTTCAGAATTTGCTGACAGGAAGACTTATACTTACGAATTGTTAAGTGATTCGTTGAGAAAAAGATTAGACAGCTTTGTCCAGAAAATATGGGATGATACATCTTCAGAGTTAGTAGATGTATATTCTTCAGTTGTTGTCAATCTGAACTTAAAAAGTAGCTATAACTTGATGAAAGAATCTTTAAACAAAGATTTGGATGAAGATGTAAGGGAAATCATCGAGGAAACTGTAAATGAAATTGGTGAAGATATAGAGGTTCCATTTAAAATGAACTAATATATGAGTTCAGAGCTAGATATACATGATCTCAGACGACATTGATTTGCCTCCAAGCTTGCTCGTTAAACATAGGGAGTGAGCTTTTTTCATAGCTAGCCTATTTGCTACACCTTGCTCCAATATCAATCTGAATTTGGTCAGTAATTATTTCAAGGAAGGATGAGGAAGGAAAAGTATGAGAAAAGCAGTTATATTTTTATTGTCTTTTTCATTATTTTTTGTTTTTGGAGGAATCATACAAGCAGCAAGTGTTAGTGATTCAATAGCCAAAAAAGCAGACCATGCGTACAACTCAAACCTTAAAAACACTGCTTTAACAATCTCATATAAGCAAAAAGGGAAACAATTTAATTATAAGTTCCGATATATACCTATAAAAGATTTGTTTGGTGGTTATGTCGATTCAGTTTCATGGGATGCTAAGAAGAAGGTAGCGCTTGTAGGAAATCAAGGTAAAGTGTTTGTATTGAATGTCTCGGGGAAAGAAATAACTCCTTTAAGTAACCAAATAGTTGCACCGAGAGAATGGACACGTATTTCAAAGGGGAGCGTTGAAATAAAAGCATCAGTTATCGCTTATGTTTTTGATAGATACGGTAACACTTATAAAGATAAAGAAAGAGAAGCTTGGAGAGAAAAACTTGATTTTTTAGATATAAAGGAAACGGATGGTTTACCTGGTATAAGAGATGGCTATCTTCATGTTTCTCTAACATACAATGACAAATGATATCAAAAAAGGTGTAGTCAACTTAATGACTACACCTTTTTTGATATTTGTGGAATATTTTTCCCCACAGTTATACACATCTTTAATTGTACATATAGTCTGGTTACAATTTTATCAAATAGGTTACATCTGAAAGACAACTGTAGACAGTTTCGAACTCTGGTATTCAAGCTAAGGGCTGACATGTAGGAAGTTTGCACGTTTGTATAAATAGTATGGGATGCTTGTTCGTCTTTAATCTTGAAAAGATGTGGTTATGAATGTTACAAAAATGGTACTTCTAATCATTGCGGCTAGTTTTTTGTTTATCGTTATTATACCTGTCCAGTCGAATAGCCATCAGGTTAATCCATACTATGACCCAATTGGTGGAGCATTAACGTAAATGAAATTTGAATGAAAAAGTTTTGAAATAATGCAATCCTAAAATGGGTCTAATTACAAACTCAACAGGTTTACCGTAGAGGATTTTAATAATTCCTAATACGAGTTAATGGGAAGCAAGGCAGATCATTAAATCAAAAAAAATTAAGTGAAGGTTAGACGAGACTGTCCTTCTAGCCTTTTTTGTATGTATGGTTGAAACGTATTTATGTTTTCCTCGAAAATATCTCAAAAATAAAGCCCTCCTTTTATAAGGAAGGCTCTTGCCTTTAGAAAGCTGTGATACAGCATTCACAACAATCCAATTGTATAGAATAGAGTGCATAGTCAAGGTCTTACGTTACTGATAAATTGATAATATCCCACAATAGCAAAAAAAACATAAAATAAAACAATCGCTAAGACGGAAAAGCCAGCTATCTTCCAAGCCTTCTTCTTATTCATGTTACCTCCTTGATTATTGAATTATTGGGAAGGCACATGCAGATTATTGACCGCCCACAGGTTTAAAAGGAAAAAGACGATAAAAATCGCTAAAATAACTCCAATTATGATGAAAATAGTTTTCTTTTTCATTGGTTTAAGTTGATTACCCAACCATCAAGTTGAGCCTTGCTATTACCATAGGTAAAAGGCAATTTACCAGTAAGAATAACTACTGTATTTTTCAACTTCAATAAAAACACATCCTTTACCATGTTTTTTAATCACCATCTAACCGTAACATAAAAAAGGAACTATTTGTATGTTTTTATAAATAAAATTGGTTGCCATGATAAGAGGAAAACCAAAATAATTTTGGTTTGGCAAAAACTCAAGAGGATATTGCCAATGATTTGAACATAACAACTCAGCAGCTACATAACTATAAAAAACTCCTAACGTTGATCCCTGAGTTGCAGGATATGGTTGTCGTTACGCACTATAAGGCCTTTAGACATAGGTAGAAAGGTTAATTCTTCACATAACAATTAGGAATTAAGATGGTTTTCCATAAATTTGAATAGTGTTGTTATGTCATAACGAACTCAAACAGATGTATATTATGACAACAATTAAAGTGACACCTGAGCAGCTTATGACTGTCTCCAATCAGTTTGAGTTAGCACAGCAAACGGCAACTCAAATGAATAGTCAATTGATGCAGCAAATTTCTTTTATGGAGCAGTCATGGGATGGTACAACTAAACAACAATTTTATAGTCAATTTCAAGTCTCTCAGAAGAATATGAATGACTTTGTTACCCTGACGGATTCTATTGCTAGGGAATTACGTCACCATGCAGATAAATTCAGATTAGCAGATCTGATGGAAGCAGGTAACATTGACGCAAGTTGTTTACCACCTCCACCTAATTCATGTGCTGTTCATGGAATGACATGCTCAATTTCGGTACATTTGGAGTAACAGGTATGATTCAAGGGGCATTTAATCCAAACAATGCGTGGTCAAAGGAACACTGGGCTAATATGATCGGTACTGCTGGATTACTTGGAGGAGTTAGTTCAGTAATTAAACCTAAAATTGGGTTATCGGGGTCTGTAAAATATACTCCGTTAAAAGATGGAACTACCCGAATAATAGAAGGTGCGGACAATACAAGAAAAATTATAGATACTAATGGCCTGCGTAATGAAGTGCCTTTAACTGAAGCACAAATTGGAAGTTTAACTCAGTATGCAAAAAAAATAGGAATGCCAGAAGAAAATATCCGTGTAGCGGGGCCTAATGATACTTCTCCTACAGGATTATTATTCGATACGATTCTTAATATAAATAATGATGTACTTCCTTCTAATGCCACAGGTAAATTAGCAGCTAATAGCCGGATTACTGGTCATGGAACAATAGCTCATGAAGTTGTCGGGCATTATGAAGCAGGACTAGCCGGAAAATCCTTTCAAGTTATGGATGATGAATTTAATGTTATAACTAGGAACTTTGCACTTGACGAAGCTCAAGCAAGTATCCGAGCTGCAAGATTTGCTCCTGACTTGACTCAATTAGAAAGAATCATGCTTTTAAGAGATGGAATTACTAGATTAAAAAACGAAGGTATCAAAATTAGGGAAGTTAAAGATATACTGTTCATACATGAACGTTAGTTAGAATGGAGATGTTCTTTTGGAGATTATGAAGTTAGAAGAGATTATTAAAACACCCAATAAAGGAATCATTTTAATTGGAACAAATATTGAATTAGATAAGCCGGATTATACCAATTTGAAAAGTTTGATAGGTTCAAAAATACAAGTAGATAAGTTAGATGGGACGAAATGTGAACTGGACGTATTGGATATTAGCATTTCTTTTTCCATTGCTAACCTTCCACTCATTGGTATTAGTGTAAAGGATTCGGAAAATATTAAAGATATAAAAAAGGGGACAAAAGTAGTGCAATTACTGTAGATTTATAATGTATTGCGATTTTCATAAAATAAATTAAGGCATCTGAAAAAGTGGAGTATGCGAATCGCATACTCCTATCTTTATTTATAGTGTTGTAAATATAAACAATGAACTTACGCCTACAAAATATTTAAACAACTAAACGAAAAGAACATTGTACTGAATTTTGCCCAAAGTTAGGAGGCCCCCTCGAGTTATAGTTATTCACCATGATATTTTGAACGTATCCACGGGCGTCCACACTTACCCGGAAATGCTGCATAAAATATCCCGGGTGAACAAAGAGGAGGTGCATGTAATAACCATGATACACATGGAACCCGTACAAGTGGGTGAGCATACATTTATCGGAGTCGAAGTCAAACTGCCTAAAACAACGCTGCTGACTATCTCCAACTCCCGTGGTTACATCATGTGTGGTGCACTGGATGTTGGACTGCTCAATGAGCGGCTGGCGGATCGGAAAATTCTTGCCGCACGAGCTGTGGGGGTAAAAACGCTGAAAGAATTGTTGGAAGCGCCGATGGAATCGGTGACGACAGAAGCGGAGCAACTGGGGATTAAGCCAGGTATGCCAGGATACGAAGCACTTTTGAAACTGGTGTAATGAAGCCTATGTGCATATGTTGCATAAAAGTAGAGGAACAAGAACCGAAAAAAACCGGACTTTTTGGCTCCGGTTTTTTTCTATGAGAAGTTCTATTCTATCGAGAAGAATTCTTTGAATTATATACGAACTATATGATCTGCAAGAACAATTATTCGGCAAACAAATTGGTCAGGCTCTCGCTAAAGGGTGCTTGTACAATTCCTTTTTCGGTAATGATGGCGGTAATGTACTCATGAGGTGTAACATCGAAAGCTGGGTTGTAGACTTTGATGCCCTGCGGGGCGGTCCTTTTACCAAAGCTTTCGGTAACTTCCTCCGCAGAACGCTCCTCGATCGGAATATCTGCGCCTGTTGCGGTCTGCAAATCAATGGTAGATAGTGGGGAAGCGACATAAAAAGGAATGCCATGCGCCTTCGCTAGCACAGCTAGACTGTATGTGCCGATTTTGTTGGCCACATCGCCATTAGCAGCGACTCTATCTGTGCCGACAATAACGGCCTGTACCCATCCTTTGGACATCACCATGCCCGCCATATTGTCGCAGAGCAGGGTGACATCAATGCCTGCCTGCTGAAGCTCGAAAGCGGTCAGGCGCGCACCCTGCAGCACGGGGCGGGTTTCGTCAGCAAATACTTTGAGGTGGATGCCGTTCTCCTGCGCAAGGTACATCGGCGCGAGCGCTGTTCCGTATTTGGCTGTCGCCAATCCGCCTGCATTGCAGTGAGTGAGTACGCCCATCCCGTCCTCGAACAGAGGTAAAGCATGGATGCCGATCTGGCGACATACTTCTTCATCCTCTGCCTGAATGGCTATGGCTTCACGCTCCAGCCCGGCATTCCAGTCTTCGACCTGGCCTCCGCCAGCTTCAACGATGAGTTCCCCGGCCCGCTTCTTCATGCGGTCCAGAGCCCAGAAGAGGTTCACGGCTGTCGGCCGTGAGGTAGCCAAATGTCCGCACACGGCATGTACATGCTCCAGCCACCCAGCAGCGTCGGTGCCGTCGTAGGCGGTAGCTCCTAGCACAACGCCGTAGGCCGCTGCCATCCCGATGGCGGGCGCACCGCGTACCTTCATGGCATGTATGCCATCCCATACTTCATCGGCCGTGAATAAATCCAGCATGACAATCGTTTCGGGCAGCAGACGCTGATCCAGCATGGACAAATGGTTACCTTTCCACACCAGCGAAGATAGAGCCTGCCTGGACACTGCAGCTTTCCCGGAGGTTAGGGGTGCCGAATCTTTCTTTTCACTCATATTCATTAAGCTCCTTTAGTTTGGGCAGCTGTTGCTGTCCGAACAATGTCTCCCAGTTTCCGAATCGAATGAAGCTCGCGATTGCGAAGAACCAAGGATTTACCGATAGATAACGCCAGACGTTCCGCAGCTTCCTTGATAGCAGGATCGGCAATGGTGTCGATATCTGCCACATGCGACAGGCTGATGATACGGCGAATCACTTTGCACCCTGCAAAACCAATCGTATCTTGCAGTACTTTCTGGAGATACAAGTCCTGATATCCCGCTGTACGTGCCATATGATCGGTGACATGCTCGTCCCACAGTTTACGGAACCTACCCTCAAACTGCTCCCATACCTGAATGGCAGTCTCCAGAAGCCAGTCACGTCTTTCCTTTAGAGCTTTCTCGCCAGAAGTCCATCCGGGCTGAGCTGCGTAGTTCAACAGCAGATTGGCGATCACCGCTCCGATGTCAAAGCCCATGGGGCCGTAGTAGGCAAATTCAGGATCAATGACTTTAGTCGATTCGGTCGTTACGAAAATGCTGCCAGTATGAAGGTCACCGTGCAGAAGCGCTTCGGTTCGTGTCAAAAACTTTTCTCGCAGCAAAGCCACTTCCAAGTGAAGCACTTGATCTGTACGTAGCACCTCTGCTTCGTCTTCGATGTAGGCACCATAGTTGTTATTATCTGAGAACCGATACGGTTCATCCAGAATCAGATCTTCAGTTATTTTGCAGAGATCTGGGTTGATAAAGCGTTTAACCAGGTCTTTTTTGTCCTGCTGATTCATGCCCAAATCTGAGGTGAAGAAGAGCGTGCGTGACAGAAACTCCCCAATATGATTAGCGAAATATGGATAGGTGTTTCCTTCTATTAGTCCCTTGCGCATGATGGTGTGTGAGCTAAGATCCTCCATCACGGTCAACGCAAGCTCATCGTCATACGCCAGTACCGCAGGAACCAATTCGGGGCAAATATGGTGTTCCTGCTGAAGGGCCTCGCGTTCAATACGGGCACGATCCAGTGAAAGCGGCCAGGATTCACCCACAATTTTTACATAGGGAAGTGCCTGCTTGGCAATGATACTCTTGTTAGATTCAGAATCCGTAATATGAAAAACCAGATTTAAGTTACCATCACCGATTTCTCGGCATTCCAGACGGGCTTCCTGACTAAAAAATCCGGGGATGTTCTTCACGAATTCGATTGCTTCTTCAGTCGTTAAAGGATGATATTGGGACAACGAAGTCACCTCCATAAATTGTGCGCATGTAAATAGTTAAAAAATATCACAAGATTAAACCAAGTATTTTGATAGGATAGAGAAAGTATAACGAAAATCATTGAATTTTTGTACATTTTTTTTATGGGGATTGAAAGAGGAAGAAAGGAGTACTCTTCTTTTTGTTTCGACTCCGTATAGAGAGGGTAAATATGAGACAGACGTCCGGCAGGTGATATTAGGATGCCCGCTGGAGTCTTACCGTCAGCAATGACGGTGATGGATACGTAAACGTTCCTGAAAATCAATTTGATGAAAAAGGAAGGGATTATGATGGCTAAAACAACAAGTAACTCGAAAAATACGCAAACCAAATCGGTGGAGGAACTTTTAAACCGTCAAGTCGCTAACCTCAATGTGTTATATGTAAAAATTCATAACTATCACTGGTATGTGAAAGGCTCCAGTTTCTACACACTCCATGTTAAATTTGAAGAGTTATACAATGAAGTGACATTGAAAATGGATGAAATCGCCGAGCGTTTGCTCGCGTTGAAAGGTTCTCCTTCCGCAACGTTGAAGGAATACCTGGAGCTGTCGTCGATTCAGGAAGCAAACGGCAACGAAGATGCTCCCAAGATGGTACAAACCTTGATCGAGGATTTTGCAACTGTATGCGAGGAGTTTCAGGAAGGTATCGAACTGGCGGAAAGCAATTCCGACCAGCCAACTGCAGATTTGCTGATCGGTTATAAAGCGGATCTGGAAAAACATATGTGGATGCTTCGCTCTTATTTGGGCTAATTGTCAGAATTTCGATTCATCACTTATGCCTAGTTCGGTGAATTTAATTCCACTCCATAGTGATGGGGTTACGCTCTGAAATAAACCCTTTACATGTAAAACGCTACTGACGTCATGCTGTCAGTAGCGTTTTTATGGCTGAAAAGAGATCATGCATCTCATGTTTTTTGTACAAATTTATAATTATAAAGACATTCGCAGGATGTATTTTGCCATTTGTGTGCTGGTAGGTGAACATTTTATGAAGAAAGTTGGATAACGTGTGTCTGTTGGTTGCACCCTTCAAGATATTTATTATAAAATAACTTGAGAATCATTGAGAATCAGTTTAGAATGATTATAAATAAATTTTTAAATATTACTTGAAATCAGGGGGCTCCCCTGTTTAGATATACTTTCTGATTTCGACACCACACTACATTTTTTGGAGGGTATTGCGAATATGGCTACAAACTTTAAGATTGAAGGTCTCAAGGCGACCATTGAAGGCAAGGAAATTTTGAAAGGTATTAACCTCGAAATGAAGGGCGGAGAAATCCATGCCATTATGGGTCCTAACGGTACGGGTAAAAGTACACTCGCGTCTGCTTTGATGGGTCATCCTAAATATGAAGTCACAGATGGTAAAGTAACTTTGGATGGAGAAGACGTGCTGGATATGGAAGTGGATGAGCGTGCACGTGCAGGATTGTTCTTGGCGATGCAGTATCCGAGTGAAATTGCAGGGGTAACGAACTCTGACTTTTTGCGTAGTGCAATCAACGCTCGCCGTGAAGAAGGACAAGAAATCTCCCTGATTAAGTTTATCCGTCAAATGGAAAGCAAAATGAAAGAGCTTGAAATGAACCCAGAGTTTGCTCACCGTTACCTGAACGAAGGCTTCTCTGGTGGTGAGAAAAAACGGAATGAAATTTTGCAAATGATGATGATTGATCCGAAAATTGTCATTCTTGATGAAATCGACTCCGGTCTGGATATCGATGCTTTGAGAATCGTGGCTAACGGTGTGAACGCTATGCGTTCCGAAGATCGTGGTTTCCTCGTGATCACTCACTACCAACGTCTGTTAAACTATGTTAAACCAGATTATGTACATGTGATGATGCAAGGACGTATCGTTAAATCCGGTGGTCCTGAGCTTGCTGAGCGTCTGGAAGCGGACGGTTACGATTGGATCAAGGAAGAGCTGGGTATCGTTGATGAAACTGTAGGACAAGAGGCGTAAGCCGGAAGCGAGGAGGAAAACTAATGACTACACAAACAATCCTTCCGGTAGATTCCGAGCAACTGCGTGTTCTGTCCGAACGTAACGGCGAACCATCTTGGCTGGCCGAAGACAGACAAAAAGCACTTGAGCTTGCAGGCAAACTGGAGCTTCCGGTATTTGAAAAAACAAAAATCGAACGTTGGAAATTAAACGATTACGGTCAACATAAACAGAGCGAGGTCATTGCATCGGTAGGGCAAGTTCCTGCAGCCATTGCTGATCTGGTCAAAGAGCAACAGGAGGGCGGTCTGATTATTCAGCGCAACTCCGGCGCGGTATATGTGAAGCTGAGCGAGGAATTGGCGGCGCAAGGCGTCATTTTCACGGATTTGCAAACAGCGGTTAAAGAGCATGCTGATTTGGTTAAAGCTCATCTGAACACAGTTATTAAGGCTGAAGAAAATTCATTATCTGCATTGCACGCAGCACTCTGGAACGGTGGAGTATTTGCTTATGTGCCTAAAAATGTAGAGCTGAACGTTCCGCTTCAAGCTGTATTCCTGACGGACGATGCGACTGCAACATTTGCACCGCATGTGCTGCTCATTGTCGAAAGCCACAGTTCTGTGACGTACGTAGACAACTATGTATCTGCGGATTTGGCGGCACCTGTTCTTCATAACGGTGCGGTAGAAGTTGTTGCAAATGCAGGAGCTAAAGTACGTTATGCGACAGTCCATCAGTTTGGAGAGCAAGTAACGGATATTTCGATTCGTCGTGCCACGTTGGGAAATGACGCAGCTATCGAATGGATTGTGGGCGAAATGAACAACGGTAATACAGCAAGCAATACCATGTCTGTGCTCAAAGGCAATGGCTCCAATTCGGATGCCAAGATCATTGCTGTAGGTTCTGGCTCACAAAAGCTGAACTATACGACACAAGCACAGCATTTTGGTAAAAATTCCGCCAGTCAGATGATTACGCGCGCAGTGATGCGTGAAGAAGCGTCTTCCATCATTAACGGAATTACAAAAATTGAAAAAGGTGCTACCAAAGCAGACGGTCAGCAAACAGAACGTGTTCTGATGCTCAGTCCGAAAGCGCGTGGTGACGCTAACCCGATCCTGCTGATTGATGAAGATGATGTAACGGCAGGTCACGCAGCATCGGTTGGTCAGGTAAACCGTGAACAAGTGTATTACTTGATGTCCCGCGGGATTAGCCGTGCAGAAGCTGAACGTCTGATTATTTATGGCTTCTTGGCACCTGTCGTATCTGAAATTCCGCTTGAAGGACTTCAACATCAGCTGCAAAGCCTTGTTGAAAGGAAGTTAGGCCAATGAATACTGCATTGATCCGTGAACAGTTCCCGATTTTACATCAGGAGATTAACGGTCATCCGCTGGTTTATTTGGATAATGCGGCCACTTCGCAAAAACCGCTGGCGGTCATCGAGGCGATCAAGCACTACTACGAATATGATAATTCAAATGTTCACCGTGGTGTGCATACCTTGGGTAGCCGCGCAACGGATGCTTATGAAGGTGCGCGGGAGAAGGTAGCCCGCTTTCTGAATGCAAAGCGCAGTCAGGAAATTATTTTTACAAGAGGAACAACAACGGCGCTGAATCTGGTCGCTTCTTCCTATGGCAGATCTAATTGCCAGGCAGGTGATGAAATTGTCATCACACAAATGGAGCATCACAGTAATCTGATTCCGTGGCAACAGGTAGCCAAAGCCACAGGCGCGACTTTGAAATATATTCCACTTCAAGAGGATGGTAGCGTTGATCTTGCTGATGTGGAGAATACCATTACAGAGAACACGAAAATTGTAGCGATTGCGCATGTCTCCAATGTGCTTGGTGTTGTGAACCCTGTCAAAGAGATTGCAGCTATTGCGCATCGCAAAGGCGCAGTCATCGTTATAGACGGTGCACAAAGCACACCACATATGAAAGTAGACGTGCAAGACATCGATGCTGACTTTTATGCCTTTTCGGGTCACAAAATGTGTGCTCCTACTGGGATCGGAGCACTGTACGGCAAGAAGACGCTGCTGGAAAACATGGAGCCGATTGAGTTCGGCGGTGAAATGATCGACGATGTGGGATTGTATGAATCCACATGGAAGGAGCTGCCTTGGAAATTCGAAGGTGGAACCCCGATTATAGCCGGAGCGGTTGGCTTGGGAGCTGCCATTGATTTTCTGGAAAGCATCGGACTGGATGCCATTGCGCAGCATGAAAGCCGTCTGGTCGACTATGCTCTCAAACGTCTCCGTGAAGTGGAGGGGTTGACGATATACGGACCGGCTGAACGTCATGTCGGGCTCGTAACATTCAACCTGGATGATGTGCATCCGCATGATGTAGCTACTGTACTGGATAGCAAAGGGGTGGCTGTACGTGCAGGCCATCATTGCTGCCAGCCATTGATGCGCTGGTTGAAAGCCAGTGCGACTGCACGTGCCAGCTTTTACCTCTATAACACGGAAGAGGAAGTCGACGCTTTGGTCAGCGCCTTAATCCAAACAAAGGAGTATTTTGGCGATGCAACTTGATGACTTGTACCGACGCGTGATTATGGATCATTATAAAAATCCGCGCAATCGCGGACGTTTTGAGGACGATGCCGTTACGGTGGATTTGAATAATCCTACATGTGGTGACCGGATTTCTCTTCAACTCAAAACGAAAGACGGCGTGGTCGAAGATGCCCGTTTTACTGGCGAAGGCTGCTCGATTAGTATGTCCTCAGCTTCGATGATGACAGAAGCGGTCAAAGGAAAAACGATTGATCAGGCACTGGATATGGCGAGCCGCTTCTCTTCTTTAATGAAGGGAGAAGCCGTCGAATTCGATGATTATGAAGAATTGGAAGCTTTGTCAGGCGTAAATAAGTTCCCGGCCCGCATCAAATGTGCGACACTGGCTTGGAACGCGCTGCGCAAAGGGATTGATGAAGATAAATAATTTAAATAGAACAGAGGAGGTTTGAGAAACATGGCCAAGAAAGCACCGGAAATGGAAGAGTATAAATATGGCTTTCGTGACGAGCACAAGTCCATTTTCCAAACAGGTAAGGGTCTCACTCCGGAAATTGTAAAGGAAATCTCCAAAATTAAGGATGAGCCAGAATGGATGCTGGAGTTCCGTCTGAAAGCACTGAAACAGTTTGAAAAAATGCCAATGCCAAACTGGGGCGGAGATATGGATGAACTGGATTTCAACGATATCCAGTACTATGTAAGACCTTCCGAGAAACAAGGGAAGACATGGGAAGAAGTTCCGACGGAAATTAAAGAAACCTTTGATAAACTGGGTATTCCTGAGGCGGAGCAAAAGTTTTTGGCTGGTGTATCCGCACAGTATGAATCGGAAGTTGTCTACCACAGTATGCAAAAGGAACTGGAAGATCAGGGCGTTATTTTCATGGATACCGATACGGCGTTGCGTGAGCATCCTGAGATTCTGAAAGAGTATTTTGCAACTGTTGTACCTCCTGCGGACAATAAGTTTGCAGCACTGAACAGTGCGGTATGGTCAGGCGGGAGCTTCATCTATGTACCAAAAGGTGTGAAATGTGAAGTTCCATTGCAGGCTTACTTCCGTATTAACTCGGAAAACATGGGTCAATTTGAGCGTACGCTCATTATTGCTGACGAAGACAGCTTTGTGCATTATGTAGAAGGCTGTACGGCTCCAATTTACAGCACGAACTCGCTGCATAGTGCGGTGGTCGAAATTATTTGTAAGAAGAACGCACGTGTTCGTTATACAACGATCCAGAACTGGGCACCAAACATCTATAACCTGGTAACCAAACGTGCGGTTGCGGAAGAAAATGCAACGATGGAATGGGTCGATGGTAACATCGGTTCCAAGTTAACGATGAAGTATCCAGCCGTTGTATTGAAAGGCCGTGGGGCGAAAGGGATGGTCCTGTCCATCGCTGTTGCAGGCAAAGGCCAGCATCAGGATGCAGGTGCGAAAATGATCCACTTGGCACCAGACACCACCTCCACAATTGTATCCAAGTCGATCAGTAAGCACGGCGGTAAAGTAACGTATCGCGGATTAGCTTCATTCGGTCGTCAGGCTCAAGGTGCAAAATCGAATATCAAGTGTGATACGCTGATTTTGGATAATCAATCAACTTCAGATACTATTCCTTATAATGAAATTATGAATGACGACATCACGCTTGAGCATGAAGCAACAGTTTCCAAGGTATCGGAAGATCAGCTGTTCTATCTGATGAGCCGTGGTTTGACTGAAGCAGAGGCAACGCAAATGATCGTTATGGGCTTTATTGAGCCGTTCACCAAAGAACTGCCGATGGAATATGCGGTAGAGATGAATCGTTTGATCAAGTTCGAGATGGAAGGTTCCATCGGTTAAAACGCAGTAATCCTTGGCGTGACAAGGTACTTGAGGTAATTAAAGGTAATTAAAGCTGTTAGATCGGAGTCGTGCCGATTTATGCTGACTCGGATTTTCTCTAGTATAGAAGGCGAACTTTTTAAGTTCGTCTTCTTTTATTTTTTCTGTGATGCCTAAGTCCATAAGCCTTTTTTCTACTACATAAAAAAATTTATGCTTAGGACCGGAGATACTTGCCTAGCACTTATGTATGTTTGCTTAATAGGATGTTGTGAGTGACATAAACATAAGGAGGCATGCCAACAGATGCAGAAGAATAAAGCTGGAGTGAAGAAGAAACCCCTCTCTTCTAAACAGACACAGAGACATGTACATGAATTTGAAGGTAGCACCAAACTGGCTGAAGAAGGTGCAGACCGACATAACCACCGCTTTGCAGGTGTTACTGGGCAAGCGATTCGAGTTGGAAGAAGTCATGTCCATGAAATCGATCTTACAAAAACTGATTTCGTGAACCACTTTCATAATCTGAAAAAAATTAGAACAGGACCAGCTATTCCAGTCGGAAATGGAAAACACGTACATTTTGTAACGGGCCAAACTACATTAAATGATGGTCATGTACACCAGTTTAATTTTGCAACATTAATTCAGGCACCTCTTATTTAATGAACGGTGGTTTGACCGAAGCTGAGGTAACACAAATGATTGTTATAGACAGCTGCTCATAAAGAATGAGAGCATCGTCTTCGATTTTTCGGTGATGTGTAAATTACTCGAAATAAATCAAAAAGCTCTGCTAACCATAAATGGTCGGCAGGGCTTTTTAGTATTACATTGATTCTGTACTTCTTGATTAATGACCGGCTATGATTTTATGCCTTATGATAAGCCGCCTTATTCGAATTTTAAGTATATATTTTTTGTTTCATTTTTATGGTCAGTGTCACCAACTAGCAATCTTTAATGTTGGGACAGCTCGTCTGCTACTTGTTTATTTATCTGAAGTTTTATGGTCTAAGTCATGATGTAATTCGGTTGCTGGTATTTTGGCACTGTAGATTTGACCTTTGGCAACAGGGTTAGAGATGTATACATAGCTCCCGCTTCCATCCGGCGCACTTCCTGTTGCCCACAAACCTTCACTGGATTCTTCGCCTTCAGACAAATTCCAAAACTCATAAGCTTCAGGCTGAGACTCTTGCTCTGCTTCAGGAGGAAAAGAAGCGGGGACCACAACACCGTTTTTTTCTTCCAATTCTTGGATTGCCGCCATCCATTGATATTGGTGATAGCGGTCACGTGCTAGCATTTTCCGTAGTGTAGCTCTGACGCTTTCATCTTGTGTCATATGATATAGCCTTGCTACCTGCAATCGACCCTGACTCTCTGCGTGCAAATTGGACCGCATATCCGCCAATAGGTTGCCACTTGCAACGATATAAGAGCCGTTCCATGGAACTCCATTAGAATTACTAGGTAATCCGCCAAGACCGCTGACCAGCAAGTGCTGCGGGTTAATTCCCCCCATAATGGCAGCTGTAACAGGGTCTTTTGCAGCTTGTTCTTGATCTTCTGGTTTAGCTCCATCAAGTAGTTGACTAATTAAAGCACACAGCATCTCCACATGCCCTACTTCTTCAGTTCCAATGTCCATTAGCATATCTTTATATTTTTCCTCACCGCGGCAGTTAAACCCTTGAAATAAGTATTGCATCATCACGGTCATTTCTCCAAATTGCCCTCCCAAAACTTCTTGTACCTGCCGGGCAAAAAGAGGATCAGGACGCTCCACTTTCACTTCAAACTGCAGCTCTTTTTGATGTCTAAACATAATTACTCCTCCTATAGTTAAAGCAGCTTAGTGAATTCTAACTGTATTTAACCTTTTCAAGATGTAATAAAACGAGGATCAGCATAACAACAATCTGATAGGAGTCTTTACATTTAACTATCTGTTTGTTTGGTTTGTATAAAAATTATTAAGGAGGGAAGCATATGTTCACGTTTAAAAAAAAGTTTAAGGAGGTTTTTTACATTGTATTTTTATAAAGAAGATCTAATTAACATAATAGTACCCGATAAGCCCGACCCGGCTGCTGCTAAAGTGATTCAAGAAGTATTAGGTGGTCGATTCGGAGAAATGCGTACCATGATGCAGTTTTTCTTTCAAAGTAATAATTTTCGTGGTAATGCTGTGCAGTTTAGGGATTTGATACGCGGAGTTTTTCTAGAGGAGCTTAGTCATGTTGAACTGGTCCAACATACTATTAATCAACTTCTGACTGGCTCAGGCGCAGACCAAGCCGGCGATGCTGGAATTGATCATGCTCCTTTAGATGAGGCGATAAAACACGCAAATCCTCATCATTTTATTATGGGAGCTCAAAGTTCCTTACCTGTTGATGCAAGTGGAAACCCTTGGCTAGGTAGTTATGTTTATTCCCACGGCAATCTGATTAGTGATTTGCTTGATAATCTCGTACTCGAATCTACAGGGGTTCTGCAAAAATCCCGAATTTACGAAATGAGCTCGAACAAAACATTCCGGGAAACGTTGGCTTTTTTGATTGTGCGGGATAATGCTCATCAAAATGCGTTTGCTAAAGCTTTAGAGACACTTGGAGTTGATTGGGGAAAATTGTTCCCGGTTCCAAACTACGATATTAACAAGTATCCAGAATGCCGGAAGTATGTTGAAATGGGCTTTCACAATGCACAGTTTAATTTTCGATTGGATTCTACCCGTATTGGAGAAATATTCAATGGACAAACTCCAAGCAGAAACGGTGGAGATTTGAGTGTGGTGGATCCTCCAGAAGGTTTTCCTCTTCCGTATATGCCTGAATTGCCTAATGAACATAGCCCAGGTCTGCATGATCTTAACACTTAGGTTTAAACAAATAAGTAAGGATAGTAACTAGGTTAATGTCCGTAACATAAAAAGAGGCTGTCCTTCGTAAAGAACCTACGAATCAAGGACAGTCTCTTTTTATTCGCGTAGCCTGTAATTCGGCATAACATTTCGTTCTACCGAAGTAACGCCGGGAGGCAGTAATAGCGGATCAGGATTCCAAATAAATTTCATCAATGGATACATGGCGTTCTCTAGACAAATCTACATATTCATCATCGTTAATTCTCACTAAGGGTCTGAAGTAATCAGCAGGATTGTTCAGAATAATCGTTCCTGTCTGACCTGTAGTCAGCAGAACCTGCTTATTAATGAAATTAGGAAGCATGTGTCTAATGAACACTTGGGTAGCTTCTGGGTTTAGATGTCCAAAACTCATGCTGTGCAGCTCACGTAATACGGTGAGCAGCTCCTGCTTCGTCTGGTACACACGATTGGAAATCATCGCGCTATACACGTCGGCAATAGCTGTTATGCTGGCAAAAGGATGAATATCTTCCTTGAACAGTCCATGGGGATATCCACTTCCATCTTCACGCTCGTGATGCTGCAAGGCGACAATTGCAGAAATCTCATCGCTGGTTGAATTGCGAATAATATCATAGCCATATAGCGAATGTTTTTTCATCTCATGGAATTCTTCGGGTGTCAGTTTATCCGGTTTGTTCAAAATTTCATCCGGTATCATGGACTTGCCTATATCATGTAAGTACCCAGCTTTACCAGCGGCATATGCTTCTTCTTCCGTATATCCAAGCCATGTGGCAATGTAATATGACAGTACACCTACTTGGAGAGAATGATTATAGGTATAGTGATCTCCCCGTTCCATAATTAATAGCAGAGATACGACATCTTTTTGACGAGCCAGCTCTGAAACGAGAGGGCCGAACAGCTCATCCACTCGATATTCATCAAATTTTCCAGTTGAAGAGGCTTCGAGAAACATGCTTTCAAAGCCACTGATCGTCTGCTCCATGAGAGGAACGGCACGTTTGAGGGACTCGGGGGAAGCTGGGACATCGGGGGCAAAGTCAACCGGAATGCTCGCTGAACCGGCATCAATGTCGATATAATCGACACCATGCATAATGAGTTTGGAAATATCGTCATGCTGTAGCTCGGTGCCCTGAATCATGACAGGTACACCGTGCCCATTGTATGTATCGGATTTGAGGCGATCTCCCGGCTTGGCATCGGTAACGTGTACTCTCATGCGCTAACCTCCTTATTGTCGTAAATTTGTCGAAAATACGAAACAAACTTAATATATCAAGAATTAAATGGGATGACAACGACTAATTTACTATTATTCCAAGCTGTAAAATAGGTCCCAGGAACCCGTTTCCTATCAGATACCTACAGTAGATAACGTCAATACTTTTCACTATGTTTATGATATGAGATTGCCCAGAGACTACAGCGAAGCTTAAGGACTATGTCCACTCATATGTACCATATTGCTAAATAACATGGTATGCTTAAACATTAGAAGCTCCAAAGTCGATATATATAAAGTATAGAGGAGGGCGGTTATGGAGATGACGACTCGGCAAACGTTGACCATTTTGCATACCAATGATATCCATAGTCATTTTGGCAGTATGCCTTCGATAGCCGCGATGATCGATGAACGAAGAGCCGCATCACGGGATGCGCTGCTTGTGCTCGACATAGGAGACCACATGGACCGGATGGCCCCCGAAACGGAAGGAACGCTCGGTGGGGCAAATGTGGATGTGATTAATCTAACAGGATACGATGCAATTACGATCGGTAACAATGAGGGACTGACTTTTACCCCGGATATGATTGAACAGGCATATGCGGGGATTCATTGTCCGGTCGTATGCGGCAATATGACAGAGCGTGCCACGGGGATGAGCCCTTCGTGGATGAAGGAATCCCTTATCGTAGATAAAGCAGGAATTAAGGTGGGTTTACTTGGTGTGACGGCTCCTTTTGTAGAGTTTTATCAATTGCTGGGTTGGGATGTGCTCAATCCGTTTGAGGTGCTGGGGAAGCAGATCGCGGCACTGAGAAAGCAGGTTGATGTTTTGGTTGTGATGTCGCACCTGGGTCTACCTTCCGATAAAAAATTAGCGTCGCAGTTTCCTGAAATTGACGTTATCCTTGGAGGTCACACCCATCATGTGCTGGAGGAACCGCTTTGGATCGGAAAAACAGCTTTATGTGGGGCGGGTAAGTTCGGAACGCTGCTGGGTGAAGTGACACTAAGTCGTAACGATAGCCTCGAACCGTTTCGAGTCACGTCGGGCGGCGTAGTTCCTGTGGATCAGACACTACTGGACGAAAAAGTGGCATCGGCCATTGTGGTGCATCGCAGACAAGCAGAGCGCGCCATGGAGAACACAGTTGCGGTGACGGATCGGAAACTGGAGATCGCATATGATCAGGAATCCCCTTTCGGCAATATGCTGGCACAAGCGGTGTCCCATTTTACAGGAACAGAAATTGCCCTCGTCAATGCGGGACAACTGCTCGGCCCATTACCTCAAGGGGATATCAGCAAAGGAATATTACATTCCTTATGCCCTTCGCCGATTAATGCCTGTGTTATGAAGTTGCGGGGAAGAGATATTCGGTTGGCGCTGGAGCAGTCCTTGCTGCCTGAATTTACAGACAAGCCCATGACGGGTTTTGGCTTCAGAGGCAAAGTGCTTGGCACGATGTGTGTGGAAGGCTTGGCCATTCAGTATGACCCTGGCCGTGCTCCTTATGAAAAAGTGACGGACATTCGTGTAGCGGGTCAACCTTTGGAAGAGCATGAGGAATACACAGTGGGCACGTTGGATATGTTCACTTTCAAAGCAGGTTATGAGGTGCTTGCGAACGGAACAGATCTCCGATTTATGCTTCCAGAATTTTTACGGGATATGATTGAAATGGAGTTGAAGCGTCCGGGCGCGATGGAAGAATGTTTTGCAGCTAGGTGGCTTCAGGTATCAAAACAATCGGGAGAGGATTAAGCTGCGACTGGTACCTGTTACATTATTGAGAGCCGGCATGAAGCTTGGCAAGAAAATTTACAATGAAAACGGAATGGTGCTGCTCTCGGAAGGTGTTGAGCTTACTTCGCGATTGATTGAACGTCTAGGCCAAGTCGGTATTGGATATGTATACATTGAGGATGCTGTGACAGAAGATATCGTCATTCCTGAGTTGATCCATGAACAGACAAGGGCCGCGGCGCTACAGGAAATCAAAAAGCAGTTTCAAGGTTTATCATCCTACTCCGTAGATCATAAGCACAAATATTTTGGCAAGTCATTTTATAAGGTGATGGAATCCATTCTGGACGATATTGGAGGCCGTCAGGACGCCGTCATTATGTTGATGGATATCGGGGCCGCGGATCAGGATTTGTATCATCATTCTTTGAACGTATGTTTATATTCACTAGTACTTGGGATATCCAATGGCTACGATAATAACCAGCTCATGGAGCTGGGGATAGGTTCATTACTGCACGATATCGGTAAAATGAAAATTTCACCTCAAGTGCTCTATAAGCCGGGTAAATTGACGGATGAGGAATATGAGCATATGAAAACACACACGGTGATCGGCTACAAGCTGCTCAAAGACGAACCTGGTATTCCCTTATTGTCGGCTCATTGTGCATTACAGCACCATGAGCGTATCGACGGCAGTGGATACCCACACGGTTGGAAAAAGGACCAGATCCACGAATATGCGAAATGGATCGGTCTGGCCGACTCGTACGACGCAATGACAGCAAGTCGGATATACAAACAGGCTTTGTTGCCCTATGAAGCGATGGAAGTGCTGTACGCCGGGGCAGGAACGTTATATGAGCAGCGAATGCTGGAAGCCTTTCGTGACTGTGTAGCTATTTACCCCCTGGGACTCTCTGTGATGCTCAACACGGGGGAAGAGGGGGTCGTAGTGCGTATACATCCCAAAATCCCGCAAAGACCCGTCATTCGCATTGTAAGGGACCGGGATGGGCAGGAAGTGAAGGCACCTTATGATGTGGATTTGTCCGTATCCCTCTCGGTTATGATTACAAACACATTGGGTGCTACTGTCGCCCCTTTCGGAGGAGTACACGTAGATTAGCAGATGATGTGGAAGAAAGTATGCAGACACTTTACACATCATGATATGATAATTATACGTCTTTTGAGGTTAATAACAGAAATAAGGTGAAAACATAATGACAGTTCTACAAAATAACACGCTACCCCAAATATCGCCAACCTATGATCCGTGGGACCCGATTGTCTCACTGCGTACACATGGTCGTCATTTGCTTACGAGTGTGGAGATGACCGTAACGCATCTATGTAATATGCGCTGTGAGCATTGCGCTGTTGGCGATATGCTGGTTATGAAGGAGGCCCCTTTCCTTCCGCTAGACCTAATGCTGAAGCGTTTGGATGAAGTCGAGCATCTGGAGACGATCAGTATTACAGGCGGTGAACCTGCCTTACTCGATAAAACAGTGGATGAAGTGATCGTTCCACTGTTGAAATATGCCAAAGAGCGCGGTATTCGCTCGCAAATCAACTCCAATCTGACGTTAGATATTCGCAGATATGAGAAGATGCTTCCTTATCTGGATGTGATGCATATTTCATTTAACTATTTGAATGCGGACGATTTTTATGAAGTGGGTTTTGCAAATACCGGCCGACCGACTCCACGTGCGGGTGCTGTTCGCCTGTATGAAAAAATGATGGAAAATGCCCGCAGATTGAGTGAAATGGGGATGTTCATTTCAGCTGAATCCATGATTAACTATCGGACACATACGAAGCTGGAGGGCATTCATCAATTAATCAACGAAATGGGATGCCGACGGCATGAGGTTCATCCAATGTACGCGTCGAATTTTGCCTCTGCTTTGCCTGTGCTTTCACTCGACGACATGCGGAACTCTATCCATAAGCTGCTGGATGTACGTAATCAGGACATGTGGATGTTGTTTGGCACATTACCGTTCTTTGCTTGTTCGGATCGGGAAGAAGACCGCAAACTGCTTCGACGCTTGCGTCAGGAACCGAATATTACGGTGCGTAATGATCCGGACGGAAGAAACCGTGTGAATGTGAATATGTTCACGGGTAGCGTGTATGTGACAGATTTTGCAGACATACCGGCTTTCGGAAATATTCAGGAAGATAGTCTGGACGATATTTTTGGTGAATGGCTGAATGAGCATCCGCTGAATCAGACTGTGAACTGTCATTGTGATGCCGCTGCCTGTTGTGGACCAAATCTGCTCGTGGCGGATATGTATTACAAAGGAATAGACTTTAAATCAAGAAAAGCATTACAACTATAGAAATGGGGAGTTCGTATTGGATGGTCATACCGAGTTTCATTGGGGATTGCTAGCTGTGAATCTCCTCTTGGTACTGCTGCTTGTCTTTCTAAATGGTGTATTTGTGGCCGCAGAATTTTCGCTGGTCAAAATGCGCCAATCCCGATTGACGCAGCTCCAAAGCGAGGGTCATCGCCTGGCAGGCTATGCGCTGAAGGTGAACCAAAAGTTGGATGCTTATCTGTCCGCCACCCAATTGGGCATTACGCTGGCTTCATTGGGCTTGGGTTGGATTGGAGAGCCAGCAATATCCGGCTACCTGATAGAGCCACTCATGCACAAACTCGGTGTAACTGACGGTACACTGATTACAACGGTATCTGTTATCGTCGGATTTTGCGTAATTACCTTTTTGCATATCGTATTGGGGGAACTGGCGCCAAAGTCCTTAGCGATTCAGAAGACCGAAGGTGTGGCGTTGTTTTTATCGGCGCCTTTGCTGCTTTTTTATAAGGTCTTTCTGCCTGTGATCTGGGTATTGAATGCTGCGGCAAACTTACTGTTGCGTGCATTCGGCATTCAGCCGGCGAGTGAAGCCGAAGCGGCTCATTCGGAGGAAGAGATTCGTATATTGATGAATCAGAGCGCCAAAAGCGGTGTGATTGATAAGGACGAAATTAAGCTGATGGATAATATTTTTGATTTTTCCGACTTGCTTGCCCGTGAAATCATGCTGCCGCGTACAGATATGGATTGTTTGTATACGAATTTGTCGTTTAAGGAAAATCTCAAGATCATCAGCGAGACCAAGCATTCCCGTTACCCGGTAGCGGTTGAGGATAAAGACCAGATTATCGGTTTTGTCCATATTACAGATCTTCTGCTAGCTGAGCAGGGAGAGCAACTGGATCTGGCTTCGGTGGTACGTCCTATTTTGAATGTGCCGGAGTCCATGGAAGTGAGTCACGTGCTACGCCTTATGCAGAAAAAACATTCCCAAATGACTCTCGTGGTAGATGAGTACGGCGGAACGGCCGGGCTGCTGACAGCGGAGGAAATTTTGGAGGAAATCGTCGGGGATCTCTATGATGAATTTGAGGATGAACGCCCGAGTGTGGAAATGAAGGAGAACTTCATCTCTGTGGACGGTCGTATGCTCATTGAGGATGTCAATGATTTGACTGGAGTGAACATTGAAGACGACGAGGTGGATTCCATCGGGGGATGGCTGTTCAAGGAATTGGAGGGCATTCCGGTGAAAGGGAAGAAAATTGAGTTTTATAACCTTACCTTTGAGGTGGAGGAAGCAACAAGGCTTCGCATAATGAGAGTGAAGATTCACCGCAAGCCTGAGTCTGTGATTGAAGATGAGCTTTCTACCGATTGATTCCTAATCCACAGATATAGGTAAGATCAGTTCAGGTATGTAAGTTATTATAGAGTGCTGAAGAAAGAGCTTTTAGATCCACGTACCGTGGTTTTAAAGGCTCTTTTTTGATTAGAAACAGTTCTATGGTTATTTTCTTGAACAATTATTTTTATCTGTGATTTTTTGTTCGAGACTTGGGCGATGCGGCATATGTTGAATAGTAAAACAGATGGATCAATCAAAGGAGGTCCCGGCCCGTGAAATTTCCACAGCAAGGTGAGTATGCCCCGTTTGTCGGCCCGTTCGATCCGTGTCCGCCCGTTCTGTGTAAGACTTATGTGCTTCCGCCAAACTTGTTTATACAATTTCAGCCCCCTGGTCTACCACAATTCAGTCCAGATGAGGCGCTGACGAAGGGAACGCTATGGCCTTTGCTTTACAGCCCTTATGAGCCTAGGAGAAACCAGGGGGGAGGCGAATAGAATGGAGAATCCAAATCAGGGTCAGTCCCCATTCCAATTCCAGCAGCAAAATCAGCATGAGAGCGGGCAGCAACAGCCGAATCCATATCAAAGCCCTTATTCAAATCCGTATCCATACCAGAACCAGTATCAGAACCAAACTCAGGGCTATAGTCAAGCCGGAAACCCGGCCCAAGGCTGCACACCCCAAACCAAGCCAGTTGATGCCCAGTTTTATGCGTTGCTGGAGAAGCTCCAAGCGGTGGATTTTGTGTTGGTGGAGCTGAATTTGTATCTGGATACGCACCCAGATGATTTACAGGCTATCGAACAGTTCAATAAACTGACGCAGGAAAGAACGGCGATTGCTAACGAGTATCAGATGCTATATGGGCCTTTACAAAATTTTGGCCGTGCCTATTCCAAGTATCCTTGGGAGTGGAGTCAATCCCCTTGGCCGTGGCAGGTCTAGGTAGGTATAACCTTTTATAAAGGAGGAACATGAATGTGGGTATATGAGAAAAAACTGCAATATCCCGTACGTGTCAGCAAATGTGATCCTCATATGGCCAAACTGCTTATGGAGCAGTATGGTGGAGCGGATGGCGAACTGGCAGCGGCATTGCGCTATCTGAATCAGCGCTATACGATTCCCGATAAGGTAATTGGCGTACTGAACGACATAGGCACGGAAGAATTTGCGCATCTCGAGATGATTGCGACTATGATTTATAAGCTGACCAAGGATGCGAGCGTGGAGCAAATGAAGGCAGCTGGGCTAGGGGAATATTACGCGGCGCACGATCATGCGCTATATTATCAAAACGCAGGCGGGGTTCCTTTTACAGCGGCCTATATTCAAGCCAAAGGCGACCCGATTGCCGATCTATATGAGGACATAGCGGCAGAGGAAAAGGCTCGAGCTACATATCAGTGGCTGATTGATCTGACAGACGATGTGGATTTGCAGGATAGTCTGAAGTTTCTGCGTGAACGTGAAGTGATTCATTCGCTGCGTTTTCGTGAATCAGTGGAAATTTTGAAGGGGGAAAGAGACCGGAAGAAAGTCTTTTAAGGTATTTTGTAAGGAGGGCCATCTGCAAATGCAGGTGGCCTTTTTTTTAGGGTTAAATCTACATAGAAGCACCTGTCAGAGACAGGACAGGCGATATAGCTGTTCATAACCTCAAACAATCAACTCAAACCTATCCCCTAATATTAGTTGCTTGGAACGATGGATTTTTTGGCCGTCTGGACTACAAACTGTGCTTTTAATACAAAGTAGAGGATAACCTTCCTCAATATTTAAATAGGTGGCTACATCAAAGGAAGCAAACTCCATAAATATATATTTTCTTGATATTCCAAATGTAATCTTGTGTTTATTTTTTAAAATATCATAAAGAGATATATTATTTAAATCTTCTTGTAATAAAAAAGAAAAAGAAGAAGGGAAACGTGAATACTCTACAGATACCGGCACATTGTCAGCATACCTGATTCTTTCTATATTGATTACTTTATCCCCTGGCATTAAATCTAAATGTTCCTGGTCTGATGCTGTAGCATCTTCAATCACGCATTTTATTACTTTTGCACCAGGCACTTTATTTTGTAATTTACAAGTATCGCTAAATCCAATGGTCTCTACGACATTTTTTTTGATTTTATCTTTTGTAATAAATGTTCCTTTTCCCGGAATCCGTACCAAGTAACCTTCAGAGGTAAGTGAATCAAGTGCCGCACGGACAGTTACACGACTCACATTATTGGTTTCACTTAATTCTAATTCTGTAGGGAGTTTGTCTCCTGGTTTTAGGGTACCGTTGTGGATGGAATCTAAAATTCTTTCTTGCAGCTGTCTATATAACGGCGAAGATTCTGAATGATCAATCATGCGGTCAACCTCCAAATCAAGTTTTTATAAATGTATTATATTGTTTTATATCGGGATGCTTATATTATAACAGTATATACAATTTATGAATAGCTTGTAAGCCCTTGCAACTAGGGGTCCTCCCTTTAAAAATCGGGGATAGTTGAAGCGATGCTCTAGAAAAAGTAGCAAAGTGTTATTGCTTCATGTATTGTTTTGTGTTATTGTTTCCTTATAACATTCCAATACATACACCGTTGTGGAATGGAAAATAAGGAAATGTATCATACAAGGAGGAAATGGTAATGGAAATCAAAAAAATTATTGAAGAAATTGTAGCAAATAAACAAGAGGCTGGCGGTATTAAGCAGGTATATTATGTAGCTTGCGGTGGTTCTTATGGTGCTTTTTATCCTGCAAAAACATTTCTTGAAAAAGAAGCAAAGGAAGTTAAGGTAGGTCTTTATACCAGTAATGAGTTTGTGCATAACACACCTAAGGCATTTGGAGAAAATTCAGTACTGGTAGTGGCATCACATAAAGGTAATACACCAGAGACTGTGAAAGCCGCAGAATTAGGTAGAACAGCAGGAGTTCCAGTTATTGCATTAACATGGGTTGAAGATTCTCCTATTACGGAACAAGCAGACTATGTGGTGAAGTACACATTTGGGGATGGTAAAGATATTGCCCGCGAAAAAACCATGAAAGCACTAATGACGGCAGTAGAGGTATTAAATCAGACCGAGGGATATGAGCAATATGATAAATTCCTGGACGGAGTAGGAAAAATAGATCGAATTGTTAAAAATGCATGCAAACACGTGGAAAAGCGTGCTCTGGCTTTTGCGAAAAACCATAAAGATGATTCCGTAATCTACACCATGGCAAGCGGAGCTGGCTACGGGGCTGCCTATATGCAAAGCATCTGCATTTTTATGGAGATGCAATGGATTAACTCTTCCAGCATACATTCAGGTGAATATTTCCATGGACCATTTGAGATTACTGATGCTGAAATACCATTTGTCATTCAGGTCTCTGAAGGAAGTACCCGGCCTTTAGATGAAAGAGCGTTAAAGTTCCTTAATCGTTATACCCAGAGAGTAGAGGTTTTAGACGCAAAGGATTTAGGACTGTCTACCATTGACAGCTCTGTGGTTGATTACTTCAATCATTCCCTATTTAATAATGTTTACCCCGTTTATAACCAAGCTTTGGCCATTGAAAGAGCGCATCCGCTTACAACTCGTAGATATATGTGGAAGGTTGAATATTAATCTTTTAGCAACCTTTAGAGGGGATATTCTTATGGAACAATATAAGGTTATTGGCATTGGTGACAATGTAGTGGATAAATATGTCCACCAGGGTATGATGTACCCTGGTGGAAATGCCTTGAACTTTTGTGCGTATGCCAGAATGTGTGGTATGGAGGCATCTTATTTAGGAAAGTTTGGTAATGATTATATAGCTCAGTATATTCAAAAGGTTATAGACGATTTAGAGATAGAACATAACCATTGCCGGATTTTTGAAGGGGAAAATGGGTATGCACGGGTTACATTGGAAGACGGTGATCGTGTATTTCTGGGTTCCAATAAAGGCGGTATTGCAAAGGAAAATGCCTGGGATTTTACAGAAAATGACTTGAACTACATTAAAAATTTCTCCGTGATTCATACCAGTCTAAACAGCTATATAGAGCAGGATCTCGCAACATTTAAAAAAACGAATGTGCCTATCTCCTATGATTTCTCGGTACGCTGGAATGATGAATATTTAGAACAAATATGCCGGTATGCGGACATTTCATTCCTTTCATGCAGTCATTTAACGGAAAGTGAAAGAAAAAGAGAAATGCTAAAAGCACAGAAATTCGGTTCTAAAATAGTGATTGGTACTGAGGGAGAAAATGGATCAGTTGCTCTCTATAAAGATCAATGGATGCACCAGCCGGCAGTATTAACGGATACCGTGGATACGATGGGAGCGGGTGACTCTTATATAACCGCTTTTATTGTAGAGATGATTAAAAGCTCTAAAGCCGGTAAGATTTTCTACGGTGAAGATGAGGATATGCTTCGGAGTATCAAAGCAAGCATGGAAAAAGGAGCGGTTTTTGCGGCTAAAATATGCCAGATAAACGGAGCTTTTGGCCACGGCACACCAATTCGTTGTTCTGACTCGAAAGAATAAGCATGATAAGAATTTTGTAAGCGTATTCAGTGAAGGGCGGCTACGCCCTTGTAGATAATGAAAGATCGGTAAAGTTCGTAAAATCAAAAAAAGGGAGAATTCTTATGTTTTGGTTTGAGCTATTGATCATCTTTTTACTCATTTTCTTCGGCGCTAGAGTTGGCGATGTTTTTATGGGCTTGCTCGGTGGAGTGGGCGTAGCGATTTTTGTATTTATCTTTCATGTCCAACCAGCGGCCCCTCCCATTGATGTAATGCTGATCATTTTAGCGGTTGTATTGGCTGCCTCTGCGCTGCAGTCTTCAGGTGGACTTAACTTACTCGTCCAGATTGCAGAGAAAATGCTTAGTAAGTCACCTAAGAATATTACAATAATAGCTCCAATCATATCCTGGTTATTTACCTTCTTATCAGGAACCGGGCATGTCGTATATAGTTTATTGCCTATTATCAATAAGCTTGCCATTGATAATGATATCAGACCGGAAAGACCCATTTCAAATAGTATCATCGCTTCCCAGCAGGCAATAACTTGCTCACCGGTTTCAGCGGCCACTGCTGCTATGATTGGATTTATGTCACCCCTTGGAGTAAGTTTGGGGACCATATTGGTCATTTCCATACCTGCTACACTCTTAGGTGTCATTACAAGTGCGGTGTGCACGTTGCGTAAAGGGAAAGAATTGTCTGAAGATTCGGAATATTTGCATAGATTGGCAGAAGGCTTAATTGAAAAATCAGAAAAGAAGGCTGAGAAAAAAGAAACTTCAAAAGGAGCGAAAGCCGCTGTTGTTATCTTTTTGATGGGAGTTTTAGCCATTGTTATTATGGGCATGTTTACTCAACTGCGTCCATCCTGGGAGCTAAATGGAGAGGTTACTAGTCTATCAATGCCGCATACCATTGAAATGATTATGCTAGTTTGCGCTACTATGATTATTATCGTATGCCGCCCGACGATTGAAACAATTCTTAACGGACCCATATTCAGGGCAGGGGCGCTGGCTATGGTCTGTGCCTTTGGGTTAGCCTGGATGAGCAGTACCTTTATAAACGGACAAACCGCTTTTATCCAAGATCATGTTGCTACGATTGTAAATAGCCATCCGTGGATGCTTGCCGTTATCATGTTTATCGTTGCTGCTTTAACTACGAGTCAAGGTGTTACGACATTAATTATGATACCTATTGCTATTGCCCTTGATCTGCCTACCTACATCATAATTGGAGCGTGGATGGCTGTAAATGCGAACTTCTTTTTACCAGTATCTGCTCAGTGCCTTGCTGCCATATCTTTTGATACAGCGGGTACGACTAAAATTGGTAAATATGTATTGAACCACAGTTTTATGATACCTGGAATGATTAATATTATTTTATCTGTAATATTAGCTACTTTAATTGGAAGCGTTTTAATATAGAGCGTCGTGTAAAAAGGAGGTATCTAATTATTATGGTACAGATATCACAAGTTGCGGCTGCAAACTATCATTATAAAAGATATTCTTTGGAGTATTTTTTAGAATCTGTTGCAAGGCTAGGATTCCATAATATTGAATTGTGGGCTTCAGGTCCACATCTCCATTTAGACTATTTGACGTATCAGGATATAAAAAAATTAAATAAAAAAGTAAAAGAAAGAGGGTTAAAGACGATCTGCTTTACCCCTGAGCAGTATGTCTACCCGGTAAGCATCAGTCATCCTGATCCAGAGTATAGAAAGAGAAGTGTTGAGTTTTTTTGCCGGCATATTGAAGCTGCATCTTTGCTGGAATGTGACAAAGTGTTAGTGACCACAGGCATCGCATACTTGGATGTTGATGAGACAGAAATGTGGAAATGGTGCAGAGAATCTTTAGGCGAAATCTGTAAAACAGCAGAAAAAGAGGGGATTTACCTTCCTATGGAGGCTTTTACCTCTTTTACTACACAGGTGTTTAATAGAGTCGAGCACATTTCCAAGATGATAAAAGAAGTTGGGAGTCCTTATTTAAAAGGTTTAGCGGATACAGATGTGATGGAAACTACAGGAAAGGATACCATTCATGATTTTATAAGGGAACTGGGAAATAATTTAATGCATGTACATTTTGTGGATGGTAATCCTGGAGGACATCTGGTTCCCGGAGAAGGCCAATTAGCAATGGCGGAAGTGTTAAAGGAGCTTAACAATATAGATTATAAGGGATATCTAGGTCTGGAATTATTGGATAGAAGGTATGTTATGAATCCAGAAAAAGCCCTAAGGGATTCGCTCACGTGGTTCGAAAAACACCTGGAATGATTGAAAGAGGAGCGACTTTCTACTATTTTATATCACGAATTTTAAATCAAGAAAGTCGATTCCCTATAGGAGGAATCGACTTTCTTAAGTACGCCTAGCATGGGTGTTAATTCCAGAGTGGGAAATCCCGAACGGGAACTGGCAAGTCCCTGCCCTTAGCCAGTGTTCGTCTTCCTTATTTCTGTTGCTCTAGCTGTGCAAAATATTGCTCGTTATATAAAACACTTGGATGAGTAGGATGGTGCAACTGAGCTATGCGATGATGCGATTTTGCCTTTTCAATGTCGCCGATTCGGTCGTAACACAGGCATAATTGCAAGTGTGGAAACCAGGTATAGTACGACGAATTGGTTAAGGCCATCACATCTTGTGGGGGCTCGATCAGCGTCGCCTGACGAAACCAGTAAATGGCTTGAGTATACTGCTCATCTTCAATGAACAAATTGCCAAAGGCACAGCAGAACTGGGCGCGTGGTACATCGAGGTTGAGTGTGCGAAGCAGTGCCATACGCTGCTCCTGTTTTTGACCCTGGTGAGCGTAGCAATCTGCTAGCTTAAAGCAAGCAGCAATCCGATCCTCAATCCATCCTTGATCGAGCCCCAGATAGTGTTCGTACTGCTGGATGGCTTCTAGTATGCGTCCGTTATCATATAGTTCATTAGCGAAGTAGTAGTGATCTCGCTCAGAAAATGCAGTGCCTTTCTCCCGGTGCTGGAGATAAATATGTAAATTACGGTCAGTGTAGGCACGTGTCTTTTTATGAGTCACTGCCATATTGCTGTGAAAGGTGCTGCCAGTCACATTCAGGAATTCGTGCACAAAGCCGATCCATCTGAATCTACGATCACGCCGCACCATTCGGTTTCTTTTGAGCTTATGCAGCGGCTGCCCCTGTTCATCTACAGATAGTACATAATCCATCGTAATGCTGTCATACGAGACGGTGGCTTGTTTTTTCCAGTCGAGAAATGCCAGTCGATCTTGCTCCTCTAGGATGTCATCAGCATCCAGCCAAAATTGATATTCCTGTGTTGCCTGATCAAACGCATAATTGCGGGCTGCGGAGAAATCATCGCACCATTCAAAATTGTATACCCGAGCATTGAACGATGCAGCGACCTCTTGGGTTCTGTCGGTAGAACCAGTATCAACGATAATGATTTCATCTACTAGGTCATGGACTGATTTCAGACAGGTATGAAGGGCTTCTTCTTCATTTTTGACAATCATACATAAGCTGACAGTTACCATGCTCTTTGTCCCCCCAAAAAACTTGGTATAATCTCCATTTTATTAGGATAGCTTGCTCATTATGTAGTAATTCCTATGGATCGTTTAGAGGATGTGCGATGATCATAAATTCAATCTTGCTCTAATAAATTAGAAAATCAAAGTCTGATATGAAGAGGAGGAGATTGTGCAAAATTCGATATTATCAAGTGCGACCGGGAAATAAATTTGATGGCTAAATGTAGTTAGAAAACCGGTAACAGAAAAAAAGGCAGTTAACTGGAGGGTAAGATTGTATTTTTGTATTGATGTCGTTTTCATTGATATTTCCAGGTGTAAGTCCATTCATACCACGCTCACTCCCATATCGCTTGGCCGCAATTACGGTATGTCTTAGGACATGGAGGGAGAACGGTTTATGAGGCTTCTACCTGATGGAGGCGTTGAATCATGCGTATACTAATCGGTAGCCCGGTGCACCAGAAGCCGGAAATATTGTCTTTATTTCTTCAAGCTTTGGAGCGACTGGAGGCACCTGATGTGCTGCCGGATTATTTATTTGTCGATGATAATGACAATCCGACTTCAAGCCAATGGCTTGCCGATTTTTCCAATCGGCTGCCGGGCAGGGTTTTACCCTTGTTGACAGGCTCACAGCAAGTAGAGAACCGAAGTGATGAGCACACTCATTATTGGCCGCCTGCCCTCGTCTGGAAAGTGGCTGGCTTTAAAAATCGTCTTATAGATTATGCACTTCAGCATAATTATGACGCGCTGTTTTTGGTCGATTCTGACCTGATTCTCCATTCCCGTACCTTATGTAAGCTGGTGGAGGCGGAGAAGGATATTGTATCTGAGATTTTCTGGACACGCTGGCAGCCGGAGGGGCCTCTATTGCCTCAGGTGTGGGTTAGTGATGAATATAATTTGTTCCATCGTGAAGAAGGCGAAGTGTTGTCGGCAGAGGAGCGAGCGCAACGCGAGTTGCATTTCATACACCAATTGCATGTTCCTGGTTTGTACGAGGTGGGTGGTCTAGGCGCTTGCACCCTAATCCGCAGACGTGCACTGGAAGCAGGGATTCACTTTGGTAAAATCAAAAACATTTCCTATTGGGGAGAAGATCGACATTTTTGTATTCGGGCAGCTGCATATGGATTTCCACTTTTTGTGGATACACACTATCCGGCGATGCATCTGTACCGGGAAGCGGACCGAATGAAAGCAGAGCAGCTACTATTCGCCCTAAAGTATTTTACAACGAGTGCTGTTCATACGGACCCTTCAGAACATTTAGCATATCTGGATCACTCCGATACTTCTACTAACTCTCCTGCCTTCAATCGTTCTGCATCATCAAGTCCCTCTAAGTTCCCTGAACCTCCTGTTATACCGTATGATCTCCGTGAGTCAGCTGTCTTTGCCAAGTACACTGCAGATTCTTTTGCTGTACCACAAACATTCTCTGGTCCACGACAAAGTGAACTTCATACGCCGCCTGTCACCAAACCCAAATTGACACTGACTATGACGGTATACAATGAGGCAGATCGTAAGCTCATTGACGTGCTGCAGAGTCATCGGGAATATATTGATGAAGCGGTCATTATTGATGATGGCAGTCAGGATGATAGCGGAGAGTTGTGCCGTGAGATCCTAAAGGGAATCCCACTGCGTTTAATACGCAATGAAACAGCTTCTTTTACCAATGAATTAGAGCTGCGTAAGCAGCAGTGGAGAGAGACGTTGGCTTCCTCTCCCGAATGGATATTAAACATGGACGCTGACGAAATGTTTGAATCCCGTTTTGCTCAAGGGGTACATTCGTTGTTAGCGGGAACGAAAGCCGATACGATTTGTTTCAGGTTGTTTGATATGTGGTCTCCCACGCATTACCGCGATGATGATTATTGGCAGGCTCATCGGTATTACCGTCCTTTTTTGATTCGATATAAGGAAGGGTTCTCTTATAAATGGAAGGAGCAGTCCTTGCACTGTGGGAGATTTCCCGAAAATGTGCTTGACCTTCCCAGTGAAATCAGCAACTACCGCATCCAGCATTGGGGATGGTATACACCTGCTATTCGCATGGCCAAATTTCAGCGGTACCAGTTGCTTGATCCAAGTGCTCGTTATGGCTGGAAAGAGCAATATGAATCTATTTTGGACCCGAACCCCCGACTCACGCTCTGGGTGGATCAGGACAACATAAATGTAGAAAAAGAAACGGCACCAGAATATGAAGCTGCCCACCAGGTAAACGACATGGATGTTGCCGAGATTTCGAGTGTCCAGGTTATTGATAATTCCGATCTGCAAATAAAAAGTGAAACTAAGGACTTACTTTATAGTAAATGCAAACTGTGTGGCTCATCTGACACGGCAGTGTTTCATAGCTATGAACGCTTTACCTTGATGGGATGCGGTTCCTGCGGATTGGTTTTTCGTAATGATGTGGATCATATACGCCCAGAAGATATGATTGCAGAGATTTATAATGTCAAATGGGTTGCTATGCGGGATAGTGCAGCAGCGTCAACTTATGGAGATCATGCCCTTTTTGGACTCATGCTGCTGGATATGTTCAGTACCAGTAAAGGAAAATTGCTTGAGATTGGATCAGGTACCGGAGAATTTATCCATGCTGCCCTTCAAGCCGGCTGGGATGCAGTGGGCATTGAACCTTCCATAGACTCGCGTGCTTACGCCAAATACAAATATGACGTGGATTTATTGCCGGGTTACTGGGGCGATGAAGCCGAAGAAGATACTCAAACCCAAGAAGCACATGAAATACAGGAATTGAATGAAGCCGAAGAAGAAGATACTGATTTACCACTGGATCACAAATACGAGGCCGTAGCATGCTGGCATGTGCTGGAGCATATTGCGGACCCAGTTGCATTTTTGACAGATTTACGCGAACAGCTTCAACCTGACGGAACGATCTATATTACGGTGCCCAACAAAAATTCGTTCACCAATGAGGCTTATGGCGTTTACTCGCCTTTATTTACGGAGGAAGATCATTTGTATCATTATTCTGAGCATACGCTTGCGCTCTTACTGGCAAAGTCCGGCTTGCGCCCGGTGGCTTTGTTCACCCGCCAGCTTCCCTCTGGTTTAGATGCCTTGCTGCAAGCCCATCCTTTGTACGGTGAGCTTACCCTTACGGAGCAAATGGGATTGTTGGCCAAACTTCAAGGCGAGAAACGGGGTCATGAACTGTGCTGTGTCGCAAGGGTAATTTAGTCATCCCCAAAAGGAGGCAGTATCCATGAACATGTCTGATCCGTATCTGTCTCGCTTTTTTGTATATTCTGACCCCAACTCCTCCAACATGATTTACAGACTCCCCCAAAGTTGGTGGAGTCGCCCCTATGAGTATGAGTGGTGTCTCCAATTTATGTCTGGGCAAGATACAGTACTGGACGCAGCATGTGGAATCCCTCATCCATTCAAATTTGAGTTGGCCCGCCGTTGCGCTCAGGTCTATGCCTGCGATCTGGATATACGGATCGTTTCCGTGGATGCCATTTTGGCCGAGGTGCGGCGGGATATCGGAGAGGAGGCTGCCGAGCGCATTCAGGAGATTTTACCAGTTCGTCTCCACTCCGCCCATGCCAATCTGACGGCTCTCCCCTATGAGGATGCCAGTTTTGACAAAATTGTATGTATCTCGGTACTGGAGCATTTAACGCCTGATGAATCTTTGGCAGCCTTACGTGAATTTCACCGGACTTTACGGGATGACGGAATGCTTCTGCTGACGTTTGATTATCCTACAGTGGACTTATCAGCGATGGAGCAATGGATAGAGCAGGCAGGATTTTCGTATTGGAATGGTGTGGATCTCAAGCTTCCACGGGGTGCTCTACACACGGATATGTGGGGCGGTCTGCATTGTTTTCGGACTGTTTTAAAAAAATATAAGAGTTAGCGGTATGCGCAATGAGGTTTACACGGACCTCTCTTATTGCTTATCATGAGAGGGGTTAGAGTTGTAAACCTACATAGGAAAGGAATGACTGATAACTACATGAACAATGCACCTGTGTTGAAGAAACCTGAGGCTATGGTATTTGATATGGACGGTACACTTTTTCAGACGGAGACGCTATTGCTTCCTGCGTACCACAAGCTGTTTGATACGCTGCGCGCCGAAGGGCTTTATGAAGGAGAGACTCCTCCCGAGGAGCTTATTTTGAATAGTTTGGGTATGTTGCTGGATGAAATCTGGAGAAGAGTGATGCCGGAAGCCAGCGAAGCGGCCCACAGAAGAGCGGACGAGCTGCTGCTTCAGCTGGAGCTGGAGGGATTGAAGAGCGGAAGTCATGCCCTGTATCCACATGTAAAAGAAACACTCCAGTCCCTTCATGAGCAAGGTGTCCGATTGTTCGTAGCCAGTAACGGGCTGGAGGATTATGTAAAAGGGATCGCTGCTGCGTATGAAATGGTTCCCATTTTTGAAGGACTGTACAGCGCTGGGGAGTACAGCACGCTTTCCAAAGTGAATTTGCTGGAAATTCTCTTGAGCAAGCACGATATTTCGAATGTATGGATGGTAGGAGATCGCTCCTCAGATGTGGAAGCAGGCAAAAAGAACGGACAGACGGTGATCGGTTGTGCTTATGCTGGATTTGGCGTGAACGATGAGTTGAAGGGGTCTGATGCGATTATTACGGACTTTACGCAACTGCTTACACTTTATAAAAACGCCGAGTAACTGTGAAACACAGGTTAATGGTTATAAATAGGCTTGACGTACCATATAAATAAAACATGCTAGCACTGTCGGGCAGACGAAAAAGAAAGGAAGGCAGCCACTTTACGCGGAGCCTTCCTTTGTCTTATTCTCAGTCTTACTCTCTGCTTTATCTTCTGTTTTATCTTCTGCTTTGTAGTCCGTCTGAGGCTTTGGATTAATTTGTGTGTGGTAGACCCACAAGGCATATTCCATGGGCTTGGCGATAGAACGGCGATAGGTATCTTTTTCTCCAATACGTGAAAATACCTCGCGGGCTGGTTTCGGGTTGACTTCCAGCACGTATATATGACCGTCCTTATTAATTGCCAAATCGAGCGCAAGCTCGCACAATGCCCCGTAGCTTTCTTCCAGATACGCAGCGATGTCCAGTCCGAGTTTTTCCCCCTGCTTGATGATTTTCTCTCTACGGCCCTCATCACGAATCCATTGCGTCAGCAATTGGTTCATCGGTACCGCCTTGCCTCCACCATGCAGGTTGGAAGTGACACTCCGATGTGCCCCGATTCGCCCGGCGCATCCGGTTAGCTCCCATACTCCTTGGCTATTTTTCTGCACCAGCATACGGTAATCATGGACCCTGCCATTCGGCAACTGCACAGGAATGCCTTCCTGAACAATGTAGTTATCCATGTTCCAGCTGCTCAGACGCGGCTCCAGACGGTCTAGACGTACCCGCTGCTGGGGAATAATATGGCGTTTGCGATTGCGGCCTTCAATCAGATACAGGCCCCCTTGCTTGTTAACAGGCTCAATACGTAAAATGCCGCGTCCTCCCGTACCGTTAATCGGCTTGAGGTACACTAATGAATTCTGTTTGAGCATCCGTTTTACACTATGAAATCCATTGAACAGCTCTGTTGCAGGCAAATGGGGGCGAAAGGCAGACCTTCTCGCAAGCTGCTGATGAATGACCCACTTGTTACTCAGCGGTCGGTTTAAATATACAAGGTCTGTATACTGCAATCGAAACTGCTTTAACTGACGATATCGTTCACTTCGCTGTACTCGGCAACGGTCGAAAATCATATCTGGGAACTCTCGCCACTTTCGGCTCCATTTTCCGCTGTGTGGATCATAGATTTGGGCAAGGAGCAGCCTGCGATCCTTATGGACATCTGCTGGAGTGAATACATACATATCCAGTTCCAGTCTTTTCCCTTCTGCAATCATGCGCTCATATATATCACGTTCCTCCAATTGCTTCTTGTTGTTTAAATACAAGGTCATGATGCCTAGGACAGGTTTTGGCACAGCATTCCACCTTCCTCTGCCGTCTGCTTATCTTGGGATAACTCCCCGTGAAATATCAGCGTGGGTTTCCCGGTCGGCCCAGTCGTCATTTCATGCGCAACCAGTCCAGCACGGAAACAGGTTTTGAGACTGGCCATATTGTCGGCGGCTACGCTGCACGTCAGACGGCGCAGCTGTTTGAGCTGGGCGGACAGCAGTCTAGCGCCCAGTCTGCGGCCCCGGTAAAGCGGACGAACAATTACGATGCAAGCATCCTTCCCGTAATTCAGAGCGAGGGAAAATCCCGCAATCCGCAGTCCCTTCTCCGTGCGCACATATGCGCACAGGAGGGAGGAACCAGGGGTGTTCAATTGCTCCGGCGTCAAAACAGCCAACTGCCGCAGAGCATTACGAGTAATGCGCATGCCCCCTGAGCTGCGGGCCAGAAACAGTAACTGTCGTCGTCTCAGCAGCCAGCTCCGGGCAGGCAATTGTTGAACATCGCTAATTTGCGGCATGATTCCACTTCCTTGATTATGACTTCATTCGTCCGGCCAAAAAGGAGCTGTACTGGAATATGCGTCTAAGCGACTTTTGGCGGATTTCCGGCTCGTCAAATTTCATCGGTTTGGCATTGGCCTCAAAAAACCAGAGGGTTCCGAGCGTATCCACGCCCAAATCCATGGACATTTCGCCATGAGAAAGACCGGATGCGCGTTCAATTTGACGTGCAATCTGTATGGCCGTACTTTTAACTTTGTTCAGTAGATCCGTGCTGTCCTCAGGCCCAAACAGTGAGGACAGTAGCTTGAACGGGTCCTCTACACTCCCGCCACGCGGGACATGTGTGGTAATGCTCCCTTTTCCCGCCAGTCTGGCACCGACCCCGGTTATACTCCAGGAGCCACGGATATTTTTTTGTACCAGGATACGCAGGTCGAAGGGTTTTTTCTGATAGGTTGCCAGATCGATACCCTGTTGAATGATATAAGGCGAGTTGCCCGCTTCCCGGCGGATACGTCCCCATAGCCGGGATAGCGATACAGATCTGTAGGTTACACTTTTTTTGTCATGCTGAATGGTCAGTCTGTAAGCCATTAGATGTTCTGGGCGGAATTTAAGAATCATAATCCCTTTTCCGGCCTTACCGTTTTCCGGTTTGAGATACAGGTATGGATACGCAGACAGCATTTTTCCTAAGGAAGACAGGTTGCTTAACCGTTTGGTTGCCGGAACAAGCTGACGAGTGGTTTCCGAGGTACGCAACCACTTGAACAGTTCCCATTTGTTAAAAAAGCCTGGATTGTACAGTTCAATGCCTGAGGCATGTGAAATTTCATCCAACTTTGTGCGCACAGAGGTTTTAAGTTCATAATTACGATTGGGGATGCGATTATAAATGACCTGTGGAGGTGGAAAATTCTGTTCCTCCCACGTCTGTAAACTCTTGTTGAAAACGTAGCCCTTAACCGTTTCGTCTGCCAGTTTCAGGTCCCTGACGGTAACAATGTACACCTGATAGCCCATCCGTGTTCCCGTTTCAAGAATATCCCTGAAATTGCGCTGATTGCCCTTGAAGAATTGTTCTTCGTCGTGCACTGTCAATACAGCAACGACTGGCTTTTGCTCCGCCCGGGTATTCATAGTTCCTCTTTTCTGCGGAATTTACTGAGGTAAAGACAGTGGTCCAAAATATGCTCCACGGATGCTTTACCCTCCGCACGCAACGATGGATGCTGAAAAATGGATCGGCCTGGCTTGGAGTTGGCTTCAAACATCCATACCTTTTCATCCTGATCAATACCCAGATCAAAGCCGATTTCACCCAGCAGATGCTGGTGATGGTGTTCAATGGCTTCTGCGAGCGTAACTGCTACGTTTTTGGCACGTTGAAGCACTTCACCCGCCCGGTCTCCGAATACCCGGTTCAACGCCTGTTCAGGTGTCATAAGGGAGCCGCCGTTTTTGATGTGGGTCGTGACACTGCCGCGTCCGGCTTTTTTGGCTCCAATGCCGACGACGACCCACTGATTATTTCCATTTTTATGCATGTGAAACCGGAAATCAATCGGGCAATTGTCAATCTCGATCAGCTGGATACCCTGTTGAATGACGTAACCCTTTAACATCTGCCCCTGATTGGAGTGAAGCATCCTGAGCATGGAGTTAAAAGAGGTGAATTTTAGCAATACATTGCTATTTTTCTTACGGTACCTCACAAAATAGCCCTGCTTGGGAACATGGGACAGGCGGTAGATTCCTTTACCGAGGCTACCTCCACTTGGCTTGTAATAAGCAAATTGATGTCGCTCCAACATACCTCGGATACGTTCAGAGCTGGGATTCATATATGATTCAGGGACATAGCGGTTAACATCTGGATTATTTTCCAGCAGATTATAGATATCGGACTTATTGAAAAAGCTCCAGTTAAAGAAGGGAATTCGTTTCCGGGAAAAGCGTTCGCGTAGTTGATTGATCGCCGGGGAAAAATCAGAGCGTCGGCTCGGCAAACGATTATAAATTACGTCCGGCAGAGGTACAAGTTTACGTGTGAATTCCCCGCTGGGAGACAGAAAATAGCCGTTAATCGTATCATTTTGCCAGTTAATATCCCGAGGGGTAAAGGCAAAAATATAAGATTTTTTGCTGCCTTCCTTTAGCAGTTGCTTAATAAAGCCTGTGCGTGATCCGAAAGGGCGAGTGGTGGAGTTGGTACCGTCAGACAGCACGCCAATCAACGGCCCTAGCTGTATATCCCCATCCAGATTTCGCAAATAGATGGCCCCGCTTTTGGGAACACGGATTGCATTACGTAAGCCCGAGGTCAAGTAAAGATGGCGTCCCGCCTTCTGAATTGGTTTTACTGTAGCGGGAATCTGATCCTTACCGAGCCGCAGACGTACGGACTTGGCTCCGGATAATTTAAGGCTTTTCAACAAGGAAGTGGATATATACGCCACCTTGTCGGGCTGCTGTGAGAAATGCACATTGCAATGCGTTAAACTCATCTGTTTATCCTCCTATACCGTATGTTCAAGGGAGGCGCCCGCGCCCTTTGGCCCTGTCGCTTTGGAATGGGTCATTAAATATCGAGCATATTCGAGCGGGCGGTTGACCGACTGGAAAGCGCACTCTGGCTGACGGGTCTGAAAAAAGGAGGCCCGGCCAGGTCGGGAATTAACCTCCAATAGCCAGATGTTCCCGCTCCGGTCAATACCGTAATCAATTCCCAACTCGCCAAGGCGGCCATAACGTTCCTCCAGCGCCCTGGTAATGGTCAAGGACAGCGCCATCATCTGCCTGATGATGAGACGCGTGGTGTCCGCGCCAAATTGTTCACGAAGGTAAGGCTCAGCTGGATGGGCTTCGCCCCCACCGTGAAGATTAGAAGTCAGAGTTCCTTGTCTGCCTTCTCTTACGGCAAAGCCCGTCAGGCGCCAATAGCCGTTGCCATCCTTTTGCATGAGTGCGCGAACATCAAAGGGATGATTGCTTTGGCTTGTTAATTTCAAATAAGGCTGCACGATATAAGCGCGTTTGTGTGCAATTCTGTGGACCCATGACAATCCTGCATCCAATTCGGAAAACAAGCGCCGGAACGGGCGGTTACGGGAGTCTCTACCCTGTACAAGTAGTCCCTGGCCTCCTTCTGCCAGCCGGAGATACAGTGTGCTCTTGCCATGTGTTCCGGTCTGTGGCTTCATAAACAGCTCCGAATGGCGTCGTAGCCATTCCACAAGCTGGATCGTGTCCCGGTATGGCGCCGTAGGCGGCACAAAGGGACGCACTTTATCTACCGCATGCAAAGCTCGATACACTTGCCATTTGCCAGGTAAGTTACGCGACCAGTAGATGAGCTTGCGCGACTTTTGCTCCGCCATATCTTCCAGTGTGCGCCTGACATTCTGGCTCTCGTGAACATGGAGACAGCGGTTATACACAATGTCCGGCAACGGAAAGCGGCCGGATGTCCATACTCCGTTACGGTAAACATAACCTCGTATGGAGTGATCTTCAGGTGAAAGTCCTTCGGCGGTAAACGCCATTACGCTAAGACCAGAGCGCCTGCCCAACAGACTTAGCCTGCGGCAAAAATCGGCTTCGGTAATAGGGGGAGTGGCGGCCTGATTCCGGCTAACAAGCACGCCCAGCGTGCCTGGCACAACAAGAGACACCGACAACAGCTCCTTTGGCAGCCAGACTCTGGAAGAGATGAATTCATTTGAAGCCGGCTGAATAACAGCAGTATTCAATCATTTTTTTTACGGACGGGCGAGTTTTCTGATCATTTAACGGCGTGTTGTCATTCTTCGATGGCTTCGAATTGACCTCCAGCAACCAGATGCGCCCCATGCTGTCTATTGCCAGATCTATACCAAATTCTGCGAAATGGGCGGGAATCGCTTTTTCCACTCCGCTTGCGATATCCAGTGCTGCTGTTTTGAGAGAGGTATGCCCATTCGATTTAACGGTTGCGGGCAGCGTGGTTTTGGCAAGTGCTTCTTTGACTGTACTCAGCGTGCCGCCTCTTGCCAGATTGGACACAAAGTGGCTGCCTCCGGCGATCCGGGCGACAATGGATGTTACGGTCCAGGTTCCGGACGAATTTTTCTGTACAAGCGCACGAAAGTCGACCGGACGCTTACCATGATCAATCAAGGTAAGTCCCTGTTGGAGTTGAAAGCGTGTTGTTTTCATTTTTCCCGCTAAGCTTTTGTACAGTTTATCGAAGTTGGCATACATTTGCTTGCGGGGTGTGCCCGCTGTTGTGGATAGCACCGAAAAGGTGCCATCCGTTTGTTTGTTAATACGCATTATGCCTTTACCTAGGCTTCCGCGCACTGGCTTGAGAAAAACAGCGGGATACTGGTTGCACATTTTTTTGAAAACAGCAAAGGTTTGCAGCAAGTGGGACTCGGGTAAATACTTGCGCAGGGAAGAATTGGATTTAAGCGCATCAAAGACTTCATTCTTATCCAGAAACTTTTCGTTAAAAATGGTCGTGCCGTACTGCGATTTTACTTCTTTCATGAAATGCTGTACGCTAGTTCTGTTCTCGAGTTTACGGGAGGTAAGACGATTATTGACGACATCGCCGGCAGGCATGACCGTCTTTTTCCAGCCTCCGTCATACACCCATCCCTGAACTCGCCCGGGCTGACTTCCGATATGCTCTGGGGTGAAAAAATACACATATGCTCCTTGTCTGCGGCATTCCCCGACTAGTTCACGGCAGAACAGGGTGATCGACCCGAAAGGCTTGTCGGGCTGTTCGGGATAGTCCCGACTGACCAGCACGCTAATAAGTGGGCCCACTCGAAGTGTCCGGCGACCTCGGCTGTAGGTTACTCGCAGATTACAATTGGCATGAAGCCCCATTTTTCGGGCTAGCACGCTTCCCACACGTAGGCCGCTGTAGCGGGGCACCGATATGACGGTAACCTCTTGGCGGAACGAACCGAAGGCGAGCTGAACGGGGTGGCCAGCGGATATTTTCCATTTGCGAAGCAGGGACTCGCCGACCATGAGTACGTCATCCTGCAAGATGCCCGATCCGATGATTTGAATCGTTGTTTTTTTGATGGACATCGTGGATCTCCTTCCGGGCAGCAACTTGATGTCTTGAAAGTAACGGGAAACGTGAATGGGCTGTAATAGCACTGATTCATCATATGAGGACATATATCCCTTGGTGATTGACGGACAATGTGAAATGTTGACACTAAACTTGTATTGGAGGAATAAACAATCATGAACATCTATGACAAAGCCCATGATTTAGCGAAAGCATTGAAGGAAAGCAAAGGGGTAGAGGAAATTACGTCAGCGATGAAGCTGATCGAAACCGATCCAGAAGCCAAGAAAATGCTCGACGATTTCCGTGAACGCCAAATGGAAGTACAGCAACGCATGATGAGCGGCGACATGCCAGCACAGGAAGAGATGGAAAAGATGGAGAAGCTGTTTGAGGTACTTAGCTTGAATCTCAACATCCGTCGCCTGTTCGACGCTGAACGTCGCCTGAGCGTGATTATTGAGGACGTTAACAAAATTATTGCAGACAGCCTTCAGCATTTGTATGGTTCATCTCTGTAAGTTTGTCTCATATTCCTTCCTGTCCTCTCATAGACTAGATACATAGAGTCACATGGAGAGGAAGGGATACGATTGGGTTCTTTCAAAAAATGGAAACACGGTTTGTACACACTCATTGCATTGGCTATGGTTTTGGTCGCGTTACCACGCATCTCGCTTGCAGGCGGTTTGAACTGGGTCAACGGCTTTGGAATGGTATGGGTACTTTTTGCGCTGCTAGTCATCGGAGCAAACATGCATTTTTTGCTGGGTGTGGATGAGGAAAAGCGCAAAACGCTGGAGCGTGTGCGGCGGGCCAAAATGCAGCAGTGGCAGATGAAATGGGATAAAAAAGCTGACAAAGGCAGCATGTAGTGAGTTTTTTCAGCTTGTCCTGGGCTTGCCTCCCAGATGGCAAATCAATCATAGTAAGAAGCGATTCCTTGTAAAAGAGGGGATCGCTTTTTTTACTATTTGCGAAGCGGAGAACTCAAAATGAACAAGGGTCTAAAATATAGGGATATTGTGCTATAATAGATACAGAATGATACAGATTGAACGTTGGGGGTGTAACAGAGTTGGACGGGCTAGATGAAACAGTTACGAAGCATGAGCAGCTATTGCGACATATCGAGCAGTTGAAAATAGGCTCCAAAATTTCTGTGCGCAGGTTGGCTAAAGAAATGAGTGTCAGCGAAGGAACGGCCTATCGGGCCGTGAAGGAAGCCGAGAACCTGGGAATTGTCATTACCAAGGAACGGATCGGAACAGTACGAGTGGAGAAGCGACCGCGCGGCTTGTCCGAGCAGCTGACCTTTGCAGATGTCGTAAATATTGTAGAGGGACATGTGCTGGGCGGAAGTGAGGGGCTGGAGAAGCCCTTGCACAAGTATGTGATCGGAGCGATGCGCGAGGAAGCTATGGCCCGTTATATTGACGCAGGTAGTTTGCTAATCGTTGGTAACCGTGAGGATGCGCATTCACTTGCATTGGAGCAGGGGGCCGGTGTGCTGATTACAGGGGGCTTCGGTACGAGCCGAGAGGTTAAGCATCTCGCAGATCAGATTAGTCTGCCGATTATTTCCTCACGCCATGATACTTTTACAGTGGCATCTATGATTAATAGAGCCATATTTGACCGCTTGATCAAAAAGAAAATTATGCTGATTGAAGACATTGCGGCAGGCAAACCGAAAACGTTGACCTTGAAAATCAACAGCACGCTTACCGAGTTTGAAGAACTTTCGGTGACGACCGGACATCATCATTTTGCAATAGTGGATGAATGGAATCGTTTAATTGGTATCGTCAGCCGCAAAGATGTGGAGGGGCTTCTACCTGAGCATACGATGGATAAATGTCTGATCCGCAATCCGATAACGGTCACCTACCAGACCTCGCTGGCTTCCGCCGCGCAAATGATGGCGTGGGAAGGGGTAGATTATTTGCCGGTCGTGGACCGTAACCGCAAGCTGCTTGGGTCCGTTACACGGCGTGAGGTGCTGGAGGCGCTGCGTAACGCCCAAAAGCAGCCACAACTTGGCGAGACGTTCGACCAGTTGATCTGGAACGGGTTTGCTGAAGAGCGTAATGAGGACGGATCGTTATTTTTTCGCGGTTTTATTATTCCGCAGATGGCGACCAATTTAGGTACGATCTCGGAAGGCGTACTGGTCAACGTGATGACACAAGCGGGCTACCGGGCAGCTAGAGACATGACCGGCAAGGATTATGTGCTGGACAATTTGACGACTTATTTTATTAGACCCGTACAGATAGAGGATGCTGTCGTTCTTCGTCCGTTGCTGCTCGAGCTGAGTCGCCGCACCTGCAAGCTAGAAATTGCAATTTCACGGGAAAACCATTTGGTATGCAAAGCAGTGATGACACTTCAATCCATTGAACATGGTTAGTCTACCTATGGATCAGAGCAGGGTGTGAAGTCGAATAGACCGACTTAGTGGCTTTCAGGCAGTCTTTCTTTTGCTTCCAGCCAAATTTGCAGCACCCCTTCCATTACAAGCATCGTTTTGACCTGGATCGTATACTCCTTGTCACGAACGGTGTATTTTTTTTGGTGCAGCAACATACGTACCAGCTTGCTGTCAGAGTCAATCTCGAACATATCTCTGCCGCGCAGCACCTCCAGATCACGACTGACACGGCGAAGAAGTTCCTTCAGGTTGATAGAATCAATTTTTTCGGCCGAAGCTTCCTCCGCGATCAGCTTGATTTCTTTGACAACGGTTTGGCGCTTGCTGTATTTGCGCAATGTTTTGTTGTCTTCCTCGGCTTGCTGGAGCTGGAATTGAAGATCCTGGTTGTTCGTCCACAGCTGATTGAAGCTGGCATGCCAGATGGCATTGTAGATCATTCCTCCCGTAATCATACCGAGTACAAAGACAGAGGATAATTGCATAAAAGGGCGCAGGCGCTCAAAAGGGGGGACTCTCATAGTCGTTTCACCTCACGGTCGTCCGTTGCCGCATACCCACTTGACCAGCTCTGCACCCATATGAGCGCCTAAAAAGGCGAAAATCAAATACAATATCTGCTTAATGGCAGGTGACAAATTACCATCCAACATATTGCTTTCAATGACCCGGATCGGGTCCATCGTTCCCCCCACAGCGGCGGCAAGCGCCCATATTTTAATTCTTCCGGCAACCTCCAGCATCGTCTGGGTTGGCGGCTGAAGCGATACGACAGCTCCCATTCCGCCGAGCATGGCTCCCCCGAGCACGATGCCGAAGGCAATGAAGAAGTCGAGAATCGCTTTGGATATAAAAGTGCTCATGCTCTTTTCCTCCTTAGGTATACGAATCAGGACCGCGCTTGTCCGCCGAGGTCTGTACTTTTATTCTATGGGCGCTACTAACGCGGATATGATAAAATAGTTTGAAGAAAATCAAGCGGTGAAAGGAAGAGAAGCGCATGAGTTCATTTGTGCATTTGCATGTTCATAGCGAGTACAGCCTGCTGGACGGCGCGGCTCGTACCGCGGAGTTGGTCAAACAGGCATCAGCTTACGGAATGAAGGCGCTGGCCCTTACAGACCACGGGGTTATGTACGGTGCCATTCCTTTTTATAGAGCGTGTGTAGAGAACGGCATTAAGCCGATTATCGGGTGTGAGGCCTATATGACGGCAGGATCGCGCAAGGAGCGTGGCAGCCGGAAGGATCAGCCCATATATCATTTGATTTTGCTCGCCAAAAATAAAACAGGCTATCAAAATCTGATGAAGTTGTGCTCCATCGGCCATTTGGAGGGCTTTCACTACAAGCCGCGCATCGACATGGAGGCTTTGGCTGCCCATCATGAAGGCATCATATGCCTGAGCGCTTGTTTGGGCGGTGAAGTGCCGCAGCATTTACTGCATGGTCGGGAAGCCGAAGCACGACGAGCAGCGGAACGGTATCGTAACATTTTTGGCGATGATTTTTATCTGGAACTCCAGGACCATGGTCTTTCGGAGCAAAAACGTGTAAATCCTCTCTTGATCGCACTGGCAAAGGAACTGAATATTCCACTGGTGGCGACGAATGACGTGCATTACTTGACTGAGCCAGATGCGGACGTGCAAGACGTTCTGATCTGTATCGGGACAGGGAAGACAGTTGACGATGAGGAACGCTTGCGTATACCAACACGTCAGTTGTATCTGAAAAGTCAGGAGGATATGGCTCGTTTATTCCCGCATGTGGCAGAAGCCATCGCCAACACGGTGCGTATTGCTGAAAAATGCGAACTAGAGCTGGAATTCGGTCAATCCATTTTGCCTGAATATCGCCCGCTGCCGGAAGGAATGACCTCTTCGTCCTATTTACGCAATCTGTGCGTGCAAGGGCTGGAGCGTCGTTATGGAAGCGATCCCGGATGGGAGCAACCGGAGGAACGGGAAAGGCTGAACCAACGGCTAAACTATGAGTTGAATACCATTGACAGTATGGGTTTCAGCGATTATTTCCTGATTGTATGGGATTTTATTGCCTTCGCTCATAAGCATAAGATTGCAACGGGACCGGGGCGGGGTTCCTCAGCAGGCAGTTTGGTTGCCTATGTGCTTAACATCACGAATGTCGATCCGATGAAATACAACCTGCTCTTTGAACGGTTTCTGAATCCAGAACGAATTAGTATGCCAGATATAGATATTGATTTTAGTGATGAACGGCGTGACGAGGTTATCGACTATGTAGTACAGAAGTACGGAAATGAGCATGTAGCGCAAATTATTACATTTGGAACGCTGGCGGCAAGAGCCGCTGTCCGTGATGTCGGTCGTGCATTGAACGTGCCGTATGGCGAGGTGGACAAGGCAGCCAAGCTGATTCCGGCGCAGTTAGGTATTAATATCCGTCATGCGCTGGAAATCACCCCGGAGCTAAAAACGCTATATGAAACGAAGCCCAAGACACGTGAACTGCTGGATATGGCGATCAAGGTTGAAGGAATGCCTCGTCATGCTTCGACACATGCAGCAGGTGTTGTCATTTCGCGGACTCCATTGACCGATACGGTTCCGCTTCAAGAGGGGAGCGAAGGGGTTCCTTTGACGCAGTACTCGATGGAAAATCTAGAGCGCATTGGTTTGCTTAAAATGGATTTCCTTGGGCTGCGTACGCTCTCCATTATTGAACGGTGCATACACTGGATTGCGGAAGAGCATGGAGAAACGCCTGATTTTAGTCGTATTCCCGATAATGATCCGCATACCTATGACTTGCTGGGCAAAGGAGATACAGGAGGCGTATTCCAGCTGGAGTCGGCCGGTGTACGCCGGGTACTCAAGGATTTGAAGCCGAGTGTATTCGAGGATATCATTTCTGTCCTGGCTTTGTATCGTCCGGGCCCGATGGGCTTTATTCCTAACTTTATACAGGCCAAGCATGGTCAGATTGAGATTTCTTATCCGCATCCTGACCTGGAACCGATCTTAAAGGATACGTACGGTATTATTGTGTATCAGGAGCAAATCATGCAGATTGCTTCGCGCATGGCGGGCTTTTCCCTGGGAGAAGCCGATCTGTTGCGCCGGGCTGTGTCCAAGAAAAAGCGCGAAGTGTTGGATCTGGAGCGCGGGCATTTTGTCGAAGGCAGTATCAAGCAGGGATACACGGAGGAGGAGGCCGGAAGGGTTTACGATATGATTGTCCGTTTTGCTGACTACGGCTTCCCGCGTGCCCATGCAGCTGCTTATGGTGTGCTAGCATTTCAAACGGCTTATCTAAAGGCCCATTATCCGGTACAATTCATGGCTTCAATGCTGACAGCCGTGATGGGAAGTCATCGGAAAGTGGCTGAATATGTCGTCGAATGCCGTCGTATGGATATCGCAGTGTTGCCGCCTGATGTGAATGAGAGCGGGGTGTTGTTTACTCCTTTACAGCAGGGAGGCATCCGCTTCGGCCTAGCAGCGATTAAAAATGTCGGCACACAGGCGATGGAGAGCATTCTCGCTGTTCGCAAGGAACGGCCTTTCGACAGCCTGCTCGATTTTTGTCGACGTGTCGATTTGCGGGTATGTAATAAAAGAGTGATTGAATCGCTTATTCAGGCAGGAGCCTTTGATTCATTGACGGGTCATCGGGCACAATTGCTTGCCATGCTGGATGAAACGGTGGATGCAGCCGTCAAGTGGCGCAAGGAACGAGATGACTTACAAATTGATATGTTTGGTTTTGTGGAAATGCCCAATTGGGATATCGAATATCCCAATGTACCCAAATTCAGTGCCAGTCAGCAGTTAGAGCTGGAACGTGAACTACTGGGACTGTATTTATCCGGGCACCCGTTGGATGATTTTGAGTCGCTGTTGGAAAGCAGCGAGGCGGATCGTTTGATGGAGCTGGGCGATGTGCCAGATGAAACGGTTGTTGTGACCGCAGGCATGGTAGTGTCACTAAAAACGATTACGACCAAGCAGGGTAAGGCCATGGCCTTCATTGAGCTGGAGGATCAGATTGAGCGCTGTGAGGTTGTGCTGTTTCCTGAGGTATGGAAGCGAAGCCAGCAGTGGATTGAAAAGGGAGCTTTGCTTACGCTTCGAGCCAAGATGCAGCAGCAGGACGAGCACTTCAAGCTCCTTGCGGATGAGACCGCCCCGCTGGCAGAAGACTCGCTGGCCCGGCTCCTCCAGCGCCGACGTGCCAGTACGCGCTCGTCCGCCGCTGGAACATCCGTGCCAGCTGCTGGCTCTGCTGCTGGCGGCCCGGGCGGGAGAGCGTCGCGCGTGTCGCCCCCGCCTTCGGCAGCCAATGCATCTGCTTCGCCTCAGCCGAAGGTGGCCCGTCCCGTGATGGCTGCTTCACCGCGCGGAGCCGAAGCGGCTCGCGGTGAGCAGGTACCGCTCCCGCGCAGCTCGGAGCCGACCACTCGTCAGCGGGTGTTTGTCAAAATCACCCGCCAGGCCGAGGAGGATGCCAGCTTGCTGGTCAGTCTCAAGGCACTGCTACAGGAGCATCCCGGTGCTATGCCTACCGTACTTTTTTATGAGAGCAACCAGCGTCTGCTGGCTTTGAGCGATGCTTACAGCATTAAGCCTTCTCCTCAGCTTTTTGATCAAATGGAGTCGATGTTGGGTGAAGGTACGGTGAAAGTCAAATGATAGGCACACAGCAAACCGCCCTTATTGTAACGGTTTAATGAACATTTTCCTTCCTTCCCGCATACACTTGGAAAACTGGCGGAACAGGAGATTCAACACGTCTCCTGCACCATAAGGTCCCGTACGGTGAAAGAATAGAACTGCACGGTGAAAGCGGGAGGGAAATTATGTCCTATGAATATGCAGAAACTTTGTTAAATCGCAGAGGCATTCGTATCGAGTCCATTGCGGACATTGTTTTTCAGCTTCAGCTAAAATATTATCCTCATTTGACGATGGAAGAATGTATAGACAGTGTCAAAGCGGTTTTGCAAAAGCGTGAGGTTCAATATACGTTGCTCACAGGTATTGCGCTCGATGAGCTGGCCGAAAAAAAACTTCTCCCCCAGCCATTGCAAGCCATTATGGAGGCTGACGAACCGCTGTACGGAGTGGACGAGACACTGGCTCTTGGAATTACGAGTGTGTACGGCATGATCGGCTTAACCAGTTTTGGTTATCTGGATAAGGAAAAGACGGGGATTATTGAACAACTGAACCAAAAAGGCAGTGGTATTCATGTGTTTTTAGACGATCTTGTCGCCGGACTAGCTGCCGCTGCTTCTTCGCGCATTGCACATCGGAGCCTCCATGCCAAGCATTATCCTGCATCATTGGACGCTTAATTGACCTGTGTAGACAGAGTTGATGATTTTCTAGGCCCTCCGACGAACTTGAATGATCAGGAGGGCTTTTGTTGCGGGAAAAAAGTAAGGTATGTTATCATGAGTCTATTATATGGGCTCAAAACTTGAGGCTTAGGGGGTAGAAACAAGGCATGTGGACGGTGATTTATATTGCACCGACGGCCAGACTGGCTGACATGATTAAGCTCAAACTGTCTGAAGAAGGTTTTATGGTGCAGGCCCGGGCCATCAGCGCGTCCAAGCAACAGTTTGAGATACTTGTGCCTTCGGGTGAAGTCGAAGAAATACAGGAAGTGCTTAATTCGATTTTGCGCCCTTGAGTCCGGAACGGCGGAAGTGATACAGCAGCATGAGTGGAACAAAGGATGCACGATCGGCGGTAAAGTTTTAGTAACAGGCGTTGACGTGTGTATGAACATAATGCTTAAAGGTGCCGCATAGACGGCAGAGGACCTTGTATCGGTTACGGCTGACAAATAAACGGCTGGAGAGGTGTAGTTGTGTTTAAAGATTTATTCCAAAAGAAGCGTAAATACGCGACCATCCCTTCGGAACGGGCGCTGAGCGGCGATCAAGCGGACATGCCGGATCGTCCCAAACGGGAAATTCCCGAAGGTCTTATGACCAAATGTGGCAAGTGTGGAAGTATTCAATACAGCAAAGAACTAGAGAAAAATTTGAAAGTGTGTCCGGTGTGCGGATACCATATGCGTTTGAATGCTATGGATCGCATTCGCATGGTGCTCGACGAAGACACGTTTACGGAATATGATGCCGATATGATTTCGGTTGACCCGCTGGACTTTCCGGGATATGCGAGCAAGCTGGAGCAACAGACCCTGAAATCTGGCTTGCGAGAGGCTGTCGTTACGGGCGACGGCCTTATTTATGGACATCCTGTTGTCGTTGCTGTGATGAGCTTTGACTTTTTTACTGGCAGTATGGGTTCGGTCGTAGGAGAGAAAATTACCCGCGCCATTGAGCAAGCAATAGACAAGCGTCTGCCGCTAATTATTTTCTCAACTTCTGGCGGGGCACGTATGCAGGAAAGTATTTTAAGCTTGATGCAGATGGCAAAAACAAGTGCTGCTCTTGCTCGTCTGGATGAGCAGGGCTTGCTGTATATTTCTGTTATCACCGACCCGACTACAGGTGGAGTGTCCGCCAGCTTTGCTACGCTTGGAGATATTAATATCGCGGAGCCAGGAGCTGTATTTGGCTTTGCAGGGCGTATTGTAATTGAACAGACAATCAGACAGAAGTTGCCGGATGATTTTCAAACATCCGAATTTAATTTGCAGCATGGACAATTGGATATGGTTGTACACCGCAAGGAACTGCGTGATACCCTCGGGCAACTGCTTGATCTGCACAGTGTGAAAGGGGTGGAATAGATGGCTGGTGAATTGCCTTATGAAAAGCCCCTGGTCGAGATGCGACAGAAGATCGAAGAACTCAAGCAATTCGGACAGGATAAGCAAATTGATTTTACAGATGAAATCAACCGTCTCGAGGAACGTTATCTCGAGATGGAAGAAGAAATATATTCGAACATTACAGCACCACAAAAAATGCATTTGGCCCGTCATCATCAAAGACCAACGTCTCTTGATCTGATTGAGCAGGTGTTTACGGACTTTATTGAATTACACGGCGACCGCTTGTTTGGAGACGATCTGGCGGTTGTGGGCGGAATTGCCAAGCTAAATGGTATTCCGGTGACCGTCATTGGTCAACAGCGTGGTAAGGATACGAAAGATAACATTGCACGTTTCTTTGGTAGTGCTCATCCGGAAGGATTTCGTAAAGGCTTGCGTCTTATGCAGCAGGCTGATAAATTCAAACGCCCTGTTATTACATTTATTGATACGAAGGGCGCTTATCCGGGTAATACAGCAGAGGAGAGAGGTCAATCGGAAGCGATTGCCCGCAACTTGCGGGAGATGGCAAAGCTTTCGGTGCCTGTTATTTGTGTGGTCATCGGCGAGGGTGGAAGCGGCGGTGCGCTTGCGTTTGCAGTCGGTAACCGTGTGCTGATGCTGGAACATGCCATTTATTCGGCCATTTCTCCAAACGGTGCAGCTTCGATTCTATGGAAAGATGCTTCCAAGGCCGATCAGGCAGCTGAAGCCATGAAGATTACGGCTAATGACCTCCTGCGCATGGAAATTATCGAGGATATTGTGCCGGAGCCGAAAGGGGGCGCGCATCGTAACTATGAAGTGACTGCTGCCGCAATCAAGGAGCTATTGGAACGTCATTTGGCAGACCTTACGAATATGAGCTGCGATGAATTGAGGGAAGATCGGTATCAAAAATTCCGAAAAATAGGTCAATACACCTTCTTGAAGCCTTCGGAATCTGAGCCTATGTTGTAATACGTTGTAAACGGGTAACAATAAATATGACGAACTTCCTATACAAATAGGAAAAAGTGTAGTAGATTTAATTGTTGGAAAAAGATATAAAGAGTAGCACCTTTGAAAACGGAGGAAAAACCCAAATGCGCAAAACTAAGATTGTATGTACCATCGGTCCTTCCAGTGAGTCATTGGAAAATGTGAAGAAACTGATTTTGGCTGGTATGAACGTAGCCCGCCTGAATTTCTCTCACGGTGATTTCGAGGAGCATGGCAACCGGATTAAAAACATCCGTCAAGCTTGTAAGGAGCTTAACAAAAACATTGCTATTTTGCTCGATACGAAGGGGCCGGAAATCCGGACAGGAAAGCTCGAAGTTGAACCTATTGAGCTTGTTCAGGACGAGTTCATTACGCTGACAACGGAAGAAATTCTCGGTACGCAAGATCGTATTTCCATTACGTACAAAGATCTTCCCTCGGACGTGGAGCCCGGCTCCACCATTCTGATCGACGATGGTCTGATCGGACTCACCGTTATTGAAGTATCAGGCACTGAAATCAAATGCCGCATTGTTAATGGCGGAACGATCAAAAGCAAGAAGGGCGTTAACGTTCCAGGCGTTGCTATTTCTTTGCCTGGTATTACCGAAAAAGATGCTAATGATATCATTTTCGGTATTGAGCAGGACATTGATTTCATCGCGGCTTCTTTTGTTCGTAAAGCAAGTGACGTTCTGGAAATCCGTGAATTGCTGGCGAAACACAACGCAAGTCATATCCAAATCATTTCCAAAATAGAAAATCAGCAAGGTGTTGACAACCTGGATGAAATTTTGGAAGCTTCGGATGGTCTGATGGTTGCCCGTGGTGACCTCGGTGTGGAAATTCCTGCTGAAGAAGTGCCTCTGGCGCAAAAATTGATGATTAACAAATGTAATGTAGCTGGCAAGCCTGTTATTACGGCAACACAGATGCTGGATTCCATGCAACGTAACCCGCGTCCGACTCGTGCGGAAGCAAGTGACGTGGCGAATGCTATTTTTGACGGAACAGACGCAATTATGCTGTCCGGCGAAACAGCAGCGGGTAAATATCCGGTAGAATCCGTATTGACGATGTCACGTATTGCAGAAAAAGCTGAGTCCTCTCTGAACTACCGTGATTTGTTCAAGAAACAAAGAACGGCTCAAGAAATTAGTATTACAGAAGCAATCAGTCAATCTGTTTCTATTTCTGCACTTGACCTGCATGCCAAAGCGATCCTGACGTCCACACAAAGCGGAACAACGGCGCGTATGATTTCTAAATACCGTCCTGAAGCTCCGATTGTTGCTGTGACAACACAGGAAAGAACAGTTCGCCGTTTGGCTCTGATCTGGGGCGTACATGCAGTACAAGGCAGACCAGTCGTTGACACAACAGATAGTCTGTTTGACAACGCACTGGAAGGCGGTCGCAAATCTGGCCTCGTTAAAGAGGGCGATTTGGTTGTAATTACTGCGGGCGTACCTCTTGGTGATTCCGGTTCTACGAACCTGATCAAAATTAGCTGCGTTCCAGCACAAGCGTAATTAAAGTCTCATGACATAATACCGAGGCTGTATGTATCGTTATAACAAGCAAAAGAGCATTCAAGTCAATAAGACTTGGATGCTCTTTTTTTTTATGTTCTCTAGCTTTTCATTTCCAGTCCTTCTCGTCGTATGAAATCAAGAAATGCCTGTTGCATCAAGTTCATGTGTGTATCTTGTTGATACACGATGTTGATTTGATAATGGCTCCTTTGGTTATCAGCCTCGGGATAAGGGAGCCATTCCACCGAGGGAGCAGCATTTTCATTATTATCCACTCCGCTTGCAGGAAAGAAGGCAAGCGCTTCTCCGCCGCTTACGACTTGCTTTACCGCTTCCCAAGAGTTGATCTCCAGATGAGGCTTAACTAGCGAGGAATACTGATCTACAACTGATGAACCGCTATATTTTACCCATGTGTGCTTGTCCAGCATATCGGGTCCATCGACCTCCCCTAATTTGTATGCAGATGCAGAACGGATAACTCCTACTTGATCAGAAGCCACTGGCTCTGCCACCGTATACTCTGGAAGAGAATCTCTATCGTCGAGAAAAGCAAAATCAATTTCCCCTTGTTTCAGTAGCTGCTTAATTGCATCCGGGGATTGAATCTCCAACTGAATACGACAATCTGGATACCGCTCAGCAAACTTAGCCATCAAAGTGGGGAGGAGATACGTACCTGATATCGACTCTGCACTCAGATGTAATTGACCCTGTGATTCTTCTGTCAGTTCATCTACAGCTTGTCTAGCTTCTTGTTCCAGAGAGATGATCTGCTTTGCGTAAGGTAATAATTTTTTTCCAGCTTCCGTTAGCATAATCCTGCCTTGTTGAAGAGAGAATAGGGAAACACCCATTTCCTTTTCCAAGCTTTTCATATGAAAGCTGACGGTAGGTTGTTTGACTTGCAAAGCTTCGGCCACATCCGTCGCCTTATGGAATTTGTCGATCAGCATCAAAATACGCAATTTTAGAATATTCATGGAATCCAACAGCTCTCCTTATATGTCATTCATATGTGAATTTCAAACTATAGATTAATTATATACCGAAAAATAATTTATCTATCAATATTTTATATTTGTTTTACAAAACCACGTCGTTCGTCTAACATTCCAGGCCTACAATGTAAAAGTGTTGATGGTCATAAATAAAAAACCGTCACTTAACTAAGGGGAGGACAATAAAAAATGTTGAAAAAATGGCCGTTCATTCTGATGACTCTCACCATGGTATTTGCACTTGCAGCTTGCGGATCAGGTAACAATGCTGCACCACAAGGAGAAGCTGCTACAGGAACAGACAATAAAGCAGCTGCTGAACTGACAGGGAACATTCTGGCTGTTGGCTCCACTGCACTTCAACCATTGGTAGAGCAAGCGGGACAAAAATTTATGGCTGTCGATAAATATAAAGGCATTGCAGTTCAAGTGCAGGGCGGCGGTAGCGGTACTGGCTTGACTCAGGTTTCCGGCGGACAAGCGGACATCGGTAACTCCGACGTGTTTGCAAAAGAAAAACTGGAGAGCGGCGCAGATGAGCTGGTCGATCACCAAGTAGCTGTTGTAGCCATGTCAGCGGTAGCGAATCCTAAAGTAGGCGTTACAGACCTGAAAAAAGATCAATTGGTACAAATCTTTACAGGTAAAATCACGAACTGGAAAGAAGTTGGCGGTGCAGATCAAAAAATCGTTATTGTAAACCGTCCAAGCAGCTCCGGTACTCGTGCAACATTTGAAAAATACGCATTGGGACAAAAAACGGAAGATCTGCCGGGCTCCATTCAAGAAGATTCCTCCGGTACTGTGAAAAAGCTGATTGCTGAAACACCGGGTGCGATTGGTTATCTGGCTCTGTCCTACATCGACAACACAGTAACTGCTTTGAAATACGATGGCGTTGAAGCTAACGTTGAAAATGTAGAACAAGGTAAATATCCAGTGTGGGCTTACGAGCATATGTACACTAAAGGTGAGCCAAAAGAGCATGTGAAAGCATTCCTGGACTACATTCTGTCAGATGAAATCCAAAAAACGGATGTCGTAGACTTGGGATACATTCCAGTAGCAGGTATGCAAGTGAAACGTGATGCTGACGGTAATATCACGAAATAAGGAGAGTCACACCTCCTGTTCGATGAACGCAGCTAACGCGAGTATATTCACGAAGAAGAGGCGGACTAGCGTCCGGCCTCTATTCTTCGGTTAAAGGAGTTACAGTATGGAACCAATTGAAGGGAAGGCATACATGGAACAGAATAAACGATCCCGAGTTATGAAAGAAAGACATTACTGGGAAGAATGGACCGGCCGCATATATACGTCGGTTTGTGTCGTTTTTTTAGTTGCAGTCATTGTCTCCATCGTATATTTTGTTGCCTCCAAAGGTGTAGCTACATTTGCGGTGAATGGAGTCAGTCTGCGAGAGTTTTTCTTTGGAACCAAATGGAGCCCGGATGGCGAACCTAAGTCCTTCGGCGCGCTTCCGTTTATTACGGGTTCTTTTGCAGTAACCATACTGGCGGCTTTAATTGCCAGTCCGCTCAGCTTATGTGCGGCTTTATTTATGACGGAAATCGTGCCGAAATCGGGTAAGCGTATCCTTCAACCTGCGATTGAATTATTATCCGGTATTCCGTCTGTTGTATATGGCTTTGTCGGCTTGACCGTGATCGTCCCGCTACTTCGGAACGTGTTTGGAGGACAAGGCATCGGCATTCTGGCAGGCTGCCTAGTGTTGTCAGTCATGATTTTGCCGACGATAACGAGTATTATGGCAGATGCGTTGTCTTCCTTGCCGGGGGGGCTGCGTGAATCCTCTTATGCTTTGGGTGCTACTCGCTGGCAGACAATTGCCCGTGTTATTATTCCGACGCTGTTGCCTGCTCTTTTAACAGGAATTATCCTCGGTATGGCTCGTGCCTTTGGAGAAGCGTTGGCTGTACAGATGGTAATCGGGAATGCTCCGCATATACCGCATTCCTTGCTGGAATCCGCTTCGACCTTGACCAGCGTCATTACACTAAGCATGGGCAATACAGCGATGGGCTCCGTTCATAACAATGCTCTCTGGAGCATGGCGCTTGTTCTTCTGCTCATGACATTCATTTTCGTGCTGCTGGTAAGGCTGCTTGAAAGGAGAAACCGGGTTTGATGAAAGCTAAAACGACCGACAAGATCGCTACATTTGTAATCTGTTTCTTCGCCTTGTTCATTGTTGCACTTTTGGTTGGATTACTGGGCTTCATTTTGGCCCGCGGAGTCAGTCATATTTCTTTTGACTTTTTAACCAGTGCTCCCCAAACATTACGTGCAGGCGGTGGTATTGGCCCACAACTATTTAATTCCGTATTTTTGTTAATCTTAACTTTGATTATCACCATTCCGATTGGCTGGGGCGCAGGTATTTACATGGCACAATATGCAAAGCCGGGGAAAATTACGGACTTTATACGACTTGTCGTCGAAGTATTGTCCTCCTTCCCGTCTATCGTCATCGGATTGTTTGGATTACTACTTATCGTAAATACGTTTGATTTTGGTTTTTCCCTCTTATCAGGGGCCTTGGCTTTAGCCGTATTTAACCTGCCGCTGATGGTTCGCACAACTGAGCAGGCTTTCCGAGCTGTGCCGAAGGAGCAAAAGGAAGCTGGACTTGCGCTTGGATTGTCCAAGTGGAAAATTATCACCTCCATTTTGTTGCCAGCTGCGCTGCCAAGCTTGATTACGGGTACCATTTTGGCCGCAGGGCGTATTTTCGGGGAAGCCGCCGCATTGCTGTTTACAGCAGGGATGAGTACGCCGCCGCTTGACTTTACTGATTGGAATCCATTGCATGCCAGATCGCCTATTAACCCGATGCGACCTGCTGAGACATTGGCTGTTCATATTTGGAAGGTCAACAGTGAGGGGATTGCTCCCGACTCCAAAGATATTGCTGCAGGCGCTTCTGCCGTACTGGTGCTGCTTGTGCTTGCATTCAACTTGAGTGCAAGATGGTTCGGAAGAGTTGTATACCGTCGTCTGACAGCTGCCAAACGTATGGATTAGAAAGGGGATGGAGAACAATGGAACATGTGATTACGCGAACGGTAAAAACAGCCGCACCAGCAACATCCGTTCAGTCTACGCGTTCGGAACAGCTTGCGGGGCAACCGCCGCATCCGTTCAGTACTGAGGATTTGAGTATTTATTATGGCAGCTTTGAGGCTGTGAAAAAAGTGAATCTGGCCTTTCCCGAACAGACAGTGACTGCCCTGATCGGGCCTTCCGGCTGCGGTAAATCGACCTTTTTGCGCTCCCTTAATCGGATGAATGATGAGATTGCGTCTTCCTCTACAACGGGACATATCTGGATGGATGGACAGGATTTGACGGCACCGGAAACGGACGTGATCAAGCTGCGTCAGCAAATTGGCATGGTGTGGCAACGTCCCAACCCTTTTTACAAATCCATTTACAATAATATCGCCTTCGGTCCCAAATACCGTGGGGTGCGCAAGAAGAAACAGCTTGATGAAATCGTCGAAAGTAGCCTGCGTAAAGCAGCATTATGGGACGAGGTCAAGGATCGCCTTCACGATTCCGCTCTGGCGCTGTCTGGCGGGCAACAGCAGCGGCTTTGCATTGCACGTGCACTATCCGTTCAGCCGAAAATTCTATTGCTTGACGAGCCAGCTTCCGCGCTGGACCCTGTGTCTACAGGCAAGGTAGAAGAGCTCATCACCGAATTAAAAAAAGAACTGCGCATCGTTATTGTGACGCACAATATGCAGCAGGCTGCACGAATTTCCGATTATACTGCTTATTTTTATATTGGAAGTCTGGTTGAACATGGGAAAACGAACGATATTTTCACGAATCCTGAAAATGAGCTGACTCAGGAGTACATCATGGGTCGATTTGGTTAAGCGATGTTGCTCATCGACCTACTATATATGAGCTGCACGTAAAATCCTCTTACTAATCCAGTATTAGTAAGAGGATTTTTATTGTGTTCAACGTTTTGTAACTTTTTTAATCTATTAGTAAATTAAAATATATTGATCGTTTGGGTATATTTTCATATAATACAACTAACTATTTATCATGCATAAATAGTGGTTTAGTTCCCCTCGCTATCAAAAAGAATCTTCAGCAAGAGTAAATAGGGTTAAACTGAACACAATTACCCAAATCAAAATAAGGGAGAGGTTCAAATGAAGAAGAAGATGTGTCCAACCGCAAAGATGATAGCGCTTTCAAGTTTGGCGATTACAGTAACGTCAGGACTCCTAAGTCCCTCATGGGCTGCGGCACAGGAGATGATGCCGACTACATATGATTCAGGACGTGAATCGGCAACTGCTTCTTATGAACTTACCACAGATTCAGCTGTGGGACGGGACGTTTATGGTAGTGATGTAAATTCAGGTGTTCTGGATCGCGAGCCATTATTTGGGCTGTCGGCTGTGGCGAAGCCAACCGCTGTTGTGAATACAGACAGCCTCCTGAACAAAATGCGCGACTTTAGCAAGTTTTCTACGGGGAATATATCCAAGGATACGACGCTTGCCTTAAATATTGTATCCTGGCAATTGCCGCATGGCGGATTCTTCAAAGCTATGGAAAAGAATTATAAATCCAAATGGGATGGCAAAGCTGCACGCTCCACATGGAAAAGCAAGGATGGTGTTGAACTCGGAACGTTTGATAACGAGGCCACGACAACCGAGATTCGTTTTTTAGCGGATGTATACAAAAAAACCAAAAATAAAGATATTAAGAACAGTGTACAAAAAGCAGTCGACTTCGTACTAACCTCACAATATTCCTCAGGTGGCTGGCCTCAGGTATACCCTAAACGTGGTAATTATTCCGATGCTGTAACTTATAATGATGATGCGATGGTCAGAGTTATGGTTTTGGCTGACGATATTGTGAACAAGAAGCAGCCGTTTGATAGCGATATTCTGGATAACTCATACCGCTCCAGACTTCAGCAAGCGCTAAACAAAGGTATCCAGTACACAATTAAATCTCAAATTGTAAATAATGGTACACCAACAATCTGGGGTGCACAGCACGATCCGGCTACTTATGCATCTGTTGAAGCCCGGGCATTTGAGTTACCTTCCAAAACAACTACAGAATCAGTAGGCATTACTGCTTTTCTCATGTCCCAGCCGCAAACCGCTGAAGTGAAAAAAGCGGCTCAGAGTGCTTTGAAATGGTTTGACACGAACCGAATCGACGGTATCAAATACAATCGTCAAGGTCCGGAGTTTTTCCAAAAGGACGCATCGAGCATAATGTGGTATCGGTTCTATAATGTGGAAGACAATAAATATTTCTTTTCAGACCGGGATGGCAAAAAGTATACCGACATCATGAAAATTAGTGAGGAAAGACGACTTGGTTACGCCTGGGCGGGAAGCCAGGCTAAGAGCTTGCTCAAGCTGGCTTCGGATAGCGGATATTATAAACTGTCCAAGCCGTTGCCACAATAATAAAGGCATTATTATATATGATTGGAGAGGGCGGACCGTTCGGTCTGCCCTCTTTTTGTTCCCGGGCTGTAAATATGGTTTAATGGAGAGAGGGCAAAATAGAGATAAAGATGCACAAAGATAGGAGAGCTTGTATGACTCAAGAGGAGAAACAAACGGAATTACGCTGGTATGGCGCACCGCTACGCGTCCGTTATCAGGAAAGCGACCAGATGGGGGTCGTATATCATGCGAATTATTTGAACTGGTTTGAGATCGGGCGCACCGAAATGATCCGACAGGCGGGTTTTAACTATCGGAGTATGGAGGAACGAGGAGTCTTGCTTCCAGTTATTGAAATCAATGCGAAATATGCGAGTCCTGCTCGATATGATGATTTAATTACCATTTATACCGCAATTACGGACTTCTCCAGACTACGTCTAAACTATATCTATGAGGTTCGACGGGTAACGGAAGATGAGCATCAAAGGTATCTGGGAAAGGTATGGACCCAGGCAGACACGCTGCCGGGAGAGCTGCTTGTCACAGGGATGACACGGCACGTATGGTTGAACACCGAATGGAAGCCCGTTCGACTGGATCAGGCGCTACCTGAGCTGTACACTGCATTAAGGTTTGCTTTTACAGGCGGGGAGGGACAGAAGTCATGATGATGCGTAAACGTCTGTGGCTGTTGCTGCTGCTCATTCCTTTGGCGGAGCTGTACGGGTTTATATGGGTAAGTCACTGGATTGGAGCGGGCAAAACGATTTTACTCATCATTCTGACGACCCTAATCGGGGCTGCCATGATGCAATTTGAAGGTCGTAAGGTGATTGCCGATGCGAAAAATGAAATGAACCGGGGACAAATGCCTGGCCGTAAAATGCTGGATGGATTATGTGTTTTTTTCGGTGGGAGTTTGCTGCTTATCCCTGGATTTTTAACAGATATTATTGGTTTTACGTTGGTGTTCCCTTTAACACGAGCGTTGTACCGACGCTTTTTATTGAAGTGGTTGGAGAAAAAAATGAAGAACGGCAGTATTACGTTTCGGCGGTTTTGACGTGAGCTGCCGTTTTCCTATCCGTGATCTAGCGGACTCTTCCAGCGAGAATATAGTTGCGCAAGTCCTGAATGACATTCGCGCGATTCAGTGCATCAATGACAATGAGTGATACAGGTCCGATAATTAGTCCTAAAACGCCAAACAGCTTGAGCCCGATGAACATACCGATGAGGGTGGGAAGCGGGTTCAAGCCCACGCTGCTGGCCAGCACCTTAGGCTCCACGATCTGTCGTCCAATCAACAGGATAATATAAAGGATCGACAATCCTACCCCTAGTGCCAAATTACCAGACATATACGCATACAGTATCCACGGAATCATCACAATGCCAACCCCCAAATAAGGTAGCAAGTCCACCAACCCGATCATCAAACCGATGGTAAAGGCGGATTCCACACGCAATATGAACAGCCCAACAATGACCGTTAATGCCGTAATGGAGATGATAATGAACTGTGCACGCAAATAGCCGTACAGTGCTTTACGCAAATCGTGCCATATATCCGACAATGGCTTGCGAATCGTATCAGGAATCGTGTTTGAGAGCATCCGACTATGTCGGTCCCAATCCTTACTAATAAAAAAGGCTGCTAATACGATAACCATTAGAACTGCTCCCATATTAGGCAGAGAGGTCAGCAAGTTCAAAACTCCATTAAAAAATTGAGCGACTAGCGTAGTGACAGCCGAACTGACAGTTTGAGTTGTCTTATCAATGTTACTGTTAATGGTATGTTGGTAATCCGGATTATCCCGGATGAAATGGTTAATTTCAATAATTATGTTTTGAATCAAATCACTTTGTGTCCAATCGATAAACAGACTTTTAAAACGCTCAATATGTCCGTCAAAAGTCATGGCCAACTTTATAACTTCTCGGACCATGCGGGTGATTGCCGCAGATAGGATAATTGCAATTCCACCTAAATATACAAATAATGAGACCGTGACAGCCGTCCAACGTGGCATACGGGCTTTGCTACGCAGAAAACCAACCAGTGGATTCATGGCATAAGCCACAAGCCAGGCGAATAGGAAAGGATAGACGAGAGGGAAAAGCACATATATGCCCAGTAACAGAGCTACAATCACGATTGCCACCCATAGAGCACGAAATATGCGATTCAGGATTAACCGGCTCAAGCTTTCACGGCTCCTTTCTTTTACGATAGTTTTTCATAAAATAAATGCTCTACTATACATATGCGGGAAAGGGGGAAGACAAGACCTGTGTAAAAAAGTGCAAATGAATCAATATTTTTTGTAAGGGGTTTCAAAAATTTATTTATGGAAGCGATAAAACATTTGAATGTGTTGGAATAGCCCTCAATGTTCACATAAACGACAAAATCCAGTATAGTGAAAGAAGGTTTAAATATTGACATATGGCGTTAACATTACTCAGCTATTTAAAAGACATATCTTACTTTTGAAAATGTTTACATTGCAAGTCCGTTCACAATGTTTTTACAAAGGAGAGATGTAACGATGACAGCGACTAAAGGTCTGGAAGGGATCGTAGCGACCACTTCCTCCATAAGCTCTATCGTAGATGGCGTTCTCACGTACCGGGGTTATAACATTGATGATTTGGCTGTTAACGCCGATTTTGAAGAGGTAGCTTATTTGTTGTGGTTTGGAAAATTACCTGATAAAGAGCAATTGCAGGAGCTTCGCAACCAGTTAAGCGAATACGCTGCTATTCCGGATGAAATTGTTACTCAATTAAAGTTATATCCGAAAAATTTGAGCACGATGGCTGCCTTGAGGTCAGCCGTATCGTCTCTCGCTTTGTATGACCCAGAGGCGGATGATATGTCGAGAGAGTCTAATGTGACCAAAACCGTCAAGCTTCAGGCGCAATTGCCTACCATTGTGGCAGCTATAGCACGTATACGCGAGGGCTTGGAGCCGATTGCGCCTAAAAAAGGTATTTCCATCGCTGAAAACTTTTTGTATCAGCTGACTGGCAAGGATCCAGAGGAGACGGCTATTAAAGCGTTCAATCAGGCTCTCGTGTTGCACGCCGATCATGAATTAAATGCGTCTACCTTTGCTGCGCGTGTAACGGTAGCCACATTGTCGGATATTTATTCCGGAATCACGTCTGCTATTGGAGCTTTAAAAGGACCACTGCATGGTGGGGCCAATGAGGCTGTGGCCAAAACGCTGGAGGAGATTGGTGGCTTGGATCAGGTGGACTCCTATATTCAGGCGAAACTGGATAACCGCGAAAAAATTATGGGCTTTGGACACCGAGTCTATAAAAACGGTGATCCACGTGCCAAGCATTTGCACAAAATGTCCCGCGAGCTGGGGGAAATGAACGGCGACACAACGTTGTTTGATATGTCAGTTCGAATTGAGGGAATTGTAACAGGGCAAAAAGGCTTGAAGCCCAATGTGGATTTTTATTCTGCCTCTGTGTATACCCAGTTGGGTATTAAGAGAGACCTGTTTACACCTATTTTTGCTGTGAGTCGTGTATCCGGGTGGACCGCACACATTTTAGAGCAGTATGAAAATAACCGCCTGATTCGTCCTCGCGCCGAATATACAGGTCCAATGGATCAAAAATATGTATCACCAGAGTTGCGCTAACCCTTTGTCGAAGGAAGATTGAGGTTGTATACCCTGAATTTAAAAAATAAGGTACAATAGAGGGGACGACGAGAGATGTACGTTTTTGTCTGTGATAAAGATCATGTCTTTCGTCCTGTACCCATTCATATCTGAGGAGGAAAAGGAACTTATGGCGAAATTTGAAAAGTTTGAGCTCCCAACTGAAGGCGAAAAAATTACGATTGATAACGGTCAACTACGGGTTCCGAACCATCCGGTAATTCCGTTTATCGAAGGTGACGGCACGGGTCGCGATATCTGGAAAGCTTCCAAGCGCGTACTGGACGCAGCTGTAGAAAAAGCATATAACGGCAGCAAAAAGATTGCCTGGTATGAAGTATTCGCTGGTGAGAAAGCTTTCAATACATACGGCGAATGGCTCCCTAACGATACTTTGGAAGCCATCCGTGAGTATATTGTAGCCATCAAAGGTCCACTTACGACACCTATTGGCGGTGGTATCCGTTCGTTGAATGTGGCATTGCGGCAAGAACTGGATTTATACGTATGTCTGCGTCCTGTTCGTTATTTTAACGGTGTTCCTTCTCCAGTGAAACGTCCTGAATTGGTAGACATGGTTATTTTCCGTGAAAACACAGAAGATATTTACGCGGGGATCGAGTATGCTGAAGGGTCCGAAGACGTGAAAAAGGTTATTCAGTTCCTCCAACAAGAGCTGGGTGTGAACAAAATTCGTTTCCCTGAAACCTCTGGTATCGGCATTAAGCCAGTTTCTTCCGAGGGTTCAAAGCGTCTAGTACGGGCAGCCATTCAGTATGCTGTTGACCACGGACGCAAGAGTGTAACGCTTGTTCACAAAGGTAACATTATGAAATTTACCGAGGGCGCCTTCAAAAACTGGGGTTATGAAGTGGCTGAGGAAGAATTTGCAGATAAAGTATTTACTTGGGCCCAATATGATGTAATCAAGGAAAAAGACGGTGAGGATGCGGCAAATGCAGCTCAAAAAGCAGCTGAAGATGCAGGCAAAATCATTATTAAGGATGCGATTGCTGATATTGCACTTCAGCAAGTACTGACTCGTCCTTCTGAATTTGATGTAATTGCTACGCTCAACCTGAACGGGGACTATCTGTCCGATGCTCTTGCTGCCCAAGTTGGTGGAATTGGTATTGCGCCAGGTGCAAACATTAACTATGTAACAGGGCATGCTATCTTTGAAGCTACACATGGTACAGCTCCAAAATACGCCGACAAAGACGTAGTGAACCCTGGTTCCGTAATTCTGTCGGGCGTAATGTTGCTTGAACACTTGGGTTGGAAAGAAGCGGCTGACCTGATTTACAAAGGGCTGGAGACGTCCATTAATAAGAAGATTGTAACTTATGACTTTGCTCGTCTGATGGATGGTGCTACACAAGTGAAATGCTCCGAGTTCGCAGATACCATTATTAGTAACCTGTAAGGAAGGGGAATACCACTTGTCCATTCAACGTAAAAAAATATCCATTGTTGGCGCCGGTTTTACCGGTGCCACTACCGCATTGCTGCTGGCTCAAAAGGAGCTAGGTGATATCGTACTGATCGATATTCCGCAACTAGAGAATCCGACCAAAGGCAAGGCGCTTGATATTTTGGAGGCCGGTCCGGTACAGGGATTTGACAGCCAGATCACGGGCACTTCCAGTTACGAGGATGCAGCTAACTCGGATATCGTCATTATTACTGCCGGGATTGCACGCAAGCCGGGTATGAGCCGTGATGATTTGGTAAATACGAACGCAGGAATTGTAAAATCCGTTTGTGAGAACGTGAAGAAGTATGCGCCGGATTCTATCGTCATTATTCTGAGTAATCCGGTAGATGCTATGACCTATACTGCTTATCAAACGCTTGGGTTCCCGAAAAATCGGGTTATTGGCCAATCAGGTGTGCTGGATACAGCGCGATATTGTACATTTATTGCACAAGAACTGAACGTTTCCGTCGAAGACGTACGCGGCTTCGTTATGGGTGGTCACGGTGATGATATGGTGCCCCTGGTACGCTATTCCAGCGTTGGAGGTATACCTATCGAAACCCTGATTTCGCAGGAACGTATCGAAGCAATCGTACAACGGACACGCGGTGGTGGCGGTGAGATCGTCAACCTGTTGGGTAATGGTAGCGCATATTATGCACCGGCAGCTTCGCTTGCACAGATGACAGAAGCGATTGTAAAAGATAAAAAACGGATTATCCCGGTCATTGCCTATCTGGAGGGAGAGTACGGCTATCAGGATTTGTTCCTTGGCGTACCGACACTTCTTGGCGGTAATGGTATCGAAAAAGTGTTCGAGTTGGAATTGACAGCCGAAGAAAAAGCAGCGCTCGATCAATCCGCCGAATCGGTCCGCAGTGTGATTAAAATAGTTACTGTATAGATTCAATTTTCTACTAAAACGGTATACTTTTATTTGAAGAGGTGTTCCCAAGCCATAGTCATGGCCATCGGACACCTCTTTTACTTTTAAACGGAATATAAGGAATCTATTCGTTTTCTTTCTTATTTCCTTTGCTTTGGACCACTTCCCCGGTATAATAGAGTTCATATGCATGGATAGTTACATGAGGATTTTTCAAAAATCCTTACATAGAAAAGCATGTCCCAAAACACTGAAAAGATGGTAGTCATTCGTTGGAATATGATCGTTCTATGGAAAAAGAGTTTGTGTGAAAACAAAGAAATGGAGGTTATAAAGAATGTTTTTTATTCACATTATTGGATCACTGGCGATGGGTTTTTATTTATTGCTCCCCTTCGTTGTGGGCAAAATCGACAAATTGGCTCCAAGTGCGCAGGAAGGGACGATATCGGCTGTACAGCTATTAAACCGTCTGGCTCAATTTGCACTGATTCTTGTACTTATTAGCGGCATCTATATGATTTTTGTTTGGGATTCTTATTCGGTAGCATGGATCGTTGTTGTGTTGGTGTTGTTTCTTGCCATTTCTGGTATTGCTGGTGCTATGGGTAAGCCATTACGCTTGTCACTGGAAGCGGTTCGTAACCAACAGCCGATTACGCAATACGCTGGTAAAATGCGGATGTTCAGCACGCTGCTGGCTGTCTTCATGATTCTAATTACGATTTTAATGGTATACAGCCATATTATTTAATTATGCATTTGGTGAAAGCCTATAATCGAATGATGACAAATGCTAAATTGAAAAAAAAACGGTCTGTGCTGAATAAGCATAGGCCGTTTTTTGTGCGCTCAAATAACTACATTTTTCTTTTTTCGTTTAACGAATAACTTTGTGTGGTAAATCAGGAGTAGAGTGGATGCAAATGTTGCATCCTAAAAAATATCTAATTTTGAAGGGAGAATGTACAATGCCTAAAAGTAATCAACCTCAGCAAACCTTGCCCCCACAGCATCAGGACCAGCAACCGGGGATTGAATCCAAAATGACGCCTGCACCTCAGTTTGAAAAACCAACTTACAAAGCAGCTGACAAGCTCACAGGCAAAGTTGCACTTATTACTGGTGGAGACAGTGGAATTGGGCGGGCTGTAGCTGTCACGTATGCCAAAGAAGGTGCGGACGTAGCTATCATCTACTTGAATGAGCATAAGGATGCGGAAGAAACAAAACGTCAGGTAGAGCAGGAGGGGCGCAAATGCGTATTGATTCCTGGCGATATCGGAGATGACCAATTTGCCAAAAAAGCGGTTCAACAGACGGTTAACGAGTTGGGCAAGCTCGACATTGTCGTGAACAATGCGGCAGAGCAACATCCACAACAAAAGCTGGAGGATATCACCAAAGAACAGTTGGAGCGCACGTTCCGTACGAATATTTTCGGTATGTTCTTCCTGACGCAAGCAGCATTGCCGCATTTGAAGAAAGGGAGCACGATCGTCAATACAACATCGATTACCGCGTACGCTGGGAACAAGACACTCATTGACTATTCATCGACCAAAGGGGCGATCACATCCTTTACTCGTTCCCTTTCACTCAATTTGGCGGATCAAGGTATTCGGGTGAACGCTGTAGCACCAGGGCCAATCTGGACGCCGTTAATCCCGTCTACCTTTGATGCCAAGACGGTCAGCGAGTTTGGAGGAGCACAGCCAATGAAGCGTCCGGGTCAGCCGGAAGAATTGGCGCCAGCCTATGTGTACCTTGCTTCTGATGATTCTTCATATGTAAGCGGGCAGGTTATTCATATCAATGGCGGTGAAGTTATAAACGGATAAGAGGACAAAGGAAAGGCTGGGGCCGTGTTATGCCCTGGCCTTTTTTCTTTTCACAGTGGAACATAATGAAGGTAGCCTGTAGAATGAGACTTAACATACATAAAGGATGGGCATATTTTATGAAATCGTTTCGTTTCAGGCTTACCCTGATCATGCTGATTTTGATTGGCGTATCTGTCCTTGCTGCTGGAATCACGATGGGACAAATTTTTAAAAATTCGAATATGAAGGTGCTAGAGGAGAACATGGGACGGGAGATTGACCTGCTTCGCGCTACATTCCCTTTTGTGAATGCAGATGCCCTGTCCAGTACGGATTATGTCTCTTATTATTCTCAAAAGGCGAAGGAAATTGCTCGTCTGACGGAATCGCGGGTGACCTTCATTCGCAAGGACGGGACGGTGGTTGGCGATTCGTTAAGCGATCCGCGTAAGATGGAAAACCACGCATCTCGTGAAGAAATTCAGCAAGCCTCAACAGAGAGAATCGGACGCACGATTCGTTACAGCGAAACCTTGCAGCGGAACATGCTATACGTTGCAGAGCCTGTTGTATCGGACAAGGGCTTTGACGGATATATCCGTTTGTCCATGAGTCTGAAAGCGGTGGAGGAGGGAGTACGCCGCGGCTGGACGGCTATCGGGATTGGACTCGTGTTGCTATTTCTTGCTGCTGGATTGGTGAGCTATCGTATTGCCCGCAGTCTGACCTCGCCTATTGAGCATATTACAGGGGTAGCCAACCGCATTTCAGGACTGGATTATGACGCCAGGGTTGGTGTGCAGCGCCGGGACGAAGTAGGGCAACTGGGGGAAGCCATTAATCGTATGGCTGACAGTCTCCAAAACCAAATGAAAACGATACGTGACAATGAGGATCTTCTCCAGAGCGTCATGAGTAATATGACAGGCGGGATTCTAATGATTGATGCAAGTGAGTGTATTGCGCTTGTAAACCGTGAGTCTGAGCGAATGCTCGGTGTCGTGGGTAAACGGGTGACGGACAAGCCGTATCATGAGCTGAAGAAGCACTATGAGCTCACAAAGCTAATTGAGGGTAGCATACAAAGCCGAGAGAGGCTGCATGGTGAGGTTCATTTGTACAATCCCGAGGAGAGACTCGTGTTGCTGGATGGTGTCCCGATGTATGAGGATGAAGGCGGATACCGGGGGATGCTGTTCCTTTTACAGGATATTACGGCCATTCGACGGTTGGAAAATATGCGGAGCGAATTTGTGGCAAACGTTTCTCATGAGCTAAAAACACCAATTGCAGCAGTCAAGGGTTTTGCCGAGACGTTACTCGGTGGCGGGGTTAAAGATGAGGAGACGGCCCGTTCATTTTTGCAAATTATATATGATGAAAGCGAACGATTGAATCGGCTGATCGGTGACATTCTGGAGCTATCCAAAATTGAATCCAAGCGTTCTCCACTGGATTGCTCGCCGGTGCACGTTTCGTCGTTCATAGAATCACTGCTGGAAAAACTGAACAATGTAGCTGCAAAAAAAAGAATTACGCTGCATATGGATATCCCGGATGAGCTGTTTATGGAGGCAGATGAAGATAAGCTTCAGCAGATTTTCCTGAACCTTTTGTCTAATGGCATCAACTATACACTTGATGGTGGCAAGGTAAAGATTAAGGTTTTAACGATCCAGCGGGAGAATGACACGGAAAAGGTCGTATTTACAGTCAGTGATACAGGTATTGGAATTCCAAAGAAGGACCTGCCACGTATCTTTGAACGCTTTTACCGGGTGGACAAAGGACGCTCGCGTAACTCTGGCGGAACGGGACTGGGATTGTCGATCGTCAAACACTTGATCGATTTGCATCATGGCACCCTTTCGGTGGAAAGTGAGCTTGGATTGGGTACCACATTTACAGTTGAATTACCGCTATTGCAACAGGAAGAATGAACTATAACCTTTTTTACATTCTGTTAACAATGCCGTGATAAAATAAACGGGTGTCGCATGAGTGTGGAAAAGGTTTCTGGATTTTGACCAATGCACCTTTAACAGGTAAACAGGAGATGAAGTTATTTATGGGACAACGCTTGCTGGTTATTGAGGATGAACCAACGCTTGCCAGATTGCTATCCTACAATTTGATACAAGAAGGTTTTGAGGTGGACACGGAGGATCATGGCAGTGCCGGGTTTGAAAAAGCCTCCAGAGAGTTCTACGATTTGATCCTGCTGGATTTGATGCTGCCGGGAATGAACGGACTGGACATTCTGAGCAGACTTCGCCATCAGGGGCTGACAACGCCTATCATTATTTTAACGGCCAAAAACGGCGAGGCCGAGGTTGTCCAAGGGCTGAAGTCGGGTGCAGATGATTACATCACGAAGCCTTTTGGCGTTTCTGAGCTGTTGGCCCGTGTAACGGCTGTGCTGCGAAGAACTTCCGGCGGGGATGAAGGAGTGCTGTCTGATCAGAAAGATAGCTCCAGAATTCAATTGGGTGAGCTGGAAATTTACCCTGAAAAATATGAAGTCATTCTTGGAGGTCAGTCCATCAGCCTCAGACCAAAGGAATTTGAGGTACTTCTTTATTTGTCCCGCAAGCCGGGTGTGGTATTGACTCGGGATGATCTGATGAATGCTGTCTGGGGTTTTGACTACATTGGCGGTCAACGAACCGTGGATGTGCACGTCAGTTCCTTACGTAAAAAGCTGGAGCTGGATCCAGACTCGGTTCATATCGATTCGATCCGTGGAGTGGGGTACAAGCTGGTTGTAAATAAAAAAAGAAGCGCTTCTCATTTATTATAAATGAGGAGCGTTTTTTCTTTATCCAGGGAAGTGACCGACGACTTTTGTGTCCATTTCGTGATTTTACATTTCATTAACAAAAATAGACGCTAGAATCAACAAATGACCGATATGATGTTCCCGTCACTCCAAGTAGTTAAAAAAAGGGGACTTCAGAACGATGATAACGGAACCAAAGACCCAGCCGAGTTCCACTGCCGTGATTGAACGTGAAGCATACAAGCCGATTACTACCTATGTGCCATGCCGGAAGGTTCCGATCATTGGTACGGATATGACTTGTAAAGAACTGTTAGCGCTTATGAAAACACAGGAGGATATTCCTTGTGTCATTGTTGTGGATAAAAATGATCTTCCATTGGGCATTATTATGAGAGATGCGTACAATCGCCATTTTACGGGCAGATTTGCTGCGGCGTTGTTCTATGACAAGCCTGCGGCCATATTTGCTGACCCCGATACATTAATTGTGGATCTGAAAAGCCGGGCATCGGACATTGTGGAATTGGCGATGCTGCGCGAAGATCAGCGTTTTTACGATTGTGTGTTGATAAAGGAAGGAACACGGTTACTCGGCGTACTTACGATTCGTGATATCCTGTCCGTCGTGCAGCGAATGCAAAGAGAAGCGGACGAAGAGCGGGGCGATGTGATTCGGCATAGCTATGACGGAGTCCAGCGTATTCAGCTCACTGTGCTGGATGCAGCTAAAGAGGCCGATGACAGTGTGCGCCTAACCCGCTCAATGAGTGAATTATCCCGCCGTGGCAAAGTAGAACTGGAGGATGTTTTGCTCTCCTATCGTGCAGTCACGGAGCAAATGAAGCGTCAGCATGAGCAGATGACGGCGTTGACCCAATCGCTGAATGACATTGCGGGCATGGCCTCTTCCATTCGTGCATTGGCAGATCACAGCGGACTGCTGGCGATCAACGCGTCCATTGAAGCGGCACATGCTGGCGAACACGGACGAGGCTTCCAGATTGTGTCTCAGGAGGTGCGGAATATGTCACTCCAGACGAAAGCCTTTTCCACACAGATTACAGGCTTACTCACCCATATCGAGCAAATGCTGCGTGACACCGCTGAACTGACGGATACGAGTATGCAGCAGATTCATACAGGCTCTCAATATATTTCTGCCGGAACACAAACTTTTGCCAAACTACTGCAGGCTGTCAATGAAATTGAAGCCAAAAACAGTGAAATGTCCCGTTCCGCAGAGGAAGCGGCTTTGAATGCAGCCGAAATAGCGCATGAGCTAGAGCTCATGTTAAGTTCTTGATCATTTTACATACCGTTAACAAATCCACCACACTAAATTTACACACAGCTTATATAATCTTCATATTGTGCAAATCAGGTGCAATGCTTGAGGATCATAACTGCAACACGAAGGAGATCATAAATCCATGAATGATTCCGTAATCCGGATCGATAAGCTGAATTTATATTATGAGAAATTTCACGCGCTGAAACATATAAACCTCGATATTCCTGAAAAAACGGTAACTGCCTTCATCGGCCCGTCCGGATGCGGCAAATCAACCCTGCTGCGTACGCTGAACCGGATGAATGACATGATACCGGGAACGCGTATTGAAGGCACTGTGAGTATCGCAGGTCAGGATATATACGGCGATACTATGGAAGTAGAAACTCTGCGTAAGCAGGTGGGAATGGTTTTTCAACAGCCTAACCCATTTCCCAAATCCATTTATGATAACGTGGCCTACGGCCCGCGTCTTCATGGAATTCGGCAAAAGGACAAGTTGGACGAATTGGTTGAGCAAAGCCTGCGGCAGGCGGCACTCTGGGAAGAGGTCAAGGATTTTCTGAAGCGTTCTGCTCTGAGTTTATCCGGTGGACAACAGCAACGGTTGTGTATTGCCCGGGCGCTTGCTGTACAGCCAGATATTTTGCTTATGGACGAGGCGACATCTGCGCTGGATCCGATCTCCACGATGAAAATTGAAGAACTGGTTCAGGAATTGCGAGACACGTATACCATTGTCATGGTGACGCATAACATGCATCAGGCAGCGCGTGTGTCCGGTCGAACTGCGTTCTTTTTGAATGGTGTTGTGGTGGAAGCGGCGGATACACAGACGATGTTTTCCACGCCGCAAGATTCACGTACGGAAGATTATATTTCAGGGCGATTTGGCTAAAGCCTACCAGATGAATATGCCAGAAGGGGTGACTTCGAAATGATACGTAGAAAAGGTTTTGATGAAGGGTTAGATGAACTGAGAGCCGTACTGCGCGAAATGGGTGCACACGTTTCGAAGGCGCTCGATCAGGCCATTGAATGTTTGCAGACCAAAAATACAGAATTGGCTCAGCAGGTGGTCAAAAATGATGCATCCCTTAATACGCTGGAAGAGAATATTCTCGATATGGGTTCCAAGCTCATTATTACCCAGCAACCGGTAGCAAAGGATTTGCGCCGGATCATTGTTGCATTTAAAATTTCCAGTGATCTGGAACGAATGGGCGATTTGGCGCTTGATATTGCCAAGGTGACACTTCGCTTGGAAGGGCAGCAGATCATTAAGCCGCTGGTGGATATTCCGCACATGGCTTCCATTGTTAAAGAAATGATAGATGATGCGATCAAATCCTATCTGGATGAAAATACAGATCTGGCCTATAAAATGGCCAAAGAGGATGATCGAGTAGATTCCATGTATAGCCACATGATCAGCGATCTGTATGCCTTTATGGTAGAAAAGCCGGCAGAGGCTTCACAAGCCATGCTGCAACTGCTTGTAGGACGATACATTGAACGAATTGGTGACCATGCTACGAATATCGGTGAAAGCACTGTATATCTCGTGACAGGGGAGAGACCAGATTTGAACCAGTAGAGCTTTCAGGTATATAGCGGTTGTTTCTGACCCAGACTTGTCTTTGAGCAAAAGGCAAATTTGGTTAGGAAGCAGCCGTTTTTTTCTGAAAAAGGAGTCTTGTATGTTAAGATAGGAAGAGGAATGCGTAAAACGTAAGAACGTTACGAATGCATTGATGAACTTGCGAGGTGCTAAATGGATAAACTCATGCTTATAGATGGCAACAGTATCATTTACCGGGCGTTTTTTGCTATGCCACCGTTAACGAATTCGAGCGGGCAGCAGACGAACGCGGTGTACGGATTTACGACGATGTTATTGCGGCTCTTGGAGGAGCACAAACCAACACATATTCTGGTTGCCTTCGATGCCGGTAAAATAACGTTTCGCCATAAAGGATACGAGGATTACAAAGGTGGACGGGAGAAAACACCGACAGAGCTGTCCCAGCAATTTCCGTTGCTGAAAGAGCTATTGACCGCTTTCGGCATTGCTCAGTTTGAACTGGATGGCTATGAGGCGGACGATATTATAGGCACCCTCTCCAAGACAGCGGACGAAGCCGGTTTCAATGTGCTGGTCGTGACCGGGGACAAGGATATGCTTCAATTGGCTTCAGATCATGTCACAGTCGGCTTGACCCGCAAAGGGGTTACTGAGGTGGAGACGTATGGACCTGAGCAAATTCAGGAACGATATGGCCTGAAGCCGCTGCAAATTATTGACCTTAAGGGTCTAATGGGTGATACGTCGGATAATATTCCAGGCATTCCAGGCGTAGGTGAAAAAACAGCGCTCAAGCTGCTTCATCAATATGGTTCAGTGGAAGAGGTGCTGGCGCACACGAATGAGCTGAAGGGCAAAATGAAAGAACGCGTAGAGACACATGCTGATGATGCGCGAATGAGCAAAGATTTGGCGACCATTTATCGGGATGTAACGTTGGACAAGCAGCTGGAAGATGTGGCCTTTGGCGGGCTGCAAGCAGAAACGGCCGGGCCAGCTCTGGCGAAGCTAGAGTTCAAGTCCTTGCTGGAGCGTTTATCCTTTTCAGGTGAGGTTGGCAGTACTGGGGTAGACGTAGAGGAAGCCGCGGCTGACGTAACAGTGCTGGATGAGCAGCGGATTAGCGAATTGGTAGAAGTGTTGGATCATCTAGATGTACTGCATGTTGAGACGCATGGTGATAATCCGCATCATGCTGACATCGTAGGTCTGATATTTGCCGCAACGGGACAGCAGTTTTTTATGACACTGGATGTACTGCAAAGCGATGCAGCTTCATCTATTCGCGAATGGCTTGCTGACCCTGAACGCAAAAAACGTGGTCATGATCTGCATCGTACGGATTTGGCTTTACACTGGCATGGAATTGAGTTTGCAGGTGCCGAGTTTGATGTGCAACTGGCGGGATACTTGCTGGACCCGACCGATGCAAACCAGACATTGAGCGGATTGGCAGCCAAATATGGTTTGTCTTCGATCCGTCCAGACGAAGAAGTGTTCGGTAAAGGAGCTAAATATAAAGTCCCTGACGTGGATGTACTGTCCGATCATGTGGCGCGTAAGGCAGCGGTGATTGAAGCTTTGGTGCCTGTACAGCAGGCGGAGCTGGAAAAAACGGAAATGCACAAGCTGTTTCATGAGCTGGAGATGCCGTTGTCCCGCATTTTGGCGGATATGGAGAAGCAGGGCATTTTGGTGAACGTAGAAGAACTGCGCGCTTTGGGGAAAGAATTTGAAGCCCAGATTGCAACGTTGGTGGGTGAAATCTACAGCATTGCTGGAGTAGAGTTCAATCTGAATTCGCCCAAGCAGTTGGGTGAGATTTTGTTTGATAAACTGGGTTTACCTGTCATTAAAAAGACTAAAACGGGGTACTCGACCGATGCGGAGGTATTGGAAAAGCTGGCCCCCTATCATGATATTGTGCAAAATATTTTGCAGTACCGCACCATTGCCAAACTCCAATCGACGTATGTCGAAGGTTTGCTGAAAGAAATTTCGGAGAAAACGGGTAAGGTGCATACGTATTTCCGACAGACGGTTGCAGCAACTGGACGCTTGAGCAGTCAATTTCCGAATTTGCAAAACATTCCGATTCGTCTTGAAGAGGGTCGCAAAATCCGAAAAGTATTTGTTCCGTCCGAACCGGGCTGGTCTATTTTGGCGGCAGACTACTCACAGATCGAGCTGCGGGTGCTGGCTGATATTTCGGATGATGAACGTTTGAAGGAGGCCTTTGTCCACGATATGGACATCCATACCAAGACCGCATCCGATGTGTTTGGGGTAGCAGCGGAAGATGTGGACTCCAATATGCGGCGTTCTGCGAAGGCAGTCAACTTTGGGATTGTCTATGGGATCAGTGATTATGGTCTGTCACAAAATTTGAATATTACGCGGAAGGAAGCGGCTCGTTTTATCGACCAGTATTTTGATGTGTTCCAAGGCGTTCGCCGTTACATGGATGATATTGTGAAGGATGCGAAGCGGGACGGCTACGTAAAAACGCTGTTAGAACGCAGACGCTATTTACCGGAGATTAACGCCAGCAATTTCAACCTGCGTTCATTCGCTGAGCGTACAGCGATGAATACGCCGATTCAAGGTACCGCAGCCGATATTATCAAGTTGGCGATGGTACAGATGGATGAGGTCTTACGTGAACGTAAACTTCGCAGCAGAATGCTGCTCCAAGTACATGATGAGCTTGTGTTCGAGGTTCCGCCTGAGGAAATGGAAACGATGAAAGAGCTTGTCCCGGCTACCATGGAAGCCGCATTAAAGCTGGCTGTGCCGCTCAAAGCCGAAGTGAGCTATGGCAGCAATTGGTATGAGGCCAAGTAATATATTTCAATGAGTAGATAGTCCCAATTTGACGCTGCTTCCGTTATAATATAGGGTGAGGTGAAGACATCATGCCGGAATTACCGGAAGTAGAAACCATTAAACGAACGCTAAACGAGCTTATCGTTGATAAACATATAGATCATGTCACCGTTAATTTGCCGCGGATCATTCAACGGCCCGATGATATCCACGCTTTTGCGATGGAATTGGCCGATCACCGGATTACAGGGGTTGAGAGACGCGGGAAGTTTCTGCGGATTTTGCTGGACGGGCTGGTGCTGGTCTCCCATCTTCGAATGGAAGGGCGATATGGATTGTATTCGCAACATGATCCTGTGGAAAAGCATACCCATGTCATCTTTCATTTTAAAGATGGTACGGAGCTGCGTTATCAGGATGTGCGCCAGTTTGGCACAATGCACTTATTTCCGGCAGGACAGGATTTGCTGGAAAAGCCGCTGAACAAGCTCGGTTTGGAACCGATGGACGAGGCCTTTACACCCGAAATGCTGCGTGTCGCTGTTGGAACTCGTTCGACTTCGATCAAGGCAGCGCTGTTAAACCAGTCATATGTGGTGGGCATTGGGAATATTTATGTAGATGAATCGTTGTTTAAGGCGGGGATTCATCCAGCACAGCCAGCCAAAAGCCTAACGGATAGCCAATTTCATGTCTTGCATGAAGCTATTGTCTCCACGCTGGGTGCGTCGATTCAGGTTGGAGGCTCGTCCATTAAATCGTTCGTTAATGGACAGGGGAAAACGGGCGACTTCCAGCATCAATTGCAAATCTATGGACGTAACGCGAAGCCTTGTGTTAACTGTGGCACATTGATCGAAAAATCTGTCGTAGCCGGACGTGGCACACATCATTGTCCGGTCTGCCAGCCTCTGCGCTAAACAGGCACAGTCACCCCAAGCCCATCCCTCTCATATATTGTTCCAAGTACCAATACTGCGGAGGGTTTCGGTTGTTATAAGGCCCTGCCTTCGCAATGGGAGGGAATTGGAGTGGCTAATCATTGGGGAGCCCTGCTGTTACTGGCATTTGCGCTAAGTTTGGACAGTTTCGGAGTCGGTGTTACATATGGACTGCGCAAAATGAAAATTCCACTGTTGTCGATTGCTATCATCTCCATATGTTCAGGTTTGGTGATCGGCATATCCATGCAATTGGGCGCATTACTATCTCATGTTCTGTCTCCTGTATATACGACCGTTTTCGGCGCTGTCATCCTGATCTGTATCGGCTGTTACTCTTTGATTCAAGCTCTGCACCGCAAAGAGGATTCGCCAGAGGATTCAGCGGAAGCCTCTCGGCGGCTGCTTCTTACAGAACAGACTGATCCAGTGAGCAGATCTGTTCTTGGAGAGAAGAAGAGTATAGAGGATGCTGATACAGAGTCTTTCCTTAGCTCAAGAAAAGATCTGTCGGCAGAAGCTTCTGTGGAGCAGCAGGAGCGAACGCTATTTTCTCTGGAGTTCCGCAAATGGGGACTTGTTATTCGGATTCTTCGAAGTCCGTCTGCTGCGGATATGGACCGTTCCGGCAGTATATCTGCTACCGAAGCGGTTTGGCTGGGCATTGCATTATCGGTCGATGCGTTCGGAGCGGGACTCGGGGCAGCTATGCTTGGTTTTCAGCCACTGTCTACTGCGCTGGCTATTACGTTATTCAGTGGAACATTTTTAATTGCAGGGATGAAGGCAGGCTTCTTTCTATCAGCATTTCGATTTATGAAGGCGCTGGGTGTATTGCCGGCATTATTACTGATTATGATGGGCATATTGAAGCTGTTATGAGGTGAAAGAGCATGAATATCGGATTAACCGGAGGTATTGCTACCGGAAAAAGCACCGTGTCGGCTCTTTTGGTCGCCAAAGGTGCGCTGCTGATCGACGCAGATGCCATTGCCCGGGAAGTCATGCTTCCGGGGCATCCGGTGCTGGCGGCGGTCATACAGCATTTTGGACAAGCTATAGTGAACAATGACGGAACCCTGCACCGCAAAAAACTGGGTGAGATTGTATTCGGAGACCCTGCCCAGCGGCAGGCACTTAACGATATTACACATCCTGCTATTCGTGAGGAAATGCGTATGCGCATGGAAGCATATGAACGGGAACAGCCGGACAAGCTTGTTTTGGCAGATATCCCGTTACTGTACGAGTCCGGGCTGGAGAGCTTGTACGAGGAAATTATGGTTGTGTACGTACCACGTGATATTCAGCTCCAGCGTCTGATGCTCAGAGACGGTCTGACGGAGGAGCAAGCTGGACTTAGGCTGTCCGCACAAATGGATATTGAACAAAAGAAAAGCTTGGCCGATATCGTTATCGATAATAGCGGAACACAGACTGAGACGAAGCGACAAATTGATCAATTTTGGCAGCGGAAGGGACTTGCATGAATATTTTGCGAAAGAAAAGAGTCCTGCTCACTTTGTTTGTCGGGTTTGTCCTGATCCTGTTCCTTAATTCAAATTGGATGTCCTGGTTTTATCCAATTCAATATAAGGATGAGATTCGGCAGTATTCACAAACGTATGAAGTGGACCCATTTTTGGTGGCGTCTATTATCCGTGTAGAAACCAATTTTAAAACCAGCAAGCAGTCGCATAAGGGTGCACTGGGCCTGATGCAGATTATGCCGAATACGGCAAATTGGATTATGGACAGCGCCCAGATTCAAAAGGTTCCGCTGGACAGTGTCAAGCACGAGCCTGGCACCAATATTGAGCTGGGAACCTGGTATTTGCATAACCTATCCATAAAGTTTCAGGATAATCCTGTAGCAATCGTAGCTGCTTACAATGCAGGGCCGGGTAAAGTTCAAGAGTGGCTGGATAAGGGAGTGTGGGATGGAAAAGAAGAGTCCATTAAGCAAATCCCTTTTGGTGAGACACGACATTATGTACAGCGGGTCATTTATTACTACAGGCAATACACGAAAATTTATAATGATTTTTAAATGACAAGTTAATGACATGATGAGCCTTTTCGCTTTAAAATGAAAAAAGCGCAGGACAGGCTGTTTTTAGCAGCCCATCCATACACTTTATCTTGTTATTTCTGCATTATTACCGCGATTATTGGTATTGACCTGCCAATTGTTGTTCGGCGATCGTTACGAGGCGTTTTGTGATGTAGCCCCCGATCGAACCGTTCTCATAGGAAGTCATGTTACCTTGGTAACCATCTTGAGGAATGCTGATACCCAGCTCTTGAGCGATTTCATATTTCATTTGCTCCAGAGCGCCGGAGGATCTGCTGACTACCAGATTGTTGGAGTTGCCATTGTTTCCTTGTGCCATTGTTGTTCACCTCCTCGCGATATGGTAAACATATTATGATCTGTTTTGACAAAATTATTACTAAAAATCTACGGGAATTTATTGGAAAAAGAAAGTGGTGAGATTATGAAATGTCCGTATTGTGCCTACAACGGCACGAAAGTGTTGGATTCGCGACCTGCGAATGATAACAAGTCCATCCGTCGCCGCCGTGAATGTGAGCAGTGTGCCAGGCGTTTTACCACCTTTGAAATGGTGGAGGAAACCCCGCTCATGGTCATCAAAAAAGACGGCAGCCGTGAAGAGTTTAGTCGTGATAAAATGCTGCGCGGTCTCATTCGAGCCTGCGAGAAGCGCCCAGTATCCGTCGAGCAACTGGATATGATCGTATCCCAGGTAGAGAATGCTATCCGCAACACAGCAGCCACAGAAGTGGATAGCCAGCAGATCGGTGAGCTGGTCATGGAACAGCTTTACCCAGTGGATGAAGTCGCCTACGTACGTTTTGCGTCCGTCTATCGTCAGTTTAAAGACATCAATATGTTTATGAAGGAACTGAAAACACTATTATCTAAAGATACAGCCAGCGACTGATCGCTGACTGTATCTTTCTTGGGACAAAGTGGGAAGATGATTATATTTTTTTTATAAAAGTATTGACACAGGAATAAAAATTTTATATGATATAGAAGTCGCTTGAAACGTTGATTAACTTACTTACGATGGGGCCTTAGCTCAGCTGGGAGAGCGCATCGCTGGCAGCGATGAGGTCAGGGGTTCGATCCCCCTAGGCTCCACCAAACTTTTATTATGGACTCTTAGCTCAGTTGGTAGAGCAGTTGACTCTTAATCAATTGGTCCAGGGTTCGAGTCCCTGAGAGTCCATCCTTTAGAAAAAACGGCAGAGATGCCGTTTTTTTGTTGTTTATAGATCTATTCCCAGTCTAACCGAGAACAGTTATGGGGTTTTCATTGATTGACATAATCGGCAAGGATTTTGAGATACTCGTCATTCACCAATTTTCTTGGGGCGAATACGGCTGTTAAAAAAGTTAGAGATTTTGAACGCGCGATTTTTTCATTCATCATGGAATGGTCGCCTTCAGGTAAATGAATAACGGACAGCAGCTCTGCGGGTATTTTCTGGCGGTAGACTCGCTCGGTATCCTTTACATCAACATTAATATCTTTGCCAGCCAGAACCAAGAGTACAGGAGAATGGAAGTGACTTAATTCTTCGGTGGAATCAGACCGAAAATTTTTGCCTATAAAGCTCCATCTTTCTTTGGAGATCATATCCTCAGGATCGGCTATGCTTAGGTATTCTTCATAAGAAGCATGTTTTTTCAGTAACTGTAGAATCTCTTGATCGTAGTTCAATGTCTTTTGAATTTCTTGCGGAGTAGCTCCTTCTTGCTCCATTTCTTTTCTGGTATTAAATTGTCCTTGGGAAATCCAGTTCACGGCAGGCGATACAAGGATGCTGAATGCAATATCATGTTCGTCTTTAACGATCTTCGGAATGACCCATCCTGCTTGACTGGCTCCCCATAGGCCGATTTTTTGCGTATCAATCATCGGCAAGGTTTTCGCCCAGTCTATTGCATATCGGATCTCCTGTGCGCGGTCCTCCATGCTTTGATCCAGCCAATTGCCAGGGGCACTATTAATACCGGGCTTATTCAATGACAGGGAGGCATAACCCTTGGAGGCGAACTTTTCCCACAGTGGTTTGTATCCATCATCATATGTGTCATTAATAGGACCATCCCCATGGACAAAAACAACCAATCCAACCTTTTCCGAGTAGTTCTTAGGCAAAGCTAATGTACCTGTTAACAGCCCTTTAGGCGTCGTGATTTGTATTTTTTCTTCTGTCATCTTGTAGGAATTTTGATATAGAACAATGAGTATTAAGGCAACCGCCAGAGCTGCCGCAATACCCAAAGTAAGCTTGAATGTTTTTTTCAATGGTGCTCTCTCCTCGATTACAATTTCGTTCCTTTCCAACTCATCAGATGCCATACAGGCTCCTTGAACCAAAAATGCGGTAACCCATTATACTTGGATTGTTCTACTTCAAACGCCAGTTTGTGATACAAACGGATAGTCCCTTGGTTCTTATGCGCTACATGAAGCGTCAATGTATGAAAACCAGATTCAACCGTAAATTGCTGTGCGAAAGCTAGAAGACGGCGTCCTATTCCCTGGTTACGATGACTTGAACGAATTGCCAGATGATCAATGTAACACTCATCTGCAGCGGGGGGATACTCCAGCGCATGCATACCTGTCAAAAATTTAAATATATTAAAGCAACCAAACTGTTTTATGAGCGGAGCCAAAGAAATGGGGGTTGTTTCAGGAAGTGAAGAGGAGGAGGGTTTCCATTTAAGAGAAAGAACACCGATAACTTCTTCGTTTTCTTTGGCTACAAATTGTTTCATAGATGTAGAATAAGGATTTTGAACCCAAACCTGCATTAACAACTGCTGTATAGCTTGATCCTCCAGTGTAACAAGAGATTGGAATTTTGCTTTAAACGATTCGACTAAAAGACTACAAACAGCTTCATGGTCTTGTTTCTGGTATGCAACAATGTCAAAGGATTTTGCACTCATGTAACGCCCTCCTAGATTTATTCTACTTTAACTTGAATTTCGTATTGCAGCTTGTTGTTGTCGAACATCGAAAGATAAGATTTTTCTACTAGGACAATCTTGCTTTGGCAGTTATATTGGTGATGAGCTACATATCGTTCCATTTGTTTAATTTCATAATCAATCTCAGGCTCTTCAATGACGGAAAGATGCTTATAAAGATAGTTGCCTTCTTCCAGAATATAGTCAGCCACATCCACCGTTTCATAACACAGCTTCACCTGTCCGGCATCAGACAAGTAATGCAGGTCATTTTCAAATAATCGAGGTGGGGCAGGGTGGTGTTCAAATAAGTTTCCGGCAGTGAGCTCTTGACCATTCTCCAATGCAAACCATAGCTTTAAATGACGGGGACCTAATCGTTTGACCTGATATTCATCATTTCGCTGAGTCAGGCTATCATGTTCTTCTAGCACTTTGTGAATAAACTGTTCATGCATCTTCAAGTTAGCTATTTCAGCTTGTACCTTCTGCAACGAATGCTCTAAAAGCTGGTTATAGTCATCGGCAGCATAGGAAGTCATACATTCTTGAATCTGACCGACAGGGACATTTAATTTGCGTAACAATAAAATATGCGAAAGCTGATAAATCTCATGAATCCCGTACATCCGATATTGATTTTCTTCTGTATGTGATGGATACAGGATTCCCTTTTCTTCAAAATATCGCAGTTGATGTACAGATACATTCATGAGCTGAGCAAGCTGACTGATCGTAATGTGTTCTTTCAATGACAGGACTCCTTACTGATAGTTGAATAACTCCACTATAAACCTTAGGTCAGACCTAGGGTCAATAGAAAATATCAAATCTTGGATAGGCATAGGTGTCGAGCATTTGATGCCCACACCAAGGGGAGGCTGGAGAGTTTACCTGTCGGTGATAACCCGTTATAATCATAAGATTAGTGAGCATAAACAAGATGCTCAGGATGAAGGTTAGAATGGGGAAATCATGTTGAAAACTTTTAAAAAGGTATACATTGAGATAACGAGCATTTGCAATCTTGCATGTAGCTTTTGTCCTCAAACACAGCGTGTCAAAAAATTTATTGATCCGGAAGTCTTTCGAAATGTGCTTGATCAGGTCAAACCACATACGGATTACATCTATTTGCATGTAAAAGGAGAGCCGTTGCTCCATCCGAAAATTGATCTTTTGTTGGAAAGTGCTCATGAGAAAGGATTGAAGGTCAATATTACCACCAATGGTACCTTGCTGCCGAAGACCGGACATAAGCTGCTTGGGCAACCAGCGCTGCGTCAGATGAACTTCTCTCTTCACAGCTTTGACGGGCACGAAGGCTCCGTGGATCGAGAAGGATATTTGGGTAATATTTTCACGTTTGTAAGAGAAGCAGTAAAACACAATGTCATTATTTCGTTCCGTCTCTGGAACCTGACTCAGGATAATCTGACTAATGTGCAGCGTCAGCGCAACCGGGAAACGCTTGAACGACTGGAGCAAGAGTTTGGACTGGACTATCGGATTGAGGAAAAGGTGATACCGGGCAGTGGGGTCAAAATCGCACCAAATGTTTATTTGAATCAAGACCATGAATTTGAATGGCCGAGCCTCAGTGCCCCGGAAGATGACGGAAAAGGCTTTTGCCATGCACTCCGTAGCCAGGCGGCGGTATTGGTGGATGGAACAGTGGTCCCTTGCTGTCTGGATGGAGAAGGTGTCATTAATTTAGGTAACGTGCACGAACAATCTTTTTCCGACATTGTGGAAGGGGAGCGTGCCAACCGTCTGTACTTCGGTTTCTCCAAGAGAGAAGCGGTAGAAGAGTTATGCCGAAAATGCGGGTACCGCAAACGATTTGGAACATAATCATACAGGTGAGCTCTAATCAACAGTAGAATGAATTGCAAGAAAGATAGCCCTTTTGCAGGGCTTTTTTACATATATTTTGATATATACATACATAATCAATGGTTTTGAACTGTTCAGAGGAAGTTAGATACAATCGATTGCTTGTGAGAATGATTATCAATTATAATGAATTTAATTCTGATAGCGCGGAATAAGAAGTGAAGGAACGGTTTGGATGGAGGCTGAGCAGTAGTAATGAAGTTGAACGATCACATTTTGCTGTGGAATCATGTTTTTATACAGGTGATGGATGTTCGTCATAAGAAGATCGAAAAAGGGGAGGAGCTACGAACCTATCGACTTCCTGTTAGTGCGTTCTTGTATGCTGTGCGTGGAAGCGCACGGGTACGGTTGGATAAAAGTATTCACAGGGTAGAGCGTTTCCATGTACTGCATGGTGGAAAAGGAAAATCCTTTTCAGAATCAGTATGCTTTTGCACCTCATTACCCGCTGCCCCTGTACGATAAGTGAAGCTGTTGGAGCAAGAATGGCGTGAAGCTTCTGGACTTGGCAAACTGCATGTTAAAGCCTTATTTCATAAATTTGTATATGAGTTGTTGCAGCAGTTGTATGGGCAGAGCATCGAACCTCTTAAGCCCGACCTTGTATCGCAGGCTGTAGCCTATATGCGTGAGCATTTTAGTCGGCCTATGACACTTGAGTCCATTGCGGAGGAGCTACAATGCAGTACTGGACATTTATAAAGGTTGTTCAAAAGTAAAATGCATACCAGTCCGATTCATTACTTGGGCCAAGTAAGAGCAGATCGAGCAGCAGAACTGCTAATGCAGACGGACGCCACTTTTATTCATGCACGGAAGAGTCAAAATAACGGCCATGATGATTATGTTGTGTTTATCATTGATGCTGGGAGCTTGCTCGGCTCCGACGAATACAAATGGAAGCTCGTAAACGAAGGCTAATCATACAGCGACATCATCCAACAGCGATGGACAAGCGGCAGTGCAAGCACAGACAAGAACGGTTAAGACATTAAAAGGCGATGTGGAAGTACCTGCAAACCCGAAACGAATGGCATCGGATCAGTATATGGGGCATCTTTTGAAGCTGGGGATTATTCCGGTGGGGGTCAGAAGCTATATGCTGAATGAGGCTTGGATTGATCAATCGGGATATCCCAAAGAGAAGTTGGCCGGAATCAAGGATCTCGGTGATTTTCCTATGGATTTGGAGGAACTGACCGTTCTGCAACCGGATTTAATTATCGGTTCAATCGAAAAGAACATCGACAGCTACCAAAAGGTAGGAACGACCGTGTTCTTGCCGTATTGGGAGGGCGAATCTACAGCGGGGCCGCTGGATAAATTCCGCAGAATCAGTGAAATCTTTGGCAAGCAGAAAGAAGCCGAGCAGTGGATTACTGAATACGAGAAGAAAGCTGCAGAGGCCAGAACGAAAATTCAAGGTATCGTTAAGGACGGAGAGACGGTTTCAATTGTACAAGTCGCCAATAAATCGATATATGTTTTGGCAGCGAAAGGCGGCAATTACGGAAGTCCGACCATTTATCAGACGCTAAAGCTACCACCTACCAAGAAGGCATTGAACATGAAAGAAGGATTTGAAAATATTTCACTTGAGGTTTTACCCGAGTATATGGGAGATCACATCTTTGTATACGGTTCAGAAGATGAAGGGGCTAATCAGATTCTGCATAGTGAGCTATGGAAAGGACTTCCGGCTGTAAAAAAAGGACAGGTTTATATGTACGGTTCATTCAGCGATAAAGAGGATGAGTTTGTAATGGAAGATCCTTATTCATTGGAACTTCAATTGGAAACGATAGTTAATCTCTTATTAGCCGACAAAAAATAAAGCTGAATACAGCTATAAAAATTGAAAATACGTTACCGATGAAACACATGATATATAGAAAAATAAACTGCTAAAAACGAGGATGAACCTCTGTGTTTAGCAGTTTTTTTGTCGTAATTTAATAGGGGCACTCTCTCACCTCAGTCGCTTATGGTAGTCGTCACCGCGCCATTAATGACGGCCGTTCGCTGCAACGCCCCCGTTTACAAAAAACAGTGACTATTCTCACAAAAAACGACATATTCCGACACTGGAATGCCATATTATAGTAAGTGTTGATAGGCTATAATCGTAGCAGTGAAAACGGATGGTCACAAAAATTTATTAGAGTCAGGATTGGTGGTTCAAATAATGAAGCTGGCAACAAAATTAACCTGGATGATGCTCATCATACTGCTTCTCGTAGGCTCCTCCATTGGATACTTCGGATATCGTACCGCTTATCATCAAGTGGATGAAGCTGCTGGGATCGAGCTGGTGGGTTGCGCCAATATTACGACTGGCCTTATAGATCCTGCGGATATATCGGCTCTGGTCAGTGGAGATAACAGCAAACTTGCTGCCATTGAAGACCGGATCGGCTGGATTGTAGCACATAAGCCTATTTTTAAAGAGGCTTTCATTATCTCCTTGGATGGAAAAATTCTGGCCGCCGATGCCAACTTCAAGCAAAGAGGCTATCAAGCTGGCGATTCCTTCTACTTCACAGACGAAGACAAAAAAATGATAACTACCATGAAGCATTCAGCATATTCCAAGGTTTATACATATGAAGGAACCTCGCTCAAAACCGGATACGGCCCCATTTATCAGGACCATGATCCCACCAAGCCCATTGTTGCACTGATGGCCATCAATTTTGACGGTTCGTTAATTCAGGAACGGACGTTGGATATTATTGTTCAGCCCTTTATTATTGGCGGCTCCATTTTCATCGTGGCTATCCTTGTTGTTTACCTGTTGATTCGCCATATGGTAAGTCCGCTTACCAGGCTGTCAGCCTCTGTGAATACCATTACCAAAGGCGACCTTACTCATGAACCGCTTCTTTTCAAAAGCAAGGATGAAATCGGGACGCTGGCCCGCGACTTCAACGATATGACAATGAACCTGCGCAACCTGATTACTCAGGTCAATGACACCTCTATGCTGGTCGCTTCTTCGTCTCAAGAGCTGTCTGCCAGCGCACAGGCAACAAACCGTGCTGGAGAGCATAGCGTGAATGTTACGATTGAGTTGGCCGATGGGGCGCATACCCAACTGGAGAATCTGGAAGGAAGCTATAAAGCTGTTCAGGATATGTCACGCTTCATCAGCGATATTGCCGGCAATGCAGACATCGCAATGAACAAGGCCGCGGATAATGTCCAGAAAGCACGTCTTGGCCGGGAATCGATGGATTCCACCACCTCCCAAATGGGAGTTGTCAGCGAAAGCATCGGCGATCTCTCAAGCATTATTCATACGCTTGGCAGCCACTCCAAGGAGATTGAGAACATTGTCGGCACCATCGCCAGCATCGCCGAGGAGACCAACTTGTTGTCTTTGAATGCAGCGATAGAAGCTGCGCGCGCCGGAGAAGAAGGTCAGGGCTTTGCCGTTGTCGCTGGCTCTGTCCGCAAGCTGGCCGAACGTTCTGCCAATTCTGCCACACAAATCAGCGAGCTAATCAGTCTGATTATCGCCCAAATGGACAAGGCAGGAGAAACTATGAAGCGTTCCACGGACGAAATGATGCAGGGCAAAGAGTTGATCATATCAGCCGGACGCTCCTTCTCCGAGATCGAGGTCTCCATCTCCGATATGTCTTCCCAAAGCGAGCAAATATCAGCCACAGTTCGGGATCTGGCGCTGATCTCTGAAGGGCTCGTTGAAGCCATTCAGAATACCGTAATGGTCTCTAACCATACGGCTGAAGGGGCAAAGTCCCTGTCAGCCTCTTCGGAGCAACAGCTTGCTGCCATGCAAGAAGTGGAATCCTCCGCAGCGCTTCTCTCATCACTTGCCGAGAAGCTTCAGGTGCTTGTGGAGAACTTCAAGATTTAAATATTCGGGGTTCAAAGAGAAATAAACCGCTAAAAGACGAGGGTAAACCCTGTGTTTGGCGGTTTTTTTATAGTGATTTTACCAAGGCATTCTCTCAGTCGCTTATGGTAGTCGTTACTGCACGCAGTCATGGCTCTTGTTATTTTAAAATACAGCGCTAGTGTACACAGGTGCCTAATGCTCATTAGGAATGGTTACGTATGAGTTGAATGAGATTTAGAGTAGCGGTAGATAGGGGTTCGTTTTTGCGGGTACAGATGGCGATTGAATTGAGAAGCTGGATGTCTTCTACGTATACCCGGCACAGTTCGCCACGTTCTACATATTCACGCACGACCAGTGAGGACACAAAGTTGGCACCATATCCGGCAATAACTGCGGTAATCGCCTCATGCAGCCCTGTGAAGTTTAGGGTGACCTGGGGGGCGGGGGCATTGTAGGTTCGACATAAGGAAAATAATCTCTCCCGTGTCGAGCTCCCCTTTTCACGCATAACAAAGGGTTCATGCATCATTTCCAATAAAGAAACCTGTTGATTTGCATACCGATGATCTGGAGCTACCACGAACCACAATTCATCACGAAATAATTCTTCAGTCTGAATCGTATCGGGATACTGCTCAGGCAGTCCTCCGTATATAGCCAAATCCACTTCTATATTTAATAGCTGCTGCAAAGCATCGTTGGAATTTGTAGTGTTAATCGTCATTTCAACATGTTCATATTGTTGTTTGAATTTTGCAATCCAGGCCGGAATGAGAAAATGAGCCGGTAAATAAGTAGCCGCTAGCCGGATATGACCATGAGCTCCACCACGATAATCTTGTGAAAATTGTTCGATTTGCTGTTCGACAGCAAAGAGCCGTCTGGCGAGTACAGCAAGTTTTTCACCAGCATCCGTTAAGGCAATCCCTCTTCCTAGCGGCATGAGCAGTGTGAGAGATATTTCTTTTTCAAATTTTTTAATCTGGGCGGTAATCGCAGGTTGGCTAATATTTAAAAGTTCAGAGGCACGTGTCACACTCCCTGTAGAGGCGACCACGTGAAATAAGCGTAATGCATGCAGGTTCAAGACCATACTTCCTTTCCGACAGATTCATATATGTAGATTATGAATAGAGCAAAAACATATATTATTTTTATAATAATAATTCATTTACAATCAAATTGTAAGTTAATCCAAAGGAGAGTGGAGCGAATGAATCAAACGAACACGTGGGATCAAGTAGACCAGTATATCTCGGAGTGTCTCATTCCGCATGATGCTGTCTTGGAACAAGTATTGGCTGCTAATCAAAAGGCGGGATTACCTCCGCATGATGTATCCCCCAATCAGGGAAAGCTATTAAATATCCTTGCTCAAATGCAGGGAGCGCGACGTGTGCTGGAGATCGGTACTTTGGGAGGCTACAGTACAATCTGGTTGGGAAGGGCGTTGCCGGAGGATGGAGAAATAGTTACGCTGGAAGCCAATCCGATCCATGCTAAAATTGCCCGGTCGAATATATCGTTGGCTCAGTTGGATGGAATAGTGGAACTTCGGGAGGGAGACGCTTTAGAGCAGTTAGCACAGATGAAAGAGGAGAGAGTTGACCCCTTTGATCTGATTTTTATCGATGCGGATAAACCCAATAATCCATTTTATCTGGATTGGGCACTTCGCTTCTCACATCCTGGCACCGTTATTATCGGTGATAATGTTATCCGTGAAGGAGAAGTGGTTCAAGCTTATAGCACAGACCCTCGTGTGCAGGGAGTAAGAAAGTTTTATGATATGCTAGCTGAGGAATCAAGAATTACAGCTACAGCTATCCAAACCGTGGGGAGCAAGGGGTATGACGGTTTCGTCATTGGAATCGTTAAGGGCTGAACGCTAAGCGTCTCGATTGGCTAAACACAAAGGGGAGCAGTCCTCGTGTTTAGCCTTTTTCTGAGCAGTAGAGAAGGTGGGGACGAATTGTGCGCATAATGGTAAAATAGTACTGATGGAAGCTTTAGAACGTTTTTGAACGTTTACTGCTGAATTCCTATGTAAGAAGAATGAATTTACATAAAAGCAGATGAAATTTCTTTGAAATGTAAACGCAATCATGCTGATTAGAGCAGGAATTCACCATTTTGTAAAAAAATGAAGTCGGAATGAATTTTTTTGAATCTTTTTGAAGAAAAATGATTGTTTTTTGTCAAGTTTGTGGTACGATATGAACAGTTGGGGGAATGATGATGCTGACGGAAGAAAGATACAAGTTAATAATACGGCGCTTACAAGAATGTGGGGTTGTAAAGTTGCAAGAATTGGCTGATCTGTTGGGAGCTTCTGAGTCAACGATTCGGCGTGATTTGATAGATCTTGAGAGCCGTCAGTTGCTCAAGCGGATTCATGGCGGGGCAACCTTGCTGAATCAGAAAAGTCAGGAACCTGGCATGGAAGAAAAAACATTCAAAAACGTTCAAGAAAAAAATGCAGTGGCCCGTATAGCAGCCAAAGAAATTTTGGATGGCGAATGTATTTATCTGGATGCGGGAACAACAACGATGGCGATGATTCCTTACATTGAAGCTAAAGACGTGACGGTCGTGACGAATGGACTATCCCACGTAGAAGCACTGGTAAGCAAAAGAATCAGAAGCTATCTACTGGGAGGGATGATGAAAATTCATACCAAAGCCGTAATCGGGAGTATTGCCCTACAAAATTTGGACAATTTTCGATTCGACAAGTGCTTTCTGGGAACGAACGGGGTGGATATGGAAATGGGGTATACAACTCCTGATCCCGAAGAGGCGCTGATCAAGCGGCGTGCCCACCAGCTGTCTGGCAAAACGTATGTGTTAGCCGATTCCAGCAAAATTGGAGAAGTAACCTTCGCCAAACTGTTCGAGCTCAAGGAAGCTATACTTATTACTGAATCGATGCCAGAACGGTCACGCCGATCCATCGCTCAGAAAACTAAGATAATCGAGGGATAACAATGATATATACAGTAACGCTGAACCCTTCCATTGATTATATCGTGGAAGTTGATGATTTGAAGCTTGGTGATTTGAACCGGATGAAACGTGATTTAAAACTGCCAGGTGGTAAGGGAATTAATGTATCACGTGTACTGAACCAGTTGGGAGCAGATAGCACGGCGATTGGTTTTCTCGGAGGGTTCACAGGCAGGTTTATCGACGATACATTGCGGGAAGAATCCATTAAAACTGATTTTGTAATGATCGAAGATGACACACGGATTAACATTAAGCTCAAGCATGGCGATGAAACGGAAATTAATGGTTTGGGACCTGCGATTCGTGAGCAAGAGGCCGATGCGTTGGTGCAAAAGCTGGCGGGACTCCAGAAAAATGACATTGTCGTCTTGTCGGGAAGTATTCCGCCGTCACTTGGAGGAGATTTCTACGATCGGCTGATTAGCGTATGCCAGCAAACTGGAGCTGAATTCGTCATCGACACCACAGGTGAGGCGCTGATGAAGGCACTGGTTCATAAACCGCTGCTCATCAAGCCGAATCACCACGAGCTGGCTGAGCTGTTTGGCGTAACGATTCATTCAAAGGAGGAGATCGTCACTTACGGTCGTAAGCTGCTGGAAGCAGGCGCAAAAAATGTACTGATTTCCATGGCAGGAGAAGGGGCTTTGTTCATTACGGCAGATGAAGTGTATCACGCAAATGTACCAGCAGGTACGGTGAAAAATTCTGTAGGCGCAGGTGATTCAATGATTGCTGGATTCGTGGGTACGCTGGCTCTTCATGGCGATCCGATCGAAGCATTCCGTGCAGGAGTGGCATCCGGAAGCGCAACTGCGTTTTCCGATGATCTGGCTACTAAAGAGAAGATTGAACAATTACGGCCGCAAGTCACGATTTCAAAACGGTAATCCGGCTGCATCATGAGCTTATTATGCGTGTATTGACACGCTGATCGAACTTAGGAGAGTGTGAAAAATGAGAATAACAGACCTGATGATTAAAGAAACGATGATCATGGACCTGCAGGCGACGACAAAAGACGAGGCGATTGAGGAGCTTATCGCTAGTCTCGAAGCAAGTGGACGTATTAATGACCGTGCCTTGTTTAAAGAAATGATTTACAAACGTGAAGCAGAGTCTAGCACTGGAATCGGCGGCGGCATTGCGATGCCGCATGCCAAGACTAAAGCCGTGAATGAAGCGACTGTCGTTTTCGCCAAAAGCAGTAAAGGCGTAGAATTCGAATCGTTGGACGGTGAGCCGGCAAAAGTGTTCTTTATGATTGCGGCTCCAGAGGGAGCAGCAAATACGCATCTTCGCACACTAGCTGCTCTTTCCCGGCTTCTAATTGATACCGATTTCATTGACAAACTGATGAATACGCAAACACCGGATGAAGTATCCGAGCTGTTTGATACCAAGCAGGCGGAAGAAGAAGCAGCCAAGAAAGCAAAAGAAGCTAAGAAAGAGGCTGCCAAAGCACAGAAAACGCCGGATGTTATCGTTGGTAACCCGAATTCAGACGAGTTTGTGGTTGCGGTGACTGCCTGCCCTACAGGCATTGCGCATACGTTTATGGCTGAAGACGCTCTCATTAAGAAAGCGACAGAAATGGGTGTTAACATCCGGGTAGAAACGAATGGCTCGGAAGGTGCGCAAAACGTACTGACAGCGGATGAAATTCGCCGTGCCAAAGGTGTAATCGTTGCTGCTGACAAAAAGGTTGAAATGGCCAGATTTGACGGTAAACCTGTATTGCAAAGACCGGTAAGCGACGGTATCCGTAAATCTGAGGAACTGATCCGCAAAGCGCTGAACGGCGATGCCCCAATTTATCGTAGTGAAGGTAAAAGCAGCGCTGAAGAGTCGAAAGCGGAGAAGAGCAGCGTGGGCAGTAAAATCTATAAGGATTTAATGAACGGTATTTCTCATATGCTGCCATTCGTTGTAGGCGGGGGGATTTTGTTAGCAATTTCCTTCTTGATTGAACAAGTGGCAGGAGAAGACAATGCATTGTTCCAACTGTTGCAGACAATTGGCGGTGGAACAGGTGCGTTCCACTTCCTGATTCCGATACTGGCCGGATTTATCGCGATGAGCATTGGAGACCGCCCGGCACTGATGCCAGGTATGGTTGGGGGTCTGATGGCTGTAAACTCTAATGCAGGCTTCCTTGGCGGTCTGGCAGCTGGTTTCATGGCTGGTTATGTGGTGATCTTCCTGCGTAAAGCTTTTGCAGGTCTGCCGAAAGCACTGGATGGTTTAAAACCAATCTTGTTATACCCTGTATTTGGACTTCTAATTTCAGGCGCGATTATGTTCTACCTGTTCGATCCAATTTTCGGTGGTATTAATACGTGGCTTGTTAATGTTCTGAACAATTTGGGAACAGGTAATGCAGTTATTTTGGGTCTGATCCTGGGCGGAATGATGTCGATCGACATGGGTGGTCCTTTTAACAAAGCAGCTTACGCATTTTCGATCGGTGTCTTTACTTCCAGCGGTAACACGAACGGTGCCATGATGGCGGCTGTTATGGCGGCTGGTATGGTACCTCCGCTGGCGATCGCATTAGCTTCGACGTTCTTCAAAAATAAGTTTACTGAGCAAGAGCGCAAGTCTGGCTTGACGAACTATGTACTTGGATTGTCCTTCATTACAGAAGGAGCCATTCCATTCGCAGCTGCCGATCCTCTGCGTGTCCTGACCTCTTGTATTGTAGGTTCAGCGATTGCTGGTGGTCTGACGCAGTTCTGGCAAATCAATCTTCCAGCTCCACATGGCGGAATTTTTGTAGCAGCTCTTGCCAATCATGCTTTGCTGTTCTTGCTTGCAGTCGTGATCGGCTCCGTGATTTCCGCGCTCATTCTGGGACTGTGGAAAAAACCGCTCGAAGCGAAATAACGGGTATGTCAAGAGTATAAAAATTAAAAGAGGGCCACATTTCTTTAGGCCATCAAAATAGTAAAGCCGCTAAACATCAGGTTTTCTGAGTGTTTAGCGGCTTTCTTTATGCAAAGGTGTCGGCTTTGCCTATATAGCTTAATTAGTAGTTATTGCATTGGAGCTATAGCCTATAAAGCCCCTTAACCAGCTGTATAAACAGCTTTCGGGCCGAAGACATATACTGCTGGTGATGGTTGTTTTGTAGCAGTCCAATAGGAATATTCGGGTCTGTTAACTGGAGGGGGACGGTAACCAGTTCCTCCGGCAAAGGCATTGACGATAGAACCACTCCAACTGATGGAATCGTTTTTACAAATGTGGCGATCGACGAGATTTGACTGACAGTATAAAAAAACGGCATCGACGGAAAGCGGGAAAGCTCTTTCTCCAGTCGTATATGGTACAAGCAGTTCTTACCTCCGACGATAAGCGGGTACTCGTACAGATCTTCGAGATAAAGCTCACTTTTTACCGCAAAAGGGTGATTACGGGACACAATAAAGGCGATGTGTTCGTGATATACGGGTTCAAAGTGTAAGGAAGGAATCGAGTGAGGTTCCCCGGAGATTGCAAAATCCAGCTTACCGTCCACCAAAGCATTTGCGAGTGCATCCGTGTTTCCAACTGTAAAATGGCACGTAATATTCGGTTTATGCTCTCGAAACTGCTGCAGAACCAAGGGCAGTACGGTAGCCGCCACCGTTTCAATCACACCGATATGGAGCGTGCCAATCTCCTCCTTTTTCAGAGACTTCGCCTGGTCCATCACAAAATTCCAATGCTGAATAAGCCCGTTTATCTCCTCGGCATATAGTTTGCCTGGGGACGTTAACTCTGCATCCCAACCCCTTTTAAAAAGCTGAAATCCCAGCTCTTTCTCTAGCCTCTGGATTTGGTTCGTGACTGTAGACTGAGCGTAGTTTAATTTGGCAGCAGCTTTTGAAAACGTTCCTTCTTCGATTATGGTACGAAATGTAGTTAATTCTTTCAGATCCACGCATGTTCATCTCCATCGGTAAAATTGAATATATTTATGATTATTTTCAATTATACAGATGAAAATAAGAGGAGTACAATCATCTTATCCCAGCGAATAGGAGAGATGAACATGCCATTTGTACGAATTGGCTACATGGAGCAGCAATACACAGAGCAAGAGTTGCCTTGGATTAGTCGCTGTATCATGAATGCTTTGATCGAACATTTTCAGGTTCCGGAAAAAGATTACTTTCAGGTTTTTCATGCTCATAAGCAAAGCGAGTTTTATTATAGTCCCGATTATTTGAATGTATCCAGAACAGACAAGTTACTGTACATCCAAATTACAATGGGATCGGGTAGAACTACGGAACAAAAAAAGAGTTTCTACCAAAAGTTAGCGGAACTCTTATCTATTGAATGTAAGGTTAGACCGGAGGATCTATTTGTGACACTGGTAGAGACTGAATTAGAGGATTGGTCCTTTGGCAACGGACTTGCCCAGATGATTGTATGAAGCATAAATTGATCAGATCGAGTATTCGGGAAACCATCGGTGATTTTGCTCCCGCTTTTGTAGGTTATACGGAGGATGTTCTTTTTGGAAATGTATGGAGAAGAAGTGAGCTATCTCTAAGGGAACGGAGTCTCATTACCGTTGCCGCTCTGGTAGCGTGTGAGCATGTAAATCAACTTCCTTATCATCTGAAACTGGCCAAGGAGAACGGAATTTCGGAGGAAGAACTGGTTGAGGTCATTACACAGCTTGCCTTTTATGTAGGATGGCCCCGGGCAGCCTCAGCTATTCAGGTTGCCAAAGAGGTGTTTTGCAGAGGGAAAGAGAGTTAAGCATGAACCTAAAAACTGCTAAGCACAAGGGATTGCGAGTGTTTGGCGGTTTTTTGGCATGATTGTGTTGTTATTCTGCATTGAAAGCGGTATAGTAAGAGTAATTGAATGAGGGTTGAAGTGCCCTTCGGGATTGTTACTGATAAGCAGGCGATACCCAAATAATGACTAATTGAATCGAGCAGATTCAACTGGCAATTACAGACGGTGTAGAAGTATTCGGCTTCTGTCCGTGGTCTGCAATTGATCTTGTTAGTACCCATCAGGGCTCCAGCAAGCGTTACGGGTTTATCTATGTGGATCGTGAGGAGTTTGATCTCAAGGATCTGCGTCGTATTCGTAAACAAAGCTTCTATTGGTATCAAAAGCTGATTTCCACAAACGGTGAAATTCGTTAATTAAAGCTGCCGTGAAAAAGCACCTCCTTGAAATGGATGTTACCATTTTGAGGGGGTGTTTGTATTTGTAGCCTTGGGGGAGAGTCTGACTTCATTCAAGCATCCAATTACTCCTTTCCCAGAAGTGTGATCGTGTATTATATAATAGAAGAAACACAAACGGAAAGGACATCATGCATTGACTTTACAACAATTAAAATATGTCATTGAGGTTGCCAATCGCGGTTCCATGAATGAGGCGGCAAAGCGGTTGTTCATTTCCCAGCCCAGTCTGTCGAACGCGATTCGTGATCTGGAGGAAGAAATTCATATCACCATTTTTGAGCGTACCAATAAGGGGATTTCTTTGTCCAAGGAAGGCGTGGAATTCCTCGGTTATGCACGTCAGGTCGTTGAGCAGGCGGAGCTGCTGGAAAGTCGCTATCTGGATGCCAAGCCTTCACCACAGCATTTTGCTGTGTCCACGCAGCATTACGCTTTTGCTGTAAATGCATTCGTAAATCTGGTAAATCAATATGGTCAAGAAGAGTATGAATTGGCTTTGCGAGAGACCAAAACCCATGAAATCATACAGGATGTCAAAAGCCTGCGCAGTGAGATCGGAATCCTGTATCTGAACGAATTTAACGCCAAGGTCATTAACAAGCTGCTAAAAGATGCGAATCTGCAATTCAACAGCCTGTTTACGGCTAAACCACATATTTTTATCAGTGCCAATAATCCGCTATCCCGACAGTCTATCGTGACCATTGACCAGCTTCATCCGTATCCGTATTTGTCCTTTGAGCAAGGAGAGTACAATTCCTTTCACTTTTCCGAGGAGATTCTCAGTACGTTATCGCATCCCAAAAGCATTCGCGTCCATGACCGGGCTACCCTTTTTAATCTGCTCATTGGCTTGAACGGCTATACGATTTCTACCGGGGTGATCAGTGCGGATCTGAACGGTAACGATATTATTTCCGTCCCTCTGGAATGTGATGAGTCTATTAATGTGGGATGGATTTGCCATAAAAACGCTGCGCTCTCCAAGCTGGCCACCGTCTATGTAGAAGCGCTGCATGAGGCGATAGGGGGATAATAGGTTGGGTATAGCCTTAGGCTATAACTAGCTATAGTTTATTGGAGTTACCTTATAACTGAATATGTATGTTATCTTTCTTACAAGAACTTCACTATAGAAGCGAAAAAGGAGATAACCCTAATGAGCAGCATCCTTGATAATGCATCCCAACGTAAAGTGACCCCTTTTAGACACGATATGGTCGGCAGCTTTCTGCGCCCGCAAGCGATTAAAGACGCCAGAATTCAATTTCAAAATAATGAAATCTCTGCGGACGAGCTGAGAAAGATTGAAGATAACGAAATTATCAAGCTAGTGGAAAAGCAAAAATCCGTAGGACTTCAAGCCGTGACGGACGGTGAATTCAGACGCTCCTGGTGGCATCTTGATTTTATGTGGGGTCTGGACGGTGTGGAAAAGGTACAGCTTTCGAACGGCTACCAATTCCAAGGTGTGGAAACAAGAGCGGAAACCGCACGCTTGTCCGGTAAAATCGGACATTCCCGTCATCCTTTCATTGAAGATTTCAAATTCCTGAAGCAAGTAGCAGGTGAGGATGCGATTGCGCGCCAAACGATCCCGGCACCTGCGCAATTCCTGGCCGAGCTGTTGCGCGGAGAGAATAAAGAAACAACCGACACGTATTACAGCAATCTGGATGAACTGGTGACGGATATCGCCAAAGCCTACAAATCCGTGATTCAAGCGTTGTACAATGAGGGCTGCCGCAGCTTGCAACTGGATGATTGCACATGGGGGATGCTCTGTGATAAAAACTATTGGGAAGCTAGACAGCATGCAGGTGAAAATGTGGAAGATACCAAAAAGCTGTTTGCCCGTGTGAATCAGGAAACGGTGAAGGATCTTCCAGCCGATTTGGTCGTAACGACCCACGTATGCCGTGGTAACTACCATTCCACCTGGGCATCTTCTGGCGGCTATGAGCCTGTAGCAGAAACCCTGTTCGGCATCGACAACATCGACGGCTACTATCTCGAATTCGATACCGACCGTGCAGGTGATTTCACACCGCTTAAGCATCTGAAAGATCAAAAGCAGGTCGTACTGGGCCTCGTTTCCTCCAAAACAGGTGAACTTGAAGACAAGCAGACGGTCATTAACCGCATTAAGGAAGCGACTCAATTCGTCGACATCAACCACATCTGCCTCAGCCCACAATGCGGCTTTGCTTCGACAGAAGAGGGCAATATTTTGACAGAAGAGCAGCAGTGGAAAAAGCTTGCTTTCATTAAAGAGATCGCGGACGAGATTTGGAAGTAAGGTTTGGTTTAGGGGAATTGAAAGGTTCTATTAGTTAAAGATATTTTATTGAAAAACACGTCATATATGGACGTGTTTTTTGATCTTTACAAGATTAGGTGGGGGTTTTCTTTTGATTGAATTCCATAACATAAACAACATGTCATATGGTTTCGCCAAACTGATGGCGGGAAACTCTAAAAAAGCATAATTTCTGAATATCCTAAAAAAGGTTAAGACTCTTTTATGTTTGTCCACTTCCTTTTTACAACTCTTGCATACAATGGATTGTAGAATGGTATTAAGAGGGAGTGACAAAAAAATGAGTCTTTATTTTCGAAACAGCACCAATTCTACCGTACAGGTAGCCATATTCTATCACGCGAGTAGGTGTGGGTTTGTCTTTGTGGGACAAACTGGTATATTGTCTACCTGGTACCGTTTGGCGCCTGGTCAAACGAGGGAAGTTGTTACTGGCAACGTAGGGGATAGAACAATATATTATTACGCTGAGAGCGTATCAAGAAATCTTGTATGGTCAGGTAGTTTCCCCATACATGTTCCTAATTATAGTTTCAATGGATGTTGGATCTGGAATATTAATGGGAATCTATGCAATAATTGCAGAAGAGTTGGTTTTAAAACACTTAACATCCAACGCGGTTTCGTGAACTTTACAGTCAACCTTATTACAAATAATGCTCAAAGAAAAACGAAGCTAAAAAATGTTCGTATGGTATTGCCCACAAAAAGGGTAAAAAGAAAATCTAAATTGAATGACCGCAAGAAACTACCTAGAAGCCAATAATTTCCTAATGGATGGGAATCCTTTGTGATTTCGTATTCAATTCAGTTCGCGCTTTTATATAAGAAACTTGAAATTAAGTTAATAGTGGATATATATATATTATTTTAATTTTCGATAGGGTATTGAACTTACGTAAAACAATAGTGCAATAGGAACTGCCCTGTTAACTAAAGGTGGCTCCTTTATTTTTGCTAAAAAATCCTTTTAATTTGTAATCTCCCGTATCACATTCCTCGCCAAGCGTACTTTCTCTGGACTCGATTTTTGGAGTATTTTTATGATTTCTTGTATATCAGTTTCATGTTTTGTAACCTTAATATCCTCATTAACATAAGCGAAAAGCTGAATCAAATTAACATCCAGTGCATTAGCAATTTTAGCTATATTTATTAAAGATACGTTTTTTTCTCCACGCTCAATCTGCCCTATGTATGAAAAATGGAATCCGCCTTTTTCCCCAAGCGACTCCTGAGACAATCCTTTTTCTTTTCGTAAAGCACGTATTCTGGCACCCACTAATTTGAGAACTTCTTTATCTTCCATCATCCACACCTCACTATTCTAAAAGTGTAGACAAGATATCCAAATGAAAACATTGAATAATGAATACAATAAATAATAATAATATCTATAAGTATTATTTTAGAGTATAATAAGACTAATATTGAAATTCTCTGGAGGAATAGAAATGAAAGAAGCTCCTTCTACCTTTATTCCAAGTCCCACTCAACCGTCCAGACCCTCACAACACCTACATAATTCAATAACGGATTTTCACACTCTATCCCAATACCACATGAAACTAGCCCAAATCCTGTACAAGCACAATCAAGTCCAATGCTGCATTATCCTATGTGACTGGGCTTTGACCTCCATGTTAAAAGCACTATATATGAAAGAAAACGACAGCCTTTTCCCTCCCGGATTCCTATCCATGACTGATCTGCTGCACTTATTACATACCGAAACCAACCCGGGGTTGGATGTTGTCGTATTTATAGGCACCACTCAATTTCTTTCATCCCAGTTAGAAACCCCGCTCCTTCAAAAGATGAAGCACAAGGATTTGAGCAGGCTATTGCGAAGAACGGACGACATTCTCTGCCAGTTGTCATCCAGAGTCATTAGCGATCTATCTCAAACGTATCAGTCCATTTTCTGAGTAGTCCTTCCATGGCAAATAAACTTGCCGATTCGCCCTGTCGTTATCCGCTTTTCTTCATACGATAAGAGTAAGCTTTAACGCAAGGAGGGATTCAGACATGGGTGAAGTAGGTTACGGTGGAGCATGGACATCCACAGGAGCGATTTTGGTATTGTTCATTTTGTTGGTAATTATTACTAAGTCTTTTCTGATCTAACAGCAGGTTAGCATCGCTTAAATCCACAAATCGGCCTTCTTTCACGACATCGTGAGGGAGGGCTTTTTATGCAGAATAGGTGTTAGCCCAACATGTTGTCTGGCCCTGCAAGCATTGTTATACTTTACATACAGGGAGATTTTCCCTCAAATATATGGCAATACGGATAGCGTAAGACGTGGAAAAACAGAAATTCGCTGACCAAAATCAGGAGGATCGCATGATGAATACGGCAAGCAGTCCATTTCAATTTACAACAGACACGGCGACTCTTTGCTTATTTGATAGGCAAGCTCTTAAGCACCGTTTGGACGATGATCCGGATTGGTGGTCCATCGAAGAGGACGAGCTAGGCGAGTTGAACAAAGGAAATGTAGCTTTTTTGAATCTGGGAGCCGACGGGACCTATGAGGTTTTGATGACAGATCATATCGACAAGCCTACTGTGCGGCTGTTTTTGAAGGTTCCCTCAGGCAACCTATTTATTGGAGCAGGGGAGGAAGCCACAAGTGGTGGACTGGAGCCTGAATGCGTATGGGGAGGGACGTTCCTTTCTGTACAACCGGGATTTTATGAATGCTTGGCGAGCAGAGAAGACAATCGTATTTATCTTTCTTTAAAAAAAGGAAGCGAAGGCAGCAATAGCTTTACAGGTCTGATTCGATTGTAGGTTGTAGGCAACCCGTAACGGCCCATACAAGCCGCCTGAACAGGTGGAGGCCGGACAACCTAAACTGGGGAAATAGAAAAAAGGCTATCCCCACGGCTTACACATCCGTGAAGACAGCCCTTTATCTGTCTATTGATACTTTACAATAATGGCATTGCTGATTTGGCGGCCGGGTGTGGTGAGGTAGGAGCCGTTGTAATACAGCCCGCTGGAAGCACCGCCGTCCAGATTCATGGCCTGATAAGCGCCAGCCTGCTTCATCATTTGGGCGAGCTGCGGTATAGTCGCTCCACTTGTGGTCAGGAGGATCAGCTTATGATCCCGACTCATCCCGAGTGCGCTGCGGGCGCCGCCGCCTGTTAATATTTTAGGGTCCTTGAAGCCTTCGGCTTTGACATTTAGGGAAACCTGACCGTTCGTGACCAGACGAGGCCCGGCTTGAAGGGCACCTTCGACACTGCCTTGGCTTAACCGTTGTTCGAAGGCAGAACCCGACACCAGCTCAGCTAAATGATTAGTATCGTAGGTGAAGACCGTTCGTTGGTCGCCGGAGCTTTTTTTCAACATCTTTCCGTGACTGACCAGATAGCCGTAAGGCGTTTTGTAAGAGCTTTTGGTATAGGCATCAAAGAATGTACCATTGATGGCTACAACCGCTTGGTTACGTTTGGCGAGACTACTTAAGTCTTCCACTTTACCAATGGAATCGCCTGCCAGTGCCACGTCCAGGCTTACCTTGGGATGGAGCATAGAGATGGTGACCACCTTAGCGGAAAATGTACGAGACCCGACCTTGAAGCTTTTATGAGCTGTCGTAATGGGTGTAGTGTTTCCGGGTAGCTTGCCAGTATGTACCGGAAGCGTGACGGACGTTGCACCTTGCTTAATGCGTACAGCTGAGGTTTCCTTTTGCCATGAAACTTGCAGGTTTAGATATTGACTGATGAACTGCAAGGGGACATAGGTCGAACCGTTATCGGTAAAAGGAGCATTTTGCAAATGGACCGTTTGATCATTCACTTTGGCAGTAGATTTCCCGGCAAATAGGGTGATCCGAGTATTGCCTTGCGCAATTTCTATTTTTTTGTCCGCTGCCGTTAAATTGAATGTGATCCCTTCATAGCTGTTCAGAAGACGAAGCGGGATGAAGGAGTGGTTACTCTGGTCCACATAGACCAGCATAGGTGCTGGGGCAGCAGCGTAGATCGGGGATACCAGTAATAGCAAGGACAGGATAACAAGTGCGGTGATTCTTTTCATGAATAGATCAATCTCCTTATGTAGTCTTGACACTTTACGAGGTGCTTGTAATTATATCGGGTTTTATAAGTTGTAAATGTATGTTATGCGAATTTTGAGTGTTTAGCTGATATAGGAAGCGGGAGGTTGGAGATGAGCAGGTATGAGACAAGACTTGAGGATTACCGTCGCAGAGAGCGCCCGTCTTATCATGTATTTGAAGGATTGCAGGAATTGTGCGTAGCGTGGGGCAACTGCATAATAACTGGTTATATGTGAATGTGGATCAATGGGATCAAGACCCTGTTCACACACCGATTTATTATTGGGATGAGCATTGGCTAGAGGAATGTGCAGAGGAGGGTACAGTCGTAACCAACGAACAGGACGAGTATATTCCCAAGTGGGTGCCGGATCGTCAGGTTCAAACCTGGTTTGAGTTGGCGACCTTCGAAAGTATTGTGGAAGTCCTTAAGGCTGCTGGACAGCCAGTGACGCTTCAGATGGTGATTATAGCGGTAAAATACTATGACAAACGAGATGCCTTTCTGGATTATGAAGAGGTGAAGGCAGTGACAGACCTGTGGTCTGTGCTGACAAAGGTGAGAAACCACCTAACAGAATGAACAAAGCCTGTAGAACAAACAGGGCATACATACACTGGATGGGAGAAGCAAATGAGTTGGTTGAATCATGAAATGGCAGCAAAGTGGCGACAGGAAGGAAAAAGGTATGCCGCAGATGTGAATGAATTTGTCAGAGTCGGCAGGAAAGTGAATGGCAGCAGGAGCAATCAGAGCCAAACCAGGACGAACGCCCCAAATGGCCAAAGATATTTTTCGTATGATTCAGGAGGCGAATCAGGCTGGTGAAATGGAGCAGTTACGTCGAGAGATTCCAGCCGCGTCTTGGCCGCTTACACCAGCGTTCGAGGAGGCTTTGCAAGCCGTTAGGCCGATAGCTTTTGTGAATGGAGGCAATGAAGTCATTCTACATGCGGGCAATCCTCGGGAACGTGGGACGATCTATGTGACGGGAAAAGATAGAATCTTGCAAATCCCCGGACTGCATCGAGTAGGCTGTTCGCCGGACGGGACTTAATTTGCGTTGGTGGATGGACAGGGGATTCGGATTGTTCGTCAACCGGACTTAAATCTGCAAGGAGAAGCGACAGCACACTTTCAGTGGAAGGATATACAAGGCCGCTTAAAAGCATCCATTCCTGATCTGGAGTGCTTGGGAGATGAGGAGCATCCTGAAGATATATTAGATGAAGTGATTCCGTTTGGCGATGGACAGCGACTTCTGTTGGTTTGCGGTTACGGCGTTTATTTGCTGGCTGGTGATCAGGTGGATTTGATCCATCCCAAGGCGTCTGAACGAAGAAAACTAGAGTTGGAAGACACGATTGTGGATATGGCCCATGGAGCTGTGTCGAGGGATGGACGTTGGATTGCTTACGGTAGCCAGATGAGTGAGCATATGCTTATGGATCTGTCTGATAAGACGTTGCATACATTGGAGCCAAGTTCTAGTTATCCGCATTATGCTCTATTTGCCAAAGATGATCTGAACGTCTGGTACAATGCCTGTCATTTCTACAACGGTGCCACCATTCAAGTGTCGATTGCTGAGGTGGAGCAGGGTCTTGCTCAGAATAAGGAAGAATGGCCGATGATGAATGAAGAAATGCGAGTATACGCTGCAACAGCGCTGACACAAGGATCTATTTTGGGTGATGCCTACGGTTATCTCCGTCTGATTGACAGGGAGGGCCGTGAACTTTGGCGCTATTTTGTCGGCAGTACGATATCCGGGCTGGCAGCTACACCTGATGAAAGTATGTTGGCGGTTGGAACGTATGGCGGTATGCTTCATTTGATTGATTTGCAGAGCGGCACGAAGGACGAATATAGCATTGGCCGCGCCAATTCACGAGACAGCGCGTTGGGTGATCTGGCGGAACTATGAGCCCTTGCGCTGGTAATACTAATATTCCGCAAATGGTGATAAAAGCAAGTTCTGATAAGCTGAACTTAAAAAGTGTAGCAGCACATGATTACAATGCTATTTTCAGATAGAGGGCATTTGGCATTAACCCATGATGCAAAATGTGAATAGAAAGGAAAGAGGTGTGAGGACATGGACAAGAAAGCGGATATTCGTACATCCATGAAGGAACTATTTGCTCAGATGGATGAAGCCTTTTTTATGGATGTGGAAGAAAATGTACCGATGGAAATGCGTGATGGGAATGTTGACGAGGAGGGATGGATCAAGTGGAAGCCTCTCCTTTCACAGATTACTGAACAGGAAGTTCGGGAGATGGAGGAAAAATACCATTTTGAGCTGCCGCCCCTGTTGAGGAGTTTTATCATGTCCTACCATTATGTATCTTTACAATTCGATAATGAGTCCATCCCGGGAGTATACTGGAGCGATTGTACGTTTGTTGAGTTCCCACGTCTGCCTGTAGGTCAAGGCTTAAAGGCATTTTATGATTTGCTTGATCAATGGTCACCTCTTCTGTCAGCAGGCTACATTCCTTTTGCAATAGCAGAGGACGACCAGGGTCCCGTTTGTTTAAATGCAGGCAGCAGACATAAGGACGGCGATTATCCTATTGTTTGGTTCTTTCATGAGGACCTACAGCATTTGAATGAGGATGAGCTGCGGATCAGGAGTAATCTGCTTCCCCATGTACAGGGGCTGTTTCCATCTTCTGTCGAAATGTTTAACGTGATGTTTAAGCACATTAGACACTAGCGATTTCCTGAAATGTAATTTTAATGTTTAGTCGACCGAGATATTGACATAAAAAATGAGGAATGATATAAAAAAGGTAGGCTAGCACTCGAATGATGGGAGTGCTAACAAAGTTGAATCGTTTGCATAGCTCATATCCGCTGGCCTTACATAGGTTCATATTTGAAAGGAGATATCCGAATGGAGAAAAAACAGTTTCAGGCTGAGTCCAAGCGTCTGCTCGAAATGATGATTAACTCGATTTACACGCAAAAGGAAATTTTCCTAAGAGAGCTGATCTCCAATGCAAGTGATGCGATTGACAAAATTTATTACAAAGCATTGACGGATGATCAACTGGTCTTTGACAAAGAAAATTATTATATCAAAGTAACTGCCGATAAGGATAACAGAACGCTAACCCTGCGTGATACCGGGATTGGTATGACCAAGGAAGAACTAGAAAATAACCTGGGTGTTATTGCTAAAAGTGGTTCATTGGCATTCAAAAATGAAAATGAATCCAAGGATGGTCATGACATCATCGGTCAATTCGGCGTTGGTTTCTATTCAGCTTTCATGGTGGCCGATGTGGTTACAGTGACTACCAAGGCTTTGGGAAGCGATACTGCATATAAATGGGAATCCACAGGTGCAGACGGGTATACCATTGAGGCAGCTGAGAAGGACGAGGTCGGAACAGAGATAGTTCTGAAAATCAAGGCAAACACCGAAGATGAGTCCTACGATGAATATTTGGACGAGTACCGTTTAAAAGCACTGATTAAAAAATACTCCGACTTTATCCGCTATCCGATTAAAATGGATATTACAGGCAAGCGTCTGAAAGAGGGAAGCGACAACGAGTTCGAGGATTACGAAGAAGAACAGCGTATTAACAGCATGGTTCCTATCTGGAGAAAAAACAAAAGCGAGCTGACCGACGAGGATTATCAAAATTTCTACGCGGAAAAACGCTATGGCTACGACAAGCCGCTCCAGCATATCCACGTCAGTGCGGATGGCGCGGTAGTGTACCAAGCTATTCTGTTTATTCCTGAAAATATTCCGTTTGATTTCTACTCCAAGGAATATGAAAAAGGGCTGGAGTTGTATGCTAACGGTGTGCTGATTATGGAAAAATCTCCTGACCTGCTGCCGGATTATTTTAGCTTTGTCAAAGGTATGGTCGACTCCGAAAGCCTGTCGCTCAACATTTCCAGAGAAATGCTGCAGCATGACCGTCAGCTGAAGCTGATTGCTAAAAATATCGAAAGCAAAATCAAAGGCCAATTGCTGACCTTGCTCAAAAATGACCGGGAGAAATATGATCAATTCTACAAATCATTTGGCAGACAATTAAAATTTGGTGTCTACAACGATTACGGCAGACATAAAGAAACTCTCCAGGATCTGCTCATGTTCTACTCTTCTACAGAGAAAAAGCAGGTTACTTTGGACGAATACGTATCGCGTATGCCAGAGGATCAGAAGTATATTTATTACGCTTCCGGGGAGTCCAATGAGCGTATTGAAAAACTGCCGCAAACCGAAATGGTGGCTGACAAAGGCTACGAAATTCTGTATTTCACCGATGATATTGATGAGTTCGCTATTAAAATGCTCTTAAGCTACAAAGAAAAAGAATTTAAATCTGTATCGAGCGGCGATCTGGGCATTGAGCCTGACGAAAACGAGAAAGAATCAGAAGCAGAACAAAACGACAACAAAGAGCTGTTCGAGTACATGAAGGGCTTGCTGGAAGGCAAGGTATCCAGTGTTAAAGCCTCCAAGCGCTTGAAGACACATCCGGTATGTCTGTCCGCAGACGGTGAAGTGACGATTGAGATGGAAAAAATCTTGAACGCCATGCCTAATAACGCCGATGTCAAAGCGAATAAAGTGCTGGAAATCAACGTAAACCATGCGGTGTTCAACTCTTTGAAAGAAGCTTTTGACAAGGATAAGGAGAAGGTAAACCTCTATACGGCATTACTGTATAATCAGGCTTTGCTGATCGAAGGTTTGCCACTGCAAGATCCGGTTGAATTCACGAACGATATTTGCAAAATCATGGTTTAACAAGCTTTATTACTGTATAGAGCCGTTCCCATACTGGGGGCGGCTTTATTTATTATAAACACTTCTTAAATCTCCATAATAGGTCATATAGCGCTTACAGAAGAAGGGATGGGCCCACACAATGCCGATCATACTCAATACAAAGGAGGGCAATTATATGAGTCTGGATAGAGATAGAAAGGAACTCCAAAATTTGGATCGAAGTGAGCTTATAGAGTTAGTGGAAAAAATCATCAGAGGTGAGGGAACAGAAGAGGAAATCGACAGCATGCTGACCATAGTGAAGCAAAATACGCCCCATCCGGGGATCAGTAATTTGATCTACTGGGATGACCGTGACTTGAGTGCAGCAGAGATCGTAGATGAGGCATTACGCTATCAGCCCATTATTTTACCACCCCATGAATCTTCTTCATAGGATGCGGAGGGGTGGTCTTTTGTTTAGAAATAAGATAGTATTAACTCTTTAGGACTATGAGCATTAGATTCAAAAAAACTTCCGTTAAATACGTGCTGACTTCCCTGGAGTGTATGGGGTAATGTTTGTTTTTTGCACACTTTACGGAGTTTTTATGCCTAATTTTGGGATTTGTAAAGTTTTTGTGACATGTTCCTGTGAATTTTGATACAGCAAATTGTCGTTTTTCTTGATTATTTGGTGGGATGTCTTTATAATCATTTTGTTTGCAAGAATGATTAGCGATTAGCGTATGGAATAAGGAGGTTATTTATTTTGGGAAAAGCATTGATTATTGGCGCCGGTGGCGTGGCCAGCGTTGTGGTGCATAAATGTTGCCAAAACCCAGATGTATTTGAAGAAATTTGTATCGCAAGCAGAACTGTTGAGAAATGCGATGCGCTTAAAGAGAAGCTGGGTGGAGGTCGTACGAAGATCCAAACGGCTCAGCTTGATGCTGACAACACCGACATGGTCATTGACTTGATTCGAAGCTTTCAACCGGATGTAGTTATCAATGTGGCTCTCCCTTATCAGGATTTGACGATAATGGATGCTTGCCTTGAGACAGGTGTTCATTACGTTGATACGGCGAACTATGAACCGCCGGATACGCCGAAGTTTGAATACAGCTGGCAATGGGCCTACAAAGAAAGATTCGAAAAAGCAGGAATTACAGCTCTGCTGGGCAGCGGTTTTGATCCAGGCGTAACTGGAGTATTTACGGCTTATGCTCAAAAGCACTACTTTGATGAAATTCATACGATTGATATTGTGGATGCGAATGCAGGGGACCACGGATATCCTTTTGCAACTAATTTTAATCCGGAAATCAATATTCGTGAAATTACGGCGAAGGGCCGTTACTTTGAAAACGGAGAATGGATTGAAACTGAGCCACTTTCTGAGAAAAAGGTATACGACCTTCCTGAAATTGGACCGAAAAATATATATCTTTTGTACCATGAAGAACTGGAATCTCTTGCAGTGAATATTAAAGGCGTGAAAAAAATCCGCTTCTGGATGACGTTCTCGGACAATTATCTGAATCATTTGAATGTACTTCAAAACGTAGGCATGACTTCGATCGAGCCTATTGATTACGAAGGACAACAAATCATTCCACTGCAATTCCTGAAAGCTATTTTGCCAGACCCGGCTTCTCTGGGACCAAGAACAAAAGGCAAAACGAACATTGGTTGCATCATCCAAGGTGTGAAAGATGGAAAACCAAAAACGTATTATGTTTACAATGTTTGTGATCATGAGGAATGTTATGCAGAGGTTGGCTCCCAAGCCATTTCTTACACAACTGGTGTTCCTGCCATGATCGGCGCAATGCTTATTATCAAAGGTATCTGGAAAAAACCAGGCGTTTACAACGTTGAGGAATTTGATCCAGATCCATTTATGGAAGCACTAAATAAACACGGATTGCCATGGCAAGAGAACTTTACGCCAACGTTGCTTGATTGAGGTCTGCGATGAATATTGATATTACAGGACTTCCATCACCTTGTTATCTTGTTGACGAAAGACTTCTTGTCAAAAACCTTGAGGTTTTAAATTCTGTTCAAGAGCGGACAGGCTGCAGTATTTTGCTCGCTCTTAAGGGATTTTCGATGTTTTCGACCTTTCCTCTGGTTGGCAAATACTTAAAAGGCGTAACCTCCAGTTCGTTGTTCGAAGCACGACTTGGTCGCGAAAAAATGGACAAAGAGGTTCACGTATACGCACCTGCTTATGTTGACAGTGAATTTGATGAGCTATTGGAGTATGTTGACCATATTGTTTTCAACTCCTTTGATCAACTGAAACGCTACAAAAGCAGAGTGCAAGGCGTAACTTCCAAAAAAATCGACATCGGCATTCGAGTTAATCCAGAATATTCGGAAATCGAAACGCCGTTGTATGATCCTTGCTACAACAACTCCAGAATGGGTGTGACCCTGGCTAACTTTAGACCTGAGGATCTGGATGGCGTGGACGGTATTCATTTTCATACGATGTGTGAACAGAATTCAGATACGCTAGAGCGCACCATTAAAGTCGTGGATGAGAAATTCGGGCCATACATTAAGAACATGAAATGGCTCAATTTCGGCGGCGGTCACCATATTACCAGAGAAGACTATGATCTGGACACGCTGGTACGCTGTATTCAATATTTTCAAGATAAATATGGTGTGCAGGTTTATTTGGAGCCGGGCGAAGCTATTGCTTTGAATACTGGATATCTGGTTGCTACCGTATTGGATACGATGAAAAACGGAATGGATATTGCCATTCTGGATACTTCGGCTGAATGTCATATGCCTGATGTACTGGCAATGCCATATCGCCCGAATATCATTGATGCAGGCCAGCCTGGTGAGTATGCTTACACCTACAGACTTGGTGGACTTACGTGCTTGGCTGGAGATGTGATTGGAGACTATTCCTTTAAAGAGCCACTGAAGCCGGGAGACAAGCTTGTATTCTGCGACATGGCCCATTACACGATGGTCAAAAACCACATGTTCAACGGAGTCAACCTGCCAGCCATCGCCAGCTACAACGACGAAGAAGGCATTAAGGTAATCCGTCAGTTCTCCTACGAGGACTTTAGCTCACGTTTGTCGTAAGACTTACACAGGGGTAAAAGAACTAAGTGCACCGAATAGAATGACTGAACTACAAAAGCCTCGCCCCTCAAGAAAGGGGTGAGGCTTTTGTAGTTAGAGGTTTTTTGGTTTTTATATGTGCCTGTTGTATTATCCAATACGACAGCAGGCATTAAAAAATGAGTTACTTCTTGAAAGTTACATAAATTTAATTAGTCTACCTTACAATTCAGAAGAGATTTTATAGTCAAATATACGTCCTCCAAATTGAAGTCCTGGCACCTCAACGGCTAGGTAGTATTCTTTACCTTTTTCAAGTTCTACATCTAAGAAATATTGACCGTCTCTTGAACGTTTAATTTTATGACCAGTACTGTCGTAAACAGTCATTTGCAACCAGGAATCAGAATATCTATCTCCCTGAATTGTAAAATGAACTTTTTGCGACTCAAAAGCCTTAATTTTATATACATCGTAGGCTTCCCAGACTCCAGGCACTCCCTCTGTACCAAGTCTTCCGATAACAGCATCACCTATAAAATAGTAGTTAGCCTGTTCAAAACTATCATTTGGTTCCTGCTCATGATATTCAAGTACAGAGGCAGGAGTTAAGTCTTTTGTTGTATTTGCTTCTTCGGCTAAAGCGACACTGGCAGAAGTACTTAGCATAAGTGTCAGGCCTAATGAAGCTAACAATGTCTTTTTCATGAAATAAAACACCTCTCTTTTTAGGGGTTATATTCTTAAATGAATATATGAGTAATTTTTTCTGAATTATTTATATATATCATTCAATAGAAAAGGATATACACAAAATAAGTAGAAGGTACAAACGAGCCATAAGAAGAAGATATGAACGTAAAATCGTCAGTTCTTCTACGACGATATAGCTATATTTGCCGTAAGATAATAGGGGTTCAAAGATGTAAAAACGTGGACCCAGTAAAAAGGATCGCGTTTTTGTTATGCTTCAACTTTACTAATTGATTTGTTTAATCGTGGAAGAAACTCTATAGTCGAACACTTGACCAACATCGGCATCAGTTGCTTCTACTAACAAGTAGTAAGTCTCTCCAGCTTTAAGATTTAAACCTAAACGGTATTGACGTTCTTCTGCACTTCTTTTGACGCTTCCTTTACTGTCAGCCACACTAAGCCTCATCCATGCTTTGGGATATATTTCTCCTTGAATATTAAATTCGTAGAATCCAGACTGAGAAGCTGTAAACTTATAATAATCGACAAAGTCATAATAGCCTGCATATCCTCCAGGAATTTTCCTTCCTAAGCTCCCATAGATATCGATTCCATCCCCTACTGTTATTTCACTGGTAATTTCATCAAACCAGTTATTAGGCTCTGTGTCGGCGTACCATGAATTAGAAGGCTGGATAGATTCCTTTTGTAATGCGGGTGCTGCTTCTTGAGCAGATGCAACGGCGGTGGATGTGCTTAATAGAAGTGCAAGACCTAGTGTAGAAAAAACTGCCTTTTTCATTTAATAATCTCTTCCCTTCTTATATTTTGGGATTTAAACGAATATATATAGCCAATCCCATCCATTATTATATATTGAATCCCAATAAAATGGAATAAAAATGGAACTATAAACAAAAATATATATTTTTTTGTCACAATTATGCGTTTTTACAAATTTATTCACTAAACTTCAATTAAGAGTTAGCCAACTTACTGTATACTATAAAATCCCGTCTTAATATGCTGTCGTGAAAAGGGGCATCCTATTTTAGGAGTAACACAAGCTATGTTATACTCCATAATTGGAGGTGAAAAATATATGTTCGATCCGACGGTTTTTGATAATTTAAAAGTGGCCATGGAAAATACAGTATACGATCTGGATAATCTAGATTCACGTATTGACATTACGCAGCGAATCGACAGATTGGAAATGTCTGTGATGTCACGTGAATTTGCTGTCCAATTCAGACTGAGAGAACACCCGAGTGTGACAGCAGAGATTCAACTGAAGGCAGATTTAAACAACTTGGCTGCGGAAATTTTGGAAATCAAAGATCAAATTCCGGGATGTGTCTTGTTGCTGAGTTTTTACATGGAAATTCGTGAAATTGAGTCACAATGCAGCCGGATTGAAAATATACTGACCGAAATTTGGAAGCCCGATCTTCGACCGGTACAAACGCTTAGTCAGATTTACGGAGAGAAGACATCTACATACCAAAATAGGATTGAACTCCGATTTTCCAGACAAATTAACGAAGATCAGATGGAAGACATTCCAGAGCTGTTGGAACACATATTGCTGACGCTTATGGAATTAAACAAGGTCTAAAGGGTTAGGCCCTAATGTAAATGACATTAGTAGACCAACAAGTTAACGTTAGAGGAGTTGAAAGTATAAATGAATGAACTTGAATTCTCTCAAGTATATGCGATTATGGAGGCTTCTTTTCCTGAAACGGAATGCAGGACATTCGAGTCACAGAGGGCTTTGCTTCATCATCCGTGTTATCGTTTACTTACCCAAAAGGACGAACAAGGGCAAACAATTGCTTTTTTGGCGGGATGGGAGTTTACAGATTTTCGGTTTGTAGAGCATATTGCCGTAGATTCGGCTATACGAGGTGGTGGGTTAGGTAAAGAGCTTATGAGCAAGTTTATTTCACAGTCCGATAAACCGGTAGTACTGGAGGTTGAGCCACCAGTGGATGAGTGGACTCGGAGAAGAATTGGTTTTTATGAACGTTTGGGATTTCATCTGAACCATTTTGACTATGTACAGCCTCCTTTAAGAGAAGGACAGGCTGATCTGCGGCTTCAAATAATGAGCTATCCAGGTGCGCTGGCTGAACAGGATTTTGCTCCGTTTAAAGAGATCTTATATACCGAGGTCTATGGGTTAAATAAGAAGATTGTATAGCTAATGGTGCTTCATTATCGTTCATGTTTTGTCCATACCATTACAAATTCTTTCTCGTCAGTTTCGGTATCAATAGATTCCGCTTGAATGGTAAATCCATTTTTAGTATAGAAGTTGAATGCTTTTGTGTTCGACTGGTATACCTTTAATTGAATCTCATTATGTTGCTTCTTGATCCAATCTAGTAGTAACTGGCCGTAGCCTTTTCTTTGAGAATCAACACGTATAAACAGAGCTGCTAAGTATCCATCCAACATGGAAACGAAGCCGCCAATGCTATGATCATCTTGTATGATAACGTAGTTTTGAGCGAGAGGAAGGTACCTGTTTTCCATCTCGGTAACTTGTGATGCCCAATACTGCGGAGCAATAAAATGATGGGCTTCTATGGAAGCATCTAGCCAGATGGCTGCCAACTCGTTGAGCTCTTCCACATTTGCGGGTCTAATCGACATCGTATCTCCTCTTTCACGGTGCAGTATGTAATCTTATAGATGATGTTGAAATAAAAAAGACCGTCCGAGGACGGTCTTTCTACCCGTGGCGCTTATTTAAAGCTTTGATCCGTATCCCGCGCCTCCGTCAACTCTGTAAATTAGAGAATAACGGACCGGGTAAGGGATACGCTCAACATGTGATTATTGATGTTGACGCACCTCCTTTCCTGATGGACCCATTTTACCATATCTGGTTTGTGATATCCAGTGATTTTCTTATATTTACGGAAATGATTCATAGAAAATATAATATAAAAATAGCTTGATTTTATGTTCTATGGAAGATATAATCTAAATTACCGTGATTGAAAAACATCGGTGTGAATACATAATATGCGGTCGTGGCGGAATTGGCAGACGCGCACGGTTCAGGTCCGTGTGGGCTAACCCCCCGTGGAGGTTCGAGTCCTCTCGACCGCATCATAGCCTAACATTTACAGGTTCTTGGATTGGCTGGATGCCACCAAGAGCCTGTTTTTATATGGTTAAGATGCGCCTACCATTATAACTTTTTTATTTATACTGAAATATATATTTAATATAGTCTTTTGCACTCTGATCAATGTCTTCGTCGCTTGCTTGAAACGAGGCTCCGAAGACAGCGAAATAGGGTAATGTTATGGCGCCAACATGCACTGCGCTTGCCTTAAAAGGTGCTATAACTTCATCTACAGTAAAAGAAACGGAACCAGTAGGTAAGTAATTTTCTTTTTTATCGCCAATGGACATGGCTATCCCTAGCTTCTTTCCTTTTAACTTATCACCCTTTGAACCATAAGCCCATCCATGGGTAAAAACATCATCGAACCACTTTTTTAATAAAGGAGGGTAACTATACCAATACAAAGGGAATTGAAATATGACATTATCGTATGCTTCAAGTAGCTGTTGTTCTTTCAAAACATCAATGCTCCAGTTTGGATACTCTTTATAAATCTCATGAATTGTAATTTCATTGGTATATTGAAGTAATTCTCGTTTCCATCTGTTATTTACTCTAGAATCTTCGATATTGGGATGAGCTAAAATCACAAGAGTTTTCATCATAAATCACCTTTCTTACGTAACATATTTGCCTTTATAGATGCTCTATTATTATTCTGTATGCTTCAAAAAAAGTAAATACACACAATAAAGTAAGATAGTTACTTGAAAGTATGCATTGGACTTAAAGTGAAGATATGCGATTATAGAATTAATTAGATAAACTTTGTTATTTTTAGCGTTGAAGAGGTGGTACTATGAAACAATATAATTTAGGCATAGAAGCAACACTTGAGATCATCGGAGGTAAATGGAAATCATTAATCATATGTTTATTAATGTCTGGTAGAAAAAGGACAAGTGAATTACAGCGTAGTATTTCAGGCATTTCTCAAAAGGTTCTTATACAGCAACTTCGCGAACTTGAAAAGGATGGTATCATAGGTAGACATGTGTATAATCAAATGCCTCCAAAAGTGGAGTATTATATAACGGAATATGGAATTACAGCAAATGAAATTATTGACTTAATGTGTTCTTGGGGAAGGGCTAATATCCAAATAAGACAACAGCAAGGAGAAGATGTGATGTTGTTAGAAAATGATTCAAAATGAATAGTGGAGTAAAAAAGCGTTGCAGACTATGATGTTTACGGTAGTTTTCTTCGGCTGTCTTCAAGTGTTATGTTATGTGTTGAGCCGCAAGCTGATTTGCTATATAGTTATGACTGGACAACCATTACATCCATATTAAATGAATGCTAAAGTAGGGGGACCCTTGCAATGATTATTAAACCGAAAATCCGTGGTTTTATATGTACGACTGCACATCCTGCAGGATGCGCGGCTCATGTTAACCGTCAGATCAACTACATCAAAGACAGCACATCAATACAAGGAGCTAAAAAGGTGCTTGTGATCGGAGCATCTACTGGATACGGGCTGGCTTCTCGTATTGCTGCGAGCTTCGGTCTGGGAGCGGACACCATAGGGGTATCCTATGAACGTCCCGCATCTGAGGGGCGCACGGCTTCAGCAGGCTGGTATAATACGGTAGCCTTTGAAAGAGCGGCCAGAGCAGCCGGCTACATAGCAGAAAGCATTAATGGAGATGCTTTTTCTCATGAAATTAAGCAGGAGACGTTGAAGCTGGTAAAGGAAAAGCTGGGCAAGGTAGACCTGATTGTATATAGTGTCGCTTCACCGCGACGGACACATCCCGATACAGGTGAGACCTTTAATTCCGTTCTCAAGCCTATCGGACAGTCTTTTTCTAATAAAACAGTGAATACGAATACAGGTGTCGTATCAGAAATTACGCTAGAATCGGCTACGCAGGAGGAAATTGAGAACACCATCACGGTAATGGGTGGCGAAGATTGGTCCTTGTGGCTAAAAGCGTTGGAAGAAGCTGATCTGCTGGCTGAAGGGGTAACCACACTGGCTTACTCGTATATTGGTCCCGAAATTACGGAGGCTATCTATCGTAAAGGAACCATTGGCCAAGCTAAAAATGATTTGGAAGCTACAGCACATACTTTAACAAAGCAACTGGAGCGTTATCATGGAAAAGCTTACGTTTCTGTGAATAAAGCTTTGGTTACACAATCCAGTTCGGCTATTCCAGTCGTACCTTTGTATATTTCTTTGCTGTTTAAGGTCATGAAGGAAAAGGGACTGCACGAGGGATGTATTGAGCAGGCACAACGTCTGTTCGAGACGCTATACAGTGGGTCCACTGTGGAAACGGATGAAGAAGGACGCATTCGGCTGGATAACTGGGAAATGAGAGACGATGTGCAGCAGGCTGTCAAAGCAGCTTGGTCCGAAATCACTACAGAAAACGTATCTGAATTGGGTGATCTCGAACAATACCGTCTGGATTTCCTCCAATTATTTGGATTCGGGTTTGATGAAATTGATTATGAATTAGACGTTAATCCATAGGTTGATACACTTTCATAAGTGATATTTGTAAAACAAAAACGGGTACTCTCAAGCGATGCAATTGCTTAAGAGTGCCCGTTTTTTATGTATATTGGCAAAAAACAAGTTGCACTCGTTTCACTAACAGCATTTATCGAGAATTAGACGTGGGAAGCGACTTACGGTGCAGCAAGCGAAAAACGGCAATGGTAATGATAATCCCCGCAACGCCAAAGACTGCAACAGAAGTCAGAGCTCGATAGGCTTGCCAGCCGAACAAAAATGCAATACCACTGCCAAACGTTGTACCTGCCAGTAACCCAAGTGCGCAGGCAATATCCGTTCCAAATTTCATAAACATGTTCCTTTCGAATGTGTAAATTTAAAAAGCAACTTGTACTTTTTCGCTGGACTTGGACATACACTTGTGCGTACAATTAAATAGTAATCGTTTTCAAACGGAATCTATTAATCATTATGGATCATTCTTGTGCAAATTATTCCTTTTTCAGGAGGTAGATGAAATGAATATGAATGAGCAGATCAAGCTGTGGAACGAAGAGACGCAGGCTAGTAACGCTGATCATCCTCACCGAAAGGTTGAATTGTTTATTGAGGTACGGGATGGAGCACTGGAGTCTGTTGTTCCATATCTGAACCAACAGGATTATCGTCATGTAACTCTGGTAGAAGATGAGCATACTTCAGCGGCGGCAGGAACAAAAGTAGCTGAGCTGATTCGTGAGGCAGGTTTGACAGTTGATGTAGTTCTCTTACCTCCGAATGCTGTAGGGGATGTCATTGCTGATGAAACCTACATTATGAAAGTGCTGCTGGGTGTGGCGGATAAGAGTCAGGCTGTACTTGCTGTAGGCTCCGGCACGATTCATGATCTGGTTCGCTTCGTATGTTATAAAATGAATCGTCCGTTCTTGTCAGTACCGACGGCTGCTTCGGTGGATGGTTTTACCTCCGCAGGCGCACCACTAATTGTGGATGGCAGCAAGCAGACATTCCAAGCAGTTCCGCCAGAGGCGATCTTTGCTGATTTGTCCGTGCTGGCAAATGCGCCACAGACGATGACTGCGGCTGGTTTTGGCGATATGCTCGGTAAGTTCACCTCACTAGCGGACTGGCATGTTTCCAGAGATTTGGGAAACGAGCCGTATTCACCTGTGGCTAATCGCATTACCGAGGAGGCTTTGCGTGCCTGTATAGAACATGTCAATGAGATTGCGGCAGGTAGCAAGGCTGGGGTCGAGGTATTGATGAATGCGCTGATTGCATCCGGTATTTCGATGCTGATGATAGATCATTCTCGTCCAGCGTCAGGGGGAGAGCACCATATTTCCCACCGAATTGAAATGGATTTTATCGCAGAGGGACGCAAGCAAGTTTTGCATGGTGCCAAAGTAGGCGTAGCATCCGCATTGCTGTCTGACCTGTACAGGGATTTAGCAGCCAGTCAGGATGTAGAGGCATTTAAGGTGTATCGGGAATTGCCTACGTCGGAGCAGATGCGTGCATGGCTGGCTCAGGTCGGAGGCCCATCTACCATTGCCGAGCTCGGGGTTACGGAGGAACAGCTTGCTCGTGCATTGCGCACGGCTCATACCTTGCGTGATCGCTATACTGGACTTAAGTATATGAATGAACATCAATTGCTTCGTTCGTAATGTGCAACCTCTACACAAATTGTCCTTTAGATATTCAGCCACTCATGTGTGGCAAGGAAGGGATAAGCGAATGGGTTTACACCTCCGGCAGCAATACGACGATATCCTGTTCTGTAACATTTGTATGTACAAATGAACGGTATGCTATAATCGTGGAATATGGACAGGTACACGATATTGCAAGTACGGAGGAAATTATGGCGCCCAAATATATACAAGTTAAACAGGAAATTTTGTCCTGGATTCATTCATCTAAACTGGAACCACAAAGCCAGCTTCCATCTGAGCATGAAATGTCTGAACAATTTGCCGTTAGTCGACAAACGGTGCGTCAGGCGCTGGGTGAGCTGGTGCAGGAAGGCTGGCTGTTTCGGATGCAGGGCAAGGGAACTTTTGTCGCGACACGGGACAGCAAGCAGCCCGAAGATCCAAAGACGATTGGAGTCATTACAACCTATATATCGGATTATATTTTCCCATCCATTGTACAGGGAATTGAATCTAAATTGAGTCGTCAGGGCTATAAGATGCTGCTGTCAAGCACAGGTAATGACCCTGAGCAAGAGAGTCAGTGCCTGGAAATGCTGTTGAGTCAACCGCTGAGCGGAATTATTATCGAACCGACCAAAAGTGGAGAGCGTAATCCCAATCTGAACTATTATTTAACCGTGGAAAATCGCCAAATCCCTTATTTGATGATCAATGCGCGTTATGAGGAAATGGATGCGCCATGTCTGCGAGTAGATGATGAAAAGGGTGGTTTTTTGGCGGCAGAGCATCTGATTAAGCTGGGGCACCGACGCTTGGCCGGATTTTTCAAAACCGATGATATGCAGGGGATTCTTCGTATGAAGGGATTTGTGGCCGCTCACCGCAAATATGGTGTGACACTACACCCGAACGCAGTAACGACTTACCGGACAGAAGAAAAAAATGAGATTCCGCTACAACGTGCGTCGAGGCTATTGGCGATGGAGGCGGGAGAGCGTCCTACTGGATGGGTGACCTACAATGATGAGCTGGCTGTTCGACTCCTGGATATTGTACGTTCGGTGGGCCTGAACATTCCCAATGATCTATCGTTGGTTGGGTTTGATGATTCATTTTTGGCGACAGCAACGGAAATCAAGCTAACGACAATTCGGCATCCAAAGGAAGAATTGGGGTTACGTGCTGCCGATACCATGCTGTCGATGATTGAAGAGAAGGGGTACCATGAAGAAGATCGTCAGTTAATTCTACCTCCTGAGCTCATCGTTCGTGAATCTACTGGGCCTGTCCAGGTCATGCCTGGAGAACACTAGGCTGGAAGATCAGTCGGTTTTATTTCTTAACATGTAAGGACAAGTTAGTAAGTATACAGCTTTAACGCTTAATATTTGTTGGCATGTTTCTCGTCATACCGAACAGTCTGTTTTCTGGATTGCAGAAATAGGCTGTTTTTGTTATATTTTTTCTGAAAATGAGTATATGAATCTATCGAAGAAACACATAAAAAGACTAGCTAAGTTGTACGTACAATAATATAATGAAAGCGTAACCATCAATAAAGGGCCGTTAAGACCTTCCTGCAATTTTCCATTTGAAGTTAGTTTCATTCACCTCCTCCATTGCAGATTTCAGAAATGATAGTAAAAGGTGTGTCTTATACATATTAGAACAATTGAAAAAGGAAGTATGGAAGGCCAATTTGGCTCTTCCAAGGCGTGGCCTATGAAGAACTGAAAGCGGAGCAACTGGTTGTACTGATTCTACAAGGCGATATTGTCGAGGTTGACCTTCGGCCTTCGTCAGATACGCCTACACATCATCTGGCACTGTACCGTTCTTTCGTTCGGAATCCAGAATTCACCTTAGTGGATCTGGCGCTGCTGGGTAAGCATTTTCTGCACAAGCATGGGCGAATGCTTATTATGGTCAAACGAAAAAGGAGGAGGCACACAAATGAGCAAGTATACAATTGGTGTCGATTATGGAACGGAGTCCGGCCGTGCGGTTATTGTTGACCTGTCTGACGGAGCTGAAATTGCTACACATGTAACACCTTACCGTCATGGAGTTATGGATGAAGTGCTGCCTGGTAGCGGACGCAAATTGGAAATGGATTGGGCGCTGGAACATCCGGCTGATTATATTGAAGTGCTGACTATTTCTATACCTGCCGTTATGAAGGAGACTGGCATTTCTCCAAACGATATCATCGGGATCGGAATTGATTTTACAGCATGCACGATGCTGCCGATTGACGCGCAGGGACAACCGTTGTGCTTTGACGAGAACCTGAAAGATAACCCGCATAGTTGGGTGAAACTGTGGAAGCATCATGCAGCACAGGATGAAGCGGACCGTTTAAATGCCATTGCTTCGCAGCGAGGAGAGGTGTTTCTGCCCCGCTATGGAGGGAAAATTTCTTCCGAATGGATGATCGCAAAAATTTGGCAAATTCTGAACGAGGCACCGGACATTTATAATCAAACAGACCGCTTTGTAGAAGCGACCGACTGGGTAATTTCCCAGCTTAGTGGGGAACTGAAACGGAATCAGTGTACAGCTGGGTACAAGTCTATTTACCATCATCGCGAGGGTTATCCGGATCGTGAATTTTTCAAAGCGCTCGATCCGCGTCTAGAAAATTTGACGGATACAAAGCTGCGCGGTGAGATTTATGATTTGGGTGCCCGTGCGGGTGGATTAACAGAGGATATGGCTGCAAAACTCGGACTGAATCCGGGAACGGCAGTAGCGGTAGGCAATGTGGATGCACATGCGGCTGTTCCGGCAGTAGGCGTCGTCACACCAGGCAAGCTGGTGATGGCGATGGGAACTTCCATTTGCCATATGCTCCTCGGTGAGGAAGAAAAAGAAGTAGAGGGGATGTGTGGCGTTGTAGAGAACGGAATTATTCCGGGCTATTACGGGTATGAGGCTGGACAATCGGCGGTAGGAGACATTTTCGCATGGTTTGTGGATCATGCTGTTCCTGGCGAAGTGAAGGAGCAGGCAGTTGCGGAAGGTGTGAACGTCCATGTATGGCTGGAGCGTAAAGCGGCTGAATATAAACCGGAGATTAAGGTGGCAGCTTCCACCCAAACTCCTGCATTGGGTGCGGCCATGTTCGCAGCAGTGGCTGCGGGAGCTGAAGCTGGAGGGTACGACGATATCGTCGAAGCAGCGCGTCATATGGCTCGTGTACGGGACGAGAGCTTCAAGCCGATCCCTGAGAACGCGGCCGTGTATGATAAGCTGTACGAGGAATACAGCCGTCTTCACGACTACTTTGGACGTGGAGGCAACCCGGTGATGAAAAAGCTAAAGACCATCAAGGAAGAAGCCAGACGTTCAACTGAAACGGCAAGCATTCATTTTTAAGAAACTGACAAAATATAAGCAAGAAGTATTTAAAACTCTGTTATCTAAAAAGCACAGTACACCGAGGAATCGGCAGACTGTGCTTTTTTTGCATTTTATATTCTGTGAATTACATGATGTGAAAGTCTCAGTGGATGAAAGATGGTAATGCGTTCCTTTCAAAGACTTTCATGAAAATTACAATCGTTTCGGTTTACGGACATTTTTACTTTTTCAGCATGGCATCAGCAAACAAAATGGATTTTGGAATACGGAAAAACTGTTCCGCCTGATCCTGGAAGGTTTGCGAAGGAACGGTACCCTGATGCAACCATTTCCGAAATGTACCGGGGTGAACGCCAATCCAATGACTCACATCGGTCACCGAAATATCATGTACCATGCACAGACCCGCCAAGATCCGATTTTTAACCGGAGAACGAGTCACAGTCCGTTTCATAAAACGGGACGGCGATGGTTGACAGATGAGCGGTGAACGCCGGACAACCTCTTCATTAAATAGAATATGGTGCGGATAACCAAGTGTATTACACGTCTTTTCCAGATTAGTGTTGCCGGGAATGCGACCTTCATATACCCACGCACTGACACTACGGGAGGAAATGGAAAGCTCCTCGGCAAGTTGGGACAGTTTAATGTCATTAGCCATCAAAACGGCAAGCAAAACGCGATTGCGCACTTGACAGCGTGTTGGTTTACGAAAACGTTTGACACGCACGCCTTTTCCCAAATATTTGCGATTGATCAGAGACCACGCCTGAATGGAATGTTTATCTTGTTGTTTAGGCATATACCCTCCGATTTTTTTTAACCACATACTACTATACCCGAAGGGGGCTTTGCAAGTGACTCCTCTCCTGATTTTCTTTTAATCCCATGGGCTTAACCGGTTTATGGAAAATAAGGTCCATTTGGCCTATAAAAATGGAAGTTTAAGGTGCCGATATATTAAATTGTGACATTTTTTATGGAAATGGAGGTAATATGTTCTTCTCTTATGATTGTAAGGATGTACAGAGAGAAAAGTGGGTTTTTGCAGCCCAACATGCAATTTTTTTGACGAGGGAAAGGGAGGTTATACAGTTAGATGATTTGTAAAAAGGTAATGGTATGGTTTCTGACGGCACTTTTGGCAACGAACACTTTGCTGTGCTTGCCTAGTGTGGCAGGAGCGGAAAAACAAGATGTAAAGGACGGAATGCAACTGGACCAAGCAGATTTGGTACAGAAGGAACAGGAGATCACTAATGAAACAGTTTCTTTTGATCCGCCAACTTCTGTAACAAACAGCGTTTATAATGCACTCATGATGAGCTTGGCGGCAACGGTGGAGTATACGTCAATCGTTATCGAACCTGGGGAAACCTATGAATTCGAGAATACAGATACGATCAGTAAGTCCATATATAGCAACGCTTCTCAATCAAAAGGCATTTTGTACGATAGTGTAAGTTACAAAGAGGACGGAGACATCAGCACTGTCCATATGGACTATGGCATTAGCCCCATTGGTGTTCCTGGGGGAGGCACAGCGTTTATTACGAATACAGGAACAGCAGCATTAACCGTAAAAGTAACGGACGTCTTCACCTACAGTACATCGGAGGACCCGGCACTAGAGCGAGTTACGGTCTCTAAAAATGAAAGCTATCGGATTGTGAATGAAGGATGGACTGCCCGTTCGATTCAGCATGATGGGTCAAATGCAGACAATCGCCGTTTTGATTACGCAAAATACAAGGCGGACGGAACTTTATCCGCATCTGATCTTAATAGCATTGCTCATCCCTCTTTGGGTGATGGCGAGGAACTGATTATTACAGGTTCCACTGCCAATGCGGTGACCTTCGGATTTCCATACGGCAAATACAGTATAGAAAGCACCGGCGAGCCAGCTTATGCGCGGGTTACCCTAAATCAGGGGGAAAGCTACCAATTTATCAATGTGGGAACCCGATTGGATACGGTGGAAAGTGACGGTACATCTAAAGATAAACTTGACTATGTTGTTTATTTGGCAAACGGAACAGAGGCTTCACGCGGCAGTGGCACTACGGCGAAGCCGCAGATTGCTGTGGACAGATACGCGGTAATTACCCAGGTCACTGCAAATCCGGTTACATACGGGGCTCCATATCGCAATTTTATTGCTCGTCCTGTGGGTGGTGATGCAATCAGTCGTGTGGAGCTTGAGGTGGGCAAGAGCTACATTTTCCACAATAATGGTACGCTAATGAATCCGATCTACAATAACTCAAAAAAGGTAGGAAGCTTGTTCGACTATGCGATTTACAAGCCGGATGGAACGGTAAATTCCTCTGGTTTTAACAGCCAGTCTGGTCCCATGATCCCGCCTTCGGGATATGCCATTGTGACTGTGATCGGTCCGAGTCCTATTATCTTTGACTATACAGATGATTTTTCCTGGGAAACGAGTAGCCATCCTGCTTTCTTGCGGGTAACACTTTCGAAAGGTGAAAGTTATGCTTTTACCAATATTAGTGATCATTTGAGGAATCTGCACAGCACAGCCAAAACCGTTAAAGGAAAATATGATGTGGTTCTGTACAAAGCAGATGGTACAGAGCAATCCAGGCGCAATACCGGGAACTCAACCTTTTTGGTTGGTGCAGGTAAAAAGGCCAGTGTGACGGTAACCAGTGACACGCCAATCACGTTTGGTGGTATCTATCGGAGCTTTAAGGCCAGCGAAGATGATAATGGTATCGGGCAAACGACGCTGGAGCCAGGAGATTCGTACATTTTCCGCAATCATGATAGCAAATCGAATTCATTGCGGCATGACAAAAGTAGTGGAAGTGCACGCTTTGATTCGGCAAGCTATCGAGGGCTTCGTTTACTGACATCAGATCATTTCAACAATACAGTGGACCCAGAGATTGTTGCAGGCGGTGAAGCCATTGTCACCAATGTATCCGATCGGCCAATCACCTTTAGTTACAGCAGTAAGGTAGAGGCTATGCTTAACGCACAGGCAGCCTTCCATCGAATTACATTGAAACGCGGTGAAAGCCGGAAATTTATCAATGTAAGCACTTTGGACAAGGCTCTGGATGTCATTTCAGTCAGCGGTATGAAGTGGAATTACATCAATTACAAGGCAGACGGTACGGTGTACAGTCAGGCCAGTGATACGACTCAATTGCCGTTGGTACAGGCTGGTGGATATGCCATTGTAACGACGGTTTCGGATGTGCCAGTGACTTATGGAGCTGTATTAGGAATATTCGATGTTGAGGCTGCCGAGGTGCCAACAGGCAATCAGGTTACCATCAAGCAGGGAGAAAGCTATGTATTCCATAATATTGGCTCACAGGCTTCCTCATTAACCACAGATGCTTCAGACACAAGCCGTCTCTATGACTATGCCATGTATGGAGAAGATAGCGGTGTGAATTCCAAGGTGGATAGAGCAGGTATGAGTGTTTCATTACCTGAAATCTCACTTGGAGCAGGAGGTACGCTTGTTGTAACCGTCACTTCGCCGCAAGCTGTAACCATTCATTTCAACAATGACATTAAAGCAGATCCAAGCACAGAACCAGCATTATTAAAAACGTCTTTGTCTGGCGGCAAGCAGGAAGTATGGATCAATCGCGGGAGCCAGGAAGCACCTGTTTTGACGAATGCGAAAGCAACGGGTGGAACATATCAGTTCACTGTTGCAGATCGTGTTGGAAAAGTGATTAGAGAACATAAAGAGGCGACAGACACTCAACAGCAAGTGCCGGCTAACGGAAATATTCATCTCGCCGTAGCAGCAACTACTCCTGCTGTTAACTTTGGAGCACCTTATCGTGTATTTGCTGTAAAAAATAACGATGACAGCAAGCTGGACGAGCTCATTGAACTCATAGAAAAGGAAGCTGACTTTACGGCAGGTCAGCAAGGAAAATATCGTTTTACACCCAAAGAAGACGGAATTTACCGTTTTGCGGTGAAGGAGAAATCAAACTTTGCTGCGCAACAGCCAATTGTAACCTTGTTTACGGACCCTGATTTTAGTAGTCAGCTTGTCTCCTCAACTGAGCAAGCGCAAATATATGGTTGGGATTACACGGTCTTAGAGTATGAGATGAAGGCAGGTCAAACGGTTTATGTGAAGCTGTCAGAAAATAATGGCGGTGCATTACAAACCGTAATTAAGGCAGCCCATATGGCACTTGGCAAGGACACTTCATATGAATACGGCAAAGGGAACCGACTGAATAAAGTTATTTTTTCCACAGGAGATCAAATCGAGCTGAATTATGATGTAAACGGAAACGTCAGTATGCGGCTGAAAAAGGTATTTCCTTTTACAAATTAAATAGGGGTGAGCGAGTGTTTAAACGTTATATTTGTAGTCTACTATGTGTGCTGATGTTACTGGGTCCATGGAGCACATGGGCATATGGAGAAGCAGGTCGTGGAGAGGCAGCAACTTCTCAGTCTTCTACGTCTTCTACTCCGCAGATTATTACCAGAGCTTGGCTTGCAGAGCAAACAGGTAAGGATCAGGCGTGGGTCAATGCACAGTTATCCAAAGGCTATACTCTGTATGATATTTATAAAGCATGGCAAAAAGATGGTGGAGAAAATTCATTACCAGAACAAAGTCCAAGCTTGTGGGTACAGCAGAATGGACTGACATTGAGCACAAATACAAAGGTGGAACCATCCGATGAGTCGTCTGCGCTGAAGGAGGGCGAAAAGCCCGCTCAGACCACCCAGGATGAAAAGGCAACTCAACATCCACTAGATAAGGAAGAGGGTAAAGAGCCGGCTCCAAACACGACTGAGATGGATATCCCATCTATACCCCGAGTAAATGATTCCGTATATGCTCCGACTCTAGGAGAAAACGGACTGATCGGGCAGGATTTACTTAAACAAAGTTTATTGCAGGTATCTGCTACAACAGATGTGTATGCTCCTTTTGATCAGGTGGCGATTGCACAAAGCAGGTTGAGTGATGATACGTCGCGTTATGGAATGGATTATGGTGACAACAGTGTGTCCACCGCTTCAGGACAGCTCGTTGTTCAAAATACGGATTTGGTACTGCCGGGATCATTGCCCTTTGCACTGACTCGTGTGTATAACAGTTCATTGGCAAGTAACCAGCTTGGTGTGCAGCAAAATGAAGGGTTGTATACAAACACAAGTGCGATCCGCGAGGAAGAAGCAGCTTCTGGTCTGGGGAGAGGCTGGAAATGGGATCTTCCTCATATGCAGAAACAGGATGGTAAACGGTATTTATATATTCCGGGAATAGGCTCCTATGAACTGCGAGATGATTTGAAGCTTGAAGGATATGCATATAAAGACCTGAAGATCGGAACAGATCAAAGCGCAAGTGTGCAGGGAGTAAGCAGTGCATACAAAATAGCAGTACTGAATGGAAACAACTATTATCTCGATCAGGACGGTTATTTGATTTTGATCCAGGATGCGTATAAGAATCGAGTGGAATTTGATTATACAAGTTCTGGTGGAGCAAAGCTTATTCGTTCGATTCGAAACAATGATGGCAAAGAGCTTGATTTCACTTACAATGCTGGACAGCTTGTTGTTAAAGAGCAAGGCACGGACCATCAGTATACCTATCGACAAAGTAGTGAGGGAAGCAGCAAGGTGCTGTCAGAAGTATTGGATTCTCTTTCCCGAAGCACAAGCTATGCGTATACATTCATGGATGCTCCTTTTAATGTGGTCATAGATGGTGAAGGAAAGACTGGAGCCCTAAAGCCCAATGAAACCGCGTTGCTTACACGAATTGTACGACCTACTTCATCGATCACAGACATTCGCTATGAAGCCTATAACAAGCAGATAGGCGTGTACGGTACACAAGGCGTGTTCAAGGTGGCTTCACGCGCTGATATGTACAGTACAACTGCCGGCGATCGTTTTTTAAATAAAATTGATTTCGCGTATTCCGGAGAAGATCTAGCCAGTTATGGCAAAAATGCTGAGTGGACGGTGGTTGCCAAAGGGACGCGTACAACAGAAACCTTCCATTTTGGTAAAGTCTTTAGAGGAGATAACACACCAGACAAGCTTGTTCTTAACCGCTATGATCAAGAGGGTGATTCTACCGGCTATCATATAAATTACACATATAATGATGCCATGGACTGGAATTTGCCTGTGCAAATGCAAGAGTCGTATACGGAGGGAGGTTCTTCGTCAGAACCTGTAACCACCTCCTATGGCTACAATGAATATGGTCTTCCACTAAAAGTATCCCAAAGTACCGGATTGGAGACTGTTCATACGTATAAAACCTCTAGTGAGCCTTTTTTCTGGGTTCAACCTACCCAGACGGTTACTAAAATAAGTGAAGGAAAAACTGGAACGACAGTTCGAACTTATAAAGCAGAGGGTACATTGTATGAACTGAAAAACTATGAAGGTACAGAGCAAGGAAAGCTTTTATCACATACCTATACTTTTTACAATGTAAAAGGGAATGTAAGTGGTCAGAAAGTTCTTATTGATGACAGAAACTATACGGATGTTTCTATTGATTATAAATCTCCCTATGGTTCTCAGCTCCCAACAAGACAGCTTTTGCCTAAAGGTGTTGAGTATACGTATGATTACTATCCGACTGGAGAAATCAAGTCCCAAACCGATGCCAAGCGCAAAACAGAGTCCTACGTATATGACGCTTTGGGACGTGTAACGAAGGTTACTTATCCGAATGGAACTCAGACGGTTGTGGTGTATAAGGATGATACGAACGATGTCACCGTCACCGGACCAGATGGAGTAAGTGCTGAAAGAATGTATAATCCATTCGGACAGATACTCCAGCAGCAGGTGGGTGATGCGATTTACGGATATGGTTATGATGATCATGGAGATATGGTAGAAAGCACGGATGCTGAACAAGCAACCACTCGCTATGCCTATGATGCCTTTGGACGACCCGTGAAGACGACCTATGCGGATGGCACAACAGACACCGTGACTTATAATGCAGTGGATCGTACTGTTACTCAGACGGATGCGTCCGGTTATCGTGTGCGTGAAGTATCAGATGCTTTAGGTCGTGTGACTTCCACACAAGAAGCTAAAAATGGATCATTTCAGCCGCTGGAATCGTTAGCTTATAATTATGCGGATATGGTCACTAGCCGTACAGACGGTAACGGCCAACGTATGACCTATGATTACGATGCACTGGGACAAATGACCTCCGTCACAGATCCATCTGGACAAAAGACCAGCTATATGTATGATCTGGCCGGAAATTTGAAGACCGTTCAGTATCCTGATGGGCAAAAGAATATGTATTCCTATGATGAGCTGGGCAGACGTATGTTACTGGAAAAATCAAGCGGAGGAACAACGCTCAATATTTATGATACGGATGGAACCATCACCCGTATGCTGACAGGAAAATCGCAAGCGATTACCTTTCAATATAACTCGTACGGGCTGGTTACCGAAGCGGCGGGACCGGATTTTAAAACCAATTATACCTATGACCTTGCGGGACGCCGAACCAGCATGACAGATGGGCAGGGAACGACCTCGTATGCCTATGATCCAGCAGATCGGTCGTTGACCGGGCTGAAGTACCCGGATGGCACACAAATAACCTACGAGTACAATAAGCAGTCTCGTACAGGCTATGTGCTAACAGACGCAGCAGGCACGTCTATGCACGTTCAATCCAAGCTGGACAGTGTGGGCCAAGTTACTCAAATGGACATTAGCGCCGGGGCTGGTATAGCAAATGTGCAAAGCTTGGGAGAAGCGAGTGCTGCTGCGGGCGGATCATTGGATCATATGACATTTGAGTATGCTCCGAATGGGTTGCTGAAAAGTCAGTCTTCAAGCAGAGGATTGAGTACGCGATTCAGCTACAACGGACTGGATTTGTCCGGGGTTACGGTAGAACAAGACGGTACGGCGCTGCACCAATTTGGTTATGAGCGGGATGGGAATAAAAACATCATCGGACGTACACAAAACGGAACCACGGATCAATTTGGATATGATCCGTCCAGCCGAATCGCCAGCGAAGCCGCAGGTGAGAAGAATAAGACCTACAGCTACGATCCGAATGGAAACCGAAGCACCGAAGGCAGCGGCAAAGTGTTTGGTATGACAAACGCCAGTTATGACTATGATTCCGTCAGTCGTCTGACCCATGTGAGCGGTGAAGGCAAAGAGGTCAGATACAGCTACAATGGAGACGGTCTACTGTACGAGCGTACGGAGGATGGTAAAACGACTCGGTACTACTACGACGAAGAAGCGAAGCTGATTGCAGAAGCCAAGGTTGAAGGTGGAACAGCGAAGATCACCCACGCCTACGTATATGACTTGTCCGGTCAACTGTGGGCCAGACAGGACAAGTCAAGCGGGCAGTTGCAATATTATCAGCTCAACGGTCATGGTGATGTGATAGGCCTAAGTGATACTTCGGGCAAGGAACTGAATAGCTACAGCTACGATATCTGGGGCGGCCCAGAGAAGGTCAAAGAGACCGTTCCGAACGTGCTGCGTTATGCTGGCGAGTATTGGGATGACACGACCGGGCTCCAGTACCTACGGGCTCGCTGGTACGATCCAGGCACAGCGCGTTTTATGGGTGAAGATACGTATCAGGGCGAGAGAAACGAGCCGCAGAGCTTGAACTGGTATGCGTATGCAAATAATAATCCGTTAAAGTATATTGATCCAAGTGGACATAAAGTTTGGCTAATTCACGGTACTTGGGCTGATTCATCTACATGGGACGATAGTAAGGTGTATATTGAAAAAGAACTTTTCCATGAGCAGATCGAGACTGTGGAATGGAGCGGGAAAAATAGAAATGGTGCACGAGTTGAGGGGGCAGAACGTATAGCAATTAAAATTTATAATTGGCACAAAGACCATCCGAAAGAACCTATAAGAATTATGGGACATAGTCATGGAGGAAATGTTTCTATAATGGCAATAAATATTTTGGCTAAACGTGGGATGCATGTGGAAACGCTTGTTACTATTGCAACACCAGTACGAGGATATAGGCTGAAAACAGATGTAGGACAACACATTAATGTATACAATGATTATGATCTTGTACAAAAAGAACTTGGAGGTAGTATTTACGCTTTGGGGCAAGCAATGCGCACATTCAGTGGCGCTGAGAATGTTAAAGTTAAATTGTCGTCGTATTATTCTAACCATCGAATCGAAGCTCATTCTGTAATGCACAATAATCCTAATATTTTGGATAAATACGTAAAACCACGAGTGTTATGGCACAACTTTTCTAAAGCCAGATATGAAAGTTATAAAAAGAATCAGAATAGGTACTAATTACTAAAAACAATTTGCTTATTATGTATTTTGGGATAAATATTTTGTTAAAAGCGTTTAAATGTAAATTTTTGCAATATTAGTGACATTTTAGCGAGACTGGAGGGAAGGAAATGAAAATGCCTATTTGGTTTAAAATAATATGGATGATTCCTATTGTTATAAATATAGCGGCGTTCATATGGTTTATTTTAGGTTCAACAGGGGGCTTTCAACGTGGGCATGATATCTTGGCAACTGCTACATTAGTCATATTTGGAGTCCCGTCTATTATTATCGTATTAATATCATTAACGTATATATGGCAAGGATGGCCACCATTTAATGGTGTGAAATATTTAGTATCAGCGATATTGATGGCATCTTTATTATTTTGTTCTTATTATTTGGTTGATGGGACTCCTACACGAGGATGGTTATATGATGATGTTAGAAGTGATCCTGTGCGATTAACATCAGATCATAAATACGAGTATCGTATTGATCTAATCAATCCTTTTCAAAGAAATAGTCGGGAGCAATTACATTTGAAAAATGTATCAACAGGAGTAGAAGTGAACATCCCTATCGTTATAAGAGCAGAAAGGGATATCTACTCTACTGGAGGTAGCGAGGGCTGGGATTGGGGTGTTTTAAAACCGACAAAAGTACCGAATCAATACGAGCTGTCTACATTGGATGAACATAACAACGGTAGGTATGGTATGGATCCGAGAGTTTTTTTAATTGATGTAGAAGCTGGAACAGCACAGGTATTGAAGTAGGATTTGAATTATTTAACCACAATACGAGATAGTTTCGTATTGTGGTCTTTTTTCATTATTAGTTCTGAATTATTAATAAATCACTAAATAACCTTAATACAAATGAAAATATCAACTGCTTACTACCCGGGTTAGTTACTTAACCTACAGGACAAAGAATAGGATCTACGTCTACGATCAAAACGGCAACCGAAGTGTCGGGTCCGGTTATTTGTGGTCAAGAAAAGGCAAGCGGGCAATTGCTATATTATCAGCTCAACGGTCTCGGTGATTTGCTAGGGCTAGAATGATAGTTTGGGCAAGGAACTGAATAGCCACAGCTACGATATCTTGGGGAGGTACAGAGACGGCCTAAGAGAACTTTCAGAACGTGCTACATTATGCTGACGGAGTATTAGCAATCCTAAAGCTTGAACTAGTATGCGTATGTGAATAGTAACCCTTTGAGGTTTATTGATCTTAGTGGACATTTCCTTTCGGTGATGGGATATGCACTGGTTAACAAAGACACTAGCGTATGGAGAGGAGAGCGGGAATGATATCCCACAAACAGTGGTTACTCAGATGCCATGATGATTCTGCAAATGCAGTTGCAAATAAAAAAATTCCATTGCATTTAATCCTGCAGTACCTTCATTAGGTAAATATGGTTTTTAGTGATAAGCACTTACGCACTCTAAAGCATACAAGGCTTGGCAAATGGTCAGAAACCATAAAATGGACTCCGTAATAAATGCTTTGAAGGAGAAGAGGTATAAATGAAAGTGAAAAAAATATTGTTATATCTAAGCATTCCGTTGTTGTTGATATTTGCAATCATATTGTTCATTGCTTTACCTTGGCTTCTAATATTCATAGGGAATCAATTAGAACCTAATCCTTCACACCCTGAAATCACATATGGGAAATTTCCATTTCGTTTGGAATATGAAATTAACGGGCAACGAGAGGTTATTCAAGATACTTTAATATGCGAATATGATGGCATTGGTTCAAATGAAGCTCGCGGCAAATATCGTAAGTGGAAGGAAAGATTAGCCGGTGGAGATAGATTACTACCGGTGCTAGAAGTCAATAGCAGAATAGAAATATCCTATTATCCAGGGATTGCAGAGTACTATATGGGTGATTTGGATAGCACCGACGAGTATCAGCAAACCGTTGCTGACTCTATATTTATTGAACAAGAAGGCATTATCATTAAAAAAGATGGAAGGGTTTTTGAAAATGATGGAAGGACTATTAACACTCAATTTTCCAATTCAAATGAATTACTTGATAAGTACCATATTAAACTGATAAGCTGGGACTCTACCCCACCAATCAAGGATAATTTTCCTGAAGCCAAATAACGAGTAACTTAAAACAAAATTATAAAGCACTTGAAATTCCTTATGGTGATTTCAGGTGCTTTTTTTTGCGTCTCCGTATAATTCTATAAATCTAGTAACCTAACTATGTCATTTGGGGGATATAGCTTCTTCATAGGAGAAGGCATACAATCCATTTCATTTTTATCCTTCTAAACACAGTCGATTTATTCACAACTTTGTAACCTTCTCTGGCAGGGGGGTTGCGAGATTGTTTTCAAATTGTTTTACTATATTTACCTACTATAGTCTGTTAATCTATTAATATATATAGGGGGAACGAAAAGACGTCAGGTTCAGTCGGTTCATATGCGTTTATGTTCTATATGTTGAGTGAATGTCTATATTGCCATGTCTATATCGTCATGTCTGTATAACTTCATAGACAAGCTAGAGATAGCTCCCGCACATTATAAAATACAGCACAGGATGGTGTAATGAATGAGGCTTTTAAATGCAAAATGGATGGCTGTATGCTTGATGGCAATCTGTTGTTTGGGTTTGCTAGGTATACATACGAATACGGCGAGTGCACAAGCGAAGGCTCCTTTGCTGGGGGTCAATGATGTGTTGCTAGATTCGAATACCATTCAGCCCGTAATGAAAAATGATAAGTTGTATGTTCCTATCGTTACATTAGGGCAAAAGATGGGGATTTCTACTTCGGCCAACGGAAATACATTGGTACTGACTGGACATAATCGCAGCTTTACGCTGGATTTGAACAAGGGGGATGTGTTCGAGCGTGGAGATCGTACAATGGTGCCCATTCGCACTTTGACCGATGCGTTTGGCTTCACTATTACGCTTCCAACAAGTAATCTGTATCGAATTCAGAACGCAAATGCTAGTTTGTCTGATGCTCAGTTTTTGAATACATTCGCAATAGAAATTAAACAGTATGCAGCTGTCAAGCCAGGCAAAACTAGCAATACAGGCAGCACAGAAAATGCCAAGCCTTCCAGTCGTACGATTTATTTGAGCTTCGATGATGGTCCTACGGCGCATACGTCACAGCTGCTAGATATTTTGGATAAATATAATGCGAAGGCTACGTTCTTCATGCTGGGACCTGAAATTCGTCAACATAGCGCAGTGATGAAAAGAATGGTAGAGGCGGGTCACGGTTTGGGCTTGCATGGGATGACGCATCAGGTGAAGAAAATCTATGCATCCCCTGCAGCAGCACTGGCAGAGATGAATCAGGATAACGAAATTTTATTTAAAGCTACAGGAAAACGCACTTCTTTGATTCGTACACCTTATGGCAGCAAACCATATTTGAAGAAAGCATACCGCGATCAACTGACGGGTGCAGGCTATCATATTTGGGACTGGAACATTGATTCCAATGATTGGCGTTATACTAAAAATCCAGAGCATTTTGTACAGACTGTCCTAAGTGATATTAAAAGATTGAAAAAGCAAGGCAGAACACCAGTCGTTCTTATGCATGATAAGCCATCTACGATCAAGGTGCTTCCACAAATCATGGCTGCTTTGCAGAAAGAAGGCTATTCGTTCGAGCCGTTGAATGATAACATGACTCCGCTTAATTTTTGGAATGATCATCGTTAATTGAATAGCATGAAAGAAAAGGCACCTTTTCAACCATTTATATAGTGGTTGAAAAGGTGTCTTTTTGTTGTATTTGCTCGGAGTTGTGAAGTTTGCAGCATGCTTTATATGAATCTATGAATTCATGTCTATGCACAGGTCATATGACTTTACGGGTTACCATGTCGCTGCATATATTACAGTAACCGCCCCGAGAGGAGGAGAGGTATGAATATTAATCCGAATATGTTTAGTATGATTTGCGCTACCGCAGGAGCCCTTATTACGTTTGCCTTTGGCGGCTGGAATCAGCTAATGGTGCTATTCACGGTTGCAATGGCTGTTGATTATGTGACTGGAGTCGCCGCAGCAATTAAGACTGGGCAAGGTTTGAGCAGTAAAGCCGGCTTTTGGGGGCTGGCGAGAAAGGCTTTAATGCTAATGGTGATTTCTTTGGCTCATCACGTGGATCTCCTGATGGGTACCGAAATCATGAAAGGGGCGGCGACGTATTTTTATTTATCCAATGAATTAATCTCTATTACGGAAAACTGTTCACGAATGGGTCTGCCGCTCCCACCGAAGCTCAAGAATTTTTTTGCCCTATTAAAGGACAAGGAGTCTGATGGTAAAAATGGCGGAAAAGATCGCTAGAATTACAAAGTTTCTTTCCGTATGTGGGGCGTTATGATAAAATTTTCAAGAGAACATTTTTAAGATAAGGAGCCTATACGCATGATTAAACATATTGTTTTGTTCAAATTGAAAGACCGCTCCCCTGAAAGCATTGAGCACACAGCATCCATTTTGCGCAGTATGAACGGCAAAATCAAAGAGCTGCTGTCACTCGAAGTAGGTACGGATGTGATTCGTTCGGAACGTTCTTATGATATTTCCCTTACCGCTGTTGTCGAAACACTGGAGGATTTGCAAACGTACCAGGTACACCCTGTGCACCAGGAAATTATTGTACACATGAATGAAGTGAAGGATGTATCTATCGCAGTTGATTATGAAATCTAAAGCGATTACTGGAGGTGCAGGACCTTGTATTATGTCAACCGGGAACAAATTGAGCTTCGACTAGGGGCTGTTCCCGACATTGTCGCCGGACTTCGCCAGACTTCTGCTGCCTGGAACGGCGATCTGTTGCAGGGACTAGTGCAGGAGCGCTGCCTTCATCTGGCGATAGAGACGGTAACGGACGTAGGAAGCTATATCATCGACGGATTTATTATGCGTGACGCCAGTAGCTATGAGGATATTATCGGTATTATTCATGAGGAAGGTGTACTGGATGATACTGTATTTCATTCGCTAGTAGAGCTGGTAGGCTTACGTAAACCCCTAGTACAGGAGTACTTTCATTGGGACCGGACAAGCCTTCACCCGCTTACACCAAAGCTGCCTGGGTTGCTGGAGCTTTTTGCATCTAACGTGCATGATTATTTAAATAAGGAATTGGGTCCCCAGCCCGAGGGAGTGTAAAGGCAAAAGTGACGGATAAGTATATCGTACCCGAAATGCCCACTAGGCGCATGATCATGACATTATTGAAAACCCAGGGACCTGTGGGCGTCGGAAGCTTGGCAGCTCAATTGGGCATTACCGAAATGGGAGTGCGCAGGCATCTCAAATTGATGGAGCAGGATGGTCTGATCGTGGCTACGATCGTGAGACAGGCGATGGGACGCCCGACGTTTTTATACAGTCTGAGCGAGCAGGGAAGCGAGCAGTTTCCTCGTAATTATGATCATCTGTTACTGGAACTGTTAGAGGAGCTGGATGAAGAACAGGGAATGGAAGCTGTTTACTCGCTGTTTGATGGTAGAAAACGTAAAATGATGAAGCGCTACGCCCCTCACATGGAGGGGGAGACTACACTGGCTTCACGTGTGGAAAAGCTTTCGGGCATCCAAAATGCTTCCGGATATATGGCAGAGTGGAGCGAGGAAGAGGATGGTAGCTACTCAATTGTGGAATACAATTGTCCTATCTCTCAAATTGCAGGCCGTTACCGCAAGGCTTGTGAATGCGAGCAGCAAATGTTTGAGGAGCTGCTTGATGCCGAGGTTGTTCGTGAGGATTGTTTAGCGGATGGGGGTCGCTGTTGCCTGTATCGTATCCGCTCTAAAAAAAAGTAAAACTTTTCAGGCTTGTTTTCTGTATCATGACAAGCTCTCCATGCTTATAATGCACTAACAGATGGGCATTCGCCCGGGCACAAGGGAGAGATGATGATGAAGGAGAACTGCAAAAGTTTTATCCGAGGCGCGTTGGCAGGCAGCATTGTTGGTTCGGTTGCTGCTTTGTTATTTGCCCCTAAGTCAGGTCGTGAGCTGCGTCAGAATATTACAGATCAGGCGCGCAACGTAAGTGATAAGGGACAGGAGCTAGCGGGGAAAATTTCAGACACCTCAATTGAGTATACTGACAAAATTAAGGAGACAGCCTCAGCCGTCATTCATGAAATCGGGCAATGGCGTAAAAAGGGTGAAATTGTTCCTGAGGTTAGTATTTCATCAGCGACTGTTCAAGAAGATACGGAAAAAGATGCTCTGTAACGGTCTGTAAAAACGTAGGCGAAATACTGAATACAGTTTGAATTCGTGGCTTCTCCCGTTGGGGTGGAGCCTTTTTATTGATCACTTCCTCGTTTTAGGGTAATCTTTTGGGGTACCTTTTACACGAATACGACATAAGGTATGTAGCAACGGATAGCTTTCCGAGATGAAACAACTCATATTTGAACAAAAAGGAAGCGGTGTGTACGTGCAGCAAGCGATTGCAATATTGGATTCCGGTGTAGGAGGTTTGACGGTTGTAAAAGAAGTCATGCGTCAGCTTCCGCGGGAAAAAATCATTTATTTTGGAGACACTGCGCGCACTCCGTATGGCCCCCGACCATCGGAAGAGGTTAAAAAATTTACAGAGCAAATGGTTGATTTTCTGATCCAATTTGATCCGAAAGTCATTATTATTGCTTGTAACACGGCTACTGCCGCGGCATTGGACTATATAAGCCAAAAGGTATCCATTCCGGTGATCGGAGTCATTCACCCCGGGGCTCGTGCTGCGATCAGCGCGACTGCTACCGGGCATGTCGGAGTGATTGGGACTGTCGGTACGATTCGAAGCGGAGCGTATACAGCTGCGCTCAAGCAATTGTCTCCTTATGTAGACGTGGTGAGCCATGCTTGTCCTGCGCTTGTTCCATTAGTGGAACAAGGGTTATTCCGCTCCAAGACGACATCGCAGGTTGTGGAGGAGACATTGAGACCTATTCAAACGTATCCGATTGATTGTCTGATTCTTGGTTGTACGCATTATCCTTTTTTGAAGGAAACGATTCAAGAAGTCATGGGACCTGCAGTAAAGCTCATTAGCTCGGCAGATGAAACGGCGCGTGAGACGAGCACCATTTTGTATAACAAAGGCAAGTTGGAAGCTGGGGACGAAACGCCGGTACATCAGCTTTTTTGTTCCGGCGATCCTGAATTGTTCCAGCGCATTGCCGCACAGTGGCTCGGGGAGCAAATTCGCCAAACGCCTGTCGTCTGGCAAGTCACCAATTTGGATTAACGAGACAACCGACTTTTTTGTCATTGGACAAATGAAGTCGGTTGTTTTGCTTTTCGCTACATCAAGACACGCCGCGTCTGCATAACATGCAGTAAGGCAGATGGAAGGGGCGTAGTAAGATGAGGGAATATATCGTTCAAAAAGGAGATACATTGCACCGGGTCGCCTCGGCTTTTAAACTATCGGTGGATACTTTAATCGTAGATAATCCGTGGGCCGCCACGCAACCCTATCTGATTAGTGGTCAAGTGTTATATATTCGTCCGTCTACGGATCGTAAATACGTTATTCAGCCTGGTGAGTATGCAAGACAGATTGCCAAGCAGTTTGGTGTGGAGTTTGATGAGTTACGGCTAGCCAATCCAGGACTTGCGGAGCATGATTTTACGGAAGGAAAAACAATTGTTATTCCCGAAGACCATCAGGATCAGATTGTACGATTACGTGGAGAGTATGGATATGAAGATTTAAAGGAAGACCTAGCGTCCTTGGCCCACAGATATCCATTTATTGAAGTTGGCAGCATTGGCACCAGTGTCATGGGGAAGGATATTCCTTATGTACGTATTGGGCAGGGAACGCGTAAAATTCATGCCAATGCTTCTGTTCATGCTAATGAATGGCTGACGACGCCTTGTTTGCTGCGTTTTATAGAGCAATATGCACAAGGGATCGATGGGACTGAAGAACATGTAGGGACCTCTCAATGGGTGTATGGAGGTTCTCCGCGGGATTTGCTGGAGCATACATCCTTATGGGTGGTCCCGATGGTCAACCCGGATGGGGTAGAGCTGGTGCAACAAGGTGTACTCCCAACTCATCCGTTGTATCATGACCTCAAAAAGTGGAATGAAGGACGTGCTGATTATCGCGGTTGGAAGGCCAATATTCGTGGTGTTGACCTCAACGATCAATTTCCGGCATATTGGGAAGAAGAGGTACGCAGACGCGGTAAAACAGGTCCGTCTCGACGAGACTATGCAGGACCTGCACCTTTGTCTGAACCAGAGTCCAAGGCGCTTGCCGATCTGACGGAGCGCGAACAGTTCGACATGGTGTTATCCATACACAGTCAGGGACAGGAGATCTATTGGAATTATCGGGATCTAGAGCCTAAGGAGAGCCGAGATTGGGCCTTACGGCTAGCTGCCGCAACAGGGTACCGGGCAGTAAAACTGGGTGGTAGCGATGCAGGGTACAAGGATTGGTTTATACAGCGATTTGGTAAACCAGGGTTTACCGTTGAAGTCGGTCTAGGTGTAAATCCGCTGCCCATGCGTGATTACGATGATATTGCAGCAGAAGTGGGTATGTTAATGGCAACAGTGCTGTCATGGTAAAAAATTCGGCCTACTGAAACGTATCGAATCATTTGCGCGTATTAGGAGGAACACGTTTTTTATAAGTGTTCCTCTTTACATGTCCCTTCAATGGGGTATATATACTTAGGAGCATTGGAAATGGAGTGAACAACCTATGAAGTGGAAAAGACTACTATCTCTCCGTCAATGGTCACATGTATTTCGTCGTATGCCCCGATTGATTACTTCATCAAGGATTCCGCTGGGAGAAAAATTACTCTTTGCGGTGCCTGTGTTGCTCTATTGGGTATTACCTGATGTCATGCCGTTTATGCCCATCGACGATATTGGTGTGACGCTATTGCTTATGAATTGGTTTGTTACCCGTGCCGAACGAAAATATCCAGATGTGCTTGAAAAACAGCATGTACGTGTTCGGTAGATAAGCTTATGAATTTCGTGATTGCGATTTTTCACGATTTTCTTTACAATAGGAATATTGCCTTTTGCTATGCTGAACATAATTGTGATCTATCGGCTCATAATGATGTTTCAGGCGCAGCTGTGCTGCCGTAGTACCTCTTTCCCTCTGGGATAGAGGCTAATTATTTGAGTTGTTGATTTTACCCGCTAGGTTGTGTGGTGTGGATATGTATCCAATGAACCACATTTCATTTAATGAATATGAAGGAGATGAAGTTTGATGAACTGCAAGATTACTCGTAACGCAGCTAAAGTATTGAAACTTGAACTGGATAAGGAAGAGAACCAAGGGAAGAGCCTGCGCGTTGTTATTACTCATGCTCATGGAGATCATGCTCATTACGGGCTGGATTTGGACACGCCTAAAGAAACAGATACTGTCGTATCTACAGATAAAGGCATTGACGTCATTTTGGAAAACGGCCAGCCGCTGCTGGATGGTGTAAAAATTGATTACTTGTACTTCCCCGAAGAAGGATTTGTCATTACTAACCCTTCCCAAGGTAATCACGGCGACCACTAAGCCGGAGCTCGGAGGGATGACAGATGGCCAATGACATTCGCGTATGTGATGAATGCAATCATATCCGCTTGAAAACGATCTTGCCCAAGTTGCAAAAGATGGCACCAGATGCCGAGATCAAAATCGGCTGCAAATCGTATTGCGGTCCTTGTGGGAAACGGGCGTTTGTGTATGTGAACGGACGTTATGTGAGTGCGGCCACAGAGGATGAAGTATTGGAGAAAGCTGCGCGCTTTATCAAATAGTTCCAGTACGCAGCATTTGCAATTTTTGAATAGTTCCCCTTCTTCTGATCCATGCTAATGGATGTAGAACACTGCCCAGAAGGAGGTGTGACTCATGGCCCAATATGATTCCAATCTCGACAATCACAGCGTTGAGGCTCAAACACAAAACTCAGTGGACAGGCTGCACAATGCCGTCTCTCAAGCATTGTCACATCCGGCTGAGCAACTGATTGAACAGGCGGAGCAATCTCGCACTCATGCGGAACATGCCATACAGCAGGCGAAGGATAGCCTTGGTGACGATGCAGTAGAAGTTGCGGAGGACATGCTTGGTGAAGAGGTACAACGGCTTGAACAGGCTAAAAAAACGTTGCGTTCCTAAGCATTTGTGAATGGTAACGAGCGCAGTCGAGTGACAATCCATATAAAAAAGCACGATCCACAGCACCTACAAGCTGATGGATCGTGCTTTTTTGTTATATGCAGGGCGGTTATGCGATCGGCATCCTTAAAAGAGTTCGGGGAGGATGCTATGTCAGCAACCTCCCACAGAAAGTCTATTAGATACAGAAGGAGTTACATCTTTGTCTGTGGTTCCCATTCGCGAATAAGATCGTATGTGATAACCTGATCAGATATGTTCAACCGATTGAGAGCTTCGGTATATCCCGGTCCGCAGGCGTTGACATCTGTAGGCTGGCCTGTACTCAGTTTGTAACAGGTTCCTTTGGAGAATGTACCGTCCTCCGATGGAATGTAGTACACTCGTCCATCGGTGAAAGCACCAGTACGCAGTACAACCATACGAGGCTTCCCGCTAAACAGATCGTTTCCCATAAAATGATATGGTTTTGTAGAAATCCCAAGTAGGTGCATGACGGAAGGGGTCAGATCCAACTGACCTGCCGGTTCCGTATACGTGCCTGCCTGGCTTCCATCAGGAAGATGCACAAGCAATGGTACCTGATTCATGATCTTCTGCATGTCGAGATCCGTAAGTGGCTTGTCTAAAAACTTCTCATACAGTGCTTTGTCTTTAATAGAATTGTCATGATCCCCATAAAACATCAGGATCGTATCATCCCACAATCCGTCTTTCTTCATCTGATCTACCAATTCACCCAGTGCTTCATCTACATAATGGACAGATTTCAGATAGTCTCCGAACATGGTACCTTCAAACTCGCCAACATCTAAATCTACCGCGTCAGGTGACAGGTTGTACGGATGATGGCTCGAGATACCGACCATATAGGCGTAGAACGGCTGCTTAACTTCGGTGGTGAGATCATTGAGCGTTTGACGGAAAAAGGATTTATCTCCCAGGGACCAACCCAGCGGCTCATCTATTTTAAAATCTTTTTTACTGTAGAACTTGTCATAGTTCATCGCCTTATACATGGTATAACGGTTCCAGAAGCTGCTGTCGTACACGTGAAACGCATTGGGACTATACCCAGTATTCTTCAAAATGGAAGGTAACGTATCGAATTTATGGTCCGCATAACGGATAAATACGGAGCCTGTAGGGAGCGGATGCAGCGAAGCATGTGTAGAGAAGTCCGCGTCCGAAGTACGGCCCTGCGCAGTCTGGTGAAAATAATTGTTGAAATACATGCTTTCCTTCGTCAGTTTGTCAAAATTAGGCGTAATCGCTTGACCGTTGATCTGTTTGCCGATAAAAAAGTTCATGAACGCTTCAGCTTGAATGACCATCACGTTTTTGCCCTTATACTTGCCAGATAGATCATTTTTAACCTGAAGCAACTTCTGGTGCTGATTAAACCATTCCTTATCCTTATCGGATTCTGCTTGAGCCAATGTAGGCTGGGGACCAAGGTGATCCTGACCATAGCGGTAGATGTCATATCCATGAAATCCGATCAATCCGGTTACGTTGTACAAGGCCATCGACCACCAGTTGCCGACAAATATGCCAGTTGCCCACGTGGAGGTATAATATTTGATCGGCCCAAATGTCAATACATAGCCAATCAGGAAGGCCAATGCTCCTTTGGAGAAGCGAAGCAGAAATCTCTTTGTGAACGAGCTTCGGGATGTTTCTAAATAAGTATCATTCGTTGTAAGTCGACGTCGTAAGGAAGCCACAAATATGACATACGGAATGAATAGAATCCAGTCTGCAAAAAAGAAAATGTCCCACCAGTACATAAGGGATGCGATACTACCGCCTAGAGAATCAACTTGTCCGGCTTGAAGTAAGACGGGAATCGTAATGAAATCCTGGAAGTACCGATAGTAAACCATGTCGGAGTATATGAGCGCGGTGAGCAACATATCGAGCACCACAAGAGCAATCAAACGTCCGCGACGTGGCAGCCATAAAGTCCAGAAGCTCACAAGTAAAAGCGAACCAATAGCGATGACATAATCCAGCGGATTCATGTCAATATTTTGGGCATGTAAGTTATAGTGAATCAGTACGAGCTTGCCGATCATAAGTACAAGAAACAGACCTAATCCAAAATATTGAGACAGCAGCATTCTGCTGAACGTGTTACCAGTGCGACTTGCACTGGACGTGCGAATAAGCAACACTTTACCCCCTCTGGCAGAAATGTTCGGCTAGTATAAACTACATATTAACGTAATGTTAAAACCGAAATGCCTTTAATTATTATAGCGCTCATCTCGCGCATTTCAATGATTAAGTAAAGAAAATACAGCACAAATCAGGCCAGAACAACGAACAGAGAGTTCGTTTCCTGGCCTAGGCTTCATCATATTTAAGGCTGCAACGGCGAAGTATCTTTGCGGCGCGGAGGCAGAGGGCCTAGATACTGATAGTATTGACATTCGATCCGGCCGTTAAACAACTTCCGGCGTTTGTCTGCTTTACGGCCCCAATAATGCTCAAATTGCTTGGTGGAACTGATGGCAAAGAAGGACCAAGTCTTCATTTCGGCTGCCGTGCGTGCGAGTGAACGGATCAGCTTTTCCACCTCGGATTGCTCGCTCAGTCTCTCGCCATAAGGTGGGTTTGTAATCATCACACCATATTGTCCTTCGAGTCTGACTTTAGTTACAGGCATCACCTTAAGAGGGATGTCTTTAGCAAAGCCTGCTGCTTTTACAGCTGCCTCAGCAACTTGTATGGCATTTGGGTCGATATCGCTACCTGCAATTTCAAAAGGAATGTCATCGCGGGTCAAATCCATCGCCTCGTCGCGAGCCTGATCCCATAATTCTCTGCCAATGACAGGCCAGTCTTCCGAGTTAAAGGTTCGTCTCAGGCCTGGCGCAATGTTCCAGGCTTGCATGGCAGCTTCGACCAACAAAGTGCCGGAACCGCAGCATGGGTCATAGAATGGTCGGTCAGGGCTCCAGCGACTAAGCTGAATAAGAGCAGAAGCCATTGTTTCTTTGAGAGGCGCCTCTGTAACGAGCTTACGGTAGCCACGTTTGTGCAGTCCTGGACCGGTCGTATCAAGTGTCAGCAACGCACGATCATTCAATAGAATGACCTCAATGACGTAACGAGGGCCATCTTCAGCAAACCAATCTGTGTGGTAGGTTTCCTTGAGCTTCTCTACAATCGCCTTCTTGACGATTCCCTGACTGGCTGGTACGCTACTAAGCTGTGATTTGTGCGAACGTCCCTCTACGGGAAATTCACCATCTACAGGAATCCAATCCTGCCAAGGCAATGCTTTGGTACCCTCGAACAGCTCGTCGAAAGTAGTTGCAGCAAATTCACCCATTTTTATAAGCACACGGTCTGATGTGCGAAGCCACAGGTTACACCGGCATATATCCATATAATCTCCGGTAAAAACGACGCGGCCATTTTCAACGGTCAGATCTTCGTACCCGAGTTCTCTGAGTTCCCGGGCCACGACGGCTTCAAGTCCCATTGGCGCAGTTGCAATTAGTTGCAGTTGAGTCATTAAACGTATTCACTCCGTCCCCATAATCATGTAAGCTTGGTTCAATCCCTATAGTATAGGTCATTGTACTCGAAGAGACAAATCATTAAGGTGAAAAATTTACGAAGGACACCACGTCCAACCTACGTTATGATTAAGCAAGAAGGAGAGATGAACCGTGGAAATTACACCAAATATGACGCCTGAACAATATGTAGACCAGCTGGTACAAGAGGATGAAGCACTGCGCAGTATCAGGGAGGCTATCGTTAAAGAAGGTATGCCGGAAGTATCCGTTGCCCATCCTTACGGAAAACTGTTGACCTTTCTAATTGAAGTATCTGGCGCACAGCATGTATTGGAAATCGGCGCATTAGGCGGCTACAGTGGATTATGTCTGGCCCGTGGGCTGGGAGAAAAGGGTCGCATTGTGTCACTGGAGCTGAAAGAAGCGTACGCAGCGTTGGCACATCGACATATGGAAAACAACGGCTACGGTGACCGTGTCGAATACCGTATCGGACCCGCAGCGGACAGCTTGAAGGAACTTCAGGAAGAGGGAAGAACTTTCGATTTTTTCTTCATAGATGCAGATAAGGAAAATTACCCGGTGTATCTGGAATATGCGATTGCTCTGGCGAATCCGGGTGCCATTATTGCGGGAGACAACTGTTTCCTTCGCGGACGGACGCTGAATACGGATAAGAACGGCCCTGCCGTCCAAGCCGTGAGACGGTTTAACGATACGATAGCAACAGATCCGCGGCTGGTCAGCACGCTTCTGCCAGCTTACGATGGATTGGCGCTAGCTCGAGTTAAATAGCATGCATTCCATATGTATAGCTATGTAAAAAAGAACCTCCTTGTCCACGGCAGCGTGAACAAGGAGGTTCTTGTCTGTTAAGGTAGGCTTGTCTCACCCGAAGGTTATCTTACCTGAAATCAGGCGCAGCCTTACGATCAAAGAGCTTCATGCGTACCCAGAATATGTTGACGATTAAAAGGACACCTGACATGATAAACAATCCTTCGATGCCGATAAACCCGGATAGCACCCCGCCAATGACAGCACCCAGCATATTCCCCAGCGCCAGCGAACTGGTATTGAAGCCGAAAGAACGGCTTTCCATTCCTTCCGGTGTATACGTGCGAATCAGCGCATTTACGCTTGGTAGCAGACCGCCCATAAATACACCCATGAAAAAACGGATAATGACAAGTTGCCATACTTCATTGACAAAAGCCTGCGGAATAAGCATAACCGCCGTTCCGAGCAGTGCAATGGTCAAGATCTTGTGTGCTCCTATCTTATCACTCAGTCTTCCAAGGAGCGGTGCAGCAACCATATTGGATACACCTGTAATAGCCGTAACAAACCCGGCAATCAGCGCAATTCCTTCTGCCGATCCATACAGCTTTTGCACATACAACGGCAGCAGAGACACCGTACTGATCATGGCAAACTGGAGCAAAAACGTTACGGTGAACAAAGCCGGAAGCTGGGGCGTATGGCTTAACTCCTTTAATCCGGCAAGAACCGAAATTTGTGGTATGCGTGCAGCTTCCGTTTTGCTGAAATTTTCTTTAACCAGAAACATTGCGATAAGCGAGGCTATAAAAATTAGAGTGCCTGTAATATAAAAGATTGGTCTGAATCCGACCCAGTCAGCCAAAAATCCGCCTAACAGAGGGCCGAGAATCGTGCCAGCCATCTGACCGGATTGCATAATTCCCATAGCGAATCCGGTTCGCTCTTTGGGAGTGGTACCCGACACTAAGGAAATCGATGCCGGATTGAAACCCGAAATCGTACCGTTCAGCAGGCGAAGCGCCAGCAGTTGCCACGGGTGGGTGACCAAACCCATACATCCGATGACCAAAGCCATACCAAAGCCTGAGCGAAGCAGCATGACTTTACGTCCATATCGGTCAGCCAGCTTCCCCCACAAAGGCTGGAACATAAATGAGGTCAAAAAGTTAGCGGCAAAAATAACTCCGGCCCATAGACCAATATCGTGCTCTCCCTTCACATGAAGGTCCTGAGCCAGATACAGGGCAAGGAACGGAGTAATCATCGTAATACCCGCATTGACCAGAAACTGACCGAACCAAAGCACAATGAGATTGATTTTCCATGTCTCCCACGTTTTCAATGTGCTTTCACTTCCTTTCTGCCCATTCTCATCCTGTTGTAAATCCTATTTATCAAAGCATAACTTCTCCCGAGCTTTAAAAAAGCCATTTCTCTAGTATAGCACACTTCATTGAAACTTTATCCAAATGTCATGGGTTTGTCATGGTTTGTTCGAGAGCTGCGGTTGTTACGACTCTTGAAAAAGGGCATAATAAAATATAGTATTTATGATTCGAACTGGAGGCTGAAGTCATGACCTACAATGATACTTTTATCCGCGCTTGCCGCAAGCAAGCTGTGGATCATATTCCCGTATGGTACATGCGGCAGGCCGGAAGGTATGACCCTGAGTATCGCAAAATTAAAGAAAAATACACGTTGCTTGAAATATGCCGCCAGCCCGAGCTGGCCGCAGAAGTGACTTTGATGCCCGTGCGCAAGCTTGGGGTAGACGCTGCAATTTTATATTCTGATATTATGAATCCGGTAGCCTCGCTAGGGGTTGATTTTGATATTGTCAAAAATATTGGTCCGGTTATTGATAATCCGATCCGGTCAGCTGCAGACGTAGACAAGTTGCGTCCGATTGATGTGGAACGCGATTTGGGTCATATTTTGGAAACGATTCGTATTTTGGACCGTGAACTGAACGTGCCATTGATTACATTCGCTGGAGCGCCTTTTACCATTGCAAGCTATTTAATAGAAGGAAGACCCTCCAAAGGATATATTCGCACCAAAGCGATGATGTATGGAGAGCCTGAGTTGTGGCATCGCCTGATGGATAAGCTAGGGGACATGGTTATTACATACGTGCGAGCTCATATCGCTAATGGCGGTAAGGCTTTTCAATTGTTTGATAGCTGGGTAGGTGCGCTCTCGCCTTATGATTTTCAAACTTTTGTGCTGCCGACTATCACACGTATTTTCCATGAATTATCTGATCTGGATGTACCTAAAATTTATTTCCCGGGCGTAAGCTCTGGTGAATTGCTTCCACACTTGAATGGGTTAAAAGCCGATGTGATTGGACTGGACTGGCGGGTAAGTATACCTGAAGGACGTCGTCGCTTGGGCAACGGTTTTGGTGTACAGGGAAATCTGGATCCTTATGTGCTTACTGCGCCAATTGATGTGATCAAGCAGTATGCGAAAACCATTGTAGATGAAGGCATATTGGAGCCGGGTTACATTTTCAATCTCGGTCACGGTTTATTTCCTGAAGCCTCGCTAGATAAGCTAAGAGAGCTTACTAATTATGTGCATGAGTATTCCCGTTCGGTTTTGTCAAAAAATTAATACATTAGAAATGTTAAGAGGTGGTCTACTAATGAAAACCAAAGTGGGTGTACTGGTCATGTCCTACGGGACGCCGGAGAGTCTGGATCAGGTGGAAGCCTATTATACACATATTCGTCGTGGTAATGCTCCTTCGCCGGAGCAATTAAAGGAATTAAAGGATCGTTATGAAGCTATTGTGGGCGGTGTGTTTCCGCTGCGTCAGAATACGGATCGGCAGGTTCAAAACCTGCAGGAAACCTTAAATCGTGAAAATCGCAACCCGGACATTGAATTTGTCTGTTATCAGGGACTCAAACATGCCAAACCGTTTATTGAGGACGGTGTGGAAGCCATGGTGCAAGATGGCATCCGTGCAGCGGTAGGTGTCGTGCTGGCTCCGCATTATTCCGTTATGAGTGTAGGCACTTATATTAAGCGCGCGCAGGCTAAGGCACAGGAACTGGATCTGGCCATATCATTTGTGGAGAGCTATTATCTTCATCCTAAGCTGATTAAGACGCTGACTGAGCGTGTGAACGCCAAACTGGCGCTTTTTGAAGAAGCTGGAGCCGAGCGGGATGAAGTTCGTGTTCTGTTTAGTGCGCACAGCTTACCCGAACGGATTTTGGCTATGGGTGATCCTTATGTGGAGCAATTAATGGCGACTTCGCAGGCTGTTGCGGACAAAGCGGGAATTACCAACTGGCAGTTTACGTGGCAAAGCGCTGGTCGTACAGCAGAGCCATGGTTGGGGCCAGACATTTTGGATACCATGCACAGTCTTAAAGAGGAGCAAGTGGAGTATGTGCTGGCTGCGCCAGTTGGCTTTGTTTCTGATCACTTAGAGGTGTTATACGATCTGGATATTGAAGCACAGGCGTTGGCGAAGGAATTGGATATGCGTTTTCAGCGTATTGATTCACTCAACAGTGATCCACTGTATATGGAGACGCTTAGTGATGTCATCATAGACCAATGGAAAAAGGGATGAGGACATAATGGAGCAAAAGTTACGTAATATTGTGATTGTAGGCGGAGGCTTGACCGGGCTTAGCACTGCTTTTTATACACGAAAAATGTACAAAGAAGCTGGCTACACACCTCGAATCACGCTGGTGGAGAAAGCTTCCGTGCTGGGCGGGAAAATTGAAACGCTGCATAAAGATGGTTTTGTAATTGAAAAGGGGCCAGATTCCTTTCTGGCCCGTAAAACAGCTATGATAGACCTAGCAAAAGAGCTGGAGCTGGATCATGAGCTGGTGAGCACAAATCCTGAGGCTAAAAAGACATACATTTTGCATGAAGGACAGCTTCATCCGATGCCTCCTGGCCTGGTGCTGGGGATTCCAACGGAGCTGAAACCCTTTTTGCGCAGCGGATTGATCTCTTTAGGCGGGAAAATGCGGGCTATGATGGATTTTGTCCTTCCGCCTCGCCGTATACCGGGAGATGAGGCGTTGGGTGATTTTATTGAACGCCGACTGGGCAAAGAAGTGCTAGAGAATGTAACCGAGCCACTGCTGGCAGGGATTTATGCTGCCAACATGAAGACGCTAAGTTTGCAAGCGACCTTCCCACAATTTGCTGAGGTAGAGCAGCAATACGGAAGCCTCATTCACGGGATGATGACAGGTCGAAAACCAGCTGAAACACATACGGGGACGAAAAAAAGCGCCTTTTTGACCTTCCGTCAAGGCTTGCAAAGTTTGGTGCATGCGTTGCTGAATGATTTGTATGACTGTGATTTACGCACCGGAATTGCTGTTACTGAATTCACAAAGACAACGGAAAGTGAAGGCAGCCCATATCGCATTATGCTGGACAATGGAGAGACGCTGGAGGCGGATGATATTTTTGTAACGACTCCCAACTTTGCTGCTGCGCCGCTATTGCGAGATCATGTCAATGTGGCTGCACTGGAAGCCGTTAATTACGTCTCCGTAGCAAACGTGGTCATGGCCTTTGATAAAACAGATATTGAGAACGTCTTTGACGGTTCTGGTTTTCTGGTTCCTCGCAAAGAAGGACGCAGCGTGACCGCTTGTACATGGACGTCTGCCAAGTGGCTACATACTAGCCCGGACGATAAGGTGCTGTTGCGCTGTTATGTAGGGCGAGCAGGAGCTGAAGACACTGTAGAGTTACCGGATGATGAGCTGATTGCACTGGTACGTAAGGATTTGAAAGAGATGATGGGAGTTACAGCAACTCCGCTGTTCACGGAAATTACACGTCTTCGCAATTCCATGCCTCAATATCCGGTAGGGCACCCGCAGGCTATAGCTGATTTGCGGGAAGAGTTACGCACTGCCATGCCAGGAGTGTATGTTTTGGGCGCTGGCTATGATGCGATTGGTTTACCGGATTGCATCCGTCAGGCTAAGGAATGGGCCTCTAATGCCGTCCAAACGACACAGCAGGAAGCGGTTAAGGTAGAAGTGTAAATGTTCGATGATGAACCCTTCGCGATCCATGCGAGGGGTTCTATTTATATTGAAATTTGATATATAATGGAGAAGGTGTAAAATTCGCCAGCTAATAAAGAAGTTATGCAAATGCAATAGCATAGAAGGAGTGAAGAATGTACCCTCCCAGATCACAGCGAAATGAAGGTCGCAAGAAAGCAAGAAAACCAAAAATAGGCAAGGCTTGGATCTTTACGAATCTGGTCCTACTGCTTATGATCGTAGGTCTTTTCGGTTATTATTACATATTTGAACACGACAACAGTGGCTCTCTTGGGGAAAATGCCGAGTATTCGCAAACGGAGAAGAAAATCCAAACGGGATTTGCTAGTGAAGAGAGGTCTACTCCCTCGGTCAGTGAAAGTGATACAGCCTTGTCAAATAAACAGCTGGACGAAGGCTCCCATGCAGATAAGCAATTTGCTGACGATGAAACGAAGCAATCTGCTGCTTCAGACACAAGCCATCGTCCCGCGACAACGTCTGACACAAATGCTCCCGAAGGCAGCTCTTCAGGAGCAAAATTATCCTCGGGGAAAGACGGGCAGGCAGGGAACGATATGTCCAAGGATGTATACGACGGTAATCCATCCGCCGATAAGGGAGGAACGGAGGATGTAAAAAAATCCAAAACAGACGATGCAGGTTCTCCGACAGTCACGCTTCACTTTGTAGGGGATGTGCAATTTTCCGGTAAAGTTGAGCAGCGATTGGAGCAGAATGGGTTTGATTTTCCATATCAATATCTCGGAAACTTGTTTCATAAAGACGATCTGACGATGGCCAATCTGGAAACGCCCGTGACAACGAATGGTGTGGGTGCGTTAAATAAAACGTATGTGTATAAATCTTCGCCCAAGGCGTTAACTGCGTTGGCTGCGGCAGGGATAGACGCTGTCAATTTGGCCAACAATCACATTTTGGATCAGGGCATAGGCGGATTATTGGATACACTGAAATATCTGGATGAAAAAGGTATTGCCCATGCTGGAGCTGGACGTAATGCAAAAGAAGCGTATACGCCGCATTATTTTGAACGTAAAGGGATTAAAATTGCGTTGTTGGGGACTACACGTGTCATGCCTGAAGCCAACTGGAATGCGGGCGCCAAACTGCCCGGTGTAGCAGGAGCCTATGACTCGACCGCTATCGTAAAGTCCATCCGTGAGGCACGAATGCAGGCCGATCTGGTGATTGTCATTGTCCATTGGGGGAAGGAGCGCGCTACTGCACTTGAGCCTCATCAAACCGAGTTATCGCACGCTTTTATTGATGCTGGAGCTGATCTTGTCATTGGCGGTCATCCACATGTGCTTCAAGGGATGGAACAATATAAAGGTAAATGGATCGCATACAGCACAGGCAATTTTATTTTTTCTAAATCAACGGTGCCAGCCACTTGGGATACAGCGATATTTCAGGCAACCTGTACCCGAAAAGGGGCTTGCGAAATGAAGCTGACCCCTTACCGGGCGGAGCTAGGTCAACCAATCCCATTGAAGGGTACGGAGGCCAGCAAAATTTTGCAAAGAGTGGCGGCACTGTCACCGGGAAATGTCTCGATAGGGACGGATGGTACAGTAAGCGCTCAATAGAAGTTCGAAAAGAAATTTTTTATATGGGAATTGACGGAACGATCGTATGAGGGACTCCTTTGTGGATGGAGGTCATAACAAGATGAATCATTTGTGCGTGGCTCACCGCGGTTTTTCGGGGATTGCTCCCGAGAACACGATGGCAGCCTTTAAGCTTGCGTTGAAGCAGCCATTTGTACACTGGATTGAGCTGGATGTACAGCTGTCAAAGGACGGTGTTCCGGTGGTAATTCATGATTTTACGCTGGAGCGAACGACGAATGGTACAGGGAGAGTAAAGGATTCGGACTGGAAAGCATTGCAACAACTTGATGCTGGTAGCTGGAAAAGTGCAGAATACCGTGGAGAAATGATCCCTTCCCTCGCACAAGTACTGGATTTATGTCGTGGCCGCGTATCGCTCAATATTGAGCTTAAAACAGCGGGAGATATGTATCCAGGATTGGAGAAAGCCGTACTCCGTGAAATTGTGATGAGAGGGATGGAGGGAGAGGTGGTATTAACCTCTTTTGAGCGTGCCGCATTACGCCGGGCTAAGGAGCTGTCTCCTGAGATCCGGACCGGATTGATTATCGATGCGCGCCCAGATGATTTGGCAATGCAACTGGAGCAGCTACAATGCACTTTTTTATCCATGGGCTATCCGCGTTTGGATCGAAACCTGATGAAAGATCTCACCGGACGCGGTATTACTGTTATGGCGTGGACGGTGGATGACCGCCGTATAATGCGGAAATTGTCCTCATTGCATCCTGAATTGATGATTTGCACCAATTGGCCGGATCGCTGGGAGCAGGTTTTTTTGCTTTCCAAGCACCGGATGTGGAACTATATACGTAAACTTATTCGTTAATCAATTGAACTACATACGCGGGAAGGGTGACGGATCGTGATGAACGTGGATATTCGTAATGTTTACTGTGTCGGACGCAATTATAAGCTGCATGCGGAGGAGCTGGGTAATGAGGTTCCCGCAGAACCGATGATTTTTTTGAAGCCGTCTCATGCAGTCGTGCTGCTGGATGGCGCCACGCTGGAGCTTCCTCAGGGGCAAGGAGATATTCATTTTGAGACTGAGCTGGTTGTGGCTGTAGGACGTAAATACGAACCAGGCATGTCCGCAGATACATGTCTGAACGCATTTGCATTCGGGATTGATTTTACCCTGCGTGATGTACAAAGTGTGCTCAAGAAAAAAGGCCATCCATGGACCGCCGCCAAAGGCTTCAAATCGTCTGCTCCCGTGACACCATTCCTGCCTTTAGAAAAATTGGACATGCTGGAGCAGCAGGATTTTTCCTTGCTCAAAAATGGACAGGAAGTGCAGCGTGGACATGTTAAGAATATGATTTTTTCTATCCAGCATATCGTTGAATATATAGCGACTCATTATGGACTGGGCGAGGGAGATATTATTTTCACAGGTACTCCAGCAGGAGTAGGGCCTACAGCAAGTGGGGATCGCTTTGAGCTTTTCTGGGGAAGTGATCGTCAGGGAAGCTTCACCATCGCATAAATTTGTGAATGGCATCCATGAAGAGGATTAAAAAAGGGAAGTTCTTGGTGGTTGGGGAGTAAAGAGAGATTCCCGTAGATAAGCATTGTGAAGGCCGTGTCCTGTGCCAAAGCATGGGACACGGCTTTTATATAAGCGTAGAGCGTTGTACAATAATATACAGAACGAAAAAAGAAAAACGGAGATTCATTTCAAAAGCGGGGGGATATCATGGACTGGATCATCGGATTGCTTTGTGCTGCTGTGGTGGCCGGAGCTGCATTTTATAAAAAATCCTTAACCTTATCTGGCTTTGCCGCGGCTGTACTGATGGGAACTGTATATTATGGGGCGGGTAACCTGTTCTGGTTCGGCACATTGCTCTTGTTCTTTATCACGTCGACCCTCCTGTCGAGGTTCAAAAAGGAGCGCAAGGCTGAACTGGAAAAATCGTATGCCAAAACTGGAAACCGGGATGCAGGCCAAGTATGGGCCAATGGTGGATTAGGTATGCTGTTATGCCTGGGTTATGCGATATGGCCCCATGTAATGTGGCAGCTGGCTTTTGTCGGTGTCATGGCTACGGTCACATCCGATACGTGGGCAACGGAATTTGGCAGCCTGAGTCGTAGGCCACCCCGTTCGGTGCTTAACGGGAAGGTGCTAGCACCCGGAACCTCAGGAGGAGTCTCTGTATTGGGAACGGCTGCGGCCTTGGCTGGGGGTGTACTGATCGGCATAGGTGCATGGGGCTTTGGACACGTCATAGGAACCCCGAGCTTGCCGTTATGGCTGTGGGCACTGGTTGGAGGTATATCCGGTAGCGCCGGGGCCTTTGCTGATTCCTATCTAGGTGCTACAGTGCAAATGATGCGTTCCTGCACGGTTTGCGGACGAGAAGTAGAAGTAGACTCACATTGTGGACAAACGACGGTCTATGTACGAGGCTGGCGTTGGATGAGCAATGATCGGGTGAATAGTATTAGTTCTATTTTCGGAGGATTGGTCGCTCTTGCAGGTATTTTTTTTATACTCTGAACACAGGGTTGGAGATCGTTACAAGGAATTAACTGTTATAAGAATTGACCGTGTTCAATCCTTGTATAAGGAGGTGCTAAGATGGGCGATATCCACGGAGATAAATATGAAGCTATTTTGGACGCAGCTTACGCCGTCTTTGGCACCAAAGGCTTCTATGAAAGCAAAATTTCCGAGATTGCAGAACAAGCGGGAGTTGCCAAAGGCACAGTATACTTGTACTTTAAAAGCAAAGAGCAGCTATTTACAGCAGTCACACGTAGAGATTGTGAGCAATACCTAGCCGAAATGCAAGGTGCATTAATTAATCGTACTTTGGGAGAAGGACTGCTGCGGATGGCGAATTTGCATCTGCACTACTATTACAAGCGTAAGCAGCATACTAAATTATTTTTTATGACCCCCAACAGTGATCCCGATCTAATGGAGTTTATGCGGGGATTTATTCAGGACTATACTGATTTGGTCAACAATAAACTGGCGTCAGAGGGTGTACAGCAGTCCGAGTTTCATGCGAAGGCATTCATTGGTATGTTGGAACGCCTGAAAATGGATATTTTATTGAATCAAGATTTCCGCGAATGTGACGTGGATCAGACGGCTGAATTAGTGGCGAACTTATTTATGCATGGCTGTAAAGCCGGAATACAAAAATCCTGACACATCTTGTTGCTAAAAAACCGTACTGACTTCGTTCAGGTAACGGTTTTTTTAATCATTGGCTATGTCTGTGTTAAAATAAACAGGATGCATCACAAAATTGGGGAAGAGTAGGGAATCCGTATGAATATTATGACCGTTGAACATATAACGAAAAGCTATGGCGAGAAAATGTTGTTTGAGGATGCTTCCTTTGGTATGGATGAACGTGACAAAATAGGAGTCGTCGGTGTAAATGGCACCGGTAAATCAACGTTTTTACGGGTAATTTCAGGATTAGAGCCGCCAGATGATGGCAATATTGCAGTGAACAACGATGTGCGAATTCAGTATCTAGCACAAAATCCGGAGTTTGATCCCGAAATGAAGGTACTCCAGCATATTTTTCATGGCAACCAGCCTGAGATGAAAGCGGTCCGAGAATATACGGAAACCATGGAGTTGTTGGAGTTAAATCCGGGTAGCGAGGAGCTTCAAAACCGTCTATTGCGAGCAAGTCAGCAAATGGATACGTTCCAGGCATGGCAGCTAGAGAGTGAGGCCAAAAATATACTTACCCGGCTGGGGATCACTCAGTTTGAGTCTCGTATGGGCGTTCTATCCGGCGGGCAGCGCAAGCGGGTGGCTTTGGCGGCGGCTTTGATCCAACCCTGCGAGCTGCTCATTCTGGACGAGCCTACAAACCACATTGATAATGAGTCCGTTGAATGGTTGGAGCAATATTTGCAAAAAAGACGTGGTGCGTTGTTAATGATCACGCATGATCGCTATTTTCTGGATAGAGTTGCAAATGTCATGTTGGAGCTGGATCATGGCCGCCTTTTCCGTTATGAGGCTAACTATACCCGTTTTCTGGAGTTGAAGGCAGAACGTGAGGAGCGGGAAGCGTCAACGGAACAAAAAAGGAAGAACCTGCTGCGTAATGAACTGGCCTGGATTCGCCGTGGAGCAAAGGCTCGTTCCACCAAGCAGAAAGCGCGTATTGACCGATATGAGCAGCTTAGGGATCAGCAACCGGAAGCTCGTTCTGGATCTGTAGATATGTCCGTCGCCTCCACACGTCTGGGTAAAAAGATATTGGAGATCGAGCATCTGTCCAAATCGGTAGATTCTCGTAAGCTGATACAGGATTTGAGCTACATTGCGGTTCCTGGTGATCGTGTTGGTATCCTAGGTCCTAACGGTAGTGGGAAATCCACTCTGCTCCAAATGATTGCGCAGCATATAGAACCGGATTCCGGCAACGTTGTGCTGGGACCGACGGTGAAGCTTGGCTATTTTACTCAGGAACATCAGGAAATGAACGAATCATTACGTGTCATTGAATATATTAAGGAAGAAGCCGAAGTGATTCGTACAGCAGACGGTTCGACGATTACAGCTGCACAAATGCTGGAACGTTTCCTGTTCGCACCAAGCGCGCAATGGACGGTTATTTCCAGGCTGTCTGGAGGCGAAAAACGGCGCTTGTATCTGCTTCGTGTTCTGATGTCGGCACCGAATGTGCTATTGCTGGATGAACCAACAAATGATCTGGATATTCAGACCCTTTCCGTTTTGGAAGATTATCTGGATGAATTCCCAGGCGTGGTTTTTATTGTTTCTCATGATCGCTATTTCCTGGATCGGACAGTGGACAAAATACTGGCGTTTGAAGGGGATGGACAGGTACGAGTACATGTAGGGGACTATAGCGAGTATGCAGAATGGATTAGTAAAAATGCTCAATCTTCTGTGAATACGCCTGTCTCGACGAGTACGGCTTCCTCGAATCGCTCTTCCGCGCCTAAGTCTGCGGGTCCTTCCGATTCAGTCAAGGAGACAAGTAAAACCAAGCTTAAATTCACCTTCAAGGAACAGCGGGAATATGAGCAAATTGATGAAATGATTGAACAAGCCGAACAGAAGTTGGCCGACATTCAGCGACAGATGGAAGAGTCTTTCAGTGATTCAGCACGACTACAGGAGCTCATGGCTGAGCAAGTGAAGGCCGAACAGCATCTGGAGCACCAAATGGAACGCTGGACCTACCTGAATGAGCTGGCCGAGCAGATTGAACAAAGTAAATCTTAAAAATACAGAAGCAAGTCACCATTCAGAGTGGAGGCTTGCTTTTTTTATCGAATTATTAATATGTTTTTCATATTAAAAGTGCGTGAATTATATATTTCTAATATTAAATTACGGTGGGTATAATGGATTGCATATGGGAGGGAGGAATTGAAAATGGAATATCGTAAACTTGGAAAAAGTGGATTAATGGTAAGTGAGATCGCATTGGGAAACTGGATCACCCACGGTGCTCAAGTGGATGATACTATAGCGCAAGCCTGTGTAAACGCTGTACTAGACTCAGGGATTACCACGTTTGATACTGCTGATGTGTATTCGGATACCATGGCGGAAACGGTTTTAGGTCATTCTTTAAAGGGAATACGCCGTGAAAGTATTGAATTATGTACTAAGGTTTTTCATCCCACAGGTACCGGACAGAATGATAGAGGGCTGTCTCGCAAACATATCATGGAGGCCTGCCATGCTTCTCTTCGACGCCTGCAAACGGATTATATTGATGTATATTATGCACACCGTTTTGATCCAACCGTATCGCTTGAAGAAACTTTTTTGGCCTTATCCGACTTGGTGCGGCAAGGGAAGGTTTTGTATGTAGGAGTAAGCGAGTGGACAGCAGAGCAGATAAAGCAAGGAGCCGCTCTGGCTAAGGAATTAAAGGTCCCTTTCGTGGCAAGTCAGCCCCAATATTCCATGCTGTGGCGTGTCATTGAAGCTGAAGTGATTCCCGCTTGTGAGCAGGAAGGGATTGGGCAGGTGGTTTGGTCACCTCTGGCACAAGGTATTCTTTCTGGTAAATATGCAGCAGACAAGCCGTTACCCGAGGGATCAAGAGCTTCTACGACAGCAGGGTCACCATTTTTCGAACGTTTGGCTGGACAATGGTTACGTAAAGAAGTCCTTTTGGCAGTAAAGAAAATTCAACCGATTGCAGAAGAATGCGGACTGACGCTACCCCAGCTTGCAGTCGCATGGGTTTTACAAAACCCGCAAGTGTCCTCAGCTATTATCGGTGCTTCCAAGCCCGAGCAGGTTAAAGAGAACGTAAAAGCCGCGGGTGTCCGTCTAGATGAGCAGGTCATGAGACAATTGGATAGCATTTTAAATGGTATTGTTGAACGTGATCCGAGAAAAACAGGTTAAGATATACGATCAAGGAGATTTACACGTCTAACTCTTCGTTACAAGCTGTTTCTTCAACCACTTCCAGAAAATGAGTCAGAACAGTTTCGTGTGTACCTGTTTTCCATGCAGCATAAAGTGGGATGGACGGAGACTCTTCTTGAAAGGAACGAAATACGACATCACGGCGTTGAAAGACAGAAACGGAAGAGGGGACAATGGAGATACCTATACCTGCCGCTACCAAGTTAACGATCGTATACATTTGAACGGCTTCCTGTACGATTTGAGGCTGAAATCCGTGTTGTCCGCAAAAGTCCAGTATGAGGTTATGAAAAGAAGCTCCCATATGAGGCGGAGACAGGATAAAAGATTCGTCCGCTAATGAACGTAAAGACAAGGTTGAATGGTGGGCTAACGGATGTGTTTGAGGAAGAACGGCCATGAGTGATTCATTGGTGTAAAGACGAGAAGTGATATGTATAGATGGATCTGCACAGCGCAGGAAGCCCACATGAACTTTGCCCTCGTGTATAGCTTTCAGTTGTTGGACAGATGTCATTTCAAATAACGTAAGCTTCACATCTGGAAAACGCTCTCGGAATTTCTTCAAGGCATTAACCATCAGGCTGCCAGAGGCTGAATCTACAAAAGCGATGGATAATTGTCCGAATTTCCCCTGACTTGCAAGCTGTGTGATCTTGATGGATCTTTCCAATTGAGCAACCACGTTTCTGGATTCTTCTAAAAATATCGCTCCTGCTGACGTAAGTCGAACTTGTCTCTTGGTTCGTTCCAAAAGCTTCACGCCAAGCTCTTCTTCAAGGCTTTGAATTTGTTGGCTCAAGGGAGGTTGGGTGATATTCAGTTTTTTCGCAGCACGGTTAAAATGCAGTTCTTCCGCTACTGCGATAAAGTAACGTAGTTTTTTCAGATCCATAGCTGTGATTTCCTTTCGCTAAGCCTTCACCGACCTATTCTCCAGAGGAACAGGTCGGTTTTTATCGTTCGAATTAAACGGTCACGTAAGCTGCAAGCAGACGTGCAGTGTTCACCACGGCCTGCTTGTGCGTGCGCTCCATGGCATGGGAGGCGTGTACGCCAGGGCCGATCAACGCAGCACGGATGTTATTACCGGCTCTTAGTGCAGCCGAAGCGTCCGAACCGTAGTGCGGATAAATATCTACCGCATACGGAATATTCAGCTCTTTGGCCAGCTCAATCAGACGGGTCGTCATAGTATAGTCATAAGGTCCGGAGGAATCCTTGGCACAGATAGAAACATCCGTTTCCTTGCAGCTCAGATCTTCACCCATACAGCCCATGTCGACAGCTATCATCTCACTGATTCCTTCGGGTATGTAAGCCGCTCCGTGCCCCACTTCCTCATAGTTGGAAATGAGCAATTTAACGGTATGTCGAGGCTTCCAGTTTCCATGTACAGCAGATTCCAGTAAACCAAACAGTGCAGCTACACTAGCTTTATCATCCAGATGGCGTGACTTGATAAATCCACTTGGTGTTACGACTGGACGCGCATCGAACGAAATAAAATCGCCCACCGCAATACCAAGCTGAAGCACGTCTTCTTTTGACTCGACAAGCTCGTCAATCCGTACCTCCATGTGGCTCTCCTTGCGTTCAAAGCTCCGTGCATCATCATAGACGTGCACGGATGGATGGCTGGATAGAATAGTGCCTGTATACGTTTGTCCGCTTCGGGTATGAATAAGGCAGTATTCGTTTTCAATGCTGTTCATCATGAAGCCGCCAACGGATGTCAGACGTAGGGTGCCTTGTGCTGTAATGGAACGCACCATTGCGCCCAATGTATCCACATGTGCGCTCAGCGCCACCGTATGGTCCGTTTCCTGACCTTTCAGAGTCAAGATGGCACCGCCTTTTGCATTCCATTCGATTTGCACCCCGAGACTTTCCGCTTCTTTACGAATCAGCTCCATCACATGGTGTGTATACCCACTGGGACTGGGTGTGTTCAGTAGCTGATTTAAAAAGTTCATCATATAATCTTCATTTAATTGAATCGTCATTTGTTGCTCCTCCTCATTTGGACAACCGATCAGGGTTAGAGGACGGTTGCTCTATATCTTGGTCGAATGTAGACCCTGTGCTGGAAGAACCCGTCGCGTTATAGGTCACATCCGCGTTTGCTTCCACCGTGGATGTGTGCTCTTCTTGTAGTGTATGAAGCTGAGTAGTCAGACGTTTAATCTCTCTCTGAAGCCTATATTGGCGGAAAATACCGAAAGAACCGACAATAAGTCCACCTAGAAGAGTGCAACCAAGAATAAGCAAAATCAAAGGAATGCTAACCCTACTGAATAGAAGGTTCACTTGAACCGAATTCACATTAATAACAGCAAATACAGCTGTTAACAAAGCAATAACAAGAGCTGCGATCAAAGACCATTGTGTTTTCAAAATGCCACCTCCTCCCATTACATTATAAAATCCCTTGCCCGCCATGGACAAGGGATTTATCCGTGCATCATTTCAATGCTGGATTTTAAGTGCGCACGGTTTTACTTTCCTTCAGTTAGCTTTTCCATTTCCGTAATGACTTCTTCGAATACGCTCATCGCTTCGCGGATCGGCTGCGGAGAGGACATGTCAACGCCAGCTTTTTTCAAAATATTGATTGAATAATCACTGCCACCGCTCTTCAAGAAGCCCAAGTAACGGTCAACGGCTGGCTGGCCTTCCTCCAGAATCTGTTTCGAGAAACTGGTTGCTGCCGAGAAGCCAGTAGCATACTTGTAGACGTAAAAACTGTTATAAAAATGAGGGATCCGTGCCCATTCCATTTCAATGTCTTTGTCTACCTTCATACCAGGCCCGTGATATTTCACATTCAGATCATAGTAAATCTCTGATAAAAGCTGCGGTGTAAGTGATTCTCCCTGTTCAGCGCGTTCATGTACAATTTTCTCAAATTCCGCAAACATGGTTTGACGGAATACCGTTGTGCGGAATTGATCTGCATAGTAGGTGAGAAGGTACATTTTCTCTTTTGGATCGGTTGATTTGTTCAGCAGGTAGTCCATTAGCAACGCTTCATTGGTTGTGGATGCCACTTCAGCCAGGAAAATGGTGTACTGTGCATCTCTATACTTCAATGCGTTGTCTGAATAGTACGAATGTAACGCATGCCCCATTTCATGAGCAAGTGTGAACATGCTGTTCAGGTTATCTTTATGGTTCAGCAGCACATATGGGTGGGTACCATAAGCTCCCCAACTGTATGCACCAGTACGTTTGTTTTCGTTTTCGTATACATCAATCCAGCGCTCATCATAGCCTTTTTGCAACGAAGCCAGATAGTCCGCGCCCAGTGGCTTAAGGCCTTCCTTTGTTTGCTTTTTGGCGTCTTCATACGTAATGTCCATCTTGTATTCGTCCACAAGTGGAGCGAACAAATCATACATATGGAGCTCATCCACACCTAATAACTTTTTACGCAGCTTGATGTAGCGATGGAGCAGGGGCAAGCTTTCATGAATGGTATCAATGAGATTCGTATACACTTCCTTCGGAATATTGTCACCGTACAGTGACATTTCCAGTACAGAAGGGTATTTGCGAACACGAGAATAAAAAATATTTTTGTTTACATTAGCACTTAGTGTAGAAGCAATTGTATTTTTATTTTTGGCATATGTGTCATATACCGCTTTAAAAGCACGTTCGCGAACTTCGCGGTGCGGACTTTCGAGGAATTGAATGTAGCTGCCATGAGTCAGCTCAACCTCTTTGCCGTTTTCATCCTTAATTTTTGGAAACTTCAGATCGGCATTGTTGAGCATGCCAAAAATCGTTTGCGGGGCTTGAGCCAGATTGCCAACCTGAGCGAGCAACGCTTCTTCTGTCTTGCCCAGAATATGTGCTTTTTCCCGCTTCATTTCTTGAAGTGTAAACCGATAATCTGCAAGCTTCGGATCTTCAATGAAGGCATCGAGCTGATGATCCGGCAATGCCAAAATTTCAGGCGTCACGAAAGAAAGAGACTCGCTAACCTCAACGCCTAATTTTTTGGCTTTTTGCGAAAGACCCTGGTATGTAGGTTCAGCTGTATCCTCATCATGATGCAGATGTGCGTACACATATACACGCTCGGTTTTAAGCGACAATTCATCTTCCAATTTAAAGCAGCTGCCAATCGACTCTGCTGAATTGAGCTTGCCTTGGAATTGTTCAGCCTTTTTGGCTAGTTGTTTGACTTCTTCGTATTCTTGATCCCATGCTTTGCGGTTGGGAAACAAATCTTCCAGTTTCCATGTATTTTCCACTGGCGCATCAGCGCGTTTTACAATTTCACTCATGGAGAACCTCCTCTGATCGAACGTAATGTGGGGTAGAGCTGCGGCAGTAAGGGACGGATGCCAAAACGAAGAAACCGCCACGCTTACCGTAAGCAGCAGGGCAAGAGGTTTTACAGGATGCATGTAACGGCAAATCCTCCTTATACCATGGCTTGTTATGCCATAGTATGACCTCTTACGCCCGAAAGTATAATTTTCTTACTGTGGGTTGGAACCTATATTTAATAAGCTGTATACAATGAGATAAAAGGCAAGGCAAACCATGATTACAGCAGTGAGGGCCATCCACTTTTTGAGAGGAGCCGGTATCGTATCACGCTTCATGATCAGCACTCCGCCCAGCGTGAAGGCCAGAATAATGAAGATGAGATAGCTGTTGGACACCATGAATAGGCTAGACCTGTTTGAAAGCGTTCATGATCCGCTGCCACTCTTCCTCATTATCTTGAAAGGACTGCTTGGGAAACCGATTTTGAGCCCAATGCATTAGCGCCGGACGGCTTAAAAACGTGTGGGCTTCCTCGCCCCAATCATCGGATATTTCCCGTAGAACGATGTAACGGCCCTGCACCTCGACAGTCATCATGTTCCAATTGTCTTTTTTGTATATTTCGTGTTTTTTCATCATATGCATGTCTCCGATTTTATAGATGTTTTGGTTCATGATACCGCAGTTTCCGCCGCAAAAGCAAATCATTCCAGCCCGAAAAACCCGGAAAAACATCAATTGCATTGTGAAAAAGCATGAAGTATAATATGGATATTCGCCATAGATGGCGGTATTTTTAGGAGGTTGTTCACTTGAAAGGTACAGTTAAATGGTTTAATGCAGAAAAAGGTTATGGCTTCATTCAAATGGATGGTGGCGAGGACGTATTCGTACATTTCTCCGCAATCCAAGGCGACGGCTTTAAAACTTTGGAAGAAGGTCAAGCGGTTGAATTCGAAATTACTGAAGGTAACCGTGGACCCCAAGCAGCTAACGTAATCAAACTGTAAGTGTAACTGAATTGTAAGAATGGTTCCGTTTCTACGGATGTCTTATATATTACGGTTAAACTATGAATTGAGAGCGCAGTTCCTTTAATTTAAGGGACTGCGCTTTTTTGCGTAAATACGTTTATGATATGAGAAGATTGAGCAGGAATAGGGTATTATACGTAATAAAACTAGGCAGAAGACATTTCAAATTGGCCGCTTCCAACGGAAATATTATAATGTTTTTTCTTATCAGTTCGATTTTTGGCGTTACCATGGCTGCCACTATTATGATCGGACAAAATATCGGAGCAGGAGACGTAGCTGAAACCAAGCGTATAGTAGGTACAAGTGCAGTCTTTTTTCTGGTGCTCGCTTTTGCTATAGGTATTATCGGATTTTTGAGTGCGCCTTGGATTCTTCATGTACTCAATACACCTGCCGAATCAGTGGATATGGCGATCACGTATACGCGTATTATTTTCGCAGGCATGCCCTTTTTGTACGGCTATAACTACATAATGACTGTAATGAGAGGAGCTGGAGATTCCAAAACACCATTTTATTTTCTGATCGTTTCCGTCGTACTGGATGTACTACTCAACCCGCTGTTAATATTCGGATGGGGACCGATTCCTGCTATGGGCATTGGAGGTTCCGCTACTGCTACCCTGATCGCTCAAGGGATCAGCTTTGTTTTTATCCTCATTTACCTATATCGAGTAAAATATTTTTTGCGCATTACATCTTCAGAGCTTTATTTACTCAGATTTGATTGGAAGATTATTTGGACCCTAATCCGTAAGGGAGTGCCGATGGGGTTGCAAATGATTGCTGTCTCCACCAGCGCGATTGCTTTAATGAATCTGATTAACGGCTACGGGACAGTGGCAGCAGCAGCTTATACAGCAGCCAATAATTTGTCGAGCTATGTGCAGATGCCAGCAATGGCGTTAGGTGCAGCTGTATCTTCCTTTGCCGCTCAAAATATCGGAGCCGGACGTTGGGATCGAGTGCGTATGACAACCTGGATTGGGATTGTGTATAATTTTGTGTTGACTGGTGGAGCTGTGGTATTAATTTACGTGTTTAACCGGCAGGCCTTACTCATGTTCCTTCCATCTACGGGGGGGCGCATTGGAATTGGGTATGCGGATTAATATGATCACCTTGTGGTCTTTTGTTATATTCGGTGTTACCAATGTCATTACAGGTGTTGTTCGATCAACGGGTTCCGTCATGATACCGCTTTTAATTACCATTATTTCATTATGGGGCATTCGTATACCTTTGGCCTATGTATTTGTCGATGAGTATGGTCTAGATGCTGTATGGTGGAGCTTTCCTGTTGGTTTTGCTATCTCTGCCGTAGCAGTCATTTACTATTATGCTTTCGGGAAATGGAAGCAGGCAAGCATGGGAGAGGGAATCCAAGCCATGAAGTCCGCAGAGGACAAGGGATAGGTAGGCCATTTATACTATTTGCGATTAAAGTCTTATAAGGATAGATTTTGTGTAACTCCTATTTTTGACTAATAAAACATTACAGGTATAAAATTCTTTTTGTAAGAATAGCTCATTTTCTTGAATTTTAAAGAAAAAAGTGAGGTTGTTCATTTGTGCTAAAAGGACGATCATATTATAATGGATATGGTTTGGATAGGTATAATTACGTAGACAACAATGTGGAGGCACCGTCATTTGAGTTATGTTGAGCAAGGACGTTATCAAGTACCGAGAGGCCCCATAGGTCTAATGAGCCGAATGTACAAGCACATTCTCCCTGAAACGAAACTAGAATTGAGTAACTGGAAGAGCAAGGCCGAACAAATTCCGGACCCTGAGCTGCGAAGCCAGGCGCTTTCGAGCATAGCGGATAAGACATTTCACTGCGTGGGTGGAGCGGTTTATGCCGCTGCCAATATGTCTGCCCGGCAGACGCTAATTCCGCTGATCGTAGCGTATCAGACCATTAGTGATTATCTGGACAACCTGTGTGATCGCAGTACGTCCATGGACCCGGATGATTTCAGGCTACTGCATCAGGCTATGCTGGATGCGGTTAATCCGACGGCTAGGCCAGTGAATTATTATGAGTTGCGTCGTGAGCAGGAGGATGGCGGTTATTTGACCAGGCTGGTGACAACCTGTCAGTCTTGTGTAAGCAGGCTTCCGGGCTATGAGGCGGCTATGCCTTACGTTCAGGATTTGGCTCGATTATACACGGATTTGCAAGTATACAAGCATATTAAACCCGAGCTGCGGGAACAAGCGCTTTTGGATTGGTGGTCGCTTCATAAAGACCGTACACCAGAGTTACGCTGGAATGAGTTTGCTGCGGCTACCGGTTCAACTCTGGGGGTCTTTATGCTGTTTCTTGCTGCCAGCGACCAGCATCTGACAGATGCAGGGGCTGCCTCAATACATGCATCGTATTTTCCACATGTGTGCAGTCTTCATATTTTGCTGGATTATCTAATCGATCAAGACGAAGACCGGAAGGGCGGAGATCTTAACTTTTGCAATTATTATGAAGATACCGACATGGTGCTAGACCGGATCGCCTACGTTGTGAATCGGGCGCGGGCTGATATTGCAGATGTCCCTGCCAGCTCCTTTCACCGGATGATTATCGAGGGATTGCTGGCTTTATATTTATCCGACCCTAAAGTTAGCGAGCAGCAGGACGTTCGCGCTGTTTCGAGACGTTTAATGAAAAATAGTCCGCTCATGCGTTTGTTTTTCTTATTAAACAGTCGATGGATAAGAAGGCTTATATGATTATTTTGAGGAGGTCATAAATCATGACAGCAGTTAAGAAAATTGCAGTATTAACAAGTGGTGGAGATTCACAAGGGATGAACGCGGCAGTTCGCGCCGTCGTACGTAGCGGATTGTATTTTGGACTGGAAGTATTCGGGATTCAACGTGGGTATCAAGGCCTTTTGAACGACGATATTTTTCCAATGGATCTGAGAAGCGTCGGAGATATCATCCAACGTGGGGGAACTGTACTTCAATCTGCAAGATGCCTGGAATTTACGACTGAAGAAGGGCAGAAAAAAGGCGCTCAAATTTTGCGTAACCGTGGAATTGACGGCGTAGTCGTGATTGGTGGCGACGGTTCCTACCAAGGAGCTAACAAACTGACCAAGCAAGGCATTAAAACGATGTGTCTTCCGGGTACGATTGACAACGACATTTCCTTCACGGACTACACTATTGGTTTTGATACGGCGGTTAGTATCGTAGTGGACGCAATCAACAAGCTGCGTGATACGATGTCATCCCATGAACGTTCTTCTATCGTGGAAGTTATGGGACGTCATTGTGGTGATATTGCTCTGCATGCGGGTCTGGCTTCTGGCGCAGAAACGATTTTGGTGCCTGAGGTAGAATTTGACCTGAACGAAGTATCCGACCGGATGAAACAAAACTTTAAGCATGGTAAACGCCACAGTATCATTATCGTTGCTGAGGGTGTAGGCAAAGGCGAAACAGTAGCACAAGTTATCCAAGAAAACTGTCCGGATTATGAGCCTCGTGTTACAGTGCTTGGACACATCCAACGTGGAGGCACACCAACAGCGTTTGACCGCAACCTGGCGAGCCGTTTGGGTGACTTTGCTGTTCGCCAATTGATCGAGGGCATATCTGACAAGGCTTGCGGAATGATCGACGGTAAGTTGGTAGCTACAGATATTGACAAGGTTGTAAATACCAAAAAAGATTTCAATATGGAGCTTTATGAGCTGGCCTTGCGTTTGTCCCAATAATAAGAGCCTTTATGTAAAATAGATCGGCTCTGATATTGGAAATGATCAAAATTATGCGGATGACCCGAGTCATCCGCTATTTTTTTAGCTTTGAGTCCTATTAGGAGGTAGTCATATATGTACCTATTCAAAATCGAAGTGGACAGTTCGGAAGGAGCGCTGACCGTCATTCTCGCTGCTGAAAATGAAGAACAGGCATTTGAAGAGATTGAACAACATGTGGAGAGACACTTTCTATATCCTCCCAAGCTGAACGAAGTGGCTATTGTGGAGAAAAAACGAATAACTTTAGGCGCAGCATATGTAATCGAGACACGCAAAGGCTAAATAGCCTCTGCGTGTTGTTTTTTTTCGGCGAAACGACGTTGTACTCTCACCAGACGCCAGAGAAGTAAAATAGCGCCTACTGCCAACCCTGTTATCAAACCGATCCAGTAGCCGTAGGGCCCCAATGAAGTCCAGCGTGCCAGTATATATCCTACAGGAAGCCCGATGACCCAATAGGAGAGGAATGTGAGCAAAAAGGCTGGATTGACGTCTTTATACCCGCGTAGCGCTCCTTGTGTAGGTGTAGCGACAGCATCAGATATCTGAAAGAAAATCGCATAGATTAGAAAATGCTGTGCCAATTGAATGACCTGCGGATCGGTGGAGTAAAGTCGAGCGACCTGTTCACCCCAGATAAGCAGTACAATAGCTGTAATCAGTGATAGACCTACTGCGCTGCTAATCCCCATTACACTATAAGCTTTGGCATCCCGCCGACGAGCAGCCCCTGTTTCATAGCCAACTAGAATCGTAAGTGCCATGCAAATGCTGAGTGGAATCATATACAGCGTAGATGCAAAGTTCATGGCGGCCTGATGTGCGGCTATGGTAGCTGTATTATAGCTACTCATGAAGAGAGTGACGGCTGAAAAGACGGCAGTCTCAAAAAATATAGCAAATCCAATCGGTACGCCAATCTTGATGAGCTCTTTCAAAGCACCAGCGGCAATCCCGTATATTTTGCTGAAGATTCGGTATTCGGCAAATATTCTTCCACGATGCGTAGTGATACCGGCGACCAGCATGATGATCCAGTAGGTGGTTGCCGTTGCCACCCCGGAGCCTACACCCCCCAGACGCGGAAAACCCCAGTTTCCATAAATAAGGAGATAGTTCAACAATACATTGATGGGTAACGACATGAGCGTGATGAACATCGTAAAGCGGGTTTGTCCCAATGCATCCATGAAGCTTCGGAGCACAGTGTAGGCAAATAGAGGAACAATCCCGAAAGCCATCGCACAAAGATAGTACAGGGACACATTATGAACTCTCAATTCCAAATTCATACCGTTCAAAATAGGCTTGACCAAAATGATGCCAGCAATCAATACGACCATAGACAGGGCAAGAGAGAGCCAAAGTGCTTGAATGACATAGTAGGAGACTTTATCTTTGCGCTGTGCTCCTACCAATTGAGATACAATGGGCGTGATAGCCATAAGTATTCCGTTAAGGCCTGTTTGTACAGGAACCCATAGGCTTACTCCAATGGCTACTCCAGCCAGATCGGCAGGGGAAAAGTGTCCCGACATATTCGTATCAAAAAAAGTCATGGCAGATAGTGCAAGCTGGGTAATCAGGATAGGGAGCAAAATGTAGAAAAGTTGCTTCCATTTCTGTCCCGTTGTTAGAGTCAATTGCATTTTTGTTTTCCTCATTTACTAGGGATTGATTATTCGTATGTATCATAACATGTAAGTATTTATTGTAAGGGATACCGCTACATTTGAACAGTAATAAAAAGACTGCACCCGTTCGCCAAACAACGGGACAGCCTTCGAAATAATTATATAATTTCTAAATTTTATATAAAATAATAAAAAGTCCCGAGAGATAAATTATTTGTATGTTACTCCGCTAGTATAGCGGTTTGTGGCATTCCAAAGTAGATATTCATCCACTTTCATATCCTTAAGCGCTCGAATTTGGTCCTCTACTTGAGTTTTTCCATACTTAGCATAATGTCCGCTCCCCAACCAACTTGCGGTAAAATCCTGGATCCAAGGACGAATAATTGGCTTTAGCTTGCCCGTCGGATCGAGCTTTTTGTGTGTATCGGCCATGGAGCCTTTAATCGTCTGGTATGGATTCTTATCGGGGTCTTTTACACCGAACCAGCCTGTGGTGTAGTGACTTGGATAAACCATGGGCGAAATGACATCCACATTTTCGGAGATTTTAGTGAAATCCTGTCCGATCCCCTCCGCAGCAGGAACGGATGCGGCATATCCGAAAATATCTACCGATACTCGTACACCTAATGGAGCAAGCTCTTTACGGGCATATTGTACGAATTCAGCGACTGCATCCGAGCGGGATTGATCTGATTTGGTATATTTCAGCTTGTCTGCTCTTTTCTCAAAGCCTTCGGGGAAACGTACATAGTCAAATTGAATTTCCTTAAAACCAAGTTTGGCTGCTTCCTTAGCGATGGCGATATTATAATCCCATACTTCTTTATTATAGGGATTGACGAACCCGTCTCCTTTGCCGTTTTTCCAGACAGAGCCGTCAGGGTTACGGAAAGACATCTCGGGATTTTTGTTAGCTAGTACCGTATCTTTAAATACGACAATACGAGCAATCGGGTAAACATTATGCTTTTTCAATCGGTCCATCAAACCGGAAATATCCCGAATGAATTTTTGCGGCTTGCCCAATTTGAGCAGCTCGGGATTGGTCGTTGGATAAGTGATGTAACCTGCATCGTCTTTTATATCAATAACCATGGAATTGAGCTCTGTCTTGTCAAGCAGTTCAAGCAGCTGAGTCATACGCGAACCGCCTGCGCTATAAGCCGTGACATAGATGCCCTTGATAGCAGGAGTCGTCGGTTGTGGGTCAATTTTAACTGGGGGATTGGAGGCATCCACCTTCATATTATTGTGCTGAGCCTGGATCATGGCGCTACTAATTGTTGTTGCCACCGTATCTTTTACATTTGGAGCGTTGGCTGACTGATCGCCGTTTCCGCCTATCCCCATCGCCAATAGCATAATTGCCCAAATCATATTCATTTCCTAACTCTCTCCCTTATGTATGTCGCTTACCTGATTATACGTAAAGTTATGTATCGAAAAACAACACGCTTGTAACCAATACTGGAATCATCAGGCACAGTCTTACATGATTAACCCAACCTGTGTTCATTGAATCCATAAAAATGCATAAATAATGCCGCTCTCTTCGCGGTTGTAGATGTAACCGGAAGAAGCGGCACTTGGTAAAGAAATTTATTGAAGATAATTATTGTCTTGATGCTCGCAAATACTGTACTGAATAATTTCTAGCGCATCCGTTGGCTTGAGTATGGCCATCCCGTCCCGAAGCACAATCATCGAGTTCAGCTCATCCTTTTTGAGAGAAGGGAGCATTTCCGGGTACCATCTTAAGACAATGTCGGACAGTTTTACCGTTTCCATTTCCACAAAAATCACCCTTTCCTGCTCGGAATCATTCCAAAAGAATCATTCAATACGATTCGGAAAAGCAAAGTGCCTGTGAAATAGCAGGTAAAGCTGGTCTTTATATACTATGGGAACAGCGCACATATAGTGTACCACAGAAACTGTATTTTGACACTTGGGTTTGTGCTTATCTTCGGCGAAATGAACCCATCACCCCAACCGTTTCCACAATATTGACAAAAGCTGAAGGGTCCACTTCTTTAATGATCCGTTTTAATTCAACTAGCTCGTAGCGTGTCGTGACAGTCATCAGCATGTCCTTTTCGGTATGTGAAAATGCGCCTTCAATTTTTATTTTGCTAACACCGCGTGGTGTGGTCAACATCCGCTCCAGTAGCTTGTCGGTGTGTTCTGTAATAATGTAGACGGTAATCTTCGTGTGACTGACATAGATTTGATCCAATACCTTGCCAGTCACAAAAATAGATAGCATGGACGCAAGTGCAATATTCCAATCATCGTTCAAATATCCTGCTGCAAGAATAACCAGTCCATTCATGCCAACAAGTACAGTTCCTACGGGGAAGTCACGATAACGAGTGACGATGGAACCGATAATGTCAAAACCGCCCGTAGAACCCCCTACCCGAAAGGAAATTCCTGCTCCAACGCCGATCATCACCCCACCAAAAACGGAGGCTAGCAGGGGGTCCGATACGACAGATTGCACCGGCACCCAGGCCAAAATCCACGTTGTAACGACAACGGATAAAATGCTCAGGCTAATAAAACGCTTGCCTAAAATAAACCAGCCTGCAATAAGCATCGGAATATTGATAATAAAATACATCGCGCTGATATCAAATTTTGTGAAGTAGCCAATTAACATGGAAAGACCGGCTACTCCCCCGCTCAGCAAGTGGTGTGGCACGAGAAACAGATTAAAACCGCATGCAATGGCAGCGGCTCCAAGAATGACAGTTAAGCAGTTTAACACTATTTTTAACAACTTATTTTCACCTCATTTAAATTATACGGGAAGCAACTTGCTGGTATTCATGAATTGTTCTGTGCTATAATGCGATGTGGATATTCTTGAGTAGGGACCTATGTCCAGAGAAACACTTAAAATTTAAACTGTTTTAAAAAGGATAAATTCGTTTAAGATGTATCGGATAGGTTCCCCAAATTTATTACAGAAAGATACAGTTATAGGTCTAAATAAACTGTCACTGTATTGGGGAAAACTTATACAATAATATCGCTACTTAAGAATACAGACAACATTGTGGATTGTCCACCACATCCACCATTATGAAGGAGTTTGAATAAATTTGACGACATTTGCAGAATTTGATCTTGAACCGAAAGTAATTCAGGCGATTACAGAACTGGGCTTTGAAGAAGCAACACCAATTCAATCCCAATCCATCCCGATTGCACTGCAAGGCAGAGACATGATTGGCCAAGCCCAAACAGGTACTGGTAAAACCGCTGCGTTTGGTATTCCGCTGATTAACAAAATTTCTAGAAGCGACGAAAAAATCAGAGCCCTGATCATGGCACCAACACGTGAGCTTGCTATCCAGGTAGCTGAAGAAATCGAAAAACTTTCCCGTTTCAAAGGTCTTCGTACTTTGCCAATCTATGGTGGACAAGATATCGTACGCCAGATTCGTGCTTTGAAAAAGAAACCTCAAATTATTATTGGTACGCCAGGACGCTTGCTTGACCATATTAATCGCAAAACCATCAAGCTGGAAGATGTAAACACAGTGGTTTTGGATGAAGCAGATGAAATGTTGGATATGGGCTTCATGGAAGATATTCAATCCATTCTGAAGCAAGTTCCAGACGAGCGTCAAACGATGCTTTTCTCGGCTACAATGCCTCCTAATATTAAAAGATTGGCTGAGCAATTCCTCAAAAATCCTGAGCATGTTTCAGTTATTCCTAAACAAGTTAGTGCTCCACTGATTGATCAGGCCTATATCGAAGTTCCTGAGCGTCAAAAATTCGAAGCATTGAGCCGTTTGATCGACATGGAATCCCCAGAACTTGCTATCGTATTTGGTCGTACCAAGCGTCGGGTAGACGAGCTGGCTGAAGCTCTGCAAAAACGCGGATATTCTGCAGACGGTTTACACGGTGACTTGTCTCAAAACCAACGTGATGCTGTAATGCGTAAATTCCGTGACGGAAGCATCGACGTGCTCGTAGCGACTGACGTAGCTGCCCGTGGTTTGGACGTTTCCGGCGTAACTCACGTTGTTAACTTTGACCTTCCGCAAGATCCAGAAAGCTATGTTCACCGTATTGGACGTACTGGACGTGCAGGTAAAGAAGGGGAAGCTTGGTCTTTCGTAACGCCTCGTGAAATTGACCATTTGCACTTTATCGAACGTGTAACTCGTCACCGCATTCCACGCAAGCCGCTTCCAACGTTGGCTGAAGCTCTGGAAGGTAAACAACGTATCATTGCTGAACGTCTCCTAGAGGCTGTAGAAAGCGGTGAGCTGAACGAGTATAAAGGTTTGGCTATTCAAATGCTGGAGCAATATGATTCTGTACAACTTCTCTCTGCAGCTCTGAAGCTGATGACTGGTGAGAAGAGAGAAGCATCGATTGAACTGACTCCAGAAGATCCAATCCGTGCAAAACGTCGTAAACCAGACGTGCGTTCTGGCGGTCGCAAGCCTTCTAACTATAGCGGTCGCAGCAACGGTGGTTACAATTCCAACCGTTCTGGTGGTAGCGGCGGTAGTGGAAGCAAAGGTGGATATGGCGGTTACAACCGTGGCAAAGAAGGCGGTGGCTACAACCGTGATTCCGGAAGCCGCTATAGTGGAGATCGCAAACCACGCCCGAGTAGCAATGGAGAAACTCGTCGTCCTGCAAGACGTGAAGATTCCTCTTCCGAATAAGAAATGAAATAATGAAAAGTCGAAGCAGATGAAGCTTCGGCTTTTTTGTTATGATTAATCAGTATGTATGAACCTTTTAGAGATCTGCTTTAATGGGTCACGTATTGATTTCACTGGCGTATTAGGGCTGAAATACGGTATGATATAGTCAAGAGCCGGAATTTATAGGCATAGCAACATGAGTCTTGGAACTGCCAAGGCTTGCGGAGGGAGAGACTGACATTGGAGTTTAAAGGAGCTATGGGTGGTATTTACCGCCTGACCGAGTGGATTACCCGACTGGCGGCTACAAATTTGTTATGGGTGTTATGTTCGTCGCCTTTTGTGTTCTGCCTCATACTGAAACTACTTGTAATGAATCAGAATTTGGCTAATGAGTCTTTACAAATGAATTGGGCGATGGCTATTTTGGCACCGCTTACTTTATTTCCAGCCACATCGGCTATGTTCACAGTGGTTCGCAAATGGGTAATGGGCGATACCGATACGGGCGTGTTTCGTACCTTTTTTAAAGGGTATAAAGAGAATTATAAGCAAAGTTTGATCGGGGGTATCTTTTACACGTTGCTGTTTGTCATCATGTATGTGGATTATACCGTATATATGACACAACTCAGCAACTTGCAAATCGTCGGCGTAATTATGCTTATTCTTATCATTATTTTGCTTGTGTCTATGTTTAACTTCTTTTCGATGGTGGCTCATTATCATATGTCTACCGGACAAATTATTAAAAATGCGGTGTTACTGACGCTGATTCGACCATTTCGTGTATTTTCTACCCTGCTCGGCAGCGCTGTTGTTATATTTATCGGAGTCAAATATCCTGTGCTTTTCCTATTCTTCATTGGCAGCGTGGTTGCCTGGTTCGCTTTCTTTAATTTTTACGGAACGTTCCTCAAAATGCAGGATCAAATGGAAAAGATGAAGCAGAAAGATGAAGATACGGCAAGCATTGAAGACAAAAAAAGTGATAACCCCTAAAAATAAAACATATTTCTCCTAGCATTTACTTTCTGAGTGAGAAGCGCTATAATAAGGTCACATCCTGCGATGCACGTTACGGTCATTTGTTGTTTTGAACCAATGACAATGTCTAGGGAGATCTATACGGATGAATAGCTGAAAAGCCCTGTCAATTCCTGACAAGGGGACTTCAAAAGTTTATTCTGCGGTCACCCACCTGCTAAAGCAGGTTCAGAAGACGCTATGGTCGGACGGCATCGGCGGGTACTCCAAAGATAATGAATACACTCTGTTCATGCTTCGTGCAGAAACAGGGTGTTTTTTGTATGCAACAATGTTAAACTAAGACATGAGGTACTAAGGTCGCATACCACAGGTATGGTCGGTTAACTTTTTGTTGTTTAACGTTTTTATAAAGCGCTTGCAGCAAAAAAACCGATGTGCTGCATTTCGGCAACGATTATCGTGAAGGAGGAAATGTCTTGTCGTTGAAGAGGACTCTGGTAGGGATTGTGCGCAGCCAAGAAGGTACAAGCGACCGGGTCAAGGACCCCCAAATGAAGACACGCTATTATAACTTATCGAGAGACAAGGCTTGGGAAGAAGTATCATCTATTTTGAAAAAAATTCCTGGCTACAAGGTACTCCATGAGGTAGCATCTGTAGGTGAGATTACGTTAGAGAAGCGAACGGCGTTCGGTAGAACCGTCGACATTACCGTTTCCATATTGTCCGTCTCGCCAGTTCGGAGTGCGGTGGATATTTATTCTGCTTCACGCGGATCGCTAGGGGACTTGGGCGCGAATTACCGCATCATTTTGCAACTGTTCGCTGTGATTGACAAGAAGCTGTCCGCTCATAAGGTCGTGCAGTAATTGTAGATGTGTGAGCAGTGATGTGGCAGATAAACGTCAAAAAAAGCGAGGAAGGCAACCCTTCACTCGCTTTTTTAATATTCAGTCTGATTTAGACGAGTTTTTTCACTGCTGCAATCGCTTGGTCATAGTCAGGATGTTCGGACATTTCGCTCAAGTATTCTACGTAAGCGATTTTGTCATTTTGATCAATTACAAAAATAGCTCTATGATCCAAATGGAATTCCTTGATGAACACACCATAAGCTTCGCCGAAGGAATGATCCTTATAGTCGGACAGTGTCAATACGCGGTCGATACCGGCAGCACCGCACCAACGAGCTTGAGCGAAAGGCAGATCGACGCTGACAGTTAGCACCACGACTTGATCCCCAAGGGAATCAGCTTCTTGGTTAAAACGTCGAGTCTGTGCGTCACACACGCCTGTATCCAAAGAAGGAACAACACTGATCAATTTGACTTTGCCCGCAAAGTCTTGGAGCGTAGCTGCTTCTAGCAGGTTTTTCTGTAATTTGAAATCAGGTGCCTGGTCTCCAACCTTCAGTTCAGGTCCTAAGAGTGTCAAAGGATTGCCTTTAAAAGTAGCAGCTCCTGTACGTTCTTGTGCCATATGTAATAGCCTCCTTGGTTTTTAGCATTGGTTATCGTTGCCGAAATCTATTATAATCTTTTATAAAAGACATTGTCCAATTTGAATAAGGTGGAGACACCCATGAAGGAAGGATTGCCTTGATTTTTTTACGTTATGAGAACTGGAAAAGTTATTTGCGGTTTTACCCAGTGACCTGTCTGATTTTGCTCATTAATATTGTGATGTTTATTGTACTCACCGTACAGGGTGGATCGGAAAATAGTTTGACGCTGATCCGATATGGAGCTTTGATTAATGAAGCGCCATTCACTGATCAGCTGTGGCGATATGTATCAGCCATGTTTTTACATGCAGGGTTTGATCATCTTCTGTTCAATTCCTTCGCCATACTCGTATTCGCTCCTCCGCTGGAGCGTTTGCTGGGGTCCTTCCGCTATGTGCTATTGTATCTGGTCACGGGCATTGTAGGGAACATACTGTCCATCGCGCATTACAACATGATGGCGGAAACGACAGTCTCTGTAGGAGCCTCAGGAGCGATTTATGGCATCTATGGAGCATTCCTATACGTTGCCCTGTTCCAGCGGTCACTGATGGATGACGCCTCGCGCAAAACGCTGTACACGCTGCTTGGGTTTGGTATCCTGTTTTCTTTCGCTGTAGCGAACATTAACTGGACGGCTCACTTCGGGGGATTGCTCAGTGGGTTTTTCCTTTATGGATTAATGATCAGATTGACTGGCCAACGCAAACGTCACTAAAGACAGTTTTACCGTAAGTTAGCAGGGTAAGAAAGAGGATGATGTTCGATTGACGTCTTCTTCCGGATGTTGAAAAACAGATTGGAGCGAATATCGGAGTGGAATTACGACAGTTGCAATACTTCATGAAGGTAGCGCAAAAAGAACATGTCACTCAGGCAGCCGAGGAGCTACATGTGGCGCAATCTGCGGTAAGCCGGCAAATTCATCAGCTTGAAGAGGAGCTGGGAGTTAATCTTTTTATGCAAAAGGGTCGCAATTTGCAGCTAACGCCAGTGGGACAGCTATTTTGCAAACGGGTTGAGACGATTATAAAAGATCTAGAGCGAGCTGTTTTGGAGGTTCATGAGTTTTTGGACCCTGAGGGGGGCGAAATCCGCATCGGTTTTCCGCACAGTTTGGGGATTCATCTTATTCCTACGGTGGTGGCTGAATTCCGAAAGCGGTATCCCAATGTTAAATTCAGATTTAAACAGGGGATGTACCCGAGTTTAATTCGTGATGTGTTAGCGGGTGAGGTGGATTTGGCTTTTGTATCTCCTTTTCCAGATCGTCATGATCATGTAGAGGGGGACGTGGTGCTGACCGAGGAGTTGTTTGCTGTTCTCCCGCCCAATCATCCTTTAGCCACGGCCAAACACATCACGCTGAGTCAGCTTAAAGGAGAAAAATTCATCCTGTTCAGAGATGGATATTCGTTACGCCCGATTGTCTGGCAGGCTTGTCTGGAGGCAGGATTTACGCCAGATATTGCTTTTGAAGGTGAAGAAACAGATACGATTCGCGGATTAGTTGCGGCTGGTATGGGAGTCAGTCTTTTGCCTGAAATGGCGTTGTTTCAGACCAACCCGCTTCAACCTGCAAGAGTGTCAATTGTTGATCCAGAGGTCACGCGAACTATAGGCTTGATTCATCGCAAAGATGACAAGCTACCATTAGTTGCAAAGTCATTCCGGACTTTTTTGTTGCAATATTTTGGTCTTAAAGGTAGTGTTGCTACTCCGAATGGAAGTGCAAAAGCGGATTTAGGGCAGTGAGTATAGCTGGTTGGTTTTAGATAAAGAAAAAAAGGTTGTTCCTCTACCGTTAACTTGGTGGAGGAACAACCTTTTTTGCAACACAAGCAATTAATCCCGGCTGTTAAAGATACCGATTAAGCGAATTAGTTCCAGCAAGGAAACGAGAGCTGCAGCCACATAAGTTAATGCAGCAGCATTTAATACTTTGGCGATACCCCGTTCTTCATCACTACGGATAAACCCTTCGGAAACCATAATTTCCCGGGCGCGGTTGGAAGCATTAAATTCAACCGGTAATGTAATTAATTGAAAGGCAACAGTAGCCGAGAAAAAGATAATACCCAAGCCAATCAGGTTCGTATAGCTGAATAAGAAACCGGCAATCAGCAGAAATGGTGCAATCCCGGAAGCGAAGTTTACGATCGGAAAGATCCGATGACGGAGTGCTAGCATGGGATAATGCTCTTTATGCTGAATGGCATGACCGACCTCGTGACAAGCTACGGCAACTGCAGAAATCGATTTTTCATAATAAACGGGCTCGGATAGCCGCACGACTCTTTGCATTGGATCATAATGGTCAGATAACGCACCAGGTACTGGTTCAATAGGCACATCATGCAAACCATTGCGATCCAGCATATGCCGAGCTGCATCATAACCGGTTAACCCATTTTCATTTGGGACATCAGACCATTTATTAAAAGTACCTTTTACACGGAATTGCGCCCATAAGGATAATCCGAACGCAAGAATAATCAATATATACATACCCATCATAAAGCAACCCTCCATTATTGTTCATCATAGCCCGGGCATCTACATCATAGAACTATGCTCCAGCAGATACTTCAGAGCTTCGATACAAGCGGCGCTTTGTGGTAGTAGACCAGTAAGCAACTTGCGCGCTTGAACGGGCTTGAGCTGCCCCAAAAGAGGCTGTAGTTCATTGACTTCACGTTCTAGACGCTGCATGTGCATCTCTAGACTCGTTAGTTTGTCAGTGACGTGCTCTTCCCCCGCGACCGAGTTCCATTTAATCAGTGTCTGTCTGATTTCCTCAAGGCTATACTTCTCTTGTTTCATTTGGTTAATACGTTCAAGCCTGTTTAAGGTTTCATCATTATAAAGACGATAATTTTTCAATGATCGTTCTTCAGGTGTGATCAAACCAAGCTTTGTGTAATAATCAATAGTTCGTTCGCTGACACCAGCCGCCTTGGCTAGCTCACCAATTCGATACAGCTTCATATCCCCATCTGTCTTCACCTCGCGCTCTTCGTTCAACCTTCAATATTAGCATTTGCAAACGGAGTGTATATAAAGAATATTTTACATGATTCCCAACCATACAGTCAAACGTCATGCTTTTTTTGGACGGAAACAAGCTACTTTTATAGTTAGTAAATGTGACATGGAGTGTTTGGGACCATGTTTTTTTAACATAATAAAAAAAATCTTGTCAACTTTCATGTATTCTGATTATAATGACAATAAGAATTTCACGAAATGTAAAGAAACTTAACATTCGAGGGAGTGGGCTTCATGAGAAAAAAGTGGTTAGTTGTATTATTGGCCATGCTGACAGTATTAGCTTTTCCGGTAGGTGCGTTTGCTGCTGACGGTCCGACAAATATTCAACTTCAAGCCGGGCTAAACACGGCCTTTACGTTCTTGGCATTTATACTTGTATTTTTTATGCAAGCGGGATTTGCATTGCTGGAGGCAGGCTCGACACGAATGAAGAATGCAGGCCATGTCGCTGGTAAAACGATTCTCACCACAGGTGTTGCGGCTTTGTCCTTCTGGGCACTTGGATTTGGATTCGGATTTGGTAATGATGGCGGCAACGGATTTATGGGACTGACGGGTTTCTTCATGAGTGGTACGAATGCTGCTGCATCGTTTGATGCTCTTTCAGGTCTGGATGTTCCGATTACAATTATGTTTTTGTTCCACTTTGCTTTCGCTGCGGTATCACTTTCTATCGCATGTGGGGGAATGGCAGAGCGTGCAAAATTAAGTGTATACATTATCTTCGGTATTTTGTTCTCTATCGTGATCTATCCGGTTGTAGCTCACTGGGTGTGGGGCGGCGGATGGCTTGGTAAGTTAGGCATGCAGGATTATGCCGGTTCGACGGTAGTTCATTTGACAGGCGCTACGGCGGCACTCGTCGCTACACTGCTGCTCAAACCGCGTCTGGGAAAGTTCAATAAAGATGGCAAGCCGAACATTATCCCTGGTCATAATCAGGTGTACTCTATCTTGGGTGTTATTATTCTCTGGTTTGGTTGGTTTGGGTTTAACCCAGGTAGTGCTGTATCGGCTATGAACGACGGATTCTTTGGATATGTGGCCTTGACTACCAATATTGCTGCTGCGGCAGGTGGGGTTTTCGCTTTGCTCGTATCCTGGATGGTATATGGAAAAGCAGATATTCCTGCTATGCTAAACGGTGTGCTGGCGGCTTTGGTTGCTATTACTGGTTCTTGTGCCTTTGTAGCCCCTTGGGCGGCACTGGTCATTGGTGCAGTTGCAGGGATCGTCACTTTCTTCACAGCGCAATGGTTCGAGCGTGCAAGAGTAGATGACCCGGTATATGCTTTCTCCGTGCATGGTGTTGCAGGGATGTGGGGCGCAGTGTCCACAGGGTTCTTCGCTACTCCTGAACTTGTAAAAATAACAGGTGTAGGTCAAGCGGGTCTGTTCTATGGTGGTGGATTTACCCAATTAGGAGTACAGCTGCTTGGACTGATTGGCACTTTGGCTTTCGTGTTCGTCATTTCCTTCATTATTCTGGGTGCGATGAAAGCGATTATGGGTATTCGCGTTACGGAAGAGGAAGAAACGATGGGACTGGATATCAGTGAACACGGTACGTACGGCTATCCTGAGCAAATGAAGTTGGTTGCCGAGGCTGAAAAGCGTTCTGGAATTGTGAACTAATATGTAAAATATAAAGAACCAGTATGGATGAGCGGAGGAGATGGAAGTATGGAACTGCAAAATAAGGCCTCTTGGGTGAGTTCCGCTGAAGCGATGGATCATGCAGATACGCCTGAATCGCTAAGGCAGGCCAGGGTCGACTCTCAAAAATGGCTGCTGGCTTCCCAAGCCTCCGCTCCGTTATCAGACTGGTTACGAACGGCGAATGAAATGCATGACCGCATCGCGGCCAGAGCTGTACAAATGTGTGAAAAAGGGATGGTTGAGGATGGCTTCGGCCCTCCTCCCGTCCCTTATGCATTTATAGCCTTCGGAAGCATGGGGCGCTCGGAATCGACGCTGTGGAGTGACCAGGATAACGGTATGATTATCAGTGACACAATATCTGCTGATAAAGAATTGTATTTTAGAGAGTTTGGTCACAGGGTGTCTGCGATGTTAGAGTATTTGGGATATCCCAAATGTGAGGGGAAAGTAATGTGCTCGGAGCCGTTGTGGCGCCAAACATTGTCTGGATGGCAAGAACAGCTAACGAAATGGTCGGACGATTTTGCTTGGGAGCCGATCCGTTATCTGATTATCTCGTCTGATATGAGGCATATCGCTGGAGATGAGCAATTATCTGCAAACTGGAAACGAAGTTTTTATGAGTTGTTCCGAAAACATCCTGATTTACCCTCGGCGGTGCTTAGGAACACGGTGAGGCATAAAGCGACACTTAATATTTTAGGTCAGATTGTTACCGAGCGCTTCGGTGAGCATGCGGGCGATTTTGATGTGAAATACGGGTTGTACATTCCGCTGGTGAACGCAGTCCGTTTTTTGGCGTTGCAACATGGTGTAGAGGAAACCTCCACCCTCAAAAGGCTCAGTCGTCTCGCATCATTGGAAGCGGCGCCGTTGCCTTTACTCGATGCTTGCGAGCGAGCCTTTCGGATCGCGCTTCAGCTTCGAATGGCTACTCCGGTGAAGAAGAATGATGGATTGCTGGTCAGCAATGGCTACCTGGCTGTAAAGCCGCTCAAACAAAGTAAAGGCTGGCATGAGTTGCGCGAGGCGCTTTCGACAGTACGACGGCTGCATCGTGCGTTGCAAAGGCAGTTGCGATTTATGGAAGGGAGAAGGTCATGAAGGAACCAGCGCAGGGAAGTGGCTTCTGGAGCGCTCTCCGCAGAGGAGGAGTGCCGTCTGCGATCGCATCTGTAATGGGGGCTCCTACGGCTCAGCAGATGGCGTTTATTCGCTCCTTAACCCGGGAGCAACGGCGCTCTGAAGTATTGCGGACCCCGCTGGATCGTCTGGAGACGGTAGTTTTTGATCTGGAGACAACGGGATTTTCAGCACAGCATGGAGATGAGATTTTATCGTTCGGGGCGATTCGGGTTGTCGGGGATATGATTATGGAAAAAGAGCAGTTTTATACGCTTGTTAATCCACGGACTGTGATTCCTGAGCATATTACCGAGCTAACTGGGATTACCCGGGAAATGACGGATGAAGCTCCACCGCTTATGAACGGACTGCACGACTTTATGTCCTTTGTAGGTGGGCGAGTACTTGTGGCACATGCTAGCGCTCATGACAAGGCCTTTTTGAATGCTGCGTTATGGAAAACATCTAAAGTTCAATTGACTCACCGTGTTCTGGATACGATGATGCTTGCCAAATGGCTTGAGCCACAGCAACATCAAACCTACAGTTTGGATGAATTGTTGACCTATCAATCCATTCCGATTGAAGGACGGCACCATGCGTTAGAGGATGCGAAAATGACCGCTAAGCTGTGGGTTGCGTATGTTCAGGAAATGTTGAAGCGTAATGTGACCAATTTGGCAGATGTCTACGCGCATTTAAGTCATGCCTGATTCAGTACAAGGCATAGCATTCATATACACATAAAAACAGCAAGTTCGCGATTTCGTGGGTTTGCTGTTTTTTTTGCGTCCTGTTCAGATTTAGAAGGTTAGAGGTGTGAACAGTATGGGCATCCTATGGAGAAGGTAAGGGTCATTTAGACGAAAGACAGGTGATAAGACTGTGAAAAGATTTTTTTTCATCAGAGCGATGGTTATGCTGGTTGTGGTTGGGGCTTCGTGGGGAGTTATTGAAAACACAACTTATGCAGCAAACCTGTCCATGGAAAATGCACCATTAAAAGAGGGATACGGTAGAGAAAGACTTAAAGCTGAGAAAGAGGTAGAGGATGAAACAGTTGCGGTAGAGGTAATGAAAAAGATAAAGCCTGGGCAACGGCTTCCTTCTATGATTTTAAAGGGGTTAAACGGCAAGACCTACGATGTAGGGGCCACGCGCAATAAAGCTTTGGTTATTAGCTTTTGGGCTTCGTGGTGCGATCCGTGCCGATTAGAAGCGCCTATGCTGAATGAGTTGTATAGTAAGTACAAAGATGATGTGGATGTGTATGGTATCAATGTAACTCGCTATGATCGATTGGAGGATGTGCAGAGGTTTTCCCGCTCTTTGGACCTCCAATTTCCCATTTTACTTGATGAGCAAGGAGCATTGTTTGAACGATTTGGAGGGGTGGCTTTTCCAACTCATGTAATGGTTGATCATCATGGACAGGTCCGCGAAATCATAATCGGCATGCTCAGTGAGCAGGAGTTGGAACGCAAAATAGAAACTCTTGAAAAAAAGAAGGTGTCTTTGGGAGCCGAGTAGACCCCCCAAGACACCTTAAAAGCTCATGCGAGCACCTGATTAGTGATTAACTAATCCGTGATGAGTAAGCTCTGTCTGATCGTTTTTTGGAGTCGGTGCTTCCAATAATGCGTAACGGAAACTGTCCAAGAGAGCTTCCCAGCTGGCTTCAATTACATTTTCGGATACGCCTACGTTACTCCAGACGTCCTCATAATTTTTAGACTCAATGAGCACACGTACCTTGGCGGCGGTGGCATCCTTTTCGTCAAGCACACGTACCTTGTAGTCAGCCAAATGCATGTCCCGCAAGGCAGGGAAATATTGAGAAAGAGCCTTGCGGAGTGCGTTATCGAGCGCGTTGACAGGACCGTTACCTTCAGCTGCGGTATAGACACTCGTCCCTGCGACATTCAGTTTCAAAAATGCCTCGGATACGACCGGGCGGCCGGCAGTTTTCTCTACCAGCACTTTGAAGGATTCAAAAGAGAACATTTCCTTCACTTCACCACCTGCTTCACGAATGAGCAGTTCCAACGAAGCATCCGCGCCTTCAAACTGGTACCCCTGATGCTCCAGTTCCTTGATGCGGCTAATTACGCCACGTGCCTCATCACTAGATGGGTCAAGGGTGATGCCCAGCTCTTGCGCTTTGGATACCACGTTGCTTTGCCCGGCCAGTTCGGAGACCAAGACCCGTTGCTTGTTCCCCACGAGTTCAGGAGCGATGTGCTCATAAGTTCGCGAGTCGCGCAGAATGGCTGACACGTGGATGCCCCCCTTATGGGCAAAAGCTGCATTGCCTACATAAGGCTGGTTCACAGGCATATTGACGTTGGCGACTTCGCTCACAAAGCGGGCTGTATTGTGGAGTTGATTTAACTTCTCAGTATCTAGACAGTCGTAGCCCAGCTTGAGCTGCAAATTAGGAATGACGGAGCACAGGTTAGCGTTACCACACCGTTCACCGTAGCCGTTGATGGTACCCTGAACCTGCCTTGCGCCTGCTTGTACAGCACTTAAAGAGTTCGCTACTGCCAATTCGCAGTCATTGTGTGTATGAATACCCAACTGCGACCTCGTTATCTGGCTTTGCAGCATAGTGACAATTTCCTGAATCTCATGCGGTAGGGTACCGCCGTTTGTATCGCACATCACGAGCCAATCCGCGCCTGCTTCTTCTGCTTTTTTCATAACGGCCATTGCATACTCGGGATTGTTTTTATATCCGTCAAAAAAATGTTCGGCATCAAAAATAACCTCCATGCCCCCTTGCTTTAAAAAGGCGATGGAGTCGTAAATCATAGACAGATTTTCCTCCAGTGTCGTCTGTAGGGCGGTGTGTACATGAAAATCCCATGATTTACCCACAAGTGTAGCAGCCTGAGCGCCGGATTCCAGAATTCGTTGTAGATTGACATCCTGTGCTGCGATGCTATCTTTGCGGCGCGTGCTGCCGAAGGCGACAATCTTTGCCTGAAGGCCTAGCTCTTGTACCCGTTTGAAAAATTCGATATCCTTGCTGTTGCTTCCGGGAATCCCGCCTTCAATATAATGAACACCGAGATCATCGAGTTTTTTGGCGATTTTCAATTTGTCATCAGCAGACAAGCTAATTCCTTCTCCTTGAGTGCCGTCTCGCAGCGTTGTGTCAAAGATAGAAATAGCGGTGGACATGAGGGACTCCTCCTTTGCGGATTGCTCAGATTGATGATGCTCTGCTTTTTTAAGCACATTAATTTAGTTGTTTAAAGCTTAAAAACAGGAAAGCGTTAGTTTGTCGTGTTTGTATGTTAGTCGATTATATCAACTTATGACTTCAATTGTAATATATAATTATCATTTTTAGCCGCAAAACCTTTATTTTTTATGTAAAATAGAAATAGCATTTAAGGGTATCTCAAGTATAAAATCAAAACACATATTCCCGCGATGACGGGTGAATTTACAGTTAAAAAGAAGGGTTGAGCATGAAAGATGTCAGTGCTTATTATCCGGCTGGTGGACGAGTTATTCTACATGTGGATATGAATGCATTTTATTGTTCCGTTCATGCAGCGGAGGAGCCGGAGAAATATAAGGGACTGCCTACCGCGGTGGCAGGCAGTAGTGAGCTGCGCAAAGGTGTAATTGTAACCTGCTCTTATGAAGCTCGACGATTGGGCATTTCAACAGGGATGGTCGTTCAGCAGGCTCGTCGGATCTGTCCGCAGCTCATCGTAATACAGCCTGATTTTCACTTGTATCGTCGTTATTCCAAGGCATTTATGAGTATTGCCTATTCATATACGCCTATGCTGGAAGCAACTTCAATTGATGAGTGCTATCTGGATATTTCTGGCTCCAAACAGTTTGGAACACCTATGGAAATTGCTGAGGAAATCCAGCGCAGAGTAGAGGACGAACTGGGTCTGCCCTGTTCAATTGGAGTTGCTCCCAACAAGTTGCTGGCCAAAATGGCCTCTGATCTGAAAAAACCACGCGGGATATCTATTCTACGTTTGCGTGATGTACCCAACATTTTGTGGAACCTTCCTTGTGGTCAATTGTTTGGTGTGGGCCGCAAAACGGCAGATAAGCTTCTACAAATGAACATTCGCACCATTGGACAACTAGCTAAGGCTGATGAGCATATGCTGGTTGGCGTATTTGGTGTGACGGGTTCGTGGTTAAAATTGGCCGCTAATGGGATTAACCATTCTCCAGTCAGCACTGAACGGGAGCCAAACAAGTCCATTGGTCACACGACTACCCTGCCTATGGATGTGGTAAAGCTGGAAGAAGCCCAACGGGTACTTCTTAACATTAGTGATCAGGTAGCCCGGCGGCTTCGACGACACGGTATGCTGGCAGGAGGTATACAACTGACGATTCGGACGCCGGATATGAAGACCTTTACGCGTTCTCAAGTAAGGAGCACTCCTACGGAAAGTGCAGAGGACATATATAAGGAAGCTTGTGCGTTGTATCGTCGCCATTGGGGAGAGGATAAGCCAGTGCGCTTGCTGGGGATTACGCTACAGCAGCTCATTCCAAAGGAGGAAGCGGCCGTTCAAATGGATCTATTTGAATACCAGGATCAGCCTAAGAAGGAAAGCTTATTGAAGACGATGGATGCACTGCGCGATAAGTTTGGTGAAAATGCAATTTTGACCGCTGGGATGCTGGGAGATGATCCTTCGGTACTTCTTCGCAACTCCAAGTTGCGCGGAACTTCGCTGCAAAAAGACAATCTACCAACTCCGGAGTGAACTTCTGGGTGATTTATTGCAAACATCAGAAGCTTACGTTATAAGTGTTTTTTGCATGAAGGATAAAGGAAAATAATTTGTAATAATATTGGGTTTGTATTAATATGTGAATAGAATGCAAAAGCTGGTTTGTTTGACTGTATAGGAGGAAGAGAAAAGTTATGGCTAAATACACTTGGGTAGAAAAAGATACATGCATTGCTTGCGGAGCGTGTGGCGCTACAGCACCAGACATTTATGATTATGATGATGAAGGTTTGGCAGAAGTGATCTTTGAAGGGGATGCAAACCAAGGCATCAAGGCGATCTCAGAAGATTTGTTTGATGATATGCAGGATGCTTGTGACGGTTGCCCTACAGATTCCATCAAAGTAGCAGACGAGCCGTTCAATAAAGAAGGTTAAGCGTAGGCTTCTTCGATAGGCACAGCACTGACAGCTCCCTTCGCCGTATAACGGTGAAAGTAAGCTGTTGGTGCTGTTTTTTTTAGATTATAGAATGGTTCAGCGGAGGTGAACTATTCTATGCCAAGCGCGGTCTAGCTTCCGTGAAAGTGCGTCGATAGACGTTTTTCTTATGTGCTGTCCATCGAGTCTATTTTTGCCGATATACATAATAGGAAGTATGCAAGATTACACGATCAGGAGGATCCGATGAACCATTCGCCTCATCTTAAATCGTATGTAAAAAAACACCCTGATAATAAAATGGCCTGGTATTTACTCGGCAAAGAGTATGAGAGCAGCGGTCAGGAGGGCAAAGCAAATTATTGCTTTAATCGTGCAGGAGAAGTGTTCGAAGCCTTCGAGCATAAACAGATTCCGGCAGACGTATGGATGGAATATCAGGATAAACTGGTTCAAATGTCCAAGGAGAAGGAGCGAAGGACGGCTCGAACACGCCACCTGTTAACTGCGTTAATGGTACTACTGCTCGTATGGGTTCCTTCAGCCAATTCACCGAGACCTTCAAATGAAAATGCATCAGTTCCATCTGGAACTGAGCAGGTAGCAATTGATAATATTGAAGTTACGAAAGTGGCCACTGCTGATCCGAAGGAGATGGCCCAGATCGGTGTGGTTGGTGGTGTGTTTACGGCTCAAGCTCGAAAAGGGAGTGGAGCTGGAACGGGGCTTACTGATTTGTTGGCTAAGACTAGCCGACTGCCGTCCAAGACTACAGTGTTGGGTATGGAGCAAGGGGGCTCATGGCTGCTCTGGAGAGAGGGTATGAAGCCCTTACTTAGTGTACAGAACAAAGGAAACGGTGGATTAGCTGTTCAGTCTTACGACGCCGCTGCGTGTGCTTGCAAGCCGTCAGACAGTGAAAATCTTCGCAAAGCAGGTCTAAAATGGGCTGCTGGACAGGAGGAATTAGCTGTGTTGAATAGCTCCATGCGTGCTTTTCGCTCACAGCATCAACGTCTTCCCCAGAGTCTTGATGAATTGACTCGAGACTTTCCCGCTAACACGATGTACGGTACGACAGACGGGATGAAGAAGGCTTTTACACCTATGCGTAATTTACTTGCTTCATCAGGACAGGGAACAGGGAAGGCAGTAGATTTAGACGCTGACTCGTCGGCCGAAAGCAGTCCATTACTGGCATCGTCATTGCACGGACAGCCTTTTCTGGGGCAACCGCTGCGAATTGTGGTGGACAAATCCAAACACAGGCTCGCTCTGGTAAGTGGCAATGTACTTATTCGGAATTATCCTATCGGTTTGGGTGGAGAAAGAACACCAGAAGGGAAGTTTGTGATTACCGATAAAGTAGTAAATCCGAACGGCAAATCCAACGGTGAGTTTGGCAGCCGTGGAATGCAACTGTCTGCAACGAATTATGCCATTCATGGTACAAACGAGCCGGAGAGCATTGGCAAAAATGAGTCGTTGGGTTGCGTCCGCATGGGTAAAGAGGATGTGGAGGAATTGTTTGCACTCGTACCTTCGGGTACGGAGGTAGTCATTGGTAACGGAGGATTGCCTGATCAAGTGCTTGTGCCTGGTTCCCGATTTACAAGTGAGCCGCAGCATGACCAGACGAATCCCCGCAAAACCTATCACTGGCTAAATTAACGTTTTGATGCTATTGCTACTTGGTGTTTAACGATTTCCTGCTTGTGCTAAAACAATGACCAGAATAATTACAATGATGAGGAGAACAAAGCTGACGGCGGTCCAAACAATCGCTTTCTTGTTCACCTCATCCTTTTTCTTTTGCAGACTGGGCGGCTTGCGCTTGGTCTTCATATCAGCAATCCCTCTTTTCTAACGGGCTAAGGTCTTGTCTTACTATGTCCATTGTAAATGGTTTGATTATACATTTTCAATGACATCTCCATGACAACTGAATTGTTCTGGAGCTACACCTCGCAAATTACTTTCTTTTTGGTATGGAAAAAGCTAAACTATTTTGTAGAGATGTTTTTTAGGATTGTGCAAGGGCATAGAACGGAGTGGATGAATCGTGTTGTATCGAAGGATTGCGAAACCTGTTTTTTTTAAAATGAGTCCAGAAACGGCCCATCATGTAGTCATTGACGGCTTAAAACATGCGGGCTCACTCCCTGGTGGAGCAGCGACACTGCGAGGGATGTACGGAGTCAAGGAAACGGAGGATCTTGCCGTTGATCTGTTTGGCATTCATTTTCCCAACCCGATTGGACTGGCTGCAGGACTGGATAAAAATGCAGAAGCGGTTACTGGTTTTTCTTCCATCGGGTTTGGATTTATGGAAGTGGGAACGGTGACACCTGTGGGACAGCCCGGCAATGATCGGCCCCGGTTGTTCCGACTGCCTCCCGATGAGGCGTTAGTCAATCGGATGGGCTTTAACAATCTGGGTGCTGAGAGCATGGCCAAACGTCTGGCTGCACTCAAACATCGACCTGTTCCGGTCGCAGTTAATATCGGCAAAAATAAAATCACGCCCAATGAGGATGCTCATAAGGACTATGAAAAGTGTATTTCCGCACTGTATCCGTATGCGGACTTCTTTGTAGTGAATATTAGCTCGCCGAATACGCCGGATTTACGAAAGCTCCAGCATGGTAATGAACTGAAGTCGCTATTGGAAGCGGTTCGGGCAGAGATGGGAGTTCAGGCGAAAAAGTATGGCAATGCCAAGTCTGTACTGGTTAAAATTGCGCCAGATGTATCGGATGAGGAATTGGAATATATGACAGATGCGATTGCTGCCAGTGGAGTAGACGGCATTATTGCGACCAATACAACAATATCCAGAGCTGGTCTGACGCACCGAAATGCGAGTGAAACAGGAGGGCTGAGTGGTAAGCCGCTGCGTGACCGTTCCACAGAGGTCATCGGACGGGTGTACCGCCAGACGGAAGGTAAGCTGCCTATCATCGGATCGGGCGGCATCTTCACGAGTCGTGATGCCTATGACAAAATTAAAGCAGGCGCAAGCCTGATTGAAATTTATACAGCATTGATCTACGAAGGGCCGGAAGTAAATAGGGCTATACATGCTGGCCTGCGTGAGCTGCTTCGAAAGGACGGCTTTAGACACATTACCGAGGCTGTTGGTGCAGATCACAGATAAAAAAGCGTTGTCGGAAGAGACAGGAGGTACGGGGATGGACGGAAGAGACTGGGGAACATTTTTACTGCCATACGATCAGGCGGTGGAAGAGCTTAAGGTCAAGTTCAAAACAATGCGTGCGGAGCTGAAAAAGCGCGAGGAATACGCTCCTATCGAATTCGTAACCGGACGGGTTAAAAAAATATCAAGCATCCTCGATAAGGCAAAGAGATTACAGGTTCCTTCTGATCAGCTGGAGACGGGAATCGAGGATATTGCAGGCATTCGCATTATGTGTCAATTTGTAGAGGATATTCGGCGGGTGGCCGAATATATCAGAAGACGTAAGGATTTGACCGTACTGTATGAAAAGGACTATATCACCAATTATAAAGACAGCGGCTATCGCAGCTTTCATATGATTGTGGAGTATCCGGTTCAAACAGCAGTGGGGCTGAAGATTGTGCTGGCAGAAATTCAAATCCGTACTTTGGCTATGAATTTTTGGGCAACCATAGAGCATTCTCTTAGCTATAAGTATCGTGAAAGCTTGCCTGATAATATGCGCACACGATTGAAAAAGGCAGCTGAGGCAGCCTTTGTATTGGATAATGAGATGTCTTCTATGCGTCTTGAAATATTGGAAGCGCAGAAAAAGTTCGAGGATGAAGCCAATATCGTTTCTAAAGTGCTAACAGGTATGCACCGGCTGTATTTCTACCATAAGATCAGTGAAACGATTGATGCGCAGCGCAGATTTAATGAACTGTGGGAACGGCACGACATGGAAGGAATCAAGCTGCTTCACGATGAGGTCAAAGAGATGCTAGAAGCCTCTACCAAGGAAGAAGACAGGGATGAGTATTAAATGGAAAACCTTTCCTACGAACCGCTGTACGTGACTTATTTGGTATACTTCAATCGGGATCGGGATTACTTTGAATGTCATGAGGTACTGGAAGAGCTGTGGCTTAAGCTGGACCGTGACCCTGTATATAAAGGCTTGCTGCAAGTTGCTGTAGGACTGTATCATTTCCGGAATGGTAACTATCGTGGTGGACATATGATGCTGAATAGTGCGGTCCACAGGCTGGAGCATGCTCCTTCGCAGGCGCTGGGCATTAATATGGCGAAGCTGGTGGACGAGGCGCGCGTTTGCGCCCGTCAGCTTGCTGAAGCAGTTATGACCGGTACGGAAGAGCTTCAGCACCAACCGCCGGTTTATCGGGATTTGACGATAGAAATCGTCGAGCCCGGGCTGCGCCGGGCCGTGGAGAAGGCATCGTCGTCCATTCCAGTCAACATCCCGCAGCAGAGAGGTCCTCGGCGTGGGGAAAAGCATGAGCAGCGTCAGCAGGCGCTGGCAGCTTCAATTAGGCGAAGACAGGCAACTGGAGGCTCAGGCTCTGTCTCGGCGGAAACGAAGGATGCGCCTTGAGTTTGAAGCGCATGATAAGCAAGCAGCCCGATCCGTTTATAAGGATCGGGCTGCTTTATCGTTTCAGGTGTGTGAACGTTTGACTAGGAGGTTACGTTCTTTTTATATTTCTCAAAGAAGGCTTTGAAATCGTCGAGTGTGTACCCATTGTCCGAAGGACTTTCCTTCAACCCGCCTACCATACGTTCCTTTTCCACGCCTTTTTCGTAATAAATGAGCGTAGGGGTATACTCAATCTTATACTTGTCCCAGCCATCCTCATACTCACGCAGATTAAATTCGTGCATCGTAATGTTCTCCTGCTTGCTCAAAGGCAAGAGCTTAGGGGTAGTGGCGCGGCAATGCACACAGTCGGACGCGAAATGATAGACGAAGAAGTTTTCCTTTTTGTCAATTTTACTCTGTAGATCTTCCGGCTTAATAATTTGCTGATAGTTCGGGTCATTTAGCAGCTCTTGAGTAGCAGGATTTAACGAGGCTGTGGAAACGCCATACAGCTTGTTTTTAGTGCCTGAATTTAAAGCGAGCAGTACTCCAAGCAAAATGACCAGCACAACAAAAAAGCCGATGACAGGTATAAGCTTTTTTTTGTTGGATTTTTGTGCGTTCAATGCAATCTCTCCTATCAAAATTCAAAATATGTAGCTATGAATCTCATTATTATACAACATTACAGATTGTAGTGAAAGTTTGTAAATCACACCGATATTGCAGGATAACAGGTTGAATATGGTACAATAAAATTTATTTTAAAAGGACAGGATGATTACGATTATGGGTGTACAGCTCCCCACAGCATTTGTAAAGCGCATGGAGCAACTGCTCGGCGACGAATTTGAAGCATTTATGACCGCCTATGACCACACGCCCCATGCCGGGATTCGCGTCAATACGTTAAAAATTCCGGTGGAGGACTTTAAGGAACGTTCTCCGTTCGAACTGCGGCCGATTCCATGGTGTGCCACGGGTTTTTACATTCCTCACGGTACGAAGCCGGGGTTACATCCTTACTACCATGCGGGACTGTACTATATACAGGAACCGAGTGCAATGTCTCCGGTTGAACTGCTCAATGTAGCTCAAGATGAAGCTGTATTGGACTTGTGCGCCGCACCGGGCGGGAAATCGACCCAAATAGCTGCCAAACTACAAGGAAGCGGCGTATTGGTGACCAATGATATTAGCGCGGACCGAACCAAAGCGTTGGCTAAAAATGTGGAATTGTACGGTGTGCGTAATGCCGTGGTACTGAATGAAAGCCCGGATCGAATCGCCGATGCCTTTCCTCATTTTTTTGACAAGATACTAATTGACGCACCTTGCTCGGGAGAAGGTATGTTCCGCAAAGATGAGGATATGGCAAAACAATGGGAAACGCATTCGGTGGATAAATGTGTAGTCATGCAACGGGACATTTTGCGTGTAGCGGCCTCGATGCTGAGCACAGGAGGGAGAATTGTCTATTCGACTTGCACCTTTGCACCAGAAGAAAATGAAGGAATGATCGCAGAATTTCTGGAGGCTCATCCCGATTTTGACGTAGTCCCTGTTCCATCGGAAGCAGGTTTTGCACCAGGCCACCCGGAATGGATGAGTGAAGAGGTCTCGGCATCACACCCCGAACTGCGGGGAACAGCACGCCTTTGGCCGCATCTCGTAGAGGGTGAAGGCCATTTTATCGCTGTGTTGCAACACCAAGGTGGTCGTGTCACTGGGACTGAAGATCACACTGAATCCGGGGATTTGACTCCATTTGAGGGCAAGAATGACAGGGCATTGAACATAGATGCAGCGTATCCACGGAAGAAGCAGTTTTTGTCCGTCAAGGAAGCACTGACGCCAAGCGGTCAAGGAAGACATGCGACTGGTGAGCCTAAACGAAGTGGAAAAGGAATGGACGGGAAGTCCGGTAAAGGAAAGTCCGCGCGCGGCTTGGGTGGCAATAAGTCTCGTTCTGGTAAAGAGAATGTAAAATCCGCTGCACGCTCCCCACAAGATGTGCTGGAGTCCTATCACCAATTTGTGAAGGATCAGCTGGAGGTGTCCTTTACAGGCTATACGGTGGTCTATGGAGATCGTATTTATCAGTCGCCATTGGCATCACATCGTTTGGACGGCCTTAAGGTGGTGCGACCAGGCTGGTTTATGGGTACCGACAAGAATGGTCGCTTTGTGCCCTCACACCCGCTGGCGGTGGCATTACGCCCTTCAGAGGCGGCTAGAAGCATTAATCTCTCCAGTTCAGATGCTGAGGCCATCCGGTATTTAAAAGGGGAGACCTTGTCCATCCCCGTTGAGAGAATGGCACTGCGGAACGAAGTCCAGCCCAAAGGCTATACTCTCGTGTGCATTGATGGTTATTCGGCTGGGTGGGGCAAATGGCAGGACGGCATGCTCAAAAATGAATACCCTACAGGTTGGAGGTGGACATCGGTATGAGTGGAAAAGGGAGACAAACGCAACGTTTGGATAAAGTTTTGACCCATATGGGATATGGCTCCCGTAGTGATATCAAGCGACAGGTGAAGCAAGGGATGATCACGGTAAACGGGAGGATCACCAAGGATAGCGGCTTACAGGTTCATCCATACCAGGATCAGATTGAAGTGAACGGGGAACGTGTTGTTTTTCGGGAGTATATTTACATCATGCTGCACAAGCCACCGGGCGTTATATCTGCAACCGAAGATACAAGGGAGCGGACGGTGCTGGATTTGCTGAGCGCGGAGGAACGACACTTTGAGCCTTTTCCAGTTGGACGCTTAGACAAAGATACAGAAGGGCTATTGTTGTTGACCAACGATGGTAAGCTAGCGCACGAACTACTTTCTCCACGGCGGCATGTCCCTAAAACATATGAGGCTACCGTATCGGGTCATGTCACGGAGGAGGATATTCATCAATTTACAGCAGGAGTGGAACTGGATGATGGGTATGTTACCCTTCCTGCACAGTTGACCATTCTTCGCCATGAACATCCGCTCCAGGCAGATGGGGAAGTCATTTCTTATATTTCACTTGTAATCCATGAGGGGAAGTTTCATCAAGTAAAGCGTATGTTCGAGGCGGTTGGTAAAAAGGTGACCTATTTAAAAAGAACGGCCATGGGCCCATTGAAGCTGGATGAACAGCTTCCGATGGGCAGCTATCGAGAGCTGACTAGCGAAGAATTGGCATGGATCGGCCGGGATATAGCATCTGCAACGTCAGAAGTTTGATGGGCAGATTAAATATAAATGACGCACAGGCTCTTATGAGATTCCTGTGCGTCATTTTATGATATAGACAACCAGACAGAGAATTATTCAAACTCAACGTTCAACACTGAATCGCAGTTTACGAATTATTGTGCGCGTGCTGCCCGACTCTTTTTCACTTCGGCTGCTGTATAAGCTGTAACCTTGTTTTTACCTGTCGTTTTGGATATGTACATCGCTTGATCGGCCTGCTTGACTAGTTCATCCGGGTTCATTTCCTTCTTCACTGTACTGTGTCCGACACTGATGGTGACAATGCTTTCTTCCGCGACCCGCTGGCGGATACGTTCTGCAACATGTCCAACCTTGGCACGTCGATCCACAACCATTGCGACCAGTTCCTCGCCACCGTATCGTCCGGTCAGTCCGATTTCATCCAGTTCATCCTCCATAATCTGTGCCACCTGTTTGAGTACTTCATCCGCACGAGCATGGCCCTGCGTATCATTCAACTTTTTGAAATTGTCAATATCGCAAAAAATGACCGACACGCGGATTCCTTGTTCCATATATCGCCGTAGTCGTCCCGAAAAATATTTACGGTTATATAGCCCTGTCAGGCCATCGGTGATGGAAGAACGGTAAATCCTTTGGAGCAGCTCCACAATCCGTTCAAACAGGATGAGGAATAACGTAGTGTAGTACAGCAATGGTAAAAATGACATATATAGGACTGTGTTTGATCTTCCAGCTTCTTCAGGGATGTCATTTCGCAGCCACAAATAGCCAAGCCAGAGCAAATACATGAATAAGCCCGCTACATACTTCTTTGGCTGTCCGATTCGTGGGGTGATGAACACAAGGCCCAGTATAAGTACCAGTACTCGATAAAACAGAGTGAACCCAACCAGTTTCGCTGCGCTGATCCAAGCGGGCAACAAACCTGCAGTCCAGGCAATAACCGGCAATATCAATAACGCACCCAGCAGCAGCAAGGTCCATGTCTGCAAGCGTTTCAGCTTCCGGTAGAGTTGAAATACGGCGGCATTGATGAGCACGAAGGCAGACGCCTCCAGCACATTTTTCCACACGATTCCTTGGAGTTGCATCTTGCCTGCGCCTGCTGAATAGAGATTCATGGCTTCATATGTCATAATAATAATAGCGGCAACCGAAAAAAGGATATAGGCTTTTTTTCGTTGTCTGCTATATATGATCACGCACATCAGTGCCATCATGAGTATAATATACAAACCGCAGGCTGCACTTACGGCCCCGGCCAGAGATGGGAAACCCAAGGTTCCCGATAAGGACAACAACGTCAACATCACCGACTCCATTTGCAAAAATAGTCAATCTATTGAACGGTTGATATCGTTCCGATACAATAGACAGGATTTATCCTATTTAAAATGTTATAATTTTCTTTTGTGACTAACATTTATTCTCAATATATCATCTTTCAGAAAATCCGGAAACCTATACATACAATCTGTGATCCGGCAGTTTAATGCTTGAAAGGGGAAGCACGTCATGAAATTGTTACAGGCTCTCTTTTTCCCACCCGAGCAACCGGGAGGCGTTTCATCCATGATTCCATATCTGCAAGAGCGATTTACATCCCCCCGTTGGGAAATGGAGCTATTTTCAATCCCTAAACGGATTCGTAACAAGGGTAGGGACGAAGTAACTTTTGACACCTTTGACTGGACGAGATATGAACAATATCCAATCGTTCAAAAATATATTCAGACGTACCGTGACTATTTATGGTGGACCCGGCTTCGTATTCAGAAGCCCTATGACCTCATTCATGCTCATCATCCGATTGCGGGAATCGCCATGAAAACTGTTTTTCCTGACATTCCGCTCGTACAGACGATTCACTCTTCCTATGAGAAGGAGTTAATTCTAAACGGGAAAATAGAGGAGAACGGGCCTGAACACCAATTCTTGGTGTCACTGTACGGGGAAATGGAGCAGAAGGCGGATCGCCTGATAGCGGTATCTCATTCTTTTCAGCATTACTTAACTCCTTACGTTCAGAATCCACAAGACATTGCAGTCATTCCGAATGGATATGATGAGAAGCGCTTCAAACCCATTCCACACGAAAATGAAGTGACACAGCTCATAACCGTTTGTCGCCTTGTTCCGGCGAAAGGACTGGATATTTTATTGCGGGCCTGTGCTGAACTTAAAAAAAGAAATCTGGATTTTGTGCTTCATATTATTGGAGACGGCCCGGTTCGCCCTGAGCTGGAAGAGATGGCGCGACAGCTCGATATATACCATGAGACGATTTTTTATGGATATACCCTTCATCCAGAAGAGTTTATGCCTTTCTTTGATGTATTTGTCTTGCCTTCTCGGGCGGAGGCCTTTGGTTCGGTATTTGCGGAAGCAGCGTTGAGTTGTCTGGCATTGGTAGGTACAGAAGTGGGAGGAATACCGGAGCAGATTGAAGATGGGGTAAATGGTCTGCTCGTGCCACCCGACAATCCGAGGGCACTGGCAGACGCATTAGAAAAGGTCATTGCTGACCCTGCCTATCGTTATGAGCTGGCTAGATCTGCCTGCGATAAAGCTAAATCAAGCTATTCTTTAAGTCGGGCGGTTAACGAGTTGAAGAAAATGTATTTGAAATTTCCACATTAACCATGACGAGTACCACCTGGTTTGGAATCGGAATGCCGAAAGCTGGAGCGAGGACGTGAGGAACGAAAAGGTCTCCTGCGTCCTGCTATGATCAGTTTACTAACCCACATCAGACTGAGCATTCCGAAAATAGGATAAAGGACAGATAACAGTGAACTGAAGCCGAACTGACTGATTAAAAAACAGGTGAGCATAATGAATAGTGTGATGAGCTTGGGCGAAATTTGGACATGCTGACGAATTTGCAGACTGACTCCATAAATGTCGGCTACAAAGGTACTGAAGATTTCCATGAAAATGAGTAGAATGTATATGATTTCGACAAAGGCACCCAGACGGTAAGCAATGCTTCCCATAGGGATTTCAAATTGCTGAATACCCGGCATATGTGCTGACATGGCAAAGTGTGCAGCCATCAGCATAAACCCGACACCAACTCCGCCCAAAACTCCGCCCCAGCGGATGGTTCTTCGGGAAAAGGTTTGGCTGCCAAGTGGTACAAGCACGGCTTGGGCCATAGTTAGGTTGAAGGACGTGTACAGCAGTGGAGAGAGCAAGGTTCGAAATGTACTGTGATCTGTCGTATTCGTAATAAAACTCTGAGGATTGGGCATGGAGAGCGTGCTGTGAACGAGCAGAAGAGACATAATGATCATCAAAGGGACAACTACGGTGTTCATGTGCAAGATGGCTTTAATGCCTTTACTTAGCAGCAAATAAGTACCAATCAGTGTAATAAGCAGTCCGGTTTGGTAATGCAGGTGAAGGTGCTCTACAAAAACAGAGCCGGCTCCTGCCAACATGACGCTGTTTACGCCAATCAGCACGATGAGTGTGAACCAGCTAATCCATTTCCCGGCATTGGCACCAAAAAGATGTTTGTTCAGGTCCTCGTAGGATTTGGCTGAAATGTCATGAGCGATCAGCATCATTTTCGTACCCAACCATACAAATATGATTGTGGATAGCATAATAGTGAGTGTAGCCCAACGACCATACTGCGTAAAAAATTGCAGAATTTCTTGTCCGGTAGCAAATCCGGCACCGACGATTGTACCGATGTATGTAAAAGCAATTTGAAAAACATGAATATTACGTTTCATCCCCAGTCCCTCCTTGCCTGCTTGAATAACGCTGCAGCGAGCATATAATACAAACTATGTTCAACTGAAATAGGACATGACTGGATGAGACTGAAAATAATTAAAGTGAATTAATGAATAGCTTGACGGGAGCGTAATTTATGGGTCAAATCCTTGCATGGATACTGGAATACGGATATTTGGCAATGTTCGGCTTGCTTGCACTTGGAGTAGCGGGTATGCCGATACCCGACGAAGTGCTAATGATCGCCTTCGGCGGGCTCGTGTCTCAAGGGCACTACAACTTCATTGCTGCACTGGCAGTCACATTTTTCGGTAGTATGACGGGTATGATGCTTAGCTACACACTGGGGCGTCTGCTGGGCAAACCACTTTTGCATCGATACGGAAAATGGGTGAGGCTTACGCCTTCTAGGATTGCCTCTTCTGAAAATTGGTTTGGGCGCTATGGTACCTGGGGAATCCTGTTTGGATATTTTGTCCCCGGCTTGAGACATGTATCCTCATATCTGGCAGGTACAACCCGTTTAGGCGTTTTCCGCTATATCAGTTATGCATCAGCAGGAGCTTTGCTGTGGTGCGGTACATTTTTGGGGATTGGACATGCGGTGGGCATGCATTGGGAGCAGGTGGCGAAACTAATGGAGAAGGTGACGCATCAGGTAGGGCTGGTCGTTATTCTTTTAATCGTTGCGGGAGGAATCACTGCATGGTTCTGGAACAAGCGTAAAAAAAATGTCACATGACCGCATGGAAAGCAGCTATAGCTTGAAAGCGGCGGGTGAAGTATGGTACTTTTACCGCATAGGATTGCCGTGGGAGGTCATGTAATGGAAGTATTAAAGAAACGAATTTTAAATGAAGGCGTGATTGCATCAGATCAGGTGCTGAAGCTGGATGGTTTGCTTAATCACCAGGTTGATCCAGAACTGACAATGGTAATGGGACGAGAGTTCGCAGCACGTTTCCGAGAAGAGAAGATTACCAGAGTAGTGACCGTGGAGTCCTCAGGCATTGCCATCGGGTTTGCGACAGCATTGGAATTGGGTGTACCGTTGGTATTTGCTCGTCGTAAAAAGACCCTATTAGCTGATCCAGACGCGCTGTGTGAACGCGTACCTTCGTTTACAAAAGGTATTGTTACGGATATTATGCTGTCTCGTCAATTTATTCACGAAGATGACCGTGTTCTGTTCATTGATGATATTATTGCTAATGGTGATGCGGCGCGAGGTATGGTTAAAATCATTCAACGCTCTGGAGCGGAGTTGGTTGGATTTGGTGTCGCGGTGGAAAAAAGCTTTCAGGCCGGAGCGAGAACCATCCGTGAGCAGGGTATTCGTGTAGAGTCATTGGTCAAAATTTCGTCGTTAGCTGACGGCAAGATTGAGTTTGCTGAATAGTAACAATTCAAAACTCCTGATCCTTATTTCTAATAATAACCTTTGCATGAGCTTCAATTTCGCTTATAATATAGATAAGGTTTTGGAGAGGAGGCAGCAACATGGGGAAAGAACAATTGACCGAACAGTTTTTTCTGGAAAAACTGGCAGCGGCTAAAGTACACTTTGAGCGTGCCTTGGATTGTAAGCATACGGAATTCGACGATTTGTATCCCTATATGATTGAACATCCTCAGTTTTTTTGGTATAAACGCTATGTGGCCTGGTCTGAGTTGTTGACGTTGGTTAACCTATGCGAAGAATTGTCCTTCTCTTGGAAAGAAGAATTTACTGCTCACCAAGTGGAGTATGTAGATCAGCGAGTGTTGTCTGCACAAGTGCTGGACTTCTGGTATGAGAAGAACGATACAAAAGAACATGATCACAGTGTGAATCAGTCGGGATAATTTGTCGCTCTGTTGGCAATCCATATAAGTAGTAAGAGAGAAGAGACCTAAATGATTCGTTTAGGTCTCTTTTTAAACTTTTTTCATGTATATAGAACCATGATCGTTATGTTAAAAAAGTGAATAAGGAGGGGACAAGGATGATTATGGACGAAGAATTGGATGCTTATCGACTCTCCGGTGAAAAGGTGCGTGTCGTACGCGATGGATTGGAGTCCAACGATGTTGTGGGCATTGTACTGGCATGGGATGAGGAACAGGTGCTTATTCGTCGCCAGAATCGACGTGTGGTCAAATTGGATCGCAGCTATACATACCAGTCGTTCAGCGAGCCGCGTCACAATCCGATAGATCTGGATTAGGAATGGGTTCTCAAATGGGTGTTGGATAAAAATAACTGGGTGATTCATTAGGCATACAGAAACTCTAAATCGGACACAGTAATGAAGGAAAATCCAACAGAGAGGACGTGCTGTGTCAATGACGGTTATGGACGAAAAAGTACATGCATACAAGGATCAAATCAGTCATTTGGAAGATCAGTTGCCCGAGGTAGTTCATGCATATCATCGCTTTACCGGAGAGTGCTTTCAAGCCGGCAGCCTAGATGAGAAAACCAAGCAACTGATTGCGCTAGGCATTGGCTTATTTGCCAACAATGAAGTATGCACGTTTTATCACGTGGACGAGGCGCGGTCCAAAGGAGCCAGTGATCAGGAAATTATGGAGACCATTGCTGTAGCCGCAGCAGTAGGTGGAGGACATGCTCTAAGCCAAGGGGTAACGCGTGTACAGAAGGCGTTGCAATAAGGCGAATCATTAATTGATGAGCTTATACTTCGTCATAGCGGTTATAGATCGATTTGGATATATGATGAATATGGAAAGGAGCTTCCGAGCACAGTTGGTGTCTGCGGAAGCTTTTTTCTTTTGCGTATTGGTTGTGCGGGGATTATGCTCTTCTGCTTGCGGCAAAAGCAGCAGGGCGAGACGTTTTACGCTTATAAGCCAAAGAGGATGTAACCAAACTTTGTTCAACGATGCGTAGAGGTTTGGATGTTGAATTGTTTGGTAATTCGGGGCGATGTTTCTCTAGTAAAGGAAGGGCAGCTGTATGGGGCATAGAGGTTGAGAGCCCGAGATATGCTCGCATCCGCTCATACATTTCTTTGCGGAACGCTGGCATTGCCATACTGAACTGCTCTTTATTGCCTTTACTTATATAGGTGGCGTGAACGCCGGAGTGGTTTTGTTGTATGTCCAGAACTTGAATGTGATATTTATTAAATTCATGTTTTATTTCAGACAGCAGGATCCCGGTACGATCTACACCTGCGTTAACCATTTCGACATAAAGATCAGGGGTTTTCAGCATACCGCTTTCTTCAAGAATTAGGCTGTCCCGCTCAAATACTTTTTGAATAAAGGTAAGGAGCAGATAACTTTTCACAAGAGACCATTCATGCTGAGTAGTATCTAAAGAGATCATTACCATTCACCGCCTTAGGAAAATGTGATGATAATTCATAACCGAATGAAAAAAAGAACCTTCGTTCCCGAGAACTTATGTTCTTATTTTAGTTTATTATTCCTTTTTTATCAAGAGGAAATTAACGAACATAAAAGGTTTGACATCTTGATATGAGCATGGTATGATCTATCTTGTCGCTAAGAAGGATTGATCTTTCGAGGATAAACGACAATTTATATGCGGTCGTGGCGGAATTGGCAGACGCGCACGGTTCAGGTCCGTGTGGTAGCAATACCGTGGAGGTTCGAGTCCTCTCGACCGCACCAATTTAACAATGAACGAGCTCTTGAGTTTCCTGTCGAGGAGATTCAAGGGCTTTTTGCATACTCGAAATTTGCAAGGTATTGCTCATTATGAAGTGTTCCTGGCGTGGTGGAGCTGGCCAGTCTGACGAAGGCGGCGGAGGCGCTGGGCTTCACGTAATCCGGCATCAGCCATACGATCAGCAGCCTGGAGCAAGAATTCGGCTTCCCGCTGCTCGTGCGCAGCCGTTCTGGTGTAGCTGACGGTGAACGGGAAACAGGTTCTTCAGCCCATCCGGGAGAATCTGAAATGGAATGAGCAGCTCAAGCAGCAGGTAAAGCGGGACCGGATGCTGTCGACTCACTCCACCGACCATCTGCTGAGTAAAGCCACTTATATGCCACAGGCCCAGATCGCCTACGAGGACTTCATCATTCCGAAGCCCGGCTCGGACTATGATGTGCAGCGGGTACTGGAGAAGGCCGGGATAAAGCTGAACATCAAGTTCTCCGCTGGGGATGATTATGCGATCATAGCTATGGTAGAGAAAGGCCTGGGCATCAGCATCCTACCGGAGCTGGTCACCCGGTTTCAGCATGAGCATGTAGCCATGCTCGAGCTGGAGGAGCACAGCTTCCGTTCCCTTGGCATCGCGGTCAACTCGATGAAATATGCTTCCCCTGCAACGCGGCGGTTCCTGCAGCATGTACAGAGCTGGTCGTCCGACCAGGAAATGATTTGAGTTGGTAAATAAGTGCAAAAAAGGCACGTTTTCAGTTTTGAAAATGTGCCTTTTTTGCCAATGCGTATCATCTGCTTATTTTGCGCCCTTCTTTGTCCAGAAACAACAGCTCGTAGTATTTTTTGGGCCGTCCTTTACTGTTGTCCCGTTTTTCAAATACCGTTTGTACGTATTTACTTTCTTCAATTTTGTTAAGAATACGGTTTGCACCTCTGACGGTCATGGACAGGCACTCAGCAACATCCTCAGAGGATAATTTATTGGTTCTCATGATTTCTGCATAGGACATGATTTTTTGCAAATTGATGTTGTTTATTCCGATGGTTTTGGCTAACGCCATGATTTCCGGGTCCCCCTGTTCAGAGAACTGTATGACATTCATACTCCGCATTGGGCCGATAACCTTTTGATCCTCGTTTATAAAAAAGCTGCAGCTGCCCGTAAAGGCTTCCGCCTGTCTGTGAGCTTTGGTGGCGTTGACGTTAGCTTGAAAATATTCATGCCCCGAGCCCCACCCGATTTTCACCTTGTCGCTTATGTATCCTTCCAGATACTCCAGCAGGGTGCAGTTATGCGCGTTAGAGGTGATTTTCATGAAATTTCCGTAGGTGGTGTATAGTCTGACAAAGCCTTCTGAAATTTGGGTCGTGTCTGCCAGATTCACGCTGCGCAGAAACCTGCCGACAAGGACTTTCAGCTCATGAAGCTGCTCTTCAGATGGCGACTCCGCCGTTTTGGCCGATAAGCATGCAACAACTGCCCTCTGGCTCTTAAGCTTGAGGATGGTAATTTCGTTGATGATCTCGCTTATGGTCTCTTTAACGTTTTCCAAAGTGGGCCGGATTAAGATATATCTGACTCCGTGCTTTTTGAGTTCCGGAACAAAGTGGCCGAACGCCGTGATGGACAGGTCTATTTTCTTGTCTTCCCACAGAGTGATATGGTTGTCGAGCATTGTTTCCACCCGTTCGAGCAGATCTCCGCTGTCAATGGGCTTTCCCTCATGAGTAAGGTATTGCTGGAATTCACTGAAGGACTCGATTATATACGCATAATCCACATAGATCCTGGATATATCAAGCCCAGGTTCTGTAACCAGCAGCCGGAAAAGTTCCCTATAAAGTAGGTTTTCATCATCCTGCAAAATGTGAACAGGTACTTTTTCATCCAGGCATTCCTTATCGATTGACTCGTAAAGCATCCTGCCACTGATCACAAATCCATCCACCGAACCTAAGTTTTTGAGATAGATGTCTGTTGTTTCCCGGAAGTTGCTGATTGTAAGAAACCTGAACTGACATAAGGGCCGCATTTCTTCTTCAATGGCACGGAAATAGTCCATATGGGTCTCAGGCGTGATAATACCCAGCTTGATTTTCATGGTAGATTCCTTTCATAAACAGTTCAATCAAAAGAGTTATATCACAATAATTGTGATATATCAATGTTCCGGCAGCCTCCAAAATAGTGTTCTTAAAATGTCTTATTTTCTCTTGACATCGAATACCTTTAAAAGTACGATAAAATCGTTCTTAAAAAGTCTTAAAATATAAAGGGGGGGATGTTCACTCTGTTCTTACGTTCATTCAATATGTGTTTTGGGAGATGTTCATTGTGATTGAAGAAGCTGGAGACTTTTTGGGTATGGCCCATCAGCTGCAGGAAAAATTGGTCATGTACAGGCATCATCTTCATGCGGTTCCGGAACTTGATTTAAGTTTGCCCAGGACAACGGCCTACGTAAAAGAGGTGTTAGAGTCGATGGGGCTTAAGCCCACTCCCGTAGGAGAGTCAGGTCTAACGGTTACGATCGGCGGACAACATACCGGGAAGGTGATTCTTATCCGGGCGGATATGGATGGGCTGCCCATTCAAGAGGAAACGGATCTTTCTTTTGCGTCGTTGAACGGAAACATGCATGCATGCGGCCACGACTTGCATACTTCCATGCTCTTGGGAGCTGCGGAGATCCTGAAGGCTAACGAAGAGCAGCTTCACGGGACGGTTAAGCTTATGTTTCAGCCGGGTGAAGAGACTCTGCACGGGGCAAAGATGATGCTTGAGAATGGGATTCTCGAAAATCCTAAAGTGGATGCAGCCATGATGCTACACGTGTTGACTGGAATGCCGATTCCTGTCGGGCAATTTGTATTGCCTGAGGCCGGAGAAGCGATTTCAGCTTCATCTGATTGGTTCGAAGTCATCATCCGCGGAAGGGGCGCACATGGAGCGATGCCTAGCGCCGCAGTAGACCCATTAAATGTAGCTGCTCATCTTCATCTGGCGCTGCAGGGTATTCTCAGCCGTGAAATTCCGCCAGTTGAGAGTGCCGTCCTTACCATTGGCGTGATGGAAGGCGGAAGTACAAACAACGTGATTCCCGATACGGCCAGAATGAAAGGAAGCGTACGCACATTTAACGCCGTATTGCGGGACAAAATGGAAACCCGTATCCACGACATTTCTGCAGGTATCGGAGAAACTTTTCAGGCAAAGGTGGATGTGATCTATACCAGGGGATGTCCTGAGGTGAAAACGGACAGCGGGCTTAACCGTCAAATAAGAACTACGATTGCAAACACTTTTGGCGCCAGTTCCTTAATCGGTATAACCCATTTGATACCCGGCGGGAAATTAATGGGATCGGAAGACTTCGCATTTGTATCACAAGCGGTGCCAAGTACCTCAGTGTTTCTTAACGCAGGCAATACCGAGGAAGGTTATGGTTACCCTGTGCACCATCCAAAGACGATGTTCTCGGATGAGGTGCTTTATAAAGGGGCTGCGGCTTACGCTGCTTTCGCCAGAGATTGGCTTGAAAGTAATAGATAATATCTAAACAAAACTAGGAGGAATTGAAATGACAGAGAGACGTATGATTGGACCAACAAAATTTGATGAGTATTCGGTGAAGTACAAAGACTTTCTTTTAATGACACGTCGTGACGGAATCATCGAAGTACGGCTGCATACCGACGGAGGACCGTACAAGCATTCTTGGGAAGCCCATACGGCATGGTCCCATGCATGGTCAGATATTGGCCGCGACCCTGAGAACGAAGTAATGATTATTTCTGGAACAGGGGATAAATGGGTTATAGGGGACCCTGATGTCTGGAATACAAAATTTATGGACTGGCCGAAGCAAAAGAAGCTCGAACAGTATCATGAATCGCTGAGACTGCTTGAGAACTTGATATTCTGCATTGACATCCCGACAATCGGAGCGATCAATGGACCGGGAACGCACTGTGAACTTGCAACTCTCTGTGATATTACCATTTGTACAGAAGACGCGGACTTTTTTGATCCGCATTATCTGGGAGGCACACCTCCCGGAGATGGAATGTTACTCACGCTGCAGAACATGATCGGTTTCAAGAAAGCAGCATACTACGCATACACCGGCAAGAATATCAATGGTCAAACCGCATTGGACTTGGGCATCGTTAGTGAAGTCCTGCCCCGCGAAAAGCTTCTTCCCCGCGCATGGGAGCTTGCGGAGATGATTATGCAGGCACCGCGTTCAACGAGACATCTGTCCCATTCCATTATATCCCGTCCATGGAAACAAGCCCTGGTCAGTGATCAAGGGTTCCAGCTTGCCCACCAAATGTATGACATGGCCATTGATGAAGAAGGAGCTCTGGAGCGGCTGAAAAAAATGCAAGGACGTCTAATGGGCAAAGATGTTCAATAGAGATATGGCGGGACCTACACGATTCGAAGAATACTCGGAGAAGTACAAGGACTTGTTCTTCATGACCCGCCGTGACGGCATACTCGAAGTACGTATGCACACTCACGGGGGACCGCTTCAATTTGACTGGATGGCTCAAACTGCATATGGCAATGTATGGTCAGATGTTGGCCGTGACCCTGAGAATGAGGTGATGATTCTTACAGGGACAGGAGATTTGTGGCAAATAGGCAATCCTGAAGTCTGGACAACAAAATTCATGGATTGGCCGAATAGCCGGAAACTGGATTTCTATCATGAATCGCTCAGAATGATTGAAAATATGATCTATTGCATCGGCATTCCCACCATTGGGGCGATCAATGGAACAGGCTCACACTGGCAACTGGGAACGCTTTGTGATATTACCATTTGTGCTGAAGGCACAGAGTTTTTCGATGCTCATTACCTGGGCGGTGTACCGCCTGGAGATGGAATCGTCTTAGCACTTCAGAATATACTGGGAACCAAGAAAGCGGCATACTACGCATACACGGGGATGAACATTAATGCTCAAGCGGCATTAGACCTTGGTCTGGTTAGTGAGGTACTGCCTCGTGAAAAGCTTCTTCCACGTGCGTGGGAGCTGGCAGAGATGATCATGCAGGCCCCCCCCCGCTCTGTAAGAAAGCTTACTCATCCGATTGTGTCGCGCTCATGGAAAAAAGCCCTTGCGAACGATCAGGGTCTCCAGCTTACGCACCAATTGTATGACATGGCCATTGATGAAGAGGGTATACACGAGAGGCTGATGAACATCAAGGAACGTTTTCAGAGGAATGACTAATAGTCAGAAAGGGTGTAAGGGTACTATGAAATCGTTGACAGAACTCTATAAGGTTGGCAGTGGGACCATCCAGTTCCCATACCATGGGGCCGGAGAAAGCCGCCAGAATCTTCAAATCAGAAAATGAGGATGCCGAACGATTCAAGGCACTGATTTATGGTTCCCTTGCCAAAACAGGCAAAGGACATATGACAGACAAGGCCATTATTAGAGCACTGTCACCCGTTCCAACGGAGATTGAATTTGTTCCACACGCAGATTTTACTCTGCCGCATCCCAATACCGTTGATTTTATCGCTTATAAAGACGGGCGGCAAACCACATCCATGCGTGCTTTAAGTATCGGCGGCGGGGACATCGTTATTGAGGGACGGGAGGAGATGCTGGCGCCCGAAGTCTACCCAGAGAACAGCTTTGCAGAAATCAGTAAAATTTGTAAAGCGAATCATATCCGCCTAAGCGATTACGTCGAGCAGTGTGAAGGCAAACAGATATGGGATTTTCTCAATGGGATTTGGGAAGCGATGAAGCGTTCGGTCAACGAAGGGATTTCAGTCACCGGTATTCTGGAAGGCGGTCTCCAGGTTGAACGCAAGGCGCAACTTCTGTATAATCAGCGGCATATTGATGAGAGCCCGGAGACGCGGGAGAACAGGATCGTCAGCGCATATGCGTTCGCCGTCAGCGAACAAAATGCCGCCGCCGGTGCAATCGTAACGGCCCCGACCTGTGGAGCCAGCGGTGTCATGCCGGCCGCACTCCTTTATATGCAGCAAAAGAAACAGGTCCCGGACGAGAAGGTCCTCCGGGCTCTGGCCGTAGGCGGGCTCATTGGCAACCTGGTCAAGCAGAATGCCTCCATCAGCGGTGCTCAATGCGGCTGCCAGGGGGAGGTTGGCACTGCTTGCTCTATGGCCTCGGCTGCACTGGCAGACATGTCAGATATGGGGATTGATCAAATTGAGTATACAGCGGAGGTTGCTTTGGAGCACCATTTGGGGTTGACCTGTGATCCTTGTGTAATGAGACGAAGAACGTCCCTTGTGCCGGTTGGCAGAAGGGACGTTCTTTTTTGGGAGGCTATATAAGGCGAGCTGCTGCGGTCTCAGCATGGTCGAGCCGGGCAGTCTGACCAAGGCAGAGCTGGTCGTCCGGCCAAGATGTGATTTGTCTGAACGCAGCTGGGATTGCCCGGGATGAGGTCAAAGTTCCCTTGGGAATGAAGGTATTGGTCAGGGGCGGGGAGAGGCTCATCTTCCATGACGGCGTTCATGATGTTGAACATACTAACGTTCAACTTGTCGGGTTGCTCGATGCCGAAACATAAGGTCAGATTACCCTGCGGGTCGAAATCCACCAGCAGAACCTTTTTTTCTTCATGGGATAAGGCGTAAGCCAAATTGTAGGCGGTGGTCGTTTTGCCAGTGCCGCCTTTTTGATTAGCGACGGTGATCGTCGTTGCGTGTCTCATATTAACCCTCCCCGAAGCGGCCTCTTCGTTAATTTGTCAATGGCAGGGAGTGGGCTGGTTTTCGTTGTTCTCTCCGAGTTCTCTCAAACGTCCAAAATCGGCCGCATTTTACGGCATTGCCGGGAGCCCCTTTCGGCGCTTGGATTTGAACGAAAAAACCGTCAAAAACCCTGATTTCACAAGGGTTTTGACGGTTTCTCAATTCCGTTCCATTGACTTAGATTCCGCTTGGTTCCGAATCGGATACAAGATTCAGGTCCGTGTGGGCTAACCCCCCGTGGAGGTTCGAGTCTTCTCGACCGCATCTATTAGAAAAGGTCTATAGAATTGCTCTCGTAGCAGTTTTAGAGACCTTTTTCTTATATTTCCGAGGATTTGCTCATAGTTTAAGCTGAACACGTTTCTTCTCTTCCCGCAAACTATGGATTTCCATAAAGGATTCTGACAAATTACTTGATTTCTTTTAGGTGGAATTTTTGCGAATTCCTCAAGTTCATAAACAATTCTTTTATAAGGTTATCTTTTAAGATATGATAGAAAATAACGCACTTTATGATGAAGTTATTGAAAGGTTGGATGTAAGATGGAGAAAGCGACTTTTGCAGGTGGATGCTTCTGGTGTATGGTGACTCCGTTTGAAGAACAGCCGGGCATTCATGGCATTGTGTCAGGATACACTGGAGGAACGATTGCCGATCCGACCTACGAGCAGGTTAAAACAGGAACTACAGGTCACTACGAGGTGGTGCAGATTACTTTTGAACCTGAGCTGTTTCCTTATGAAAAGCTGCTCGAATTATATTGGCCGCAAACAGATCCTACCGACGGGGAAGGTCAATTTCAGGACCGGGGTACACAGTATAAACCCGCAATTTTTTATCATACAGAGCAGCAACGTGAGCTTGCACAACAGTCCAAGGAGCAGTTGGCACAAAGTGGACGCTTTGATAAGCCAATTGTAACGGAGATTCTTCCTGCTTCGATTTTTTATCCTGCAGAGGATTATCATCAGGATTACCACAAGAAAAACGTGAAGCACTATAAGGAAGATCGGGCCCAATCAGGTCGTGATGAATTTATTGATAAGAACTGGTAAGCGGCTTTATTATACGTTTCTACGCACGATAAGGCAGATCAGGGAGTATTCCATGAATCTGCCTTATACATATTTAGACGACGTTACTCACACAATGAAGGGACAGAGAAGGAGGCTGACCCGCAATGAGTACACGACGGAAGCTGCACATGAGAAATATAATAAAAAAGGCTTTAAAGGAATCTCGCGCTCGGAAAGAGCCAGCTTATGTACCTGTATTCCATTCAAGCTCCAAAATGCGAAGAACCGTAGTACTCTGTATTTCGGTATGCATGTTATTCATGGTCTGTAGTACTGGTGTTGCAGAAGCAATAGACAAAAAGGACGAGCCGCAAAAGATGGTTGCTGTCATTATTGACGATCTGGGAAACCATATGAAAGGAACTGAGCAAATTTTAAATTTACCCGTTAAGATTACCGTTGCTGTGATGCCCTTCCTGCCTACAACCAAGCAGGACGCTATGGAAGCGCATAAGCGCGGTCATGATGTCATCGTCCATCTTCCAATGGAGCCAAAGCAAGGGAAGCCCGAATGGCTTGGGCCTGGAGCAATTAAGGCTAATATGACGGATGAAGAAGTACGTGCGAAGGTGACAGCAGCCATTAAGGATGTTCCTTATGCGATAGGGATGAACAACCACATGGGTTCCAAGATCACTTCTAATAAGCGCATTATGTCCATTGTTCTTGATGTTTGTAAGGAGCATGGACTATTTTTTGTCGATAGCCGTACTAATTATCGGTCAGTGGTCCCTGAGCTTGCCGCTAAAAAGGGAATGCCACCAGTACGAAATGATGTTTTTCTGGATGATGTCCATAACCTCGCCCATGTGAATCGGCAACTTACAAAAGTGGTTGAATGGCTGGATGAGCACAACACCTGCGTAACGATTGGGCACGTCGGCGTGTCTGGTATGTACACATCCTCCGCTCTTCATTCGTCGGTTCCCAAGCTAAAGGAGCACGCCAAATTTGTGGGTATTAGCGATTTGGTACGAGCTGTATGGGGATGGACGGGAGACCCAGCCATCAACACTACCATGCCGTCAAATGCGCAATAATGCCTGCGGCAATAGCTTCGGCAATGCTTTTTTGACCACGATCCTCGGAAAGCATAGCTCTGTCCTGTTCGTTACTGATAAACCCGGTTTCCACAATTACAGCGGGTTGCCGGATTTTATTCAAAAGATAAAAGGGTTTTCCGTACACTGTTTTTCTATTCATGCAAAATAAGCGGTTTAATGAATGCTGAATCCGTTCAGCTAACAGATAGCTGCTGCCTTCATCCTGATACAGTACAATGGGTCCCCGTTTTTCGGCACGTTTGCTCCAATTGACATGCAGGCTTACAACCAAAGCGGTGGGCAGTTGTTCTGTTAGGCTTTTACGTTGGGCGAGGTCTTTAAGGTGCCGGGATTTGGACTGCAGCCAACGGTTGTCGTCACTCAGTGCGTAGTCCTTGTCCCGATTCAGGACAGCAGGATATCCCTGGGAGCGTAAAATCAAGTACAGCTTTTGAGCAATGGCGAGATTGATATCTTTTTCCAAAATTCCTTTGTGACTTGTTCCACCATCCACACCGCCATGGCCTACATCAATCAGGACAACGGGCTTAGCAAAAGCGTGATAGGACGAATGTATGTTGGATGGACTATCTATATACTTGTTTGGTTCGTTACTTTTCTCGTCGGGCTGAGCAGCTATATAGGTAAATGGGGCGAATACAGCACTGCAAAGGATGCATAGACTGAACCCCAAGCATGTCAGCCATATTTTGTTTAACCTTTTTTTCCTCACATTCTATTCCCCCAGTGGACGAATTGATTATTTACTGAAAAACCATGCATAACAGGCATCAAACCTAAAGCAGCGTAGCTGCCTTCAAATATGGCAATTAGCCTTGGGGTAACTGTTATGTTGAAGATAGTATGTTCCATTTAAGGGAAACCATGCATAGTTATTCCCACAGGGGTTAGACCTTTTGGAAAATGAGCAAGCTAGTTTTATCTGCACCTAACGTGTGAATCCGATATTTCCAAGCAACGTAATTGGAAACAATAGGCGCAGATTGGAGGAGGTCATGGAGGATGGCGAAGAGTGACGAACTGGTGACGTATATTACGCAGCGGATTGTTCGCTATATGGAAACGCCGCGTGATGTTCGGCGCAGTCAAAAACAAGCCAGAGAGCCGTGGGGGAGCAAATGGTTTGGCATGTTGCCTCTCGCTCTGAAAATGTGGATGAAATCCACACGCAGAGGGCGAAGGGAGCGACATTAAACTCGCCAAAGAGACCACAAGAGGCATAGGTTATGCCATTTGAGGTCTCTTTTTATGTTGTAGGGATCATTCCGATCTTTTCGTGTTTCTTAATAACTAGGAGTCCAAACGATAAAATTCACCAGCTGACAATAACTGTTTTAGTGGTACAAATCGGGAAAGTCCATGATGGTAGGTTAACGCATATAAATTGGGTTGGGACGGATGATCTGGGGATATCCAGGACTGATACCCACTAATGGATAAGGGACCTCCAAAGGCAAAATTGATACCTGTGGCAGAAAATATAATACGCGGTGAAATACTCAGTGTATCCATAAATTGGGCTGTGTTACGGACAGAAAGTTTTTGCTTGGGTTGAAGCCAACCCAGATCGTCATAGGGATCGAAAGGAGCAGACGAGACCGTAACTGCTTGCGCCTGTGTTTTCAAAAAGGGTACAGATGAAGAGAATGCGTTGTTTTGGAGCTTATGTTTCCAACTCCCATCTGCCACTTCTACAGGTAACGGATCGCCATTTACAGCATCAATACATATTTCGCTGCCTGTAGAGGAACGCACCAGCCAGTAGGCTAGTAGGGGTTCCTCATACATAGGTGTGATTTGCAGCTTCTCGATAGATGAAAGATCAGTATCTGTGAGCGACACTAAGGATTGACGAAGTACATCCATACTATAAGGCCCGCCTGGACCATTCCCGTATTCGTTGAGTTGATATGCGCCATTTGAGTCTGATCCGATAATCAGGTAGCCGATGTATTCTCCCGCACGGTTTACTTGAACAAGCCAACTATGGGTTCCAGGTCCGAGCGGATGATAGCTAAGCTCAGCATCTTTCCACGAGACAAAAGGGGGCTGCGATGATAGGGATTGTACCATGTTGTCTGCAGTCTGTTTTACGTCTGCGGGCACGCCTTGCTCCCCAGTAGGAAAACTTGCTGAAACGTCACCCGGGGAAGGAGTAGCAGGACTCGTGGAGTTCAATGGAGGAACCCGCGAGCTTTCGTTGTAGAGAGACACCAAGTTTAAATTGTTACCTTGTGCGACTGAGGGAGCCGCATGAATGGAAGCGAACGGACAGACTGCGGACAGGCCGATCAGAACAGCTGCGATCATACCTATGCTATAGTGCCCGGAATGATTCTTCTTCAATGAAATCCACCTTTCTGTCGGCTTGATTGCCCGACGTAGGCATTCTTTTTATACAGTATACAGCCTGTCCGATAAAAAGACTGCTGCACCTTGTCGGCGCAAATGTCGTATCCAGGTTCGCTTTTTGCTGTCGATACATAGGAGACATGTTTAACCAAACTTGTGGTTACAGCAGCGGAAACTGATGTAGGCTGAAGCAAGATGTTACAAGCTGACGATACCTCTGCAACTCTCCTGCGAAGGAGCAAGAGATATCGGTTACCGCAGATGAAATATCCCGCAGTTAATGGCGGATACGAGTACCTTGGGCTCATACTGCCATACCATTTCTTTACGGCGGGCTTGATGCTGCTCTGATATGGCTTCTTTTTTATCCTCTTCCTCTTTCTGCTCCTTGATTAGATCATCGTAGTAGTGGTCAATAACCTCCAATTCCTCGCGCAATCGTTCCTTCGCCTGCTCAGCCCAATCATAATCTTGCTGACGGAGCTGTTCGGTGAGGTAGCTTTCAAGCGAGCTAGAAGCTTCAGGGACAGATAGCTCGGCAGGCTGCACATGCATATTACCCGCCAGCAGCGGGCTGAGCTGCCGAGTTTCGAGCATGGCGCCAAAATCGGTTACAATGGTGCCGCTTTTAAGCGAAATACCTAGCCACTGAAGTTCCTCACGCTTCAAATCGCAGGCGAATTCAATCTTATAGCAGATGCTGAGCCAAGCTTCATAGACTACGGGAGAGCGGGCAGACAGCTGACGGGCATCAGGCTGCTCAAACAAATAAACATATTTCCCTCCATCTCGTGCGGCTTCAAAAATTTGATGCAGCCGACGGCTTCCATATCGAAGCTCCTCCTGCAAAATACGTCCAGGTCCCAATTGTGGTAATGTCGGTACATGACCGAAATAACGCCCCATGACCTGATCTTGTGCTGCGTTGCCTGATGCTGGAGTTGGTGGCGTATGATCCGCTAAACGTTCCTGTTCTGTACGATAGGCTTCCCCATCAAAGATGAAAGTGAAGGACATCGTCTGCGCTGGAACGCCAGTACGCTCTACGTATCCCCAATAGTAGGGGCGGTTTGTTAAGGCTTTATCCGCTTCTGGAGAAAGCTTGACGGTTACATGATGAGGCGACCTCTCAATGACACTGCATCCGGTAGCTTCCAGATAGGTGTGTACAAAACGCTGGACTTGCTGTGCATTCATGGTCAAACTAGCGACCTCCCTTCACACTGCGTCGAGCTTTGCCCGGAGGAGCCGTATTGCCTGCTAGGCCTAATAAATCCTCGGTGTTTGGCTGGTCTGTGCGCAGTTGTTCCATTTCCTGCTTGATGGAATCCAGCGAGTGGCCCAGCTTTTGCATTTTTTTGCGAATTTCATCATCGCTACTGGATTCGAGCATGATCTTATACAGACTTTTTTCAATAGATTCTTTTTTCTCAAATTTCTCAAGAATAACGTCCAATCCGCCAATGACCATCTCAAACATATTTATCTTTTCATGCAGCAGATGCAGGATATGCTCCTCAATCGTTCCGGTTGTGGACAAGTTGAAAATATTAACATCATGCGTCTGTCCAAGCCGATGTACCCGTCCGATCCGCTGCTCCACACGCATGGGATTCCACGGTAAATCGAAGTTAATCATATGGTGACAAAATTGCAGGTTAATGCCTTCACCACCCGCTTCGGTGGCAATCATGACCTGAATTCGCCCACGGAACAGATCCATCATCCAATCCTTGCGTCCACGGTTCATACCGCCTCGGTAAGGAACAGCAGATAGGCCACGGTCACGGAAATAGTTCAGCAAATACTCCTGTGTGGCTCGGTATTCTGTAAAAATGATCACTTTTTCGTTCATCTGACGGATAAGCTCGAGCGCTTTTTCTGCTTTGGAATTAGCCTTGATCGCTTTAATATGTGCAACCAAATCCCAGATACGATCGCGTAGGGGAGAGTCTGGGGCCATCTTTTTAGACAAGTTGACCAGCGTCACGAACACAGCGTCCCGGCTGCTGCACACTTCCCGTTGAAGGGTGACGAGAGACAGCATGCTACTTAAATTTCCGCCATTCGCCTGGTATTGCTCTTTGACAAAAGAGGTCACCCCATCGTACAGCGCTTGCTCTTCCGGCGAAAGTTCCAAGTGAATGTTGGAAACATTTCGTTTGGTGAATTGAACCGGGCCTTCTCCGCGACGATTGCGGATCATGACTTTAGATAGCTCATCCTTGAGCTGATCTTCATTTTTGGGCAGACGTTTATCTACAACAAAGTTGGCTGAAAAATCGCCATGTCTTCCCAATTGACCAGGCTTGAGCAGTGTAATCAGATTGAACAGCTCAGACAGATCGTTTTGTACAGGTGTTGCTGTCAGGAGCAAACAATATTTTTTACGCAGCTTCATAATGAACTGGTAGTTGGATGTCTTTTTATTTTTCAGCTTATGAGCCTCGTCTATAATGAGCAGGTCATAATCGGTATCTAGTAGGATGTTACTATGGGGCTCCCGCTTGGCGGTATCCATAGAGGCCACGACGACCTCGGAAGACCAAGAATACGCTTTTTTCTGGGCGACAGCGGGAATACCGAATTTGCTGTTCAGCTCACGCACCCATTGTAGGACCAGAGATGCGGGTACAAGAATAAGCACTTTGGAAGCCAGCCCGCGAACCAGATATTCCTTTAGGATCATTCCAGCTTCGATTGTTTTGCCCAGGCCGACTTCATCGGCAAGAATGGCACGTCCGGACATTTGAAACAGTACCTTTCGAGCGGTATCCAGCTGATGGGGTAGTGGAGTGAGGTCTTGCAAATGCTGTAGACATTGAAGCTCATCAAAGCTCGGCACCAGTTTGACTTTTTCAGCCTCAATGGCCAGCTGATACAGATTCCAATCTCCCCAAGGGCCACCTTTGCGCAGCCGCTGGTCCAGCTCATCCTGCCAGCTTCGATCAAATTGCACCGGAACAGGCAGTGGCGCTTGATTAGGTATGTGCGGGGAACTTGTCGATTTGGCTTTCATGATGATTCCCTCCCTCCTGGTAGTAGCACAGTTGAAGCTCTTGGTTCTGTCACATATGTGGCATCTATTTAGCACAGATCGTAGATGTAGTATGGACGGAAAAAGATATCTTCATAACAGGAGGGATGAAATCCTTTAGCTGCCTTCCATTAACTTTTGGAGTTTACTTTCCGTAGAGGTCTGCGCAATAGGCGTGTAGATGCTGCAACGGAGATCAACACTGCCCTGTACCTGAAGAGAAGTCAGGCCAAATAGCATTTTGCCAGCCTTGGCATGACGAAATTCAATGAGCACCTCCGGCGCAGAGCTTACTTCACTCTGATTCCAAAGCTCGTTAAACTCTGGGTAGGTCTGACTCATATTTTGTATAAATTGTGCATACCAGGGGTCTGTTACGTATTGTCCGTAATAAGCGCGGAAAATTGCAAGGAACCCCTTTACAAAGTGTTCCCAATTCACGGCTAGACTTTTAAACTCCTTTTTGGTGAATAGCAGTTCAATCATATTGCGTTGCTCATGTGGTAGCTCGGCAAAATCCATAAAAACATGAGCAGCAGCGGCGTTCCAGCCGACAATATGACAACGCCGATCTGAAATAATAGCAGGGCAGTAGTGCAGCTCTTGTACGATCTTTTGCAGAGAGGGGGAAATGACGGCCTGCTCTGCAGGAGCTGGAAGGCTGTGAGACCCGGCCTCGATCGCCAAATCATACAAATATTTGCGCTCGTCTGTGTTCAACTGCAATGCGGCAGCAATAGCATCCAACACAGAGGCGGACACCTTAATATCTCGTCCTTGCTCCAGCCAGGTATACCAGGTCGTACTGACACCTGCCAGCTGAGCGACTTCTTCTCTGCGCAAGCCTGGTGTTCTGCGACGTGATCCTTGGGGGAGACCGACCATATGTGGGTGTAGGCGGGCCCTTTTTGTTTTTAGAAAAACAGATAGTGCTTCCAGACGTGCTTCCGTTTTCATAGGTATTTTCTCTCCATTCAATGGGTATATCCGAAGTGAGCAAATAAGGCGTATACTATAGTAGTGTTCATTATACCAGGATAAACAAACACTTGTAATAGGATAAGACAAGGGTAAAATGAGGATTATAAGTAAGTCACCGAGCAGGAGGAATGAATAGCTTATGCAAAGAGTAGTGATAACAGGTATGGGTGTCGTTTCCCCACTGGGTAATGAAGTGGACACGTTGTGGAAGAATTTGCTGGAAGGCAATTCAGGTATACGTAAAATTGATACATTCGATGTGTCCGATTTGAAAGCACAAATTGCTGGACTGGTACAGGATTTTGATGCAGAAAAGCAATGGGGACGTAAAGATGCTAGACGAATGGATCGGTTTACTCAGTTTGCATTATATGCGGCAGAACAAGCGCTTAAGGATTCCGGTCTGGAACTGGATCACACCGATTTGGAGCGTGTCGGTGTCTATGTGGGATCGGGAGTCGGCGGTTTGGATACGTTGGTGGACAATGTAGATGTTCTGCTACAACGTGGACCGGGTAGAGTTAGCCCGACGCTGGTACCCATGATGATCTCGAATATGGCTGCTGCTCAAATTAGTATCGCGTTTGGAGCGATGGGACCTACGCTTTCACCCGTGACGGCTTGCTCTATTGGGAATACAGCAATTGGAGAGGCATTTCGGACGATTCGAACAGGAGATGCGGATGTTATTTTTGCTGGTGGAGCTGAAGCGGCGGTGACTAGATTGGCCTTGGCAAGCTTCGCTAATGCGACTGCCTTGTCCACACGTAACGAGGAGCCTTCTATAGCAAGTCGACCTTTTGATCAGGATCGAGACGGCTTTGTCATGAGCGAAGGTGCAGGTATTCTGGTACTGGAGTCACTGGAACACGCTATCCGCCGTGGTGCGGAAATCTATGGAGAGGTCATCGGTTATGGAGCCAGTTCGGATGCTTATCACATGGTTGCACCGCATCCCGAAGGAACCGGAGCTTACTTGGCGATGAAAGCAGCCCTTCATTCGGCCCGCATCTCCCCTGAAGAAGTGGACGTGATTAGCGCCCACGCAACGAGTACGTCTGTCGGGGATGCCGCTGAGACCCTTGCAATCCATAAGCTGTTTGGTGATTATGCCTATCAGATTCCGGTTACTGCGAATAAGTCCATGCTGGGTCATATGCTGGGAGCTGCGGGCGGGGTCGAAGCGATTGCGCTTGTGCAAAGCCTACGGGAAGGCATCATTCCACCAACGATGCATCTGGACAATCCGGACCCGGTTTGCGATCTGGATTATGTGCCTCACGAAGCGCGCAAGGCTCCACTAAATATTGGGCTATCTAATTCTTTCGGCTTCGGTGGTCATAATGCGGTCATTGTGCTGAAGCGCTACGAGTCATAATATGTAAGGAGTTATTGAAACCAAACCTCAGGCATTCTATCCGGTTGGATAGCGCACCTGAGGTTATTTTAATCGAAGAATAACAGATTCATTTTAGATAAGAGATAGAGTAAGATGAAGGAAAACATTTGGAGGGACGGGAAGCCATGGTTTTAATCAGGAACATACAACCAGCAGACGCTGAGGCTTATTGGAATTTGAGACTGGAAGCCCTACAAATGAACCCCGAAGCTTTTGGAACCTCCTATGAAGAAGCCGCACTAGTTCCGCTATCTGATGTGGTGAAGCAGATACAAAATAAACGAGATCATTACATACTTGGTGCATTTACAAAGGATCATCAGCTGGTTGGCATGACCGGGTTTAGAAGAGAGCAGAAAATAAAGACGCAGCATAAGGGAGCAATTTGGGGAGTTTATGTACCATCGACCTATCGAGGCCAGGGGATCGCTAAAAAACTTTTATTGGAAGTGATCAGCCAAGGTAGAAAAGTGGAAGGTTTGAAGCAAATCAACCTGAGTGTGGTGACTACCAATCAAGCTGCTGTTGAGCTGTATAGGAAATTGGGATTTGAAACCTATGGTATAGAAAAGAATGCTTTGGAATATCACGGTCAGGGATATGATGAGGAGTTCATGGCTTATTTTTATTAATGACGAAAGGTTTTGAAAAAATGAAAATTGACCGATTGCTTTCTATCGTCATTTTGCTGCTAAAGAAAAATAGAATACAAGCGAAGGAACTGGCTGATTTATATGAGGTTTCGATCCGGACGATCTATAGAGATATTGAAGCGATTAGTATGGCAGGTATTCCGGTGGTCACTTATCAGGGAGCCAACGGGGGAATCGGTCTGATGGAAGGATACCGCCTGGATCGCAGTATGCTGACGGATCATGATATAAAGGATATCGTGATGGGTTTGCAGAGTTTGTCCTCGTCGTTGGGCGGCCCGAATGTGTCGCGGTTACTTCATAAATTTGAAAGTATTATACCGGAATCTGGGAAAGAGCAATTTAGTGTCCATACCACACAGTTTATCGTCGATCATTCGGGATGGGGAAATCGGGCTGCGCAGGAAGGCAAATTGATAAAGGTAAAAGAAGCAATGAGCCAAGCGCGCACTGTCGCCTTTACCTATCGAAATGCGGGGGGAGCCATAACGGAACGGAATGTTGAACCGCATACGCTCGTTCTGAAAGGACAACAATGGTTTGTATATGCATATTGTCCCGATAGGGAGCAGTTTCGTCTATTCAAACTCTCACGCATGAGTGACCCTGTGGTTACAGAGACAGTTTTTGCTCGCAGGGATCTTTCTTATGAAGTGCTGCCGTGGAATGAGGGACGGATGGAGGTATCCAGAGCCGTACAACCATTTACGCTACAATTTAACCGTAACTCAAGGCATTTGGCGGAGGAATGGTTTGGCGTAGAAGCATTGACCGAGCAGGAGGAGGGGATCTATACGGTTTCGGTCCCGTTTCCCGAGGATACATGGGCGTACGGATTTATTTTAAGCTTGGGACCGGATGTGGTTGTCAAAGAACCAGTCCATTTGCGGGACAAGATTCATCAGATGGCGCTGCGTATTGCATCTAATTATGAAGAAGTTCGGGAATCATAAAGGAAATCTTAGTTAAAGTAAAACAAACCTGACCCATAGTTGTCAGGTTTGTTTCGTTATACTGGTGGCATACCTGATATCAGTTAGCGAAAGGGGATTTACGAGGATGGATAAAGCTTGTCAAAGTTGCGGGATGCCGCTAGAGCATGAGGACCAATATGGAACGGATGCACAACATCATAAAACGGATGAGTATTGCAAGTATTGTTACAAGGAAGGCGAATTTGTACAGCCTGAATTGACTATGGAGGGAATGATTCAGCAGTCTGTGCCTTTCCTGGTAGAGGAGGGGATGCAGGAAGAAGAAGCGACTTCGATGCTGCGCAATTACCTGCCGTTTTTGAAACGATGGCGGTCCTCAGAGGATACGGGGCTTACACTGGATGGACCCATTCGGGAAGAATATCGAGGTGAGATCCGTTTGATTGGGTTGAAAGCACGTACAAGTAATCAGAATGAACAAACATCTCACGGGATCATTCCCAACATGTGGGAACGTTTTTGGAGTGAGGACGTGCCTGGTCGGATAAAGGAAAAAGCAGGACATGCTTCTGTCTATGGTTGCTATACTGACTATGAAAATGGAGCTTTGGGCGAGTATACGTTTTTTATCGGGAAGGAAGCGGCTGTAGATTTCCAAACTCCTGATGACCTTGAAGAACTTGTCATTCCGGCTGCACGCTACGCCATTTTTCAGGCAACTCAGGAACCCTCTTCTGTCTTCCGTGTATGGCAGACGATCTGGGAGTGGGCTGCCACGGGACAAGGGGAGCGGACATACACAGGTGATTTTGAAGTGTATGGCAGTCCTGATGAACCTGTTTTGATTTATATTGCAATCAAGTGATGATTTTGTTGTGACAGAAGAGAACCGCCGGTCATTGTCGTGGACCCGGCGGTTCTCTTCTGATTCAATCAATAGTAGATTCCCCTTCAAGTTGAACGTCGAGTTAAAGCCCAAAAGATGAGAGCCAGAGCACTGACACCAGATCCTAATAGACACACCCCGTTCCATCCGGCATAGATGTACATATGAGTGGAAGCAATGGCCCCGGTGGCGCTACCAATGGAATAAAATATCATGTAGCCTGCAGTAAGTCGGCTCCGTGCCTCAGGGCGTACATTGAAAATCAAGCTTTGGTTGGTGACATGTACAGCCTGTACCGCCAAGTCCAAAAGAATGACGCCAAGAACTAAAGCGAACAGAGAATGCTCGGTGTAGCGGATAGGTAACCAGGACAGCAGCAACACAACTAGTGCGATACCCGTCGTCCGTTGTCCCAAGCCCTGATCGGCAAGACGCCCTGCTCGTGCTGCAGCTAATGCCCCGGCGACTCCAGCCAGACCAAAGGCCCCGATAGCAGTATGTGAAAGAGACAATGGGGGTGCACTGAGAGGTAACACAAGCGAAGTCCACAATATGCTGAACGCCGTAAAAATGAGCAATGCAAGGACAGCACGAATACGCAGAATTCGTTCTTGCAAGAATAGTACGATAACCGATCGGAGCAGTTGCGGATACGAAAGTGTCGCACTTGTGGGTTCGTTCTTTGGCAACACCCGCAACAGAGCTCCAGCCATAAACAGCGTAAGTATGGCAGAAACAAGGTAAACTGAACGCCAGCCTGCCAGATCAGTTAATACACCGGCCACGGTTCGTGCCAGCAGAATGCCGATAACGACTCCACTGGTCACCAGACCTACGATACGCCCACGTTCAGTCGGATTAGCCAAGGTAGAGGCGAAAGCCACGAGTGTTTGAGTGACTACAGCCAGCAGACCAACCATTGCCATTCCCATAAGCAGTATTGTACGGGTAGGAGCAAAGCTAACCACGATTAGTGCCAGCACGGATAGCAGCATTTGCCCTGTAATCAGTCGCCGTCGATTCAAAAGATCGCCAAGCGGGACGAGCAGCAATAATCCCAACGCATAACAAATTTGCGTGATAGTAATGACCATGCCTACCGATGAGTGCGTAATGCCAAATTCGTTTGCCAGCGCATCCAGCAATGGCTGTGCATAGTAAATGTTAGCGACAGCCAGCCCGCAGGCTATGGCAAACAAGAGTGCCACAGATCGGGACAGGGAGGGAATGGGGGCTGTTTCGGCAGCATTTGCTACCGTTTGATGAGGGAGGAGTACCGCTTTTTCTTCTGACGTCTTCATTTTCACATACCACGTCGCTTTCTGTAATTTACATACCGTTGAGTATAATATACTGATTGGTATGTAATGAATTTAGGTCAATATAACTCGTTTAAATATGAAATGTCAAGAGTTCATCATGCACATATTTGACAGTTTCTTATCGTGATCATACAATCTTAATATACTGAACGATATGAAAAGAGGGAGCTGCTTATGGTTCGACCACGGGAATTTGATGAAGATCAAGCGTTGGATGCAGCGATGCGAATTTTTTGGGAAAAGGGATTCGAGGCTACATCTTTAAGTGATTTAACCTCCAAAATGGGAATTCAGCGCCCTAGCATTTACGCTGCCTTTGGAGACAAGAAGCAATTATTCGAAGCTGCGCTGCGCAAATATACGCAATCCCACGCTGCTTATGTACGCTCTAGACTACAAAGCAATTCTTCTGTAAAAGAAGCGTTTTACAATTTTTTTGGAGGAGTCGTGGCAGAAGAGTACGAGGATGGGCCTAATAGAGGATGCTTTTGTATTAATACGATGGTAGAATTAGCCCCTCATGATGAGAAATTTGAGATTTTAACCAGAGAACATCAGATGTATCTTTCTGCCGTCTTTCAGGAAACCCTCGAGCGTGGTATTCGATCTGGGGAGCTTGAGGTGGCTATGGATGCACGAGCTTTGGCCCATACGTTGGTCTCTTTGTTAATCGGGATTACCGTGATGATGAAGTCGCGCCCAGAGCGTTCTTTTGTGGATCATTCGGTTGCGACTGCACTTATGTTACTGAAGTAAGTTTCTTTCATATAGCTGATAGTACTTGAGAGAGGTATTTTGAGTAAAACTATATACCGTACGAGAGAGGGGTTTCTTCATTGCTTAATAAAATGAAAGTTATTATAACAGGAGCTGCTTCCGGCATTGGAAAGGAAATTACTCAGCAATGTCTAAGGGAAGGCGCAAGTGTTATTGCGTGTGATATGAATAAACGTTCTTTAAACGAACTTGAGGCTGAACTGAATTCACCAAGTTTGTACACCTATCTGATAGATATAAGTAACTATACGGAAGTAACTGATTTTTTTACATACATTAAGGGAGAACACCCGGACATAACAGCTTTAGTCAATAATGCAGGTGTTTATAGAGGAAAGAATATACTCGACTATGGTATGGAAGAAATAGAGAAGGTGCTGGACATAAATATTAAGGGATGTGTATATTTCTCGCAATTTTTTGGAAAGTTCATGATTGAGAAGAAGCATCAGGGAATTATCGTAAATATGTCTTCTGTTTCTGGAATGGAAGGAAGCTCAGATGCGATCTATGGATTATCAAAAGCTGCAATATTGGGCTTTACTAAAAGCTGTGCCATGAATTTTTCACCTTATATAAGAGTTAATGCTGTGGCACCAACGATGGTAAGTACTCCAATGATGGATCATATTCCTGATTGGAGAAAGGAGGAATATACAAATCATCAGCTAATTCCTGAGCCTTTAAAAGCAGAAGATGTTGCTTATACTGTCCTGTTTCTGCTATCGAAAAGATCCAGGCATTATACGGGAGCGACCTTTGATATTAATAATGGGTGTTATCTAAGATGATTTTTTACGAGAGGAGGAGGATTAATGAATACCCAAATTGAACTTAGATAAACGTGAATGTTGTTCATACCGTTGGTCCTGTGTGGAATGGTGGCGACCATCGGGAAGAGGAGCTATTGGCGAAATGCTACCATAATGCACTCCAATTAGCTTTAAAACTGAATGCACGAAGCATTGCCTTTCCGAATATCAGCACAGGCATCTACCGTTTCCCGAAAGAAAAGGCGGCGGATATTGCTATACAGGAAGTAACACGTTTTGTACGTGAACATGCGGTTTTGAATGAGATTATTTTTGTTTGTTTTGATGCGGAAAACGCTCAGTTATACAGTCGTAAGCTGCAATACATGAGTAGAAATTAGGGGGGATTATGAATGCATGAGGAGCAAAACCAGGACCATTGGCCGGTGTGGGCTACGGAGCCTGTAAAAATAGTAAATCCTGATCCTGCCTGGTCAGAGCAGGGCTTAAAGATCATTTACCAGTTGCGGGAGTTATTACTGCCGTTTAAGGTGACGGAAATCGAACATATAGGAAGCACGGCAATTCCCAATCTTTCCGCTAAGCCCATTATTGACATAATGGCAAAATTAGAATCTTGGGATCAACTGGAACAGATCGTGTCTGCTTTACAACCAGCAGGCTGGAACTATGTTCCGCCTGAATTGGACGGTCGGGAATGGAGAAGATTTTTGGTTAAAGTGGAACAGGATCAAAGAAAGGGACATCTGCATCTCATACTGAAATCTGATGAGCATTGGGATCGGCAGCTATTGTTTCGGAACCGACTTCGTGAACAGCCTGAGCTGATTCAGCAATATGATGTATTAAAAAGGCGGCTGGCGATGGAAAATCAGCATGATCGTGAAGCGTACACGGAGGCCAAGACTGATTTTGTGCAAAACGTTCTGAATACCGGACATCCTAAAGATTAGAATGTCCGGACTCCCGGGTGCTTTTCGACCAAGCGCCGAAATCTCCAACATTTGTTATTGCCGTGTAGGGGAATGGCCAGAAGGCTTGCCAGCACACCAGAAAAAGCTTATTCAGAAGCTACTACGGTAGTGTTCATCCAGTGTTCATATTCATTTCATGATAGGAAAAATCGCATTTATAGACGTTTCAAGAATGCGCTAATGCGTTCCAAAGCCATTTCCAACTGTTCTCGCGATGACGCATATGAGCAGCGGATAAAGCCCTCGCCGCCTGGGCCAAATGCGGAACCGGGTACAGTAATGACTCCTTCTTCTTCCAGCAACCGCTTGGCAAACTGCTCTGAGCTTAACCCTGTGTGCATAATGGAGGGAAACGCATAGAAGGCACCATTTGGTTCGTGACATGGCAGTCCTGTCTGACATAGGCTTTCAACGAACCATTTTCTACGCAGATTGTAAGATTCCATCATACGATCTTTTTCCTCCAGCCTGTTACGCAGGGATTCAATAGCGGCAATTTGCCCGATAATAGGAGCGCACATGGCGGTATATTGATGAATCTTCAGCATAGCTGAAATCAACTCTCTTGGGCCACACACATAGCCGACCCTCCAGCCTGTCATCGCAAATGCTTTGGAAAAGCCGCTGATGAGCAGGGTACGCTCTTTCATTCCCGGCAGAGAAGCGAAGCTTACATGCTTCTGTCCATAGGTCAGTTCAGCATATATTTCGTCTGATATAACGACAAGATTATGCTCCTCAACCAGGCGGGCAATCGGCAACCAATCCTCATAGGTCATCACCCCACCCGTCGGATTATTCGGATAACAGAGAATAAGCACTTTGGATCGTGGAGTCAGCTTGGCTTGGAGTGCCTCAGCTGTTAGCTTGAACTGCTGATCCGCAGAGGTTTCAACGGTTACGGTATGTCCTCCGTTCAGAAACGTAATGGGCGAATACGAAATATAACATGGAGCCGGAATGAGTATTTCATCGTGTGCGGTGATCAGAGCGCGTAGTGCCAAATCCAGTGCTTCACTGCTCCCAATGGTAACCATGATTTCATCTGTCGGGTTGTAGGATGTGCTAAAGCTGCTCTCCAGATACCCGGCAATCTCCTCACGAAGCTCGGGAAGTCCAGCATTCGGTGTGTATGATGTTTTACCATTTTCCAGTGCTGTGATACAGGCCTTTCTGACATGTTGAGGGGTTACAAAGTCAGGTTCACCGACACCAAGCGATACAATATCTTTTCTGCCTGTACTATATTCAAAAAACTTACGGATGCCTGAAGGTGGCATTTCCCGTACAGCTGGAGTCAAAAAATCGGTTATAGATACTGCTGTCGATACATTTGTCATGATGATTTCCTCCTTTTTGAAAAACAAAAAAACCCGCCCCTGTAAAGGGACGAGTTTATACCCGTGTTACCACCCTAGTTTCATTCCATACGAAATGACACTCTGTTCACGTATCCATCAATACGTGTTCCGGTTAACGCTGGAAAGGCGGCAGAGCTTACTTCAGGTTCAGCCCGCTTCTCAGAGATGGCGTTCGGCTACCCTCGGAATGTTGGCTTTCACCTGCCCCAACTCTCTGCAAATCCGCTGTATAGCTTACTCGTTCTCGTCATTGAAATTTGTTACCGTATCAAGTTAGGTGTAATTATAAGCACAACATTTCAGGATGGCAAGTCTTTTTTTATAAACATTAAAGACAGATCATCATTATTGACGACTGGAAAATAACGTATATAGTGGTATCAAGGGGATTGTGCCCCAGATTTCAATGTGTTATATGACTATATTGCCAGAGAGGAATGGTGTCCATATGAACGTATTTGAACGCTTTAGCGGTAAAGTATTGCCGGCGGATTGGAGTTGGATCAATGAGCCGGCTGAATGGAGAGTCGATGATTCCAAGTCTTTGCAAATTTCTGCACCTTCACAGGCAGATTTCTTTAGAGATCCGTCCGGCGCAGCGGTAAAATCGTCCGCACCCTTTTTGCATATAACGCTTCAAGGTGATTTTACAATATGGACGAGGGTTCGTGTTGATATGAAGCAGCCTTATGATTCAGGATGCTTGATGATGATGGCGGATGATACCCACTGGGCTAAGCTGTGTTTTGAATATTTTGAAAGCACTCCATCTATTCTTAGTGTGGTCACTCGGGATACATCCGATGATTGTGTCTCTGGGGCGATGGACGTGTCCAATCCGTATTTACGAGTGGCACGAGCTGGAAATTGCTTTGCATTTCATTATTCATCAGACGGTCAGCATTGGAGGCTGGTGAGATATTTTGGTATGAATGTTCCTAACCAGCTCAAAGTCGGAGTTGTTGCTCAATCTCCGGTGGGGGAGGGCTGTGCTGTTACCTTTGATGCCTTGACGATAACAAGCCATGTATCCGAGGACATACGAAACGTGGAGTAAATAGACAAAGGCCCTCTCTAAATATGAAAGCGCTATAAAGTAGGGCTTAAAAAGACGTATATACGCATGCTCAGGCAGGAGGTAGATGGAAACTTGCTGTTAAGAAGGAAGGGTTACAAGCTGCCCAGTTTGTTGGGAGTGCTGCTTGTAGCTACGTTGGGCTGTTTCGGACTCATTATGTATTTACAGTCCACAAGTGGAACGAGGATGTATCAATTTCTGTATTGGGATATATTCCTGGCCTGGGTTCCGGTCTTTATCACTCTGGGAATGATGGCTTTATCCCGACTGCGAAGTACAAAAGTGAGAACTATTCTTTTATTTTTCTCCTCAATTGTATGGTTGTTTTTTCTGCCGAATGCTCTTTATTTGGTGACTGAGTTACTTCATGCGTTTCGTTTTTACGATGTGAATCCTGATACACGTTTTTGGTTGAACACACAATTTTGGTTAATCTTATTTACGTCTTTTTCAGCAGCAGGGCTTGGCCTTTTTCTTACATCCCTTTGTGTATTGGTGATCCACCATATGCTGAGGAGGATTTGTTCAGGTGGGCTCGCATGGGCTGTAGTTTTTGTGTTGTTGTGGCTGGCCAGTATAGGCGTATATATAGGCAGATTTGCTCGCTGGAATAGCTGGGATGTGTTGTTGCAGCCACTGGTGCTCCTTACGGATATTTGGAGATGGGGAGTACATGCAGTACCAAGGCTTCATTTACTGTCCTTTTGCTGGTTGGTGTTTGGGATAGCAGTCATTTTTTATTTATTGATCTATATCTCTTTAAGTGAGGATCAGGATATTTAGGCCGAGGACATGTATTCAATGAATACAGGCTTCGGCCTATTTTTACATGTGGCGTGTCAGGAGTTGGCGTTGTCCTCCCCGTGCACATCATAAAGCACACGCACAAGTAGATCCTGACTGAAATTCCCAAATCTTTTGCCGAAAATAGTAAGCCCACCTTTGTTTTCCGATTGATCGGTTACGGATAAGCGGAGTGTAATGTCGCTTTTATAGTTAAGGTTAATATCGTCTATTGTGACTTCGGAAATGCGGCACCCGTCAATGAAGCTGCCTTGCTGATTGATGCGAATTAATTTGAGCATACCATATTGATTTAAATGCGGTGGCCACCAATCTGGATTGAGAACCCCCGGCACTTCTCCAAAATCTCCGGCGCTGGTCCAGTGCCCAATAGGAATACCGTTAATGTGAAAACAAATGTCGGAGGGATATTCCTCACAATAGCAGGGTGCTTCTGAGCCTAGTTCTGCGGAGAATTGAATTTCTTTAAAGGATTGATTCGCTTTCAGATAGTTGGGGATGCGGTATTCCAAAAAGCCTTCGGCCATCCAGATCATTTCCGACTCCAGCCGCCCGGGATCTGCAAAATAGCGTGGATCATCAAAATCGCCGATAATGCTGTCTCGGGTCACCAATCCACAAGTGGGGGACGCTTGATAGTTACTATAATGACCTACGCGAATCTCAACCTCATACACATTTTTTTGTTCTCTGCTGCGCAAATCTACCATCAGCTTGTCCTTGTTCAAATAACACATTTTTCGGGTACCGTGCTTGCCGCTCACCGTATTGATCTCCACAAGACCGCATTCTTCCAATTTTCGAATATGCATTGTAATGGTACCGTTACTCAAATTAAGTTTGTTGGCAATGTCATTCATACTTTGTCCCTGGTAAGCAAGTAACTCGAGAATTTGAATGCGGATTTCTGAACCCAGTGCTTTAAAAATATCTAACCCTGACATTAAGTCCTTAATATAAATCATAGCTATAGACCCTCCTTATCTATAAAAATTGTAATGTAAGCGCTTATATATTTACTTTGATTTATGTTAAAATAAAATCAAAAAGAAGTAAACTGCTTTTTTGTAAATTTTTTTTACTAAACCAAGAGAGGAGCGAATTGAACTCCAAATTAGGGATTACTCCATAAATAAATCGTATTTAAGATTTATTTCTAGTTTTTTTGATGTGAATAAACTTAAATACGATTCAATTTTGCTTTCCATGTTACTCTAACCTATGTTTTATAACTATTTAAAAAGATTGAAAAATACATTGACGAACCGAGGAAAGGCATGCTATATTTTGTTTGTAAACGAATTCATTATTGATAAAGAAAAATGTTAATTATACGGTACATGAGAGGGATGATAATCACAGCGGCAATCAACAACGGGTTGTGTACCGCACAGTTAAAGATTAGGCCGAGTGGTATGAAGTTATTTTAGCACCGATTGTATGCGGTTTCATTTAAATTTAGGAGGGGTCGCTTTGATAAAGAAAAAAGGTTTTGCAATAACAATGGTTGTTCTGTTGTTAATGGTGGCTGCACTGGCTGGTTGTAGTGGGGGAAGTTCCAGTAGTGATGGAAGTAAGGAACTGACATTCATGTTCCGTGGTGGAACAGATGAACAAAAGGCTTATAAGGAAGTAATCAAGAAATTTGAAGAGGAACATCCTGGCGTAAAGGTTAAAATGGTCGTGACGGCAGCAGATCAATATGCTACAAAGCTTAGAGCTGCGATTACAGGAAACAACCTCCCAGATATCTTTTATTTTGCCCCTGGAGATGTGAAAGCTTATGTAAACAGTGGGGTGTTGAAGAATCTCACTCCTTACATTGAGAAGAACAAGGATATTAAACTGGATAACATATGGAAATACGGTATAGATTTGTATCGCTATGACGGCAAAATGGCCGGTCAAGGAGATATTTACGGTATGCCGAAGGACTTGGGTCCATTCGCACTTGGCTACAACAAAACGATGTTCGAAAAAGCGGGCGTTCCATTGCCTGATAAAGACAAACCGTATACATGGGATGAGTTCATCAAGGTCAACCAAGAGTTAACCAAAGATACAAATGGTGACGGCAAGCCAGATCAATACGGTACAGGCTTTAACGTTCAGTGGGCATTGCAAGCCTTTGTATGGAGTAATGGAGCTGATTGGCTGGATGAGAGCAAAACGAAAGTAACGATTGATGATCCGAAATTTGCGGAAGCGCTTCAGTACTTTGCTGATATGCAAAACAAATATAAAATTACACCTGGTATTGAACAATCACAAACATTGGACACATACCAACGTTGGATGAAGGGCGAAATGGCATTCTTCCCGGTAGGTCCTTGGGATATGAGTACATTTGAAAAACTGCCATTTGAATATGATTTGCTGCCGTTCCCAGCCGGATCGACTGGCAAATCGGCAACATGGATTGGTTCTCTGGGTATCGGCGTTTCCTCTAAAACAAAATACCCGGATGAAGCTGTTGAACTGGTTAACTATCTGACAACTTCTAAAGAAGGAATGAAGCAGCTCGTAGATGCCAAGGTACAAATTCCGAATCTGTTGGACATGGCTGATGAATGGTCCAAAGATACGAAAACCAAGCCTAACAATAAACAAGAGTTTATTGATATCGTGAATGACTATGGACGCTCATTACCAGGCAACTATACGTATAATGCAGAATGGTACGATATTTTCTTCACAGATATTCAACCTGTGTTGGATGGTAAAATTACGGCGGCAGATTATGTGAAACAAGAACAACCGAAGATGCAGAAACTGCTAGATAAAGCGGTGGAGCAAGAGAAAAAATCACAGAAATAATGCGTAAATAGAGGAAAAAGGGATGATGTTAGTGGCTAAATATCATGCTGCTAACATCATCTTCATTCCAAATTAGAAACAGAGGTGAGCCCTGTGATAACCAAATCTAATCTCTACCGCAAAGAGAAGGTATATGGATACTTATTTATTCTTCCACCTATTCTCGGTCTGCTAATCTTTACGTTATTCCCGTTTGTCTATTCGTTATACGGCTCTTTTACAGACTGGGACGGATTGGGACAAATGAACTTTATTGGCCTCGACAATTTTAAAGATTTATTTAGCGATGAGCTCTTTTATAAATCGATGTACAATACTCTTTTCTTAATGCTGGGTATTCCGATCGGTCTTGTACTAGCTTTACTGCTGGCACTAGGTTTGAATCGTAAGATTCCAGGTACGACAACATTTCGTGTGATTTACTATATCCCGGTTATTTCTTCGTTGGCTGCCGTTTCTATTATGTGGAACTGGGCATACAACGGAGACTATGGTTTGGTGAACCAATTCCTCGAAATATTCGGTATTAAGGGTCCTAACTGGCTGATGGATAAAGATACGGTCAAACCGGCCTTGATTCTCATGACCGTCTGGAAGGGTCTCGGATATACGATGCTGCTATATTTGGCAGCCCTGCAAAGCGTATCTCGCTCTTATTATGAAGCAGCAGAGCTAGATGGAGCTAGCGGATTCCAGATGTTCCGTAATATTACATGGCCAATGGTGAAACCAGTAACCTTCTTCCTGGTCGTAACTAATATCATTGGTGGTTCGCAAATCTTTACTGAAATGAACATTATGACACCTACAGGGGGTCCGGAATACTCATCCGCCTCAATCGTCTTTTATATTTGGGATAAGGCATTTAAAAACCTGCAAATGGGATATGCCTCCGCGATGGCTATGATTCTCGGCATCTTCATTTTTATCGTAACTTTGATTCAATTTAAAATGAATGAAAAATCGTCCTTTGATGGGGATTGATTTTCGCGGAAAGGAGTGAGTCTGATTATGTCCCATAGTCAAAAAACGAAAGTTACCAATATCATTATCTTTATTGTACTAGCGATTGGAGCGATTGTGATGATCGCGCCGCTGCTTTGGATGCTGTCCACTTCGGTGAAAGAAAAGCAGGATGTCTTTGCTCTTCCACCAGTATGGATACCAGAGGTGTTCCAGTTTGGCAAGTATAAGGAAATTTGGGAAGCAGGACCTTTGTTAAGCGGGATCAAGAACAGCGTGATTGTGGCTGTAAGTGTTACCGTTATAGGTACCTTCACATCCAGTGTGGCCGCTTTTGCATTTGCAAAGCTGAGATTCCCTCATAAAAACAAACTGTTTTTGGCACTCATCGCATCTATGATGATTCCATACCCAACGGTTATGATTCCACAGTTTATGATGTTTTCCAAACTTGGCTGGGTCGATACACTTTTGCCTCTGATCGTTCCAGGTTTGTTCGGAAATGTAGTTATGATCTTTTTCCTGCGGCAGTACTTGCTTAGCGTACCGGATGCCATTATCGAAGCTGCGAAAATTGACGGAAGTTCTTATTTCCGACTCTATTCGTCGATTACGTTCCCGCTCATTAAGCCGGCAGTTGCGGCACAGCTTATTTTATGGTTCATGGGGATTTGGAACGATTATTTGGCACCGATTATTTACTTGAACTCACCAGAAACGCAGACATTGCAGCTGGTTATCGCGAATTTTAATGCGACTTACGCCATTCAGACGGACTATCCGCTTATTATGGCAGCATCGATTATAGCCTTGTTACCTGTACTGATTATATTCTTGATCTTCCAGAAACAAATTATTGAATCGGTTGCCATTTCGGGTGTCAAAGGTTAATTGTCACTTGGAGGGGACGGATGAATGATGTAAGGCAGTCACAATATGTAATGGGTAAAGGAAGGAGGAGAATAACAGTTATGGTTATGCTGCTCATGCTGGGTCTATCCGGCTGTGGGGATAACACTCCGGACCCTGTGTATCCGCAGGCTCCGCCTCCCGATCACTTGTATGATCAGAGTACGATTAATGATGAACAGTGCTGGACCATTAACAATGCACATGACCCGGCGATTATCAAAACAGATCAAGGCTATTATGTCTACTCAACGGATGTAAAGACAGGTGGAGAATTGAGACCTGGTGTCATGGTACGCAAATCGACTGATCTGATTCACTGGAACTGGGTTCAGTATGCACTCCCCGGCATTCCAAAGGAAGCAGAGGCCTGGTCATCGGCAACCAATCTGTGGGCACCGGACATCATCAAGGTGGGTGATACCTATCGGATGTATTACTCCGCTTCTACCTTTGGCAGCACACGGTCTGCGATTGGATTGCAGACATCCAGCTCCCCGGAAGGCCCTTGGAAGGATGAGGGGCTGGTCGTTAAAACAGGAGAGCATGACAAGCTGAATGCGATTGATGCCAATCCGGTGCTGGATGCAGAGGGAAATCCATGGATGGTATACGGCTCTTTTTTCGGCGGTATCTATATTACACCGCTTGATCCCCAGACTGGAAAGCTCAAAGAATCTGGCTATGGTAAAAATATCGCTGCCAGAGATCGGGCAACTGAGGACGGTGCTGTAGAAGGGCCTTACATTGTGTACAATCCAATGTTCCGTAAATACTACTTGTTCGTCTCGTATGATTCTTTGTTTGAGGACTACAATGTTCGTGTTGCCCGTTCAGATTCGATCACAGGCCCTTATGTGGACATGAATGGACATGATATGGCAGATACCAGCTATTTGCCTCAATACGAGATTGGAAACAAGGTATTGGGCGGTTATCGGTTCAGCGAAGGAGAAGGCTGGGTTGCGCCAGGTCACAATTCTGTCCTGAAGGACGGTGCGGATTATTATATTGTACATCATGCGCGGGGAGAAACGGACAAGAGCTGGCCGTACCTGCATGTACGCAAAATATTGTGGACGGCAGAGGGCTGGCCGGTCGTCTCTCCGGAGCGCTATGCGGGCGAAAAGGAGCAGGATATACCCAAAAGGCTATTATCCGGCAACTGGGAGCGCATCGTGATCAGGCAGGAAGTAGACGGCCAGGTGGAAGCTGAACCGCTCCGTCTGGAAGATGGAGGACGGGCAACCAGCGGTTCTCTTGAAGGTCACTGGAGTTTTGATGGCAAGCGTACTCTAACAATGGATTGGAGCAATACATCCGCAGGAACAAAGGAAGAATTGTTATTGCTTCCTTCATGGGACTGGGAGCTTGGTCGCCATACTTTAATTTTCACGGGTATGAATGAAAAAGGAATTTCCATTTGGGGAAAACGTATCAGCGATTAATTTGTTTGAACTACATACTACACATAGAGGAGAGAATAACCATGAATCAATCTGTACCCATTAATAATCCGGTCATTGAGCAACGGGCAGACCCTTGGATTTACAAGCATAGTGACGGATACTATTATTTCACCGGATCTGTGCCAGAGTATGACCGCATTGAGGTTCGACGAGCAAGTACTATTCAAGGCTTGAGTACAGCAGAGCCTGTCGCAGTGTGGCACAAATATGAAACGGGCCCGTTAAGTGCGAACATTTGGGCACCGGAAATTCATTATATTAACGACAAATGGTACATTTATTTTGCAGCAGCTCGTACAACGGAAACGAAGGAAGGCCTGTTCGACCACCGGATGTTCGTGCTGGAAAATGATTCAGCTAATCCTCTGGAAGGGGAATGGGTGGAAAAAGGACAGATCAAAACCCGTTGGGAGACGTTCGCTCTCGATGCGACAACCTTCCAGCATAATGGGGTTTTGTATTATGTGTGGGCTCAGAAGGACCCTGACATCGTCGGTAATTCCAATCTGTATATTTCTGAAATGAGCAATCCATGGACGCTGCGCGGTGAGCAGGTCATGATCTCCACTCCTGAATATGATTGGGAAATCATCGGTTTTAAGGTGAATGAAGGAGCAGCGGTTCTGAAACGGAACGGACGGATCTTTATCAGTTATTCAGCTAGCGCGACAGACCACAATTATTGCATGGGCCTGTTGACAGCAGACGAGAATGCGGATTTACTTGATCCGAAATCATGGACGAAATCACCTGAGCCGGTATTCTGCACCAATGAGGAAACAGGACAATTCGGGCCAGGTCATAACAGTTTTACGGTTGCTGCTGACGGTAGCGATGTAATCGTATATCACGCCCGGAATTACAAGGAAATTACAGGCGACCCGTTGTATGACCCGAATCGTCATACACGTGTTCAGCCGTTCAACTGGAAGGAAGATGGAACACCTGATTTTGGTATTCCAGTACCCGATGGCGTTCCTGTTGATAAATAAGCGAAATCTATTATAGATGGTTGACGTGTTGCACAGCGGCACTGTAACTTTCTAGAAATCATAGGTAATTATGATTCGGATGCGTATAACAAGAGTAATAAGATATCTTCTGAGCCTTCAGGCTGGAGGATATCTTTTTGCTTTTGGTACTGTAAGGGAAGACCATCACGGCAGGCTTGAGTTCCTGCAAATTCCGGTGCAAATGTTTGCGTGGTAGCCATTCATGATTATGTGCCATCGCTGCCTTGGTTTATTTATAAATATACACAGGCCAAAGTGCATTTGGGGTTATGTATGCGTTTGGAAAGTATGTCAAGCGATTAATTGATACAAATGTTTAATATTTTCCACGAGATGGAAGCTACAAATGTATGGTAAAGTGTACTATATACAAGGTTTTATCCAAATATCCTATCCAAAGTCTCCTGTGCATACCGAATCCGAATTACACGAGGTGAGAAAAATGCTGCAATCGTTAAAAGCCATTGCTAATTACAGGAAAGAAAATGATCTGGCCTGGGATACACCGACTTGGCTAAAGCTGCTTGTTTCGGCTGAGGAGCGTATTGTAAATTTGGAACGCATTCGATCCATAGGTGAGTTAAAGGATGCCAATCCTGTACTGGATTACGTGGAGCGTACGTTGCTTATTTTGGACGGACTTCCATTGTCATTCTGGGTTAAAGAGCTACTGGAGGATGTTTTGGTATGGTCTGAGACAGCCAAAGGAGGCACAGTCCGCGAACGGCTACGTTGGCAGCATGAGGGCATTAATTTATTTGTACATAATATCGGCTCCTCTCAACTGTATGTTAGACAGGCCCAAGCGGAGTCCCCTGCTTACCCGCGCAATAGCATGACCCGAATTCTGATTGAGACGCATGGATTGATTGGGCAATATATACGGGGAGAAATTCCTTTTGCGGAAAATCGACTGCTGCTTGAAATTACTCGTAAGGGCTGGCTGAGCCCTGAGGAACTGGAGCTTGTTTTACGGGCTCTGAACGAATGTATTATCGCCGGGGTAGAACCTGCATTATGGGACCAAGTACGTGGGGAAGTGGAGGAGCTAATCGGTTGGATTGCATGGGACAACGCACCTGTAGTCTGGAGTGTAAAGGAACGATTGAAGAGATTGCGGTCGGTTTCGATACATGCAGGGGAGCCGTTTGAGCAGGCTTACGCCGAGCTGGAGCGGGAGCTGAATGTAGAGAAGGCGCTGGCTCCGCTAGAGAATCGGACACTTTGGTATGTAGAATCCGCTTTGCAGGATTTTTCACTTCAAGAACTGGTCAAGGTATTCTTACTCACACTGAGGGATGGTACAGGACAGGAACAGCCGGCAACGGTACGGCATATCAGTTTTGAATCGCTTATGAATACGATGTATTATGACTATCGTGGTGTTAAGAAAATTAACGTATACAAAAAACGAATGATAGAAAAATACTTAAGCTCACTGTCCTGGCAGGACATTTCAAAGGGAAAACGGAAGCATAATCCTCATTTGAGTGTAACTGTAGAGCATAAAGAGGAGCTGCCAAGTACCGTATTTTTCAATTTTGTATTTTCATCAGCTGCTGAAAAACTGATCGACTTTTGTATTGAGGCAGAAAAGACGCCTCTGTATGACAAAGCAGTTTTGCTGCTGTTTGATCTGTTCGGCTTACGGCGCGATGCTTATGATCGCTTTCACAATGAGGAAACGTATCTTACAGATATGAACCAGACCGTAGATTACAAAAGGGTCATTTTGGATTATGTGACTGGAACCCGCATACTGGATATTGGACCCGGCGGGGGCGTGCTGCTGGATCTGATCGAACAGGAAAGACCAGATGCGAAGCCATTAGGTCTTGATATTTCTGTGAATGTCATTGAGGCACTTAAACGTAAAAAGCAATTGGAGCGCCATCGTTGGGATGTCATCAAAGGAGATGCGCTTCGGTTGGAGGAATATGTGGAAACGGGGAGTATGGACACGGTTATCTTCTCTTCGATTCTTCACGAGCTGTATTCCTACATCGAACGAGATGGAAAAAGGTTCAACTCACAAACAGTGGAAGCTGCTTTGCAAAGCGCTTATCGTGTACTTGCACCCGGCGGACGCATTATCATTCGAGACGGTATTATGACCGAACCAGTAGAACAGCGCAGACGAATTCGATTCTTGGAGCCGGACGGAATGGAATGGCTGATGCGGTATGCGCAGGATTTTGCGGGTCGTCCCATAGAAATAGAGCGTATAGGTGAGCATGAGGCTGTTTTGCCGGTAAATGATGCAATGGAATTCCTATATACCTATACATGGGGAGCGGAAGCCTATGTGCATGAAGTGCAGGAGCAGTTTGGTTATTTTACTCCGTCACAGTATGAAGAATGTATTCGTAACACACTTGGTTCACAAGCGATTATCCGGGTGAGTCGCCACTATTTGCAGGAGGGCTATGCCGAGGCGCTGTCCAGTCGTGTTGAGTTCATGGATGAGCAGGGACAGCCGGTTCCTTTGCCAGACAGTACCTGTCTGATCGTGATTGAGAAGCCAAATCATAGGGATGAAGCAACTAAATGATTTTTAATTTGAACAAGAGAATGCCTTCTGAGGTGTGCCAAGCACGATTAGAAGGCATTTTTTAGAAAGCTAGTGGAGGTGTGTTCATGTATGTCCTCGCAGGTGGAAATATCCGGGTATGACCCGCAGTGGGCTGAAGAGTATATGCGAGAGAAAAGGAAAATTGTAGAGGCTCTCGGAGACGTATGTGTCGGCATAGAGCATATTGGCAGTACATCCGTTCCTGGTCTGGGAGCCAAGGCTATTATCGACATTATGGTTGGAGTAGAAGATTTGGCTATTATTCAATCCGAACAGCGACAGCGTTTACTAGGTATTAAATATGAATATGTACATAAGCCTGATTTTTCAGAGCGAGCTTTCTTTCGCCGTGGAGAATGGGGGGCTGGGACCCATCATTTGCATATTTACAAGTATAAAGGAGAACATTGGGAAAACCATTTATTGTTCAGAGATTACTTGAAAGCGCATCCTGAGAGCCTGCGAGCGTATGAGACTTTAAAAAAAGATTTGGCGCATCAATTCAAACATGACCGTGCAGCGTATACCGAAGCCAAGGGACCTTTCATTCGGCAGATAGTTGAGCAAGCAAAGCTTGAAAGACAAAAGCAGAGACAAATGGAATTTTAGTACGCATGGACAAGGTGGAGGTATGATGAAGAATATGATGCTTGATGCACAGGTAACGCCGAATGGCTTAAAAGACAGAATGCTGCTGCTGTCAGCGCTGGACATTATATTGTCTCCAGAAGATTGGTTACGCACGTATCGTATGCAGTCTGAATGGTCTGGTGATGTGTGCCTAGGTGAGGTGAACAACGGCGCTGGAGATACGATTCATATGCTATGGACGCGTGGAGGTATGCTATTGAAGGGTTTTGACCACGAATCCCCTGTAAGTCCTCATGCGAGAGACGAATATGAGGTCTGGCCGGGCATGTACGACGGTGTGCCTGATGATATGATGGAGCTTTTGGAAGATGAAGCGTTGGAGAAAGAGGACGTTACCTTTTGTATGTGGAGGGAAGCGGGAGATGAGGAGTGGCGTATGGGCAACGCGAATTTTCCTGAGGGATATGACGATGGCTCATCCTTTTTGCTGGGGAAAATTATAGTTACACCGGAGGAATATCAGGATTGGGCTGAAAGTTACTATGAGTTGCCGATTTCTCTAGGGGTGGTAAACCAGATTTTCAACGGCGTTCCGATCACTGCCCAGATGATCTCTGCGCTTCATCCACAGCGTAACGTTACGGAAGCGATAAAGGAGCTAAAGCAGCTTGGCGTTCAAGTGCATGAAAGCTAAGAATACAGATTTGTTTTTCTTGACAAGTTTTGTATATAGTACAGGAGAAATGCTGGGTTAATCACCTCGAATTAAAGGAGCTGTGTTGAAGATGTCCAAACGTTTGATTCCTTACATCACGATGGATGGAAATGCAAAAGAAGCAATCGAATTTTATAAAGAGGCATTGGATGCTCAACTGCTTTTTATTCAAACCTTTGGAGAAATGCCGGAAAACCCCGATTTTCCCATTCCCGCAGAGGTCAAGGAACATGTGGGACATGCTACCCTTAAAGTGGGTGAGACAGAGCTCATGTTTTCTGATACCTTTCCCGGATCACCGTTTAGCAGTGGGAATCAGGTGAGCATCTGTATTACAACCGATAGTGTGGAGCAAGCTCAAAAAATGTTTGATGCTCTACAGCAAGGAGGACAGGTGGGAATGCCTTTACAGGAAACCCACTTTAGTCTAGCTTATGGGAATGTAACAGACAAGTTTGGTGTCACCTTTCAAATATTCACAGAGGCTCGGTCTTAAGAAATGGAAAACGGCTCGATTCCGCTACTTTAGCGATCTGGCCGTTTTTTGCGTGTATGTCCTCGTCTGAAGAATAAATATACATACAGCATGGGGAGGGATATCTTTTTTACCCTGCTTGCCGTTAGTAGATTAGCTTTAATTACTGAATGCTTAGACGCTTGTTGAAATAGAAACAAAAATATATTATATTATGTTGTTAATGCACCAACGGGTGGGAGGACAGGCCATGAACAAAGAAGAACAAGTCATGATGGGGTTCAGGGACTTATATAACAAGATGGTTTGGCTTAATAAGGATAAGATGGAAGACAGTCTTAAGGGTTATAAGTCTTCTGAAGTTCATTGCATCGAATACATTGAAAGAAATGTAGATTCCAACGTGACAAAACTTGCGGAGTCCCTTTATATGACTAGCGGTGCCATAAGTAAAATAACTAAGAAGCTCATAAAAAAAGGCATTATCGAAAGCTACCAGAAGCCGGATAACAAGAAAGAAATCTATTTTCGGCTTACGGAGCAAGGGAAAGTAATCTATAAAATCCATGAGGACTTGCATAAAGAGTTTCAAGAGCGAGATAAAGCCGTGTTTGAACAGGTAACCGAGGAACAATTTGATAGTATGCTTAGTTTCGTGGAAAAGTATAATAGGCATTTGGATGCGGAAATAAAGAAACAGGGTATAGATATTAAGTCGGAATAAATCTGAATAATGAAAATCAAATCACAGGCAGTCGGGCTCTATTGAGAACAGGCTGCCTTTTTTTGCTATTATTTTGTTGCCGAGGAAGCAAAATTGTGATACGATATTTTTGCTTCCAAGGAAATAAAAACATAGCTTTTGAGGGGAGAATTTAATGTTCAAATTTAGATCACACAATGAACAGAACACAGAACAAACCGTAGATAAACACGCTTTAATATTCGGTCTTATCTCTGTGTTTCTTTGCGGAATAGGCTTCAGTATCATAGCACCTGTCGTCCCTTTCTTAGTACAGCCTTATATAAGCAATCCGGGAGAACAAGCTATCGTTGTCACGCTGCTGACTTCTGTTTATGCCTTCTGCGTGTTTTTTGCGGCCCCCGTGCTTGGAGCTCTGAGTGACAAATATGGCCGTCGTCCATTGCTCTTAGTATGCCTTTTGGGTTCCGCAATCGGGTACTTGGTTTTTGGCATAGGAGGAGCTCTATGGGTACTATTTGCGGGACGCATAATAGAGGGTATAACAGGTGGGAGCATAAGCACGATCTTCGCCTATTTTGCAGACATCATTCCTACAGAACAGAGAACCAAATACTTTGGATGGGTGAGTGCGGTTGTAGGTGTAGGTACCGTCATTGGCCCAACTGTAGGCGGGTTACTTGCCAAGTTTGGTTATTCTGTACCCATGTATTTTGGAGCAATTATAACTTTAGTGAATGTTATATATGGATTCTTTTTTATGCCTGAGAGCCTTGACAAGAAACATAGACTGAAAGAAATTACTTTTGTAAGACTTAATCCATTCATACAGCTTGCAAACCTGCTTTCCATGAAAAACTTAAACAGGCTACTAATCTCGGCGTTCTTACTTTGGATACCCAACGGATCTTTACAGGCCGTTTTTTCACAATTTACAATGGACACTTTTAGTTGGAAGCCTGCACTAATCGGACTTATGTTCTCAATTATGGGTGTCCAAGACATTATCTCACAAGGTTTCATCATGCCAAAGCTTTTGAGAAAACTTAGTGATAAACAGATAGCCATTCTTGGGATGGTTTCGGAGATTATAGGCTATAGTCTTATTGCAGCATCGGCTTTGTTCTCATTCTATCCTCTTTTTATCGCTGGAATGTTTATATTTGGTTTTGGTGATTCGGTCTTTGGGCCTTCATTCAATGGGATGCTCTCCAAGTCTGTTGATTCTAGTGAACAAGGAAGGATTCAAGGAGGTAGTCAATCTATTCAGGCTTTAGCAAGAATGATGGGGCCTATCATTGGAGGTCAAATCTATGTATCACTTGGTCATGCCGCACCCGCTTTTATGGGTATAATCCTTATAGCAGCGGCAATACCAGTTTTATATAAGCGAACGCAAGTAAATGAGGATTTTGCAAAAATCCCATAAGCGACTTCCAATGAACAAGATATAGATCGAAATGGTTTAGTTCGTCTATATCTTGCACTTCGGAGCGACTGGAATCGAATTTTGCAAAATCCTAAAATATATAAACTATCTACTTTGTTTACAGTCTGAGCCATCCGCATGCGGATGGCTCTTCATAGTATCACCTTGCTAAATTAATTTCACGTATTTGTACTTATACGCCAAAATTAAAATCATCATCTGTCAGCGGCTCTACATTCATCGCCCGCACATAGCCGTTTCCTTTTTTAGAAAAGAAATCATGCTGCTTAGTGTGGGTGCTGATGCCGTTGAATACAATGGGATTAACTTCTTCTTCTTCAAACAGTGGATCAAAGCCCAAGTTCATCATGGCCTTGTTGGCGTTGTAGCGCAAAAAGACTTTCACATCGTCTACGAGTCCAATAGGAGTGTAGATTTGCTCAGTGTATTGTTCCTCGTTATTGTGCAAGTAGCGGAGCAAGCCTACCAGTGTCTGATAAAGATCACGTTGTTCTTCCTCATCCAATTCTGCATAAATCTCCTGTGCCAGTACACCTACGTACACACCGTGAATACTTTCGTCCCGTAGGATCAAATCGATAATTTCTCCACTGCATGTCAACTTGCCCTGGCCCGCCAGATAAAGAGGGTAGAAGAAGCCGCTATAAAATAAATAGCTTTCTAACAGCACCGACGCTGCCATCGCGAGATACAGGTCTTTCGGTGTGTGGATATTCATATAATACTGACGAATGGTTTCTGCCTTGGTTTGGAGATGTGGATTTTCTTCCACCCAGCGGAATACACCGTCAATTTCTTCCGTGGAAGCTAGCGTTGTAAAGATGCTACTGTACGACTTGGCATGAATTTGTTCCATCATCGCCATAAAGCTTAGTACGGCTTTGCGTTGCAGTCCGTCCACATGCTCCATAATTTGCGGCATACCCACGCCGCCTTGAATAGTATCCAGTAGCGTCAATCCGCCCAGCACCTTCATGTAGGCTTCTTTTTCGATATCACTGAGGGTTACCCAGGACATTTTATCGTCAGACAACGGGATTTCATCATCCGTCCAAAATTGCATAATGTTCTGGTTCCAGAACATCAGTGTGAAATCATCGTCCGAGCGATTCCAGTTTACAGCTTGTATACCTGTCATTGTTAGCATTCTCCCTTCAGCTTGCGAGATTCCCTGGAAACACACATTGAAATAGTGCAGGCGAATCATCGTATGCTTGACATACGGAAGCTGTATCCGCGAGGGTCTGTCCAGTCCCGTAAAGGTCTGAACCACACGCTGGATACAGCTTCTAATGCAAAGCATCTATATCTATTCAAAATCTAATTTTTATACTACAGCTTGTTACCTTATACTTTAGATGGAGCAGGTGAGGCACTCTTCCACAGACAGCTTTTTGGTGCGTGTGTAGTATAACGATTTAAGTCCTTTGTGTGCAGCGTACAGATAGCAACGTGCTAACTGACGCGTAGTCACGTCACTGTTCACATGAAGCACGGTCGAAATTCCTTGGTCCACGTGCGGCTGGATTTCTGCAATCAGATCAAGCACTTTGAACTGGTCCATTTGATAAGCAGATTTATAGAAGAACACGTTATCCTTTTGCAAATAAGGCATTGGATAGTAGGTCGTCGAATTGGCATAGGTACGGGTTTCAATCTGCTCAACAATTGGCATGACGCTGGATGTTGCATTTTGAATGTACGAAATGCTAGCAGTCGGCGCAATCGCCATACGATAGGCGTGGTACAGACCATTTTTCATTACATCTGCTTTTAATTTGTCCCAGTCCGCTGAAGTCGGAACATAGATGTCTTTGAACAACTCTTGTACACGTGCAGTTGTTGGACGATAATCTGTGTTCAGGTATCGGTCAAAATATACGCCTGTCGCATAATCCGATTCCTCAAATCCATAAAAGCTTTGTCCAGCTGCTTTCGCGATTTCCATACTTTTTTCGATGGAATGATAGTTCATCGTCATGAAGAAGGTACGGACAAAGTCCTTCGCTTCATTGCTTTCATACGCAATTTTGTTCTTGGCAAGATAGCCGTGCAGATTCATAACACCCAGTCCGACGGAGTGCATTTCACGGTTTGCTTTCGCAACACCCGGTGCATTAGCTACTTGGGTCATATCGCTGACCGAGGTGAGAGCAATCATACCCTCGTGAACGGATTCGCGGATTTTGCCATGTTCCATCACATTTACAATGTTCAGAGAAGCTAGATTACAGCTCACGTCCCGGCGGATGGTATCCTGTTGGCCGTAATCTGTAATTTCGGAAGTTTCCTGCAACTGGAAGATTTCCGTGCATAGGTTCGACATCTTGACTTGACCCACGTTTTTAAGAGCATGTGCCTGGTTCGCGTTACTTTTGTTCATGATATATGGATAACCAGACTCCAACTGAATCATGGCAATTTTCGTCAGCATGTCACGTGCGCTCATCGCTATTTTTTTCTTCACCCGATCGTCAGCGAGCAATGTGTCGTACATTTCATCCAAATCCATGTCGTCCAGATGCGTTCCATAGGCTTTGAACACACTGTAAGGAGCAAATACATGCAGCGGTTCATTATCTTGAGCCAGCTTGTAAAAGCGGTTTGGCACCAGCAATCCAATAGAAAGTGTCTTGAGACGTACTCTTTCGTCAGCATTGATCTTTTTGCTATCCAGGAACTCAAGCACGTCCCATCCGAAAATGTTGTAATAGGCTGCCCCAGAGCCTTTACGTTGCCCCATTTGATCTGCATAGGAGAAACCGTCTTCCATCAGCTTCAGCACAGGCATAATGCCTTTTGCTGCGCCTTCTACGCCTTTAATCGCTTCGCCGCGTGCCCGCAGTTTCGACAGGTTGACCGCAACACCGCCCCCGATTTTGGACAACTGCATGCAGGTGTTCAGCACATAGTTGATTGAGTTCAGGGAGTCGTCCATTTCGAGCAGGAAGCAGGATACCAATTCCCCACGGCGGCTTTTGCCTGCATTCAGGAAGGTTGGTGTTGCTGGCTGGAGGCGTTGCTCCATCATCGAGCGGGACAACAGGCGTGCCGTATCGGCGTTACCGCGTCCTAAATGCAGCGCGACAGCAGCAACCCGGTCAGGGTAATGTTCCAGATAGACTTTCCGGTCGTTACTCTTCATTGCATAGTCGGTGTAAAACTTGGATGCTGCCATATAGGAAGGAAATTTAAAATTATAGCTATGAGTGATATGGAAAATATCATTAATTTCGTCAGCCGTGTAGCTGTTATAGAAATTTTCGTAATAATCATTCTCAATCATATACAGCACTTGAGCGGCTGTGTCAGCAAACTTCAAACTCCGTTCCTGAACTTCCTTCATAAACTCTGCTACAGCCTCTTGGTCTTTTTCCAATTGGAAAAAGCCGTCTGTATCGCGTTTCATCAACATGTTGTTCAATTCAATATGCCGCAACTCGGCTCACCTCCTGTTTAAAACGCTCTACATCTCCGAACGTTCCAGATAATTCAAATTTACTAATCACGGGGACATTATAATGATCGGCAATCAAATCCGCACTTTTGGCAAATTTCTCACCCCAGTTACGGTTGCCGCTTGCAGCTACACCAACAAGGTTTTGAGCATTCTTTTTCAAAAAGGAAGATACCCTCTCAGGTATCTGCCCAAACCCAGTTGTATATGTAATAAGTACGTAAGGTTCTTCTATAGTCATTTGCTCCTCGATCTGAACCGCTGGAAGCTTGAGCTTGTTTATAAATCTTTTTACATTGCCGGTCTTCGAATCATATGCAATCAGCATGGTATGCAACCTCCTTAAACAATTAACGAAAAAAGAAAACGCATTGCCTGGGATCTATTATAGATGGAATCCCTTGCTGGCTGCGCCATTTAAGATTTTGACTCTATATTTACATGTATTTTCATACCTGTATCTTCAAGATATCGGGCATAAATACGTTTTTTACACTATATTTAGAGTACATTTTCTATTTTATATCTATATATAGTTTTGTCAATCGGTCTAGAGGGGATCAGAGGACCCAGATCGGGTATAAGTCCAAGCGGGGTGCGGAAAAGAGCGAAAGAACTTTTTTTTCGTAAGTATGTTAAAAAAGTATTGGAGTTTTTGAGGGTGAAGATGTACGATTTGTCAATGGGCAATAGAATGGAAAATTTACATTTTACTGTAGAAAGGATGAAGCGAATGGGAAGTGATTTTATGGAATTTCAATCGTTTAATACAATCTTTTTTATCGTATTTGGACTCATTGCTTTTGTAATGATTATGGGAATTGTCAAAACGATAGGAGCGGGCCTGTCCAATCAAGCAGCCGAACGGGTACAACGTTCATGTAAGGTTGTGGATAAACGGACGAGAGTGCGTGGGGGATCAGGCGATTTTTCAGCTTCGACATATTATTATATCACCTTTGAGTTTGACGGGGGTGAGCGTATGGAGCTGGAGGTGAAGGATACAGACTTTGGTATGATTGTGATCGGGGATCGTGGGGAGCTTCATTATAAAGGTACACGTTTTCTGGAGTTTGTGAGAGTAATGGAAGCGTAAAGGTGTTGGCGGCGAGTTAGTATTGCCAAAACAAATACATAATTGGAGGGAAGATTACGATGCCGCATATCATTGGAAAACGAATAGTATTGAGAGAATACCGTCAAGAAGATATACCAGCTATCCGAAAATGGGTCAATGACCCGGAAATCACACGTGGTTTAAGCGACGTGTTTATCTACCCGCATTCACAGGTGAATAGCGAATCCTTTGTGCAGATGATGATTGACGGCAACCCCGAGATCAAAGGTTTTGTCATTGCGCATAAAGACACACTGGACTATATCGGACAACTGGATTTATTCAAAATCAACTGGGTGAATCGGCACGCCACCCTTGGTGTTGTGATCGGGCGTGACGGCGATCTGGGCAAAGGTTACGGACGGGAAGCGATCCGGTTGTTACAAAAATTCGCATTTCATACGCTGAATCTGCATCGGCTGGAGTTGGAGGTCTATGCGTTCAATGAACGTGCACACCGTTGCTATCTGGCCTGCGGCTTCAAGGAAGAAGGTCGGCTGCGGGAAAAGCTATTCAGGGAAGGGCAATACTATGACATTATTCAGATGGGGATTTTGCGAAGTGAATATAAGGCTGCAGAGCAAGCGACGGAGTCCTGAGAGTGCAACCTCATAAGCTATTTTACTCCGTCAGCTTTCTTCAATTTTTTATGAGTGAAATCACGGGGACTACGCTCATCCTATTTCTATTAGCTAAAGGACTTTCTCTGCAAAGTGCGAACTTCTTACTGGTTGTATTTTTTGTAAGTATTTTTTTGTTTGAGATACCCACAGGGGCGATTGCAGACAAGTATGGCAGAAAAATTTCTGTTATTTTGGGACTTTGCTGTTTTTTAGTCTACAGTGTATTGTTCGTTTGGACAGATCATATCGGGGTGCTTGTGTTCGCGCAAGTTTTTGGGGGTCTGGCTATATGTTTACAATCAGGTTCGTTAGAATCCTGGGTTGTGGAAAACAGTGATAAGCCCATGGAAGTTCTTTTTACAACCTCTAACAGTATACAGTACATTTCGGGATTTATTTGTGGTCTGTTGGGGGCCTTTTTCGCAACCTATAACTATTCACTTCCATGGGCAGTCAGTATTTTATCTATTATTGTATGCATTTTTCTATGTTCCTTTTATATGGATGAGGAGAATGTTGCTCATCGAAAGACGTCTACTACTCGCATTAAAACGATTATCGGAGAAAGCGTCCGTATCGGTTTTGAAAATAAGTCCATCTGGATTGTGTTTATGATTGGTTTATTTATCAGCTTTTCGAACTCGGCGGGGAATACATTTCAACAGCCACGTCTGGTTGGCCTTTCCGAACAAGGGATTTGGATTATGGGGTTTATCAAGGCAGGCTATTCACTATGTATGACTTTGGGAAGTTATCTAGTTCGAAAGCTAGGCGCACGATACAGTGATGTACATATACTCGTGTATGCTTGCGGCATGATAGGGGTATGGCTCATTTTAGCTGGTGCGTTCAACACATTTTATCCTGTACTGCTTACCTTTTTGATCTATGAAATTGGACGCGGCATGTACCCGGTTGCCAAACAAATTTTTCTGAACAAAAGAATCTCTAATGAGTATCGTTCTACACTACTATCTCTGGATTCTGCGATTTCACAATTAGGCATGTGCGTAGGTTTAATCGTGACAGGGATCATCAGTCGAAATTTTACGGATTTGTCTTCCGATCAAACACCTATTCAAATATCTTGGGTGGTGTGTGGCGGGATTGCGTTGATTCCAATCATTTTATTGTTTTACGTCCATCGTGTTTCAGGGAAAAGTAATTCTTGGAAAGAAAAAGAAACCAAACAGAATATTTAATGTAAAAGTTAATGTAGAAGGGCTGAACAACATGGTCTGTCAGCCCTATAATATTTCATTAAAAAGCAAGCAAACCTTATTTTTCGCCGTACCACAGTTTCAGCCGATTTTGGATTAGGCCAGTATAGATTTCTTCAGCCTTTGGCACACCTGCCTGATCCAGCTCTTGGAGCATGCGGTCATACACAGCGTCGAACTGATCTGGCTTGGCGAGTACAGCCTCAGGAATCCGTTTGCGTACAATGTCCTGCGACTTTTGATAAATAACATTGTAATTCGTATCGGTCGGAACAGGCATGTTGTAGGCAGCACCCCACTCTTTTACCGGAAAATCCTTTTCGTTCGGAAACAGGTCTTTCCACGTCTGGGCTTTGTATGCCTGAAGGGACTCTTTTTCGGCTTGACTATAATTTTCGGTAATCATCTCTGGATAATTGGTTGTGTAATAGTTGCCAGAAGGGTCCTTCACGCTATCGCCATAATGTGGCCCCCATATCCAGTACAAACCGATTCCTGACTCTCTGCTAAAAGAAGCGTTATCGGTGTTTTTACGTTGTTGCACATCCGCCGGAATGACTCGTTTGCCGTTCTCTACGTTGTAATGCTGGCCTTCAATTCCCCAATTACGTAAAATTTGTCCTTCGTCGGAGGCCAGAAAATCCAGAAACTTGATAGCCCGCACCGGATTTTCGCATGAGGTTGTAATTCCGATCCCGGATGCAGTATCGAAGCCAATGGGCTGGAGGGAATGGTCCTCGTATTTCTCATTTAAAGTGACAGGAAAATGGGCGTAAGTGAATTCATCCTTACCTGCTGCCTTGAGCGCATTTTCGGCATCTTGATAGTTCCATTCCTGATCAATGAGTCCGATGACACGGCCTGCGGCGATTTTGGACTTGTACTGATCACTTTTTTGCACAAATGTATCCTTATCCAACAGTCCTTCATTGTACATATGGTTCAACCAACGGAAATATTCACGTTCCTCTGGGCGCTTGTAGTGAAGAATGGCTTTGTGTGTTTTAGGATCAATATAATATTCGCCATCGTCGGGTCCACCTGTAGCAGTAACAGCCGGGTTTGTCACCGTAATTTGAATTTTCCAGTCTTCGGCATCGAGTGATAGGGGGATGGTAGGCTGGCCATTGGTGGTAGGATATTTGGCGACATAATCTTTAAGTGCTTTTTCAAAATCTTGAACGGTGCGGATTTTAGGGTATCCAAGCTTCTTAAGTGCCTGATGCTGGATTTCGAAGCCAGCTTGTGCATCAAACGCGATGTGATCCACACCCAAATTGGTCGGGATCGTGTAAATGGCTGGATCTTCACTACTATATTTAATACGATTAAAATAGTCTCCATACACTTTCTTAATGTTAGGGCCGTATTTGTCAATGAGGTCGGTTAAGTCAATGAGTGCCCCGGCGTCGACCATTTTTCCAATGTCTCCTTTGGGGTACACGAGATCTGGATACTCTCCGCTTGCTGCCATTAAAGCAAACTTTTCCTCGCCTCGACCATTGACAGCATGTTCGGCATTTAGCGTAACACCCGTTTTCTTGATAATTTCCTGCCCGACAGCATCCTTCATGTTGTTCCAGTTAGAGCTGGAATCACCGCCAAAGAAAGTAAGAGTAATGGGACTGGTGTCATTAGGATCTTCCTTTTCTGCCTTACCGTCTGTTCCATTCGCGCAGCCCGTTGTAACGAGCAGCAGCAAAGACAGGAGTAGAATGGAACTCTGTCGTACCGACCTGTTCTTGAACATTTGCAAATCCCCCTTAATAAGTATGATTTACACAATGTAAGTGCTTTCAATAGTAAATTGTAGGAAATAAAGAACCTCACGTCAAGTAATTTATAATTGCTTGTTATGCGGTTTGTTTTTTTATTAAGCAAACATATTTTGGTGCAGGGTGTGGATTTGTACAAATCAATCATTTGATGATCTAAAACAAAGTATGCTACGATGGTACCAGTTTATAGGTACACCCGTGTATTAGAAAGATTAAGGTAGAAAAAGATTCCGAATAGGGTTGGGTGAGAAGATGCGTGGAAAAGTAACGTTGCAAGAAATTGCGGATGCGGCGGGCGTTTCAAAGTTCGCTGTTTCGCGTGCACTGTCAGGCAAACCCGGTGTAAGTGAAGAGACAAGGGCGGTTCTGGTCAAGCTTGCCGCCCAGATGGGCTATTTTCGCAGTCATCCCAAAATCACAGGGGTAGAGCCTCGGGACACAGATACCAGAGAATGGTCGGGTACCGTGCTAGTGTTATTTCCGAATATTAGGTACCAGAACAGGGAATCCAGATACTGGGGGCCTGTATTTGAAGGGATTTCCGAGCGTCTGAACCGTAAGGGTATGGATATGATCACGTTAACGGAGCCCTCGACTGAAGACATGTTTTCTTTACTGAATCCAGAGTCGATTAAAGGAATTATCACGGTAGGGACGATTTCAACTTCATTGTTGCTGAACATTTATCGGATGGGTATTCCGGTCGTCATGGTAGATCATTGGGATTCTGCATTTTTAAGTGATACGGTGTTTACAGATAATCGCACATGCATGAGTGAATTAATGAAGGACTTGCTGTGTAGGGGCTATACCCGCTTTCAGTTTGTGGGTCATATTGATGACGCTCACAGTTTCTACGAACGCTGGGAAGCATGTCGTTCCACACTGGAAATGAGCGGAGTAGAATTGCGGCAGATTAAAGCACTTCTTCACAGGGGAGCGCAAGCGCTTGCTGAGGAAATGGAAAAGTTGTCCGAGGACGAACTGCCTGAGGTTTTTGTATGTGCTAATGATGTGACTGCTGCGCAAGTCGTGGATGTGCTGAAAGAAAAGGGGATTGACGTTCCGAGGCGTTGCGGAGTGACCGGGTTTGACGATACGAATGAACAAATGCCGATTTATGCCACGGTGAGAGTGGATAAGGAATTGCTGGGAATGCGTGCAGTGGACCAGTTGTTATGGCGCATAACGAACCCGAACTCGCCTGTCGAGAAAAAGTTGCTACATGCTGAGCTATTCGTACGGGAAGTTCATGCACCCCGGATCAGTCGGGAAAATGATGACCGTGAGCGTCCCATCAGCACAATCACATATAGTTAATGTCCAGATACGTGTTATGACACCATACACCGTGAAGACGAAGGAGGTCGCTTTTAGCCTGTTTAGGGGCAGAGGGCGACTTTTATTTTGTATTTTGTCATTTGTTCTAAAAAACAATTGACTATTTTGTTAGCTTAATGTTATTTTTGTTATGTTACTGACGAATCCAGATGTTCCCAATCATGCTTATAGGAGGCTTGTGACGATGGTTAATGTGATAGGGTTGGATGGCTGGAGGTTTAGGGAAGCACAAAGTGATGAGTGGCTCAGCGCGAAAGTGCCGGGTTGTGTGCATACTGATCTTTTACGATATGGCAAAATTCCTGATCCGTTTATCGGTATGAACGAGATGGAGGTACAGTGGATTGATAAGCAGGATTGGATATATGAAGCCCATTTTGAGATAAATGCAGATCAGCTTCAATGTCAATGTGTAGAGTTGGTGTTGGAAGGTCTGGACACATACGCGGATGTAAAAGTGAATGGCCAATATGTCTTGTCAGCCAATAATATGTTTCGGGTATGGAGACAGGATGTGAAGGCAATTGTTCAGCAAGGGGAAAATCGGCTGGAAATCAGTTTCCGTTCTCCGATTGCTGAAAATGTACCCAAGCTGGAAAGCTTAGGTTATGGACTCCCTGCACCCAATGATCAGTCCGAGATCGGTGGTTTGTCCGACAAAAAAGTAAGCGTTTTCGCACGTAAGGCTCCCTACCACTATGGTTGGGACTGGGGACCGAGGCTGGTGACGAGCGGTATCTGGAGAGAGGTCCGGATCGAGGCGTGGTCCGGTCTGATCGTGAGAGACTTGTTTATTCGACAGGACGAGGTGAATTCGGTAGGGGCTAAACTCATGGCAGTGGTAGAGATCGAAAATGCAGATGAGATTAGAGATGCCGAGTTGCGTATTTCCGCTGACGGGAAGGTGTGGTCCAAGCCGGTACGGCTGCTGAAGGGGAAGCAGACGGTCGAGCTGGAGCTGGAGATGAAGAAGCCGAAGCTGTGGTGGTGCCGTGGACTGGGGGAGCCGCATTTATATACGTTTGTGGCCGAATTGGTGGATCAAGAACAAGGAGCTGTAATCGCGGAAAAATCAGTAAAAACGGGACTGCGTTCCATCCGTCTTGTACGTGAACGGGATGCAGCAGGAGAGAGCTTTTATTTTGAGCTGAACGGAATCCCTGTGTTTGCAAAAGGGGCTAACCATATTCCGAATGACAGCTTTGTCACTGAAGTTACGATGGAACGATATCGGTATGAAATTGCCAGTGCAGCTGCCTCGAATATGAATATGCTGCGGGTGTGGGGTGGCGGTATTTATGAACAAGACATATTTTATGAGCTTTGTGATGAATACGGTTTGCTCGTGTGGCAAGATTTTATGTTCGCCTGCAGTATGTACCCGGGGGATGAGGATTTTATAGACAATGTGGCACAGGAAGCCGAGGACAATATTAAGCGGCTGCGTCATCATCCCTGCATTGCCTTATGGTGCGGCAACAATGAGATCGATTCTGCATGGGCGCATTATGAAGAGAATGGAGGCTGGGGCTGGAAAAAGGACTATACACCTGAGCAACGGGAACGCCTATGGAATGATTATGAAACACTCTTTCATCGGATTCTACCGGAGGCGGTACACATCTGGTCTGCGCAGACAGCCTATTGGCCCTCCTCCCCGCTGATTGACCTGACCAGAGATCGGAACCAGCATGCCCATCGGTCTTCAACTGCAGGTGATATTCATTATTGGGGTGTATGGCACGCGTCTGAGCCGTTTGAGAATTATCATGTACATGTGGGTCGTTTTATGAGTGAATATGGTTTTCAGTCCTTTCCTGAATACAAGTCTGTTCGTACTTATGCGGAAGAGAAGGATTTGGAGCTGGAATCTGAGGTGATGCTGGCACATCAGAAGAACGATGCGGGCAATCGTCTGATTAAAGAATATATGGAGCGGTACATGCGAGAGCCAAAGGATTTTACATGTTTTCTTCACATGAGCCAAATTTTACAGGCAGAAGCAATGAAAGCAGCTATAGAGGCGCATCGTCGTCACAAGCCCTATTGCATGGGAACATTATACTGGCAAATGAATGACTGCTGGCCCGTTGCCTCTTGGTCGAGTATGGACTATTTTGGTCGTTGGAAGGCGCTCCAATATACGGCTAAGCGCAGCTTTGCTGATGTGCTGTTGAGTGCAACCGATACAGAACAGGGGAATAAGGCCCTGCATCTAGTCAACGATACACTAGAGCCGATATCGGGTACGCTGCGGCTGACTCTTTTGCATATCCGTAGCAGCCAGGCAATTCATGAAGAGAACGTTAAGGTAAAGCAACCAGCAGGCGGTGCAGGAATTGTACATATACTGCCTATCGACAAATGGCTGAGTGGCCTGAACCGTGCGGAGCATATGCTGGTCGCGCGTCTAACGCAGAATGGTGAACAGGTGGCCTCTGGTGAAATTTATTTTGCAGACACGAAAGAGATGGATTTACCGCAGGCAAAAATTGAAGTGACAGAGATTCAGGGAAGCGGGGGCAGCAGATTCATGCTGTGTTCGGATGTACTTGCTAGGCACGTGTGGCTATCGGCAGAGCAGGAAGGTATTTTCAGCGACAACCATCTGGATCTAGCTCCTGGTATTCCGAAGACAGTGGAATTCTTGGTCATGCGCAACGGTTCATCAGCATTTGTGACAGCTGCGCCGGGTACATTGACAGTACATTCGTTGGTCAATTGGATACAAGGTTAGACAACAGTAAAAGCTTATCCGTCTTTAAGTAGATGATGGATAAGCTTCTTTTATAATATAAATTTGTTTTATGATATGTAGAGCGTCTTCATAATGTTAATATACATAACAAAAGAGAACTTGGGAGTTAAGTGATAACAGATCATTTGTAAGAAATCTATTTATTTAGCCTCTAACTGTTGGAATATAAAAAAAGCATACGGTCGGCCGAGAACTTGTAGAGGAAATCCGTCAGTTGGGCTTTAGCAGGGTGGAGCTGAACTATAACATTACCCGGGAAATGCTAACGACGATTGAACCTATGATTGAGCGGGGAACAATGGCATATCGAGTGTGCACAATACATTTCCTCATACACCAGATCCGGATTACGGCACGAATTCCGTTCTGCTCGGGTTTGACGATGAAAGCAAGCGACAACGTGTAATAGAGCTACTGGTGCAATCTGTGGAATATGCGCATCATTATGGGCAAAAGCGGTAATTGTGCATCCCGGACGCCGGATGGCGAATGGACGGGGTTAGTGACGAAATTTATAATGCCGTTAGCGATATTACGCTAATTCATACTGCCCGAATATTAAAACTACCGGAGCTACGCCTTTACCTGTGAGTGAAGTCTAAAACACAGTAAGCATCTATTTTTCGGGGATGAAGTCCATTCCCGGAGAACGGATGTTTTTTTGTGTTCATTGATGCAGAGGTAGAGCGCTTCCATTGAGCTTGAAGCCATTGTGGTGTACACTGTCCAGAACAGGTGTAAATTGGAACGTCAGGAAGGCAGGACGGTTACAAGGAGGGAAAGACACATATGTATGCCCGTTTAAGATCGTTAAATTATCCACTAAAACTCTATGTTTTTTTAGCACTGGCCTTATGCTCCGTAATCAGTACATTGTGGATCATTAACGTGCGACTGCCCTCAGGGGGCCGCCCTTATCTTTTTATTTGGTGGAATATGATGTTGGCCTGGATTCCTATGCTGTTGACGTTACTGCTTGATGTAATGTACAGCTCGTGGAGGCGGGGAACGAGGACATTTTTACTCTGGGTTACGGGGGCGGCATGGCTTTTCTTTTATCCCAATACACCCTATTTGATCACAGATTTGCTGCATGTATTCGCCAGATATCCATTTCTCGGGGAGCAACGTTTCTGGGGCAATCCGTACTTTTGGAATCATGTACTGGGAATGCTGCTGGTAGCCGTACTTGGCCTGACAATGGGTTTTGTATCGCTCGAATCCGTACGACAGTTGGTACAACGTGCACGTGGTGGGCTTGTTAGTTGGCTGTTTATGCTGGCGGTACTCTTGTTGAGCAGCCTGGGTATTTACATTGGACGTTTCTTTCGAGGGAACACATGGGATATTGTTTCTGCGCCCTCTCAACTGTATGCACAGGTATCTTCCATATGGGCAGACTCCTTGCAACGTACTCATTTTGTGGAGTTTAGTGGGATGCTATTCGTCATTTTGCTCGTCAGCTATGTATCCACGATGTGCGTAGTCTGGATGGGGAACAACCGCCAGGACGAATGGCGTCGCTGGTGATTTGATTGCAGCTGAGTGGCTGAATATCATCAAAAAATGTAAAATCAAAGGAGGAGTAGCTACAATGAACGGACAGAATCGATCCGATATCCGTGCTGGTCTTCAGGTGGATATTGTGCTTAAAAAGGATCAGTCTACTGGTAAGTTGACGCGAGGAACGGTGAAAGATATTTTGACCAATTCCCCGCGTCATCCGCATGGAATCAAAGTGCGTTTGGCAGACGGACAGGTTGGGCGTGTCAAACATATCGTAACGAACGAAGGATAGAGCTTTGGGTGAGGAGGAATGAAGATGAATCAGGCAACGGCATGGTCTAAAAATGATCGCTACCCGCTTGTTTTACTTGTATTGCTGGCGCTTGCCCTCATTTGGTCTTTAATTCGCCCGGCGGATTACTTTACATGGGTACTGGAAGTTCTCCCGGCAGTTTTGGGAGCTGTGCTGCTGGCGGCTTTGTACCGTAGATTTCGCTTTACCAATCTGGTATACACCCTAATCTGGCTGCACGCATTGATCTTGATTGTCGGTGGACATTATACCTATGCCGAAATGCCACTGTTCAACTGGATTCGGGATACGTTCGGACTGGAGCGCAATTATTATGATCGACTTGGGCATTTTGTACAAGGTTTTGTACCTGCACTCATTGTCAGAGAAGTGCTGTTGCGTAAAACGGCCTTGGGAAGCGGGAGCTGGCTTACTTTCCTCACGGTTAGTGTGTGTCTTGCGATCAGCGCTGTGTATGAGCTGATTGAGTTTGCTGTAGCCAAGGCAACCGGAACGGCAGCAGAAGCCTTTTTAGGCACACAGGGAGATGTATGGGATACCCAATGGGATATGCTTCTTGCGTTCATCGGCGCCTTGACCGCAGTGATTTTGTTGAGTGGGGTACATAACAAGCTGCTGAAGCAATTAAGGTATTAGCAGAATTTATTTATCCCGCCATTATCATGCTATCTGAAATTTCGCTGTTTTTGAAGGCTACATTCGCGTCATGGGACGGCTGTCGAGGTGTAGGGTTGCTGCGTCCATGTAGCTGTCCAGTAGCCGTTCAAAAATACGGTCCCATGTCTGCTCCAGGCTGTAGGCTCTACCAGCTCTGGACATAGCATCACGAAGTGAGGCATCCTCGTACAACAGGTGTACAGCTTTGGCAAAGGCAGCGGCGTCCCCAGCAGGACACAATAGCCCTGAATTTCCATGGATTAGATTATCTTTTACCCCGCCTTCATTGGCACCGACCACAGGTGTACCGCTCGCCATAGCCTCCAGTACAACATTACCGAAGGTTTCAGTGGTGGAAGGGAAGAGAAATACGTCGGCTGCGGCGTAGAGTTCAGCTAATTCCGGCCCTTTCACAAAACCAAGCCAGTGGACTGCATGCTCCGGCACCCCTAGATCCGCTGCAGTTTTGACCTTATACAATGGACCATCTCCTGCAATGACCAGCACAGAGGCTGCGCGAACGTCATCGGGTAACTGGAGATAGGAATCCAGTAATGTGTCTATCCCCTTTTCCGGTGCAAGCCTGCCTACATACAAAATAACAAATGCATCTGCATGAACGCCCCATTTCTTCCAAACTGCATTACGGTCCACCTTTGGTTGGAATCGGTCAGTATCAATGCCTCTACTCCAGATTTCGAGCTGTCCCATTCCTTTATTGCGCAACAATTCCATGGTTGATTGAGAAGGGACATATACCCTTTCGCAATGTCTGTGAAACCAGAGCATGTATTTCCATAACGCAGGTTCAAGCCAGCGAAGCTTGTAATATTCGAGGTATTTATCAAAATGGGTGTGATATGAGGCGACGAGTGGAATATGGTGTTTGGCTGCGTAGCTTGTTCCATACAGGCCAAGGTTAAATGGAGTAGCGACATGAATCAGATGCGGGGAAAAGGCTGACAGACGCTCGTTGATCTGTTTGGCGTTGGGGATCGCAAGTCTGCATTCCCGGTACAACAAAAAGGGAATACTCCGAAATCGCTCTACACCCGGCCCAGAAGGCAGATGATGGTCTGCCTCCGGTGCGAAGACGAGCGTAGATACTCCATGTGTCTCCAGATAGCCAATCCATCGTTCCAAGGTCAGAGCAGCGCCATTCACGTCAGGCGTATACGTGTCCGTAAATAATGCAACTCGAAGCATGCCTTCATTCCTCCTCCGCCATTCTCATTTATCCTATGACGTTCCAGGGGAGTCCGCTTGGAGGCTCCGGCTTTTATTGTGTCATGATTTTGTTTACGGGCTTGCCGGGTTTTGTAAAAGCTGGCCCGCGGACGGGCGCTTTTCTCGGAACATTCTGTAATAGACGAGGGAGGACAAAATATAGAAAATACCTGTCATGCTAAATGTGATGGCATAGCCCCAGTAGTTTCCATATGTTGTAACCAAATAGGCTTGTACAGGTCCCATACCTGCGGTGCCTAGCATCCAGGTCGTCTGGAGAATGGAGTTGGCAATGCCGCGATTTTTATCTGACACACGTTCGACGAGAATGGCGGTTTGCAGCGGATTGGCTGCATTCATTAGCGCTTGCCTGAATAGAAAGCTGATGGAAGCGATCCATAGCACGTTCGTAAAGCCTGTAATGAGAAGGAAGGGTAGCGAAAGCAGTTGGAAGCCAACTACAGCTCTGACCAGTCCAATCCGGCTGCCGAGGGTAGGCCCGATCAACATGGAGAGGATGGTCATAAGCTGGCCGAGTGCAATCAGTAAACTCATTGCGCTGAGCGATACGGAGAAGCGGTTCGTAAAATACAAATTAAGATACGGGATGACCAGACCTGAACCTAACCCAAGAAAAAACTGGGCAAGAACAAATTGTCCAATAACCCGGCGATCAGAAGCAGCAGCAGGCGTCTCCAAGGCAGGGATATCGGATGTACTGTGCGGTGTATGTACTTGTTCTGTTTGAGGTGAAGATTCGGCAGGAGCTGGTGCTTCTAAGGTTGCCGTAGTTTTTGTGATGAACAATAGAGGAATAAAAGCAGTCAATGTTGCCATTCCTCCAAGGAACAGAGCAACCCGCAGACTGGATAGCGGTGTGATTCCCCACGTCTGCAGCCCATCTGCGAGTACGCCACCCCCGAAGCTACCCAGAACTTGAGCTGCCAGTACAAGAGCAGAGTAATAGCTGAATATTTTTAAGCGCTGGGATTTACTAATGCTTTCCGCTAAAAAAGGCACAGCCAGCACCTGAATAAAGGCGGCGAATACACCTGAGATTCCGGCAAATACCAACATGCTTCCGCTGGTATCTGTAAAGGTACGGGCGAGAAAGGCCAGGCCGCTGAATAACGCGCCGATGACCAGCATATTTTTGCGGCTCGTCCGATCCCCCAAAAATCCGACCGGAATGAACAACAACGCCGTCGCTAGCGCCTGCATGCTGACCACTTGGCCGTTCATATCATCGTCAAAGCCAAGCCCTTGGATATACAGGTTATATAGTACAGAAAACATTCCTGTACCCATCTGGTACAACAGATTGGCCATAAAAAACAATCGGATATTACGCGGCCACTTTCGGGGCTCTTCTAACATTTTGCTAATCCATGGCACGATGAGTTCCTCCTGTGACGTGTTGCAAATAAGTTAATACTGTTGATATGTATTCTAGCAGGAACTGTACATTTCATAAATATTCCTGATCTCCGATTGTTTTGGGTAATAATAAAGCATGGACTTTACATTGAATTTTCATTATAGTAATTCGGTATGGATAAATTTGAAAGGTAAGCAGGAGGGATGGCTTTGGCTTTTGGAGCACGGGTGTTAAAAACGGGAATCGCAGTGACGCTCGCCCTTTTTCTGAGCACGCTTTTGAACACCCATTCGCCTGTGGGGGCAGCGATAGCCGCTATTTTTGCCATGCAACCGTCGATATATAGGTCGTGGCGTTATTTTCTGGATCAACTCCAAACAAGCACACTCGGTGCAATCATGGCGTTGCTGGGCGGAATGGTATTTTCGAATGAGCCGATTGCAGTTGGACTGGTATGTGTATTGGTACTTATGATATGTCTGAAAATAAATATGGCTGATACGGTTGGATTGACACTCGTGACCGTTGTTTCTGTAATGGAAGCCTCAGGGGACTGGAAATTTGCGGTGACCCGCTTTGCGCTCACTTTGATTGGGATTGTGTCTGCTTTTGTCATCAATGTTAGTGTTTTTCCCCCGAAACCGAAAAGGCAGTTTATTAATCAGATTCAAAATGTATTTAACAGCATGTCCTTGCTGCTGCGTACTGCCATTTCCGATGAGATTAAGGAGTCTGTCTTTAAAGAGGAAAAAGGAAATCTGGAGGGAGCCATTAAATCGCTGTCGGACAAATATCATTTGTTCGAGGAAGAGCAGAAGAAGCTCAAGCGCTCCAAGTTTAGTCAAACGAGACAAATGGTAGTATACAAACAAATGCTCGGAAGTTTACACAAAGGATATGAGGTACTGGATGCAGTGGAAAGACACTACTTCCAGTCTTTACGGCCAAAAGGAACGGATGCTTTTTTTGACAGTCATCTGGAGCTGCTGATTCGTTTTCACGAGCATGCTCTACTGAAATTCGAAGATAAGCTAAAGCCGAATGAGGACGAAAGTGAATTGTTTCAGCAAGCCAACGGCGAATTTATGAAGCATGCGATTACACGTTTTGACCATTGTCAGGAAGGAATGCTGCGGCTGTCCATTGTGGCTGCGGCGATGTACGACTATGGTCATCAGCTGGAGAGGTTGAGCAGACTGGCCGATCATATTCATCCTGTAGAAGAGAGCAGATAGGCGAATTTCCTAAAGAAAAGCGACCGCATTCATCAATCAGATGGACGGTCGCTTTTTTATGTAATGAATTCAAGTATGTAAGAACAGGTTAATAGATGGTTGCCAGAACGCACAAAAAAAGCCCGCTGGTTGCGAACAGGGACTGAACTTGCTACAATAGAGGATGCTCTGTTTTATGGTGAAACCATAAGCGTAAGTTGTGAACTACACTTCTTGTTACATTATAGCATGCTTCAAAGGATTAGTCAATTTTCCCGGATCAGGGGGATGCCGCGAGTATGCCCGGGTCCATAATAGAGCATAGTTTGTACGCAAGGGAGCCCTGCATGGAGCAGGAGGAAACGGAACAGGAGCGATGCCAGTGACTACTGAACAGCAATGGAATGAAGAACAACGAAGAGTAGAAGATGTGACCGCAGTGATTAGCGGGCGTATTCGGAAGCTAGAGACAGAGGTTGGTTCTGTGCGCGGAGATGTCGTCGATATGCGTAAAGACTTCTGGGATGAGGTAACGATCAATTTCAGTGAGGCGGACGATGTGGGCGAGACGTCCACCAGTTTGCGTCAGCAGTCCGAGATTTTGTCTGAGCGGGAACGAAGACACAAGCATTCCACAGAGGCGTTAGGTCGTTTGAAAAAGTTGCTTGATTCACCGTATTTTGCACGCATTGATTTTGCTGAGGAAGGGCAGACTGCGGAACGTGTTTATCTGGGGATTGCCTCCCTGCTGGATAATCAAGATGAGGAATTTTTGATCTACGACTGGCGTGCGCCTATTTCCAATCTTTATTACGATAACATGCCGGGGCCCGCCTCATATAAGACCCCGGCCGGGGAGATGGAAGGGGAACTCACGCTTAAGCGCCAATTCTCGATCCGTGATGGACAGATCCGGTTTATGTTCGATACAGGAGTGACGATTGGAGACGAACTTCTTCAAGCAGTATTGAGCCGCAGCTCGGATGCTCAAATGAAAAGTATAGTCGCTACTATCCAAAGGGAGCAAAATCGCATCATCCGTGATGATCGAAGCCGGATGCTCATTGTTCAGGGGGCGGCAGGAAGCGGCAAAACCTCTGCTGCGCTTCAGAGAGTAGCGTATTTGCTGTATAAGTATCGGGATCGCTTACGAGCGGATCAGGTCGTGCTATTTTCGCCTAACCCGATGTTTAACAGTTATGTATCGACAGTATTGCCTGAATTAGGTGAGGAAAATATGCTTCAGGCCACGTTTCAGGAATATTTGGAGCGGCGTTTGGGCCGGGAGTTTCAGTTAGAAGATCCATTTGAACAGCTGGAATATGTGCTTTCAGCATCGTTACAGCCTGGGTATGAAGCTAGGATGGAGGGTATCCGCTTTAAGTCGTCCAAGACGTTCTTACATGTGATTACAAGCTACAAGACGTATTTGGAACAGGAGGGAATGCGTTTTAAACCCATCCGTTTTCAGGGACGTGAGGTGGTTTCAGTAGAGCAAATGGCACGCAAGTTTTATGAATTCGACTCTACGGTGCGGCTGGCGAATCGATTGGAACTGCTGCGGGATTGGATGCTCAAAGAGCTGGCCCGCTTTGGTAAGGAAGAATGCTCCGCCCCATGGGTGGATCAACAGATGGATCTGATGGAGCCGGAGGATTATCAGCGTGCCTATAACCGCATGCGCCGTAAATCCAAGAATAAGGGCGATACCTTCGACGATTTTACGCGTGAAAGAGAAATATTGGCGCGTATGGTGGTCAGTGGCCGCTTAAAGCCCCTGCGCAAATGGATTAAGGCGCTTCGCTTCGTAGATACGACTCGGCTCTACAGCGAGCTGTTTATGAATGAGGCATTGTTGAGTCAACTGGCGAATCATGCAGAGCTGCCCGTCAGCTGGGGTGAAATTAGTCGACAAACCCTGGAACGAATTCAGTCTGGGGAGTTAGCCTATGAGGATGTGACGCCCTTTTTATATTTGCGTGAGCTGATGCTGGGCTTTCGTTCCAATAGCAACATCCGTCACGTGTTTATTGATGAGGCACAGGACTATTCCCCATTCCAGCTGGCGTTCTTCAAGCGTTTATTTCCACAGGCTAAAATGACGGCACTGGGTGATTTTAATCAGGCCATCTATGCCCATGCCTCGGTGCTTCAGGATGCAGAGCCATTGTATGAATTGTATGGTGCAGATCAGACCGAGATGATTTCCCTGACACGCAGCTATCGCTCAACACAGGAGATTGTGGAATTTACCCGGGGGATGGTCGCTGGGGGAGAGCACATTGTACCCTTTAACCGTAAGGGTGAGAAGCCTCTTGTAACCATGGTGCGTTCGCTTGAAAAGTTGCATCAATTGATAGTTGGGAATGTCACAGAATTGTTGGCAGAAGGCTATGAATCCATCGCGGTGATCTGTAAAAATGCTGACGAAAGCGCGGCAGCCTACGAAGCGCTGGAAGGACAGCTGTCAGTGAAGCTAAAACTAATTAAGAAAACAACTCCTGCTTTTGAAAAGGGGATTCATATCATTCCGGCCTACCTGGCAAAAGGCGTGGAATTCGATGCGGTTCTGATTTATGACGGATCAGCGAAACAATACCAGCGTGAGAGTGAGCGTAAGCTGTTCTACACCGCCTGTACGCGAGCGATGCATCTGCTGCATATTTATAGCATAGGGGAGATTACGCCATTCGTGAGTTTACGGGATTCGGATACGTATACCCTCAAAGTGGAAGAAAGTGATCGTGTTCTATAGAGAGGACATTGGCAATCAGCCGGGGACAAATGCCTTAGAAACCCTTGCGATGCCTGAATAGATGTAGAGTTGGCTGGCATTATGGAGCGTATTCCAGTAACATAAGCAAATAAGCAAAACAGGTAAGAAGCATAAACGGAGGTTACAAACGTAATGGACATGAAGAGTGTATTTCAACGCCCGCCGCTAGCGGACTGTGTACCCGAGTTGGTAGCTACAGCTAGAGGAGAGCGCAAGGCATCGCTGGTGATCCGCGGAGGAACACTGGTCAATGTGGTATCGGGCGAGTTGCTGCCGGGCATGTCTATTGCTGTGCAAGGTGCTCGTATCGCTTACGTCGGTAGGGACGTCAGTCATACGATTGGAGAAGACACCATAATCATTGAAGCGGAAGGCCGCTATATGGCACCGGGGTTACTGGACGGACATTGTCACATCGAAAGCACGCAGCTGACCGTAACGGAGTTCGCTAAGGCTGTACTGCCACTGGGAGTGACGGGTGGTTTTTTTGACCCGCATGAAATTTCCAATGTACTGGGTCTAAAAGGGCTTCGTCTGATGCTGGACGAAGCACGTACGACACCGCTGGCTGCTTACATGCAGGTGGCTTCTTGCGTCCCATCCACAGGTCCGGAGCTGGAAACGACGGGTGCCTCCTTCGGCCCGGCCGAAGTCGCAGAGGCGTTAAGCTGGGGCCCGGATATGATCGGGCTGGGCGAAGTCATGAATTTCCCTGGTGTCGTCTATGGAGACGATGTGATGATCGGTGAAATTCAGGCCACGCTGCGCGCGGGCAAGGTGGCGGATGGCCATTTTACATGGGCCTCCGATGATTGGCGGCTGCCGGTCTATGCAGCCGCGGGAATTACGGGCGACCACGAGTGTGTCACGCCCGAGGATGTAGCCGAGCGTATCCGGCTCGGCATGTATGCCAAGATGCGGCAAGGCTCCGCATGGCATGATGTGGCCGAGACGATCCGAGCCAGCACGGAAATGGGTCTCGACACGCGCCGCATGATGCTGGTAACGGATGACCGCAGCGCAGAATCCTTGCTCCATGAAGGGCAGATGGATTTCGTCGTGCGTCATGCCATTGCACAGGGCGTCAAGCCCGTAACCGCGTTTCAGATGGCCACGCTGAATACGGCAGAGCGCTTCGGCGTGGCACGGGACATCGGATCGATCATTCCGGGTGCGATTGCCGACATTATTTTGCTTGATGGCCGATTGGCCGAAGTGAATGTGACGGCTACCATCGCAGCGGGCCAGCTGGTGGCCGAGCACGGTCAAATGGTCGCCGATTGGGACGGCTTCGTTTATCCTGCTGAAGTGATGGACACGGTCCATCTGGGACGAGAGCTGAGTGCTGCAGATTTTCGCATTGCGGCTCCAGTACAGGAGGGGAATGTACCTGTACGGGTGATTCGTGTTACGGAAAACCACGTGGACACGAAGGAAGTGCGAATGACCGTTCCGGTCCGTAATGGAGAAGTCACGGCAGATCCTACACAGGATTTGTGCAAAATAGCCGTTTTCGAGCGCCATCATGCCAGTGGCAGTCACGCGGTGGCACTTGTGACAGGTGTCGGCTTCACCGAGCCGGCTGCGATTGCCATGACCGTCGCGCATGATAGCCACAACCTACTCGTCATAGGTAATGATGACGAGCTCATGACACAGGCGGCGAAGCAGGCTGTTACCCTGCGTGGTGGCGTGGTGGTCGTATCCGCCTCGGGTGAGACGCGCTTCCCGCTGCCTATCGCGGGGCTGATGTCCCCAGCTCCGTTTGCAGAGGTAGCTGCGCAGTCAGAAAGTATCAGCCGGGCACTTCAGCAGTCCGGCTGCATGCTGAACAACGCGCTGATGACATTGTCACTGCTCGCACTGGTCGTTATCCCTGAAATCCGTCTGTCGGATCAGGGGCTTGTCGTGATCGGAGCGGATGGCATCCGCAAGGTATCTCTTTTTGTGGAAGAGGATGCTGCGGAAGTCTGATAGAACACGTCGCTGGGGGTTGTCCTACAGGTCTGCCCAGACCTGAGGGATAACCCCTGTTTTTCATACACGAAGTCAAAAAAATATCTTCGATTCCTTTATAAAAATCAAGGAGCGGTGAGCAGATGCATCCCTATTATCGTTCATTAGAAAAAATGGCTCATCATGCCTCGATTATAGAGCAGGATTGGAACAGGTTTGTAGAGCAAACCTGTGTGAAGCATATTCAGCAGGGAACGGTTCTCATTGAAACGGGTGAGCCTGTGAAACATGCCTATTTTTGTTCAGAGGGATTATTCCGTTTATTTTATACATTAGCAGATGGCAGAGAATACAATGTTGGTTTTTCGCCAGAAGATGATTACGTAACCTCTTATGGGGCTATGATCCAAGGAGAACTATCCACTTTTTCGATTGAGGCCATGGAAGATTCGGTTGTCATTGAAATTCCATATCACGTATTGAAGGAGCTTATGGATACTAGCCATATGTGGGAAAGATTCGTCCGTAAAAGTGTAGAAAGACTTTATATTCGAAAAGAGGAACGGGAGCGCGAATTATTGTATCTTTCCGCTAAGGAGCGTTATCATGCTTTTCTTCTCAAATACCCCGGATTGGACAAACGAGTTGCCCAATATCATATAGCTTCGTACATAGGCGTCTCCCCTGTATCACTTAGTCGTTTGCTGCGTAGTGATCCGCATTAACCTATGTTAATGCGACGTTGTAGACAAGCAGCGTACAATAACGATAAATCATTCAAGCTTCACCAAAAAAGGAGATAAGGCATATGCGTTATATGATGATTGTATTATTGGAGTTCTACCCTTCCTGGTTGGCTCTACCTCGGGAGGAACGTCGAAAATATGCGGGGGCCTTGCAGGCTACCATTCAAAAATATAGCGAACATGTTCAGGTTCGTTTTTTTGATGCAGAAGCACTGCCTGGAAAGGACTACACCGATTTCGTCGTATGCGAAACGGAGGACATGAAGCAATATCACTATATGTGGGAAGAAATTCGCGATTCGGAGCCGTATACCAAAGGATACATGAAGATTAAAGATGTAGTGATGGGTATGGAAAATGCTTTTCAGTCCTATGAGTCAGAAATGCTACAGATGGAAAAATAACCGTCATTCCGCTTTCTATGTAAAATGAAGAGTTCATCTTATATACGGTTAAAAAAGGCGAATTCCTGTGCTGCTTATGTTCAGCTGGGAATTCGCCTTTTATCTTTTGGAGACGAAAAAGTGTAATAAGAAAAAATCACATTATACAACTGTGTTACTTATAATCTTCAGAAAACCGTTCTTTCCAGCGGTATCCATTAACTGATTAATGGATTTTCTTGCGGTATCGTTAAACAAATACCACTCATCTTTCGATACGTCATGAATCAAAATCTCTGGATATTCTGTTGAAAGTTCAGATGGAACAGGACTAATTAAAGAATAAATATCAAAACGAGCTAAGCTTTTCCCTTTTTGGCCTAAAAAATCATATTGTGCATTTTTATAATAAGATCCAGGTGTGTCAATAGTGAAGCTCCAAGAGTAGTTTGCAGGTGCTTCGACCTTTTTACCTATGTTTTTTGCGAAAATATTATAAATGGTTTCATTATATGCATTGCCATGAACTTGCTGAACTACGCCGCCCATAAACATATGGTATTCCTGTTGAAGTGCTTTTACTTGTACATCGTTTATGAACAATGGTTTAGTATCAACAGTCACTGCAAAGTTGCTGTAATTGACATTGCAGCCAAACGCCTCTGCAATAAAACGAAGTGGAACATATATGCGATTATTTTTCGTGTATGGTTTTACATCGAGCAGTATCTGTTCACCATTTTTCTCCGCTGTGTTTCTGTTTACTGTTAATTTTACTTTCATCTCGCTTTTAGCGAGAATAACCTCGGAATCGGACCATTCGACGCTAGCCCCCAAACTTTCGCTTATAACACGTAGAGGTACCATAGTGCGTTTATTCTTCATTTCGGGCTTTACATCGGATGTAATAGTCACACCGTCAACTTTGATCTGATTTTGTGCTGCATAAGTAGTGGACGATGAAATAAATAGAAAAATTGCAAGAAAAGCCGCAAAGAATGCTTTGTTCATAAATGATTGCTCCTTTTTCGGTTAAATTTGTTGCGCAGTAACTTCCCACATATGAAGACGCAACTGGATAAAAAAACGTTGCGCTGTCCTGTCCGTTAACTTAACGTAACAACCAGTTTGTACTATTTAATTACCTTCCGATATTTACCAACTAAAAATTACTAATCTTCCTGGAGAATTATGTCGATAACATTGAATATTATTCATAAAATTTATCAAAGTAAATCCTTAGGGGGAAAGTTAATGAGAAAACAGCTAAAAGTTGCGATTTCTCTAGTATGTTTAATGATGTTTATAGGTTGTTCAGCTTCACCAGTATCACAGCAGACGACCAAGATTACACTTTTGAATTCCAAATCAGAAATAAAAACCCAATTAGAAGAAGTAGCAAAACAATACAATCAAGAGCACCCTGAAGTATCTTTGGAGATTATAACCGCTCCTGAGGGGACGTCTGCATATCAAAAGCTGATGTCGATGTACGGCTCAGGAAGTCCAGCAACTATGTCGATGCTTGACCCGGGCGACACGCAGACATTCCTGGATAAAGCCGTTGATTTAAGTAAAGAGAAGTGGGTAGCCGATACGATAGAAAATGGACTTGATACAGTTAAGAAAAACGATGCTGTGCTGGGATTCCCATTTGCAGTAGAAGGCTACGGATTAATCTATAACAAGAAAGTATTGGACAAGGCAACAGGGGGTTCTTTTGATCCTTCTTCGGTGAAAAGTAGAAGCAACCTGAACTCATTAATGGCTAAGATTCAGAAGACGGGAGTAGCACCGGTCATGCTTTCACCAATGGACTGGTCTCTCGGCTCTCATCTTTTAGCTCTGTCTTATTCTGTTCAACCTGTGGGTTTTCCAGAGTTTGTTAAAGGTATGCAGGATAACTCCATAGACATGTCCCAAAATAATGTAATGTCTGGATGGGTACAAACTTTAGATCTGCTCAAGAATAACAGCATCAATAAGAATTCACCTTTGGACAGCACGTATGACGATGGAGTCAAAGCATTAGGAGAGGGAAAAGTGGGGCTTTGGTTTATGGGCAACTGGGCTTGGGCTGGGATTAAGAGCAATGATACAGCAAATGAGGAATACGGTTTTTTGCCTCTTCCGTTAAGCGATAATACGGATGACCCTAACAATGCTAAAATCACAGTCGGTGTAACAAAGTATATTTTCATTGATTCCACAACTACAACACCTCAGGAGCAAGAGGAAGCAAAGAAGTTTCTGAACTGGCTGGTATACGACAAGTCCGGACAAGAATTTCTGGTAAACAAGGCTAATACGATACCCGCGTTCAAAAATATTAATTTAGAGCCTGCCGATCCTTTGGGACGATCGATCAAGTCATATATGTCGAACGGAAAGACGCTGCCGTTTATGGCAACACTTCCACCTGATCACGGGGCCATCACAGGAGCATCTATCCAAAGCTACATTAGTGGAAAGATAGATAAGGCTGAGCTGTTGCGCCAAATACGCATATACTGGAAAGCTCAGCAGTGATGATACGAGACCAGTTACGGGAGGAAGATAAAGATGTTTAAATTAACGTTAAAGAAAAAAATAATTAGTGCAGCGCTCATACTGGTTATCGTACTGTCCCTTTCAAGTGTTATAGGCGTCATTAAGATGTCGGAAATGGGTGAGGCTTCTGATAAGGTAAATAACAGGTCTTTGCCTGCGGTTATTCTTCTTCAGGGTATGGATAAGCAGATTACAGAAATCGATAGACTCACCGTTCGATTGATACTTGAAGAGGATGCGGCTGTTCGCAGCACTTATCAAGAAGAATTAACCAAAGCTACAGCTTCAATGGATAAGAGTGTAAATGAATATCAAAGTTTAGCCTCTACGGCAGAGGAAAAAGAACTGTTCACCAATTTTTATGGTCAGTGGGCAATGTATCTTCGCCATCTAAAGGTGGTTTCCGCTGCTATGGAAGAAAACGACAAAGTGATGGCCTACATGATCATTCATGGAAATTCTTCTATTTATAAGGCAGCATTAGACAATGTAAATAAACTGAAGTTACTTAATGAGCAGTACGCTACTGATGCCGCTAATCAATCGAGTCAATCTTACCATTCAGGTAGAATTTTGATGATTTCTCTGACTATCATATGTACGATCCTAGGAATTATCGGTTCTTTTTTACTGGCTCAATCGTTCACTAAGCCCATATTAAAGATTGCGGAACAGATAAAGCTGGTAACGAGGGGGGACCTGCAAGTGGAGCCCCTTAGAGTCCGGTCAAAAGATGAGGTCGGGGAACTGGCATCCGATTTTAATGAAATGTGCGATTCACTGCGCAACCTTTTAAAGGAAGTTGTGGATAATTCCTTACTGGTTGCCTCTACGGCTGAACAGTTAACGGCCAGTGCGGAACAGACAAGCATCGCTACCGAGCAGATAGCTATAAGTGCCACACAAGTCGCAGAGGGATCTCAGACACAGCTTGCAGATATAGCTGAAACGCTGAATTACACGGTAGACGTTTCTAAAAGTGTAGACAACATAACCAATCGCTTTGTTCATGTGGCTAATCTCACAACCCAAGCACAAGAAAAAGCAAACAACGGGAAAACCCAAATGTCTTCGACTGTCTCCCAAATAAGAGATGTGCATACCAAGGTAACTCAATCCGCTGAAGTGGTAAATATTCTAGGAGAAAAGTCTGCGGAGATCAGACAGATCACAGCTATGATCCGTGATATAGCAGCCCGAACCAACTTGCTTTCAATAAATGCGAGTATAGAAGCTGCGAGGGCGGGAGAGCAGGGAAAAGGGTTTGCGGTTGTCGCTTATGAAGTACGCAATCTGTCGGCACAAGCAAGTGAAGCAACAGGCAAGATCTCTTCGCTCGTCAACGAAATTACCTTAAGAACAGATGAAGTTGTGATTTCAATGAATGAAGGTGTTCAATCGCTGAATGAAGGCATGATGCTTGTCGAAGGCGTAGGTAACGTTTTTTCTGAGATTGTAGGTGCCGTTGAAGAAGTGAGCGGTGAGGTGGACACGGCGGCTTTAGAAGCAAGATCCGTAAATGAAGGAACCGTTTCTATGGTGGAATCGATGAAGAAAATTGCTGAAATCTCCGAACGTGCAGCAGATTCTACTCAAACAGTCGCAAGCGTAGTCGAGGAAACTACTGCATCCATGCAGGAAGTGTCAGCAGGTGCTAACATGCTTGCCAAGAGGGCGGAAGAGATGAATCAAACGGTGTCGGTATTCAAGATTTAAAATAAGCTTCAAACCAACTGGAGTTAAGAGCGGCAGCCTTGGACGAGAAAAAAGTCCTAGACTGCCGCTGTTTTGTTAAGCTCAAACCATTAGATTACGAATGAACGGCTTCTGCTTTTTTGGCTGCTCTTTTCAGATCCTGTTTACGACGTTCCTCCAGATACCGCTCCCCATTCTTCTTGTCTGCTGTCAGTGTAAAGCAGGATATGATGGTGAACAGGCCTGCAATGGAACCCAGAATTACATAAGTTATCGGGAAATTCAATACTTCATACATATGTCCCACAATGGGCGAGAAAATGGAAACCACCAGGGAGCCCATAAACAAATACAGCAGGTACATGGTGGAGGACAAGCGCTGGTCAAAGTTAACGGTAATGTATTTGAAGATGGCAACCAGAATAAGCGGTTTCTCCAGGGAGTGAATCATCTTCATTGCAGCTACCCATATGGAACCGAATGGCAACGAAGAGCCGATAATACGCAAAGACATGATCGACCCGGCAATAATTAATGCCCATTTGGCGGTCGTTTTGTTCACAAACCAAGGGGTAACGAAAAGGAACACAAATTCTAGGAAAACCTGCACAGCGCTCAAATCGCCGAGGAATTGATTTCCTTCCGCTTTGGAACTGAACTGTGATACGAAGTATGTGGCAAACTGTTGGTCATATACCTCATAGATTTGGGTCACGCCAACCATGAATAGCATAAGAAACCAGAACTTTTTGGTACGTACGAGATGCAGCACATCGATTAGCTTCAACGACTCTGTTTTCTGCTGCTCCTGTCCGGACATTTCGACTTTGGTCAGGAAGATGCAGATCATGGCAACAACGGCAGATACCGAGGCAATCCAGAAGGTCAGATTTACATTGATATTGATGACCCGTCCTGCAACAAAAGTAGCCGCCGCCCACCCAAGTGAACCCCACATACGAACCCGCCCGTATTCAAAGCCATATTTACGCGAAACTTTGTCCATATACGAATCGACGACCCCGTTACCTGCATTAAATACCAGGCCGATAAATAGCGCACCAACAATGGCACCAATGACGAACTGCGTTTGAAGTAATGGACCGTACACATAGATAAAAAAGGGTCCGACGAGCAAAAGAATTGTAAAGAGTATGTACAGCAGATGTTTTCTCAGACCCAGCTTGTCGGATAAGTAACCGAACAGGGGTTGCATAATCAAGGCCACGATTGAGTTAGCCGCATATAGAAATCCCGTGTAGGTTTCTGAAATTCCCAGGCTTTGTCCCAGCCAAATGACAAAAAAAGACATGGCGGCAGACCATGTAAACAGATAAGCGAAGTTAAAAATACTCAGAGACCAATAGTTGCGTTTTGCCAATTTCATCATGTTAAGCCCCCCTTTAAAATGTAGCTGCTCAATGTATTGCCAACGTCAATATGTATTGTCTGTACTATTAATTGTAAGGATTTTTCATTTGCTTCCATAGGGCATTTTCCCAAGATTTCCTGTGCTTATTTCAATCAGTTGAGGATTTGAATAAAACAGCAGATCCTGATATGGATTAATGGGGGCTCAAACTATTTTAAATATGTTGAAGAGGAATAGTACGATATCTACATCTTGTGAGAAATAAGTCCTAAGTGTAAAATTCTCTTATAGTTCATTAAGCTCACTAAGTTCATTCTGCAAGTACAAAGTTACTTGAAATACTGATCGTATATAGAGTATTGTGTAACGATGAGTTAAGACGAAACCCACTCATCCTAAAGGCGCGGGTTATCACTAGGCTCTATTAACATATATTATACAAATTAAAAAGAAAACGAATAAAAACAAAATGTTGTGAGTTCGTAGTTGGAGGATTTATTATGTCGAAAAGTGTTTCTTCGTCCTTTATTATCATTATAGGCTCAATGCTATTTGCCTTATTTTTTGGTGCAGGGAATCTAATCTTTCCACCTATGCTTGGGCAAATGGCTGGAAAGAATGTATGGGTAGCCAATGCGGGTTTCTTGGTTACCGGAGTTGGCTTACCATTACTAGCCGTCACAGCCTTTGTTTTTTCAGGCAAAAGCAATTTGCAAACTTTAGCGAGTCGTGTACATCCTGTATTCGGTCTAGTCTTTACAACAATTCTTTATCTGGCCATCGGGCCTTTATATGCAATTCCTAGAACCGGTAGTGTGTCATTTGAAATTGGAGTAAAACCTTTTTTTTCTAACAATGCAGATCATCCTGTCGCACTTGTTGTATTTACTATTCTTTTTTTTGGAGTTGCATGCTTGTTATCACTTAATCCTACAAAAATTATTGATGTTATCGGAAAGTTCTTAACACCCATTAAATTGACATTCATTGGATTACTTGTGATTGTAGCTATTATTCACCCAATAGGAAAATTCCAAGAACCTGCGGAAGGTTATACATCGAATGTCTTTTTCAAAGGCTTTCAAGAGGGTTATTTAACATTGGACGCTCTTGTAGCCTTTATTTTTGGAATTATCATTGTGAATGCAATTAAGGATAGAGGAGTCACTACAAAAAAAGAGTTGATGATCATTTGTGCCAAAGCGATAGCAATTGCGGTTATACTCTTAGCTTTTATCTATACGTCTCTTTCATACATGGGAGCTTCTAGCGTTGAAAAATTGGGTGTTTTGGGAAATGGCGCTGAGGTGCTAGCTAAGGTTTCCTCCTATTATTTTGGATCTTATGGTTCTATTCTATTAGGCTTAATGATTACAGTAGCGTGTTTAACGACAAGTGTGGGGCTTATTACTTCCTGCTCTTCTTTTTTTCATGGATTATTTCCGAAAGTCTCATACAAAAGAGTTGCTCTCATGTTATCTATATTTAGTGCTCTTGTAGCCAACATAGGTTTAACACAGCTTATTAAGGTTTCAACGCCAGTATTAATGGCAATATATCCTATTGCTATTTCTCTTATATTTTTAACTTTTTTACATCCCGTATTTAAAGGAAAGTCAGAAGTATATCAAGGCAGTTTGATATTAACCTTTATCGTTAGTTTATTTGATGGCTTGAATGCTGCTGGAATAAAAATTAATGTAATTAATGACTTTTTCAATCATCTTCTTCCATTATATAATGTAGGGTTAGGGTGGTTAATTCCCTCTGTTTTAGGAGGTGTAGCTGGCTACATATTTACTAAGTTAAGAGGAAGAAAAATAATTTTAGTACTTATGAAGCCCAAAAAAAATAAATGATTTATCCTATGGCATATTAGTCTGTTATATAAGGGACAGCAAGCGCCTGATCTGCTTCGTGCTGCTTACGGTACTGCGAAGGGGTCAGGCCGTTCCATTTTTTAAAGGTCGCAATAAAATAGCTTAAATTGTCAAAACCAACATCCAGCGCAATATCAACCACTTTGCGATCACTTTGCTCCAGCAACCTGCAAGCCTTCTGAATCCGATGATAGTTGATATATTCTACCGGGCTTTTCTGAACCATCTGCTTAAAAAAACGGCAAAAATGCCCCTCACTCATTCCAATCTCATCTGCGATCTCCCGTAAACGTATAGGTTCATGAGCATGACTGTTGATATACGCCAGCGCTTTTTTGATCCGTTCAACTTTGTTGCGTTGACCCGCCATAATCACATCCTTTCCGTTAGCAGGGGTCATGTGTGGATACAGGCAGGCAATTATGCTATAGAGCTGCGCCTTGGTCGCCAATTCACGGGCAGGCGTATTCTGCTCATGGCTGGTGATAATGTGTCGCAATGCAGCCAGCACCTCTTGCTCCCAGGGCTGCACGCCTCGAATGTGAGGGGGAGGGACAAGCTTTTTACTGATAAATGGGTCAATAAACTGCGTCTGCACCGTATCCTGCGTGCGGCTGTACAGCATGTCTGGATGAAACACCACCGCAGAAAATATGCAGCGAGGGCTTTTTTGTAAATAACCGGCGTGAAGCTCGCCGCTGTTGACAAAAAGGGCTTCACCTTCGTTAACCTCCGTATAGACCATATCCGTCTGAAAAATGGCGCTTCCCTGCTCCACTACGATAAACTCCATCTCTTCATGCCAATGAGACTCCAGTATACTATTTCCGTTCAACTGCTCTACGCTCGGATATACGCTGACTGGGTACATGGGATTGCCGTGAATGCGGTTTTCCCGCAACATTTCCCTTTGCATTTCAACGACTCCTCTTCTGCAAACTGATTTATATAGAAAACATCAAAATATTGATACAATACGTCAAAATAAACGAAGTAAACCCTTACATAAATCAATATTATTATAGTAAGGATTTCGCAAAAATCCAACAAGCGATTTGGGATCAAGAAATAAAGATTGAAGCGGAGGAAGTAACAGATGAAATTTACTGATGGCTATTGGATGGTTCGCAAGGGCTATGAAATACAAAATCCTGCTGATATCCGTGATATTGTGACGGACGATGCTTCCATGACGGTATATGCAGCGACCCACCGGATCGAGCACAAAGGAGATACACTGAACGGAGCGTTGCTGAAAGCGACCTACAGCTCGCCTATGCCGAATGTCATTCGGGTGCGTCTGAACCACCATAAGGGACGGGTGCATCAGGGTCCGAATTTTGAAATTCACACCTTGCCAACAGAGGTAGATATTACAGTGGATGAGGACGCAGCGGTACTGAAAAGTGGCGATCTGAGTGTGCGAGTCGGTCGTGGGAAGAGCTGGGATGTAGGATTTTATGTCGAGGATCGTAAAGTCACAGGCAGCGGACATCGGGGACCAGGCTATATTACAGACCCGCAGGATCAGCCTTTTTTCCGGGAACAGCTGGAGCTGGGCATCGGAGAGTACGTATACGGACTCGGAGAGCGTTTTACCCCGTTCGTAAAAAATGGTCAAGTGGTCGATATCTGGAATGAAGATGGCGGGACTAGCAGTGAGCAGGCCTATAAAAACATTCCATTTTATCTATCGAATAAAGGGTATGGTGTGTTCGTCAACCATCCGGAAAAGGTATCCTATGAGATTGCATCGGAAAATGTATCAAAGGTTCAGTTTAGCGTCTCCGGCGAATCGTTAGAGTATTTTATTATTGGTGGAGCTAACCCTAAAGAGGTACTGGACAATTACACCAAGCTGACGGGTAAGCCTGCATTACCACCAGCCTGGACCTTTGGTTTGTGGCTGACCACTTCGTTCACAACAGATTATGATGAAGCGACCGTTAACCATTTTGTGGACGGGATGGCTGAGCGGGATCTACCACTCTCGGTATTCCATTTTGACTGCTTCTGGATGAAGGAATACCAATGGTGTGATTTCCAGTGGGATCAAGATATGTTCCCAGATCCAGAAGGCATGCTGCGGAGATTGAAGGCTAAGGGCCTCAAAATCTGCGCATGGATCAACCCGTATATTGCTGAAAAATCCATTTTGTTCGATGAAGGCATGGAGAATGGTTATCTGGTCAAAACCGCCGATGGCAGCGTGTGGCAATGGGATATGTGGCAGGCGGGGATGGGGCTGGTTGACTTCACGAATCCGGCTGCAGTCGCCTGGTACCAGGATAAGCTGAAGGTGTTGGTAGATCAAGGGGTGGATTGCTTCAAAACTGATTTTGGCGAGCGCATTCCTACCCATGTGGTATATCATGACGGCTCTGACCCAATGAAAATGCATAATTATTATACGCATTTGTATAACAAGGCAGTGTTTGAAGTGCTGGAGGAAAAGCTGGGTAAAAATGAAGCAGCGTTATTTGCACGTTCTGCTACGGCTGGGGGGCAACAGTTCCCGGTTCACTGGGGCGGAGACTGCTCGTCGACGTATGAGTCGATGGCAGAATCATTGCGGGGCGGATTATCACTTGGCTTGAGTGGGTTTGGCTTTTGGAGCCATGATATTAGCGGCTTTGAACTAACGGCTGCGCCGGACTTATACAAACGGTGGGTGCAGTTTGGACTTTTATCCTCCCATAGCCGACTACACGGAAACGTGTCGTACCGTGTTCCTTGGCTGTTTGACGAAGAGTCAGTCGACGTGGTACGCAGCTTTACCAAACTCAAATGCTCGCTGATGCCACACCTGTATGCTTCTGCTGTGGAATCCTCGGTGAAGGGACTGCCGATGATGCGGGCTATGGTGTTGGAATTCCCGCAGGACCCAACCTGTGCAACGCTCGATCGACAATACATGCTAGGAGATTCCATTTTGGTAGCCCCGATCTTTAATAAAGAAGGCAGTGTACAGTATTATGTACCAGAGGGTCAGTGGACGAATTTGTTAACAAACAAGAGCATGTCTGGTGGTCGTTGGGTCAACGAGTATCATGATTTTACAACCTTGCCTGTGCTCGTGAAGCCGAACACACTGTTGGCAATTGGTCATGAGGACAGTCGTCCGGACTATGATTATGCAGATCAAGTGGCGCTTCATTTGTTTGAGCTTGGAGAGGGGCAACAAGCTCGAACGGTAATCGTGAATACGTCAGGTGAAGAAGAGCTAACGGTTACTGCCAGCCGCAAGGATTCTGTTATTACGGTGAAGGCTGAAGGTGCTGTTAAACCATGGTCGATAGTCCTGCGCGGTATCCACGAGGCTGTTCAAGTGGAGGAAGGCAGCAGCCAGTCGGGAGAACAGGGTGTAATCATTACACCAGCTTCCAGCGGACAGCAAGAGCTTACGATTCACTTGGGCTAGGTAAGGCTCTAGAAAGTGGATGAAGTATGTCATAATGTAGCGATTATATGCAAAAAAGGGCTTGCCTGATCCAACAGGCAAGCCCTTTTTGATGCAGATTTTTGTTAGAGACCAGTTGCAACTTTTAGCTTCGGTATCTATTCCTATCCATTCTGCTGGAGTAGCAGCGGTACAATATACTGCCGGAAAATATCCACAGGAGCCCGTTTCTTTTTGAATTTATCAGCGGTAACGACAACAACCATGTCATACGACGGGACGACAACAATGTATTGCCCACCGAAGCCGAGAGCGTAAAAATATTCTCTTTCAGTTCCTGTCTCTGTTTCATCTGAAAAGGAAGAAGTCCACCAGTGCCAGCCGTAAAATGCTTTTTGTGGTTTGGCAGCAGGAAGAAACGGACGGGTTGAATATCGGACTGTCTCTGTTTGGATGATCTGCCGTCCTTCCCAGCCTCCTTCGTTCAGATAAAGCCGCCCGAATTTGAGCATGTCCATCGGTCTGAGATGCAGTCCGAATCCACCCGTATGCGTGCCCTGAGGATCGGTCTCCCAATGGTAGCTTTCGATACCGAGCGGTTGGAATAATTGCTGCTCGGCAAATTCAACAACTGTTTGTCCAGAAACATTACGTAATATGGTGGCCAAAAGTTGAGAACAGCCAGAACTGTATTCCATTCGTGTGCCTGGCACATCCGATAATGGCTGTGAAAGCACAAATTGCACCCAGTCTGACGTTTTGCTCATGGTAGGAAAAGAGTTTTGCCCGCCAAATTCCGTCCAGTTAAAGCCTGCGGACATCGTCAGCAGATGTTCAATCGTAATATCACGCTTTTGAGAATCACTATCTGTGGCCAACTGGGGAAAGAATTCGAGGATTGGTGTCTCCGGTTTCGGTCCCCGTTGCTGGTCCATAGCGATACTAACTAATGCGGAAATCACGCTTTTGGTACAGGAATTTATTTTATAGAGTTCGTTAGCAATTTGAGGTTCACGATAATAATTCATGATCATGTTACCCTGCTGCTCAATAAGGCAGCTGCGGGTTTCCAACTCGTTAAGCACGTGAATAAGTGGCTTGAGTTCCAGGCTTTTCATGCAGATCCTCCTTGAGGCTTATGGCATACCAATACATAGTATATCACTTTTATAGTCTAGAATTCGAAGGTTACAAACTGAAAACAGTTCATTTACCTAATTTTGAATTTATTTGTTTTTTGATATTAAAAAAGATATATATGTTCACTGAATAGACACAAATATATTTAAAAATCTATACACTTTTTCTGTTTCATTCAAAAAAACAGTCGAATAAAACGATATATAGTAAGTTGGACATTTTATTCAGAAATAACTGGGGGACCGATTCATGAATTTAACCATTAAGGCCAAAATGATTCTTAGCGCGATACTGATCCCGAGTGTGATTGCAGCCATGCTGCTAACCAATTACATTTTAAGCGTACATAGTGAGAATGAGTACAAGGATATTATGAATCGTGAAGAGGCTATTGCGTATAACTCGAAGTCTCTTCAATTTTTGTTAAACGGCATATCTAATGATGAGCGGGCATATTTGCTAACTCGTGACGAACAGTACGGGCGAGAGATCGGAAACAAGCAGAGTGAAGTTGCAAAGTTGCTACAGGAGACAGAAGCTCTGCTTAGTGCAGGTAATGAGGATTCTAAGAAAAAGATGACTGATCTCAAGACGGGAATTAATACCTATATGAATCAAGTTCATCGTTTACTGACTACAGCGGGGTATCAGAGTACAAGAGATGATGCTTTCCCGCCATTTTCTGATTTGCTCGATGATTTTGAAAACGAACGGGTGTTGCGCAAGCAACTGGATACCAAGGTAGTAGCCTTTGTCAAAGCTCAAGAAGATATGGTGACGGTGAAAGTACAGCAAGCGCACCAAACGATGACGAATACATCCTTGATTACGAGTGTTGTAGGACTTCTAGTTATCATTTACAGTATTTTTCAATCCATCGTGCTGATTCGTTCCATTCGTCCATTACACCATATGAATGAGCAGCTGTTGGAAATGTCTGAAGGTGGGGGAGATTTGCGTAGCCGACTTGATATTACGTCCAAAGACGAAATCGGTATGATTGCAAGCTCCTACAACAAGCTTATTGAGGGATTCCGCAGTATTATAGTGGATGCGCAGGATACGGCGCGTACATTAACCGTGACCGCAGAGCGGGTTAGCGTAAGTACGGAGGAAATGAATCAGGCCAATCGTCATACTTCCGGTGTAATGGAAGAGCTAGCGGCTGGTATGGAGCATCAGGTCGATGATATTACACAAACTACAGATACCGTGAAAGAGCTAGCCCACGAACTGGAGCATATTGCAGCTACGAGCCAGCAGGTGTACGAGTTATCTGATACAGCCGCTAAAGATGCAGAAGCAGGAGAACAATCTATAGGTCAGGCTATGCGTCAGATGGAAAAGGTAAGCGAAAGTGTAGACAGCTCTGCACGTGCTGTGCGTTCACTTAGTGAACAGGCCGAACAGATTGGCATGATTGGAGCTGTCATTACCGGAATAGCCAAACAGACAGGAATGCTAGCGCTCAACGCGTCGATTGAAGCGGCAAGAGCCGGAGAGCAGGGGAAAGGATTTGCTGTTGTAGCCTCTGAGGTAAGAAGATTGGCCGAGCAGGTATCCGTTTCAGCAGCAGAAATTACACAATTTGTGCAAAATATTCAGGAGCATGTTGGAAATGTCGCTTCCAGTATGCAGACAGGCACGGTTGAAGTGCAGTCTGGCGTAAAGGTCATGCAATCCGCAGAAACCGCATTTCGTCAGATTGGGAGTTCCATTCAACAGGTCAGCGAACAGATTCACAGTGTAAATCGGTCCGTAGAACAAATGTCCGGTGGATCCGAGCGAATGGTGGAAGCAGTAGAACGTATTCGTGAAGTAGCAGAGCAGTCGGCAGGGGGAACCCAGAGTGTCAGTGCGGCGGCTGAAGAGCAACTGGCTTCCATGGAGGAAATTGCGTCTTCCATTCATACACTGGCGGATATGTCGCAACTTCTGAATGCAAGGGTCGGTGGATTTAAAGTGTAGCCGCATAAATTCCCACCAATGTAAACACAATAACATCTGTTGAACGAATCAGAACAGCTGTGTTATTACTTTTGCAAAGGTGGTAACGGGATGCAACAAAATAAAGGGAATCTGCTTGCGTTAGGTTCCATCCCGCTGATGATGACGCTGGGTAATTCCATGCTGATTCCAGTTTTACCGGAAATCGGACGTAAGCTACATGTAAGCTCTTTTCGGATTAGTATGTTGATTACAGTATATGCGGTGGTGGCCATTTTACTGATACCGATTGCGGGCTATCTTTCCGACCGATTTGGCCGTAAGGCGGTGATTGTTCCCTGTCTGATTCTGACTGTGATTGGAGGGGGGATTTCTGCGGTGGGGGCATGGCTGCTTCACGATTTGGCAGCTTACTGGACCATTATTGCAGGCCGTCTACTCCAGGGTGCGGGAGCGGCAGGGGCTTTTCCTATAGTCATTCCGCTTGTGGGCGATCTGTACGAAAATGAGGATGAGGCCAGCAAAAACCTAGGGGTAGTTGAGACCTACAACACATTTGGTAAAGTGCTAAGTCCGATACTCGGTGCTGCGTTGGGAGCTGTTCTATGGTTTTTGCCATTGGCGGTGATTCCGGGCCTCTGTCTGATTTCGCTCATTTTAGTGCTTTGGCTGATTCATGTGCCCAAGCGTAAGAACCAACCGATTATGTTTCGAGAATTTGTGGGAAATGTGAAGCAAGTGCTTGCCGAAAAAGGACGCTGGCTCTATGCTATTTTTGCAATGGGCGGTATTTGTATGTTTGTCATTTTTGGCGTCCTGTTTTACTTATCTGACATACTGGAAAGTCGTTACAACCTCCATGGAGTGTGGAAAGGTTTTGTGTTAGCCATTCCGCTGATTTCCCTCTGTCTGTGCTCTTATGTAGGAGGCAAGATCATCGGCAAGCACAAAAAGCGCATGAAGTGGATCGGTTTCAGTGGTTTGGCCGTATTGACGATCAGCTTTGCCATTCTCGGATTTTTCCAAAATATTTATGCGGTGATCGGATTGTTTACGTTAGGGGGCGGCGGGATTGGGCTCGCACTGCCTTGTTTGGATTCCCTCATTACGAAGGGAATTGAAAAAGAGGAGCGCGGAACCATTACTTCGTTGTATAGCAGCATGCGCTTTGTCGGGGTATCGTTAGGCCCTCCGGTTGTTTCATTGCTGCTGGGTCGCAGTGGACATGGTCTGCTTTTTGGCGTGATGGCCGCAGTGGGAGGCATTGCAGCTATGCTGATGCTGTTTGCGGTCAGACCCAAGCAGGATGAACCCACAGATGACAAATCCACTGACCCTATGAATGTGGATAAGGGGCTAACAGATGTGTCCCGAGAAAAGCCTCTTTCTCCTAAGCTAAGACGCAAAGCTCCTGTGAAATAAGAAAAAACACCCGTTGTCATGAAATCATGGCAACGGGTGTTTTTGAAAACTGAGCAAGTATAAACTAATATTCAATTGTAAATTATAGACTTACCCTTCTAGAGGGACATGTGTCTTAGGCTTACGGCTTGCGACGATTTGTATGACATAGATCAGTAAGAACAGTACAATAAACAGCGAGGAGAGACGGTACATCCACGCATAATCACTTGCTTTGGCGATAATGCCAAGTATAAGCGCTCCGGCTGCAACCCCAAAATCGAGGGAATTGAGAAACATTCCGTTTGCCATACCCCTCTGTTTAGGAGACACGACCTGAATCATCCAGGTTTGCAGGGTCGGCTGCATAACACCAAACCCGATACCGTAGCAAAGAGCAGACATATACATGAAGACATCACTGTGCGCATAGGAAAGCAGGATCAGACCGCCAATTAAAAACAGGGAGCCGGGGATGAGCAGTGCTTTTGCCCCCTTTTTGTCATAAATACGGCCCGAGAAGGGACGCACGATCAGCACGGATACCGCATTAAACAGGAAAAAGTAGGCAGGATGCGCCAGATTTGCTTCATCCCCGTAAAGCGCCATAAAGCCGAGTAACCCACCATATGTGATAGACATCAGCATGTTCAACAAGGCGGGAATCCACAATTTACGGTTAAATGCCGGTTTTCGCCCTTCTTCCAAAGGAACCATAGGTGGTTCGATGTGCCCCTTAGGTAGTGTACGAATCAGCCAGTAAGCCAACGGGAATATCACAACAATTACAGCTGCTGTCGTATAGGCAAGCAGGTTGAAACTCCCGTATTGCAGCATCGAAATGCCGATGGTTGGCCCAATTGACATTGCTAAACTGGTGGAAAGACCAAAAAAACCCATTCCTTCACCGAGACGTTTGGGCGGGATGACGTCAGAGGCCATCGTTGGAAAGGCCGTACTACTCATACCGAAGCCGATTCCAAACAACATCCGCATGAGCAGGAGCACTGTAATCGTCGGTGAAACGCTGTATCCCAGTGTTCCTGCTAATGCAAACAGCAGTCCGATGAAGATCAGGGTGCTGCGATGTCCTTTTTCCAGCATACGGGCTGAAAAGAGTCGTGCTGCAATCGCACTTAAAGCGAATAAGGTGGTAACGAGACTGACCTGAACGGAACTGGCGTGGAATGCATTTTTCACATAGGAAGGGATAGAAGAAACGATCATTTGTAATTCCAGAAACAAAAATAAATTGGAAACCGTAAGAACGATAAATTCCTTGGTCCAAAGAGGTTGCTTGCCTTGTTGCATATTAATCGTTCTCTCCTTGTTTTTCTGATTCGGTCATGTTGGCGTGAATTTGTAAAAGAGTCTGGCGGAATTGCTTCAGATTAGCTGAGGAAATTCCTTTTACAAAATCGTGGTTGGCATCAAGTTCGACAGGAAGAGTCTCTTTCACCAGTTGTCGGCCTGCTTCAGTCAAATGAAGCAAATAGGCCCGACGATCCTGTGGGCTATTGACACGCCGTACCCAGCCCTTCTTGTCCAACAAATCAATAATTCGAGTCGTGGTAGGCTGGTCCTTCACGGCCTTAGCTGCAATTTCTTTCTGATTTAAACCCTCAGCCTGATAGATTTGGTACAGAACCGACCATTGTTCTGGGGATATATCATAAGGTTTGAGGCGCTGCAAGAGCTGCTGACTCATTTTGCGGTGAGTAATCCCGAGTAACATCCCAATGGAACAATCGGAAGGCAAGTTATTCATAGATACTCCTTTCTGTTTCCCGTACATAAATTACTTCGAAATTAATTAGTTGTTATAACAATTATATGAACAACAAGTTATTTTGTCAAAAAAAGTTGTTCAGTGTTTTGGGTTCTGCCATCACTAAAGCCAAAATAAAAAACAGCCCGTAAAATACGGGCTGTTTGGGTTGATATAGTATCGTTTGCCATGACTGGCGAATTAAGCTTTTGGTACAGTTTCCCAGTCCTTCAGGAAGCGTTCGATACCGCTGTCTGTCAGCGGGTGTTTCCACAGAGAAGGGAGCAAGGAACCTGGAATGGTGGCAATATGTGCACCAGACAGAGCAGCATCTTCTACATGCTTAATATTACGGATGGATGCGGCGATGATTTCGGATTTCAGACCATGAATGTCCAAAATTTGTCTCAGCTCACGAATCAGCTTCATACCATCAACAGCAATATCATCCAGACGTCCTACGAATGGACTGATAAAAGTAGCGCCAGCTTTGGCTGCCATCAAACCTTGAGCCGCGGAGAAAATCAGTGTTACATTCGTTTTGATTCCGTTCTTGGTCAGCTCGTTACAAGCGTACAAGCCGTCTTCGGTCATAGGAAGCTTGATAACCACGTTCGGTGCCCACTTGGCGATATCATAAGCTTCTTTGAGCATATCTTCAGCCTTCAGACCAATAACCTCAGCACTTACGGGACCTTCAACGATACTGCAAATCTCCTGAATGACTTCCTTGAACACTCGACCTTCTTTAGCGATCAGTGAAGGGTTCGTTGTTACACCATCAACCAGACCCAAACGTTCAATACGTTTGATTTCTTCAATGTTACCAGTATCCAAGAAAAATTTCATTTGATTTCCTCCTCAGGTTTATATAATACATAATACATATCACATGCGATGTACAATAGTTCATTTAAATGTAGCATATTGCACACGTTAAACTTATAATTAGTATGTATTACATTCTTAATTGTGACACATTTTAAATTCGAAAACAAGCTGTGTATGATTAAAATTTGATGAATTGTCGGAAGAAGCTGAAATTTACCGATCTATGCTCGTCTATAATGTATACTACCCCACTCCATAAGGAGGTAATCACTATTCAACTGTCTGAAAGACAGCGGGAAATTGTTGAAATTGTCCGGCGTCTGGCACCTGTTACGGGGGATAAAATTGCTGAAACACTGGGACTGACGCGTCCGACTCTCCGTTCTGACCTTGCTCTGCTCGTTATGCTCGGGCTGGTGGATGCCAAGCCGAAGGTAGGCTACCTGCCAGGACGTTATCCCAAATATGATAGTCATATCGGCAACATGCTCAAAAAGCTGACTGTGGCAGATATACTTAGCGATCCGATTTTGATTTCCGGTGACACGACCGCCTATGATGCAGTGCTGATGTTGTTTCAGCAAAATACAGGCACGCTGATGGTCACAGGGGAGGAGCAGGAGTTCATTGGGATTGTTACCCGCAAGGATTTGCTGAAGGTCATGCTGGGGCATACCGATCTTCACACCGTCCCGGTGACCATGGCAATGACGCGCCGGGCCCAAATGATGACGCTTGCTCCAGAAGACACTTTACTGGAAGCGATATCGAGACTGATTCGGCATCAGGTCAATTGTCTTCCAGTTTTGGACGAGCAATGTAGCTCCTCAACTCCAATTCGGGGGTTGGTAGGACGGGTTACGAAAACGGATATCATGAACGCCATTCTGAGCTTGACAGAAGAAAAAACGTAAAACATTGAATAAGGGGGCCTTGTATGTACTGGTTGGCCATGCTGACGATGCTGATTGACCATGTCGGACTTGTGTTTTTTCCGACGGATCCGGCTTGGAGAATTGCCGGCAGGCTTGCTTTTCCAATCTACGCGTACGCGCTGTATTTGGGATATACTCATACCCGAGACATACGGAGCTATATGCTCCGTCTACTCGGACTGGCTCTGATTTCTCAAGTTCCCTATATGCTAGCGTTTGATGTGCTTAGACCGAACGTAATCTGGACGCTATTGGCCTCGTTGCTCGTGCTGGCTGCTGCATCCCGCTTGAAGCACTGGACGGCTGTAACGGTTCTGTACGTCCTTTCAGCTCTGGTTATGGAGCTCAGCCAGATGGATTACGGAGCCTATGGACTGCTGTTGGTTCTCATTTATCGATACACCCGTTCATATATGATGATTGCAGCCCATTTTATTTTGAACGTAGTGTATGATATAGTGCATCACGCGAATCTCCAACACTTTAGTCTGCTGTCCAGCATTCTGATCGTATGTTTTGCAACTGGAGAAAGCGGATTTTATAATAGGGTACCGCGCTGGTTGTGGCGTAGCTTTTACCCGGTACATCTGGCTGTTATCGCTGCAATTCGTATCTGGCCCTAATCTACATCTTATATAGCAAAAGAACCTTTAAAACCACGACATAAATGGTTTTAAAGGTTCTTTAGTTTTCCTTTATTAAGCTAGCCAATGTTTAGGATACCTTGTTGGGACCTTGGGCAAAAGGAAGTGGGCGAAGGGGAGCACCTTCTTTCATGTATTGCACCAATACCTCTGGAATATTGTGTATTCCACCTGCATTGACGCGATAGCCGTTCGTTTGCCCTGGCGAGTTAATCCCCCGTTTCACCGTGAACGTAACGTCAATTCCCAAGGAACGGCAAATTTCCAGCGTCTCCTTGGTATACCCACCATAAGGGAAGGCAAGTACATTCTGATCATTGTGTAGATGCTTGAACAGCTTCTTGTCAGCCATGCCCAAGTCGGTATAAACCCGCTGTTTGAACTCATTCTCGGTTTCCATTCGCCCCAGCTTTTTCGAATACACCGGACCCATCAGAAGTGGCTTTTGTTGGGTGCGCGCTGTGTTGGAGTATCCGTAAGCATGCTGGTCATTGGTATGGTTGTAAAAATCAATACCCTCGGCATGCATCTGATGAATTTGATCCCATGTCAGCTTAGGAATTCCAATATGTTTGGGATTGCTGATCGTGGACGTGATGAGAAAATTGGTTGCCGGTACCTGGTACTTTTTCAACACAGGAAAAGTGTCCGTATAAAAGGACTCATAGCCGTCGTCGAATGTCATAAGTACTGCATTATCAGGAACCTTGGCTTTATGTAAAATAAAGTCCGTATACTCTTTCATCGTGATCCAGTGGAAGCCGTTAGCTTTCATTTCGTCCAACTGCCTCGTTAAATTACTAAGCTTGAGAGCGCCGGGATCAGGTGGAGTCTTGGTCACCTCATGATACATCAGGACAATGACTTTGTTTTGGTAATATACTTTATCTGGTGTAGGCGTCAGTGAGAATAAATGGCGTACCAGTCGATCTGCATGAGCTGTACGTGTACGATGAGTCCCTTTAACTGTGGGTGTGTGGTATATGCTACGTGCTTCATACACCAAAATCCCTAAAATAGCGAACAAACTTATGATTAGCAACGTTCTTTTAAAAAAAGTGTGTTTCATTGAATGACATCCCCCGCATGCAAAAAAATTCTGAAAGTATAGAGGTTTATACTAAATATGAAACTAGCAAAATCTAGTCTATCATACCGAAAACATGCGGGGGAAATATCACAACTTTGTTACCTCTGTGTTGCTTTTACAGATACCGATGGAGAGGTCGGGAAGTAACCGATCTCGACGGCATGCTGGATCATGTTCCGAATAAAGTTAAGGTCGGTTGCCGGGCATTGAACGCCAGCTTGTTCCAGCAGAGCTGCGGTTACAGAGCATCCGTAACGGTAAGCTGAATCCTTGGCTCCGTCACCTTCCAGTTGTCCCATAGCAAGGTGAAGGGCATCCTCCTGAATGCCGGAAGACGGATTCAGCAGCCAAGCGCTGTAATCGTCAAAAGGCAGGGTTTCTACTGCGTAACCGAGTTGGTTTACCATAGCGATCAGTTCATCATATGGCAGTGGGTTCGGATTGCAGATATGGAAAATGCGGTTTGCGCTTTTTTGATGAACGGACAGCTCTACGATAGCACGGCTGGCGTAATCAATCGGTGTGAAATCCGTATGCCAATCGGCTTGTGGCGCTTTGCCCAGCAGCAGCATCGCTTTCATCATACGATAATAAGCATTGCTGTCGATATTTCGCTGGAAGCGTCCGTTGGCCGAATGGGCTGTCAAATTGCCTGCGCGATAGATCGAGACAGGCGTACCCGCTTGAGCTGCTTGGAACAACAGCTTCTCCGCTGCGAGTTTACTGTTCGTGTACAGGTTGTCCACGTTCAGTTCGTCTGGGAAGGCAGAAAGCTCCAATGCCGACTCCCATTTTCCTTCGTTAGCTAGATCCTCCGGTATTCCCATAGTAGAGACATGATGGAAGGATACTCCTGGCTTGGCTTGAGCGATTTTCAGCAGTTCGAGTGTTCCGGTCACATTCGTGCGATCGAAGGCTGCCGAATCACCAAAATGGCGAACGTCAGCGGCGCTGTGAATGATGCCGTCGATTTGGTGCTCCAGCATATGGCGGTCGACGGAAGAGAGACCCAGATCAGCTTGCTCCAGATCCCCATAGACAGCTTTTACCCGTCCTTCAATCAAGCTGGAGATATCTTGTCCAAAATATCCCGTCAATACGGACTGAATACGCTCGATACCGGATGGACCGTCCTGAGAAGGGCGTACCATCGCGTATACTTTGGCTTCTGTCCGTTGAAGTAGGTCATACAGAATGTGCGAGCCCAGATAGCCTGTAGCACCGGTTAACAAAATCACGTGCAAGTCGCGGACTTCAGCTAAGTCAGAAGCACCAGACAACTCAATAGGATGCTCATTCAAGTCCATTTTTTCTTGAGAAATCGCGAGTGGCTTGCGTTGCGGCGTTTGTTCCGTACCTAATTGTTCCACGTATTCAGCAAGCTCGCGAACGGTTTTGTAGCGGAAAAAATCTCCGATGCGCAGCGCGCCATAACGCGGCTTTAGAATAGCCAGCACATGAATGACACGAAGCGAATCGCCCCCGATCAGGAAGAAATCATCGGTAGCGCCAATGTTATTTTTACCAAGCACTTGAGTCCATGCTTCGGCAATGAGTGTTTCGGTTCCTTCTCGGAGAGGTTCCCCGCCAAATGAAAGATCAGACGCTTCGGGAAGTGGTCGCAGGGCCAGCTTTTTGCGATCGATCTTGCCAGTTGGTGAAATTGGCATGGCTTCCAGATGAACGACATGGCTTGGTACAAAATAAGAAGGCAGCTTGCCCCCAATATAAGACTGAATAACGTCTTGTGGAATGGATTGTCCATCCGAAGTGGTAAAATAGCCAACTAACATGTTCTGATCTGTGTGATCTTTGACGGCTACTACAGCGACGTCCTGAACACCTGGATGTTTGGAAAAATGGTCTTCAATTTCTCCAATTTCAATCCGATTCCCCCGAATTTTGAGCTGTGAATCCTTGCGACTTACGTATTCAATCGTACCGTCTGGCAGCAGCTTGGCGATATCACCCGAGCGGTACATTTTTTCACCCGGAACAAAAGGGTTGTCCACAAACGATTGAGCTGTACGTTCTGGCTGATGGAGATAGCCATGGGCCAACGCAGGCGTAGCAATACATACTTCACCCGGAATATTGACAGGGCAAAGCTTGTTATCATCGTTAACGATATACACTTTGTAATTGTAAATCGGCTTGCCGATCGGAATATTGACGACATGCTCAGGCACGGCACCACGGACTCGATGGGTCGTCGTCGCTACGGTGCATTCGGTCGGTCCGTATACGTTTACGATGTCGGTATCTGTACCGAATTTGCTTTGGAACGCTCGAACTTGTGAGCCGTACAGCGCTTCGCCTGCCACGGTAACGATCCGTACCTTAGCGAGTTTGCGATAGCCTTCGTCTGACAAGTACGTAGATAGCTGATTAAAGAATACGGTCGGCAAAATGGTAATAATCGTCGTGCCTGTACGTGCAATGGCTTCAGCGAATTCTTCAACAGATACACGTTCTTCGGCAGACAGCAAGTACAATTTTGCACCGTAAAACAAGGCTCCAATTGTATCCCAAACGGATGCATCGAAGCTGTAGGTTGCAAATTGGGTCAATACATCCTGAGGTGTAATGTCGCAATCGCGTTGCACGACAGCTCCTAGGTTAACGACACCGCGGTGAGCGATCAGGGCACCTTTCGGTTTGCCTGTAGAGCCGGATGTATAGATGACATAAGCTAGATCATCCGGACTTACATTAACGTTTGGATTGCTTGCAGCATAGCCTGCCAGTGGTCCGTTAATTGCTAAAATTTCTTTTACCGTCTCAATGGAACCGCACAGTTCAGTCGCTTGTTTCATGAGTGCGGAAGTTGTTAAGACAAAAGGAGAACGCGTGTCTTCGACAATGTAGCTGCTCCGGTCGGCGGGGTGGGCGGGATCAACAGGCACATACACGCCCCCGGCTTTCAGGATACCCAGAAGGGAAATAACGGTCTCCAAGCTTCGTTCCATGAAGATAGTCACGAATTCACCTTTGGTAAGACCTTTAGATAACAAGACACGTGCGACTTGGTTAGCACGTTCGTTCAACTCACGGTACGTGTACTCTCCAGTGTGGGAAGCAATAGCCGGACGATCAGGGTATTGTGAAGCTGCCTCCTCAAACATTCCATGAATAGTTTGATGCTCAGGATATTTCACGACTGTATTATTTAAAGCTTCGTGAGCAGCTCGATCTGCATCTGATAATATATCAATGGAGTTCACAAGTGCATGGCTGTTGGTTAGCGCGCCGCGCAAAAGAGTTTCAAAGTATTCTGCGTATCGGACAACCGTTGTTTCCAGCAAGAGTGATTGATCATATCGGATCTGTATTTGATAAGTGCCATTGTGTTCACTAACAGCCCAGTCCATAATACGGGATTCTGCTCCGCTGTCCGTAGGCAGATTTGCCGAAAATGAAGTATCGGCTTGTGGTTCCGCTAGGTATGCATTAGGCTCACGGAGCATCTCCTGAAATAAGTCTGCTAGTTCATGAAAAGTCGTTTCCTTTTCGACTGTCAGCGAAGCTGTAAGCAGACCGGTTTGTGGCACAAATGTAGAAAAAGAAACTTCTTCTTCTGCGGATAGGCGATATACCCATGCAGTATATGCTGATAAGAGCAACGCTTGTTTGTCATCCGCAGTTTTTTGCTGATTTAATTGTTCCGAGATGGACGCTTCTAACTCTACTTGATAAGTAGAGGATGTATGCTTGCGTTGTATACGTGCACAATCCAAGGGAACTAGGAATGGGGATGGGGGTGTCTGTGTGCTGTTTTGTAGTAATGAAGCCATTACGCTAACCTCCTGAATGTATGAATTCTTAATATAAATGGTAAACTCAGTAAATGCCTCCGATCCCTTCAAATGCATGAACAGGAGGGAGGCATTCCCGAATGATTTACTTATAAATGTTGGATCTGATAAATGGTTATTATGATTTGGTACGGTTGGTGTCTGCAATTTTGAAATAAGATGTAATTTCTTGAAGCTCTTCAGACATGGACGTCAATTTATGGGATGAATCAATAATCGAATCCAAAGAAGCTTTTTGCTCCTCCACCGTTTGCACAATGTGAACACTGTTATTGGCTGTTTTGGTTACAGTGGAAGAAAGATCGTCTGCTGTCGCGGTCATTTCTTGTGTACCCGCAGATATTTGCTCAGTAGCGCTGGATACTTCTTGGATTTGCCATGCTACATTTTTAGTTGCTTGAAGAATATCATTGAACAGCACGCCTGCTTGTCCGGCAACGACGATTCCGTTTTGAACTTCAACGTTTCCTTGCTCCATCGACTTCACAGCTTGTCCGATTTCACTTTGAATTTCTTCAATCAGGGACGTGATTTGTTTGGTTGCATCCGCGGATTGTTCTGCCAGCTTACGTACTTCACTGGCAACAACGGCAAAGCCTTTACCTTCTTCACCAACGCGCGCAGCTTCAATAGAAGCGTTCAAAGCGAGCAGGTTGGTTTGACTGGAGATGCCTGAAATGGTACTGATGATATTGCCAATTTCCTGCGAACGACTGTCCAGCAACTTGATGATACGGGAAGTATTGGTGACTGTATCGGTAATCAAGTGCATTTGGGATGATACCTTGCTTACAATCTCATTGCCTTCGTTAGAACGTTTCTCTACCGAATTGGCTTCTTCCGCAACATTGGAAGAACTCGTGGCAATATTTTGAATTACCGAAGCCATTTCAGCCATGGCACGTGCACTATCGCCTGTTGCTTTTTCCTGCGAACGGATATTCTCCGTGATTTCACTGATGTTTTGATTGATGATGTTGGAGTTGATTCCGTTTTGTTCGCAGATTGCGAGTAGTTCCTTGGCAGATTCATTAACTTCATCAGTTGTCTGCTTCACTTTGGTCATAATGCTGTTAATATGACTTACCATATCGTTGAAATTCTGATTTACGAGCCCCAAATCATCATGACCTGCATGAATTTGGACATCCAGATTTCCTTTGCTTACTTCGCTGATACCGTACATCAGTTGCTTAATCGGGGACAGCGTGCGTTTCACAACCCAATATTGAAGCGCCAGGCAGATCAGTAGGAAAATCACTAAAATGGTAGCGCCGCTAATGAGCAGCTTGGTTAAGCCGGCAGGTACGGCGCCAGCATCTGCATCGACTGCAAAATATGCAAAGATTTTGCCACTTGAATCTTTAATCGGAGTCATCAAAGTCGTCCATGTACCAAAAGAATCATCGTAGAAGCTAGTGAATGTTGGTTTGCCACTGTCCAGCATACCGGTTACGCCGACTGCCACGACATTGGGTTGCTCGTACATAGAGCCAACGAGCAGCTTATCTTTTTCAAATGCTTCTCTGAGATCCGTTGGCATCGCCACAATAGATGTTAGATTGCCGTTTTCGAGCTCCGTCCCGAATATATAGGCATGAGAGATATTCGGATTGGTCGCCATGATGTTATCTAGGTACGTGCGGAGTTTGGTTTGAACGGGTCCATCATAGTTTTTCTCTTGAACCGCTTGGGTTACTTCATCGGAATTAATGCCCTGAGCCCACTTCAATGTGATTTTTTCCACTTGTCCATGCAATTGGTCTATCAAAATCGTACGTTGGATCAAATAGCTGGACACAATAAGGACTAGCCCAATCAATACGATGTTGAAGAAGGATAATAATAAGTTTTTGGTGAAGAATGATAAGCTACTCCACTTTTTCAAAATGTTCCACTCCCTGGTTGTATTTTTGTATATGGTGTTGAACCGCTTATCGAATGAGATAATCAAGTCCCCCTTACAAACATAATAATCGAGATAATAGACCCTTGAATTTTATGTAATAGGTCTTAAGTCCTTTCAAAGACAAGTATGATATCCCTATATATATGTCGTACGAAAAGCTCTTGAAATGAATACCTTACACAATAAAAAATTAATTTTTAATAGGTAAACGCTATCTGTGTTTCAGTATATTCCAATTTATACTTCTACTTGAAATTCGAATTTATTACAGTCCATAAGCAACTATTCAACAGAAACCATCATACTTTATAATAGAGTCAAATGCACTTATCAATTTGGGACATTTTTCATATTTAACGTTGGAAATGCTTGATTTATCGCGGTTTTTGTGAATTGTTTGCGAAATGAGTCCTTATATCCATGCAAAGAGAAGAGGGATAAGAAGAATGTCCAAGCTTACGATTTTAAAGGTTGAGAGTCATCACGAGGATCTGCATGAGTTGATTCAAAGGCTGGATGAGGACTTGCTGGAAAGGTATCCTGCCAACGAAATTTACTTGGTTGATTTTTCCAATCCGAAAGTTAAAGAAATGGTTTTCGCTGTTGTGTATGTGGACGAAAAACCGGTGGCTTGTGGAGGGCTTAGGCCTATAGATGCGGAAGAAATGGAGCTCAAAAGATTTTATGTCGATTCCTCTTATCGCAGACAAGGAATTGCGGTGAGCCTATTATCTTTTTTGGAAGAGGAAGCCAGCAAACGGGGAGTTGTAAGGATTAAACTGGAGACCGGAGCGGCTCAACCTGAAGCGATTGCTCTCTATACCAAGCGGGGATATGAACCTATTGAACGGTTTGGGGAGTATGAACACGATGAAAACAGCCTTTGTTATGGTAAAAAGCTGTCTCTGTTATTATAAAGCGTTCTCTTATAAAATGGATGATGATCAATACTAGCCTATATAGCGGGAGAGATGATAATGAATTTGAAGCAAAAAGCGGCCGAAAAAGCAGTTGAGGCGATTCAGGACGGCATGAAAGTAGGACTTGGTACAGGCTCGACAGCCTTTTGGGCTATTCAAAAAATTGGTGAGCGTGTAGCGCAAGGATTACATATACAGGCTGTAGCTACATCCCAAGCTTCGGAGGATCAGGCCAGGGAGCTGGGAATTCCCATCATTCCGTTTGATCAGATTGGAAGGCTTGACGTTACCATCGACGGTGCAGACGAGGTGAACGAGCAGCTGGTGCTGGTAAAAGGTGGAGGCGGAGCCCTGCTGAGAGAGAAAATTGTGGAAAGCAATAGCGACCGATTAATTATTATTGTCGATGAGTCCAAGGATGTGAAGGTACTGGGTACATTTCCTTTACCCGTTGAGGTCGTACCCTTTGCCAGTGAATGGACGTTGGAGGCTTTGCGGCAGACAGGCTGTAAGGCGGAGTGGCGTATGAAAGACGGCGAGCGCTTCCTTACGGATAACGGTAATTATATTGCTGATTGTCGCTATGGTACGATTGAGAATCCGCAGGAGTTGGAAATCCGCTTGAATCAAATTCCGGGTGTAGTCGATAACGGACTGTTCATTAATATGGCGGACCAGGTTATTATCGCACGGGCCAATGGACAGATCGACGTCCGTAACAAATAATGTTTAGGACCCGCCTGCTTCATCATATGGCGTTGGTGTTATTGATTTTATATACAGGGTTTCTATTATATTGGATGTTTCTCGGTTTTGGTCGTACATTACGGCCAGGACCCCCGTATTCGTATAATATTGTTCCGTTTGATACGATCAGGCAATACTGGCGGGCAATGGAGTCGTTTCCTTTTCGGGTATGGGGTGTTAATTTGCTCGGCAATATTGGCGTATTCATTCCCTTCGGTATTCTTGTGCCTATCATTTGGGTGTCCATGCGAAGTATAGGCAGTCTGTTGTTAACGATAGTGATCGCACTGGTCATTCTTGAGGTGTCCCAAATGCTGCTGGGCGCAGGTACAATGGATGTAGATGACATCATATTGAACGTTCTGGGAGTATTATGCGGCCGTGCTGCCTACGTGTTTTTACGTAAGAAGTTAGGGATTACAACATAATCGTCCTGCTCTCTGGATCAGTGCATTAAGACTGACTGAGAGCGGGCTTTTTTTACATAATGAACTGTAACCTTCACATAATAGACGGTAAGTCCTCCATTTATAGGCCGTAGGAACAGGGGAAGTGAACGCTTAAACTTGACAAAAGTGCACAATTAAGATATCTTGGAATAAAGATATGAGTAACGGAGGCTGTTAATATGTCTGTAAAACCAGATGATCAGGACTTAGCGCTTAATTTGTTCGTTGTTCTGGCTCGTGCTTATAATTCGGTCACATCCCGTACGAATCGGGACATTCATAGTCATGGATTAAATACAACAGAATTTGGTGTGCTTGATCTGCTGTATTATCGGGGACCACAGCCTTTGCAGAAGATTGGAGAAAAGGTACTAATCTCTAGTGGGAATATTACGTATGTGGTAGATAAACTTCAGAAAAAAAACTTGCTTACCCGTCGTGCATCACAAGATGATCGGCGTGTGATTTATGCAGAATTGACTGATGATGGACGTCATTTCTTTGAGCAAATATTCCCGCAGCATCATCGTGTCATTATGGAGACCGTAGATGGCTTATCTGTGGAAGAGAAGGAGCAGGCTATTCATCTGTTAAAAAAGCTTGGACTCACGGCTGAGGGGCAGAAGAGTAACGGATCATAAATTGTGCGTGTGCAGGTTAAAACTGCTTTTAGATAAAATACCGACTTCTCGGTATTTTATTTTTTTGTCGTATTTTGGGGAGTAGGGTTAATGTATAGACGCAAATCAGGTATAATTGTCTAATAGTCACGTCTGGAACAAATCCCCAGTATCTGTTTCGAATACAATACCTTGTCGGGGAAGGAGCTGTACATGAGTATACAGCAATATACCGCAGGTGAATCGCTATTGATGCAAGCAGGAGCTTTGGCTGAATTAGTTACCCATAAGCAATACGAATTACAGCCCGATCTTTTGCAGCGTTTTGGGGATAACGGTAAAATAAAGACAAAACAGGATTCTATATATAGTTTGAACTATTTAGCTGAAAGTGTAATCATGAACAGCCCTATTTTATTTACACAGTATGTTTCTTGGTTAAAAAAGCTTCTGGAGGGTTTCGGCATAACCCAAGAAGATTTGAGCATCAATTTCAGATTAATCCAGGAGACGTTGGTAGAGCATTTCGATCATACAGATAAAGCTATGGTGCTGGAGCATCTGGATTTGGGGATACAGCAAATAGGGAAGAAAGAGGAGTATGCCTCTTTTATTACAGATGATAATCCCTATGCTGCTGACGTGGCTCAATATTTGGAACATTTACTCTCAGGTAATCGCAGACAGGCTTTGGATTGGATCGTCCGTTTGCTGGATGAGGGTATCTCTATTCAACATACGTATAAATATATTTTTCAAATTTCGCAATATGAAATAGGTCGTCTATGGCATGAAGGCAAAATCACCGTTGGTCAAGAGCATTTTTGCACTGCTGTGACTCAATTTATTATTTCCAGCCTGTACCTCCAATGGATGGGAAATGGAAATAAGGAACGCTGCCTCGTGGCGGCGTGTGTAGGCAGCGAGCAGCATGAAATTGGTCTGCGTATGCTGGCTGATATATTTGAAATGGATGGTTGGGATACGTATTATTTAGGCGCCAATGTACCTAACCGGAGTCTGCTTCAGGCCATTGTGAGTTACGAGGCGGATGTGGTGGCTATCTCAGCTACCATGGCTTACCATGTCCATCTAGTGAAAGAGTTGATTGCTCTCATTCGGCAAGACCCAACGACTAGCCATGTGAAAATTATGGTCGGAGGCTTGCCTTTTAATCTCGATTCCCACTTGTGGCAGGAAGTAGGGGCGGACGGATACGCACCAGGTGCGGAGGAAGCGCTGGAGGTTGCAGGGGACTTACTTTCGCTCAGGAAATAAGGTTAGTTATGTGAACCTGTAGTCATTTTGTAAAGGGGGCCTTTTAATATGAAGGAACCGACAGCAGAAATGGCTGTCCTGCGGAAAACGGTCGAACAATTAACGGATGAGATTGTGAAAAGCAAGGCTGAGGAAGAAAAGTTGCTGAATGAATTTTCATCAATGAACAACGAGCTGGTCAATCTGCAGCGTCAGCTTGCCAAAAGCAATGCGGAATTAACACGGACGAAGGAAGAAGCGGTACGGGCTAATGACCTAAAGAGCACTTTTCTGGCTGTGGTTAGTCATGAATTCAGAACGCCAATGAACGGAATACTTGGAATGATTGAAATGTTAGGTTCATCCAAACTTTCCCCAGATCAACGGCAGGCCATCGGTGTCATACGTGAGTCAGCCTCTCTGTTGTTGAACATGATTAATAATCTGCTCGATATATCTAAAGTGGAAGCAGGACAGATGGAACTCGAGATTGGAAACGTCAGAGTGCAGGCGATTATGAGCCACGTTGCTCAGTTGTTGGAGCCACAAATCTATCAGATGGGTAACCGTTTGAGTATAGAGACCGATTCCGGTGTGGCAGAGCATCTGGAAGGAGATTCGGCAAGGATCATGCAGATCTTGCTCAATCTGTTGAACAATGCGAATAAATTTACCAGTGAAGGATTGCTCATCATTCGAACAAAATTGGTGGAGGAAACAAAAGATTCCCAACGTGTTCGGTTTGAGGTGCAGGATTCGGGTATTGGTATTTCACCGGAGGATCAGAATAAGCTGTTTCAGCCTTATGTACAAGCCGGTGAAGGCAGCGTCTCCCAATATGGAGGAACGGGTCTAGGGCTATGGATATGCAGTTCATTTGTGGAACTCATGCAGGGAGAAATTGGGGTCGTCAGTAAAGAAGGCCAGGGCTCCACGTTCTGGTTTGAAATTCCCCTCATGAAAGGATCGGAGCAGGCAGACGAAATGGAGAAGCATGAAAATGGTGATTTGAAGGCATTTAGCGAGTTGCTGCGTGAGCATAGTCATTCTCAAACTATTTTGGTGGCTGAGGATAATCGGGTGAATCGGCAGGTGGTGCAATTGCAGCTTAACCACTTGGGATTCCAGCATATTGATTTTGCTGAGGATGGACAAGCTGCTGTAAGAGCGGCCTCCGAACGATCCTACGCTTGTATTCTAATGGATCATCATATGCCTCTGCTGAATGGTCATGATGCGGCAAAAGCGATCCGCCAGCGGGAAGCAGAAAACCAGCAACCCCCTGTACCGATCATTTCTTTGACCGGAAATGTATCCGAGGAGGATCAGGCACGGAGCCAGGAGGTTGGAGTGAACGATTACTTGATGAAGCCAGTAACGATTGAAAAGCTCTCTGAAAAGCTTGTAAAATGGCTTCCAAAGCCGGAAACCGAGCCGATTTTGGATGAGGAAGTTATACGTGAAATTATGCTGCTGGACGAGGATGGCAGCACGGGACTACTGGAGTCATTGGTCGAAATGTATACGAGTGATACACCTGCCAAAATCAATAAGTTAAATGAACTGGCTGCTGCGGGCGAAGTTACAAAAGTAGTAGAGGCTGCTCATGAGTTGAAATCAGGCAGCGTGAGTCTGGGTGTCGGACGTTTGTCCTCGTTGCTGTCCGATATTGAACAGCTTGCACGGGAGAACCGACTCGAGAATGCGAAAGCGAAGTTGTCTGCGCTCCAATCTGTCTATCAAGCAACGTGTTCAGAACTGGAACGTTATATTCACCAGTGCTAGCCAGGTTTCCCCCTTGTTAGACTTGCATACGGAAGGAGGACGTAAGAGACATATATGAAAGAACAGTTGCGTTCTATTCACCCGCTGGCCTGGACGATTATTGTCGGTACTATTTTTGGGCGGATGGCGACATCCATGAGTATCCCGTTTTTGTCTATTTACCTTACCACCCGTTTAGGGGTGTCCCCCTTTCATACGGGGGTGATCGTATCGGTCAGCTCGTTGGTCGGCATTTTTGCCAGCTTTTACGGTGGATATATTTCAGATCGAATCGGACGGCGTAAGGTGATGCTGGTGTCCATTGCGAGCTGGGCGCTTGTATTCGTTGCTTTTGCGTTGGCGGAAGCGGCCTGGGCCTTTTTTGTCATTAATGCTCTGAATGGACTGTGCAGATCCTTGTTCGAGCCAACCTCACGGGCGCTGTTATCAGATGTAACCCCGAAGGAGAAAAGACTGCTTATCTACAATATGAGATATGCGGCCATTAATGTTGGGGTGGTGGCAGGACCGTTGCTTGGTTTAATGTTAGGATCTGCATCCACGGGTACGCCGTTTATGGTTGCTGCTGGTGTGTACGCATTGTATGGGGTACTGTTGTTGATCCAATTTGCCCGGTATGCATCGGATCTGCATATAGGTACAACAGCGGGAGAGGCTCCACTGCGAATGGGTGAGGCATTCCGTACAGCCAGCCGTGACCCGGTGTTTATGCCAATTTTGCTGGGAACGGTATTTTGTGTGATGGGCTATGCGCATTCCAATTCCACAATGCCTCAATTCTTGTCCTTATCCTTCGCAGAAGGAACCCGATGGTTTACATACATGCTGACGGTCAACGCGGTTTGTGTATTGGCATTTCAATATCCGCTGGTGCGACTGGCAAGCCGATTTTCCCCGGTGAATTCTTTGATTGCAGGGAATATATGTATTGCGATCAGCCTGTTGCTGTGCGGTATGCTAAACTCAGGCTGGATGTTTATACTGGATATGGTGCTGTTTACGGTTGGTGAAGTGTTATTGTTCACGATGCTGGACGTATTGATTGACCAAATTGCAGATGCTCAATATAAAGGGACCTACTTCGGTACAATCGGCTTTAATAATTTGGGAAGCGTGCTGGCTCCTTTATTTGGTGGCTGGTTGCTGGATATCTATGGTCAAACGGCGCCGCTTGCCGTTTTTGTTCCGGTTGCCCTGTCGGTTGTGATTGGTATTCCATTCCTTCTGGTCGCACGCCGCCGTCTGGTGCAGCGTACAGCACAGATCGTGGCTCAAGGAGGAGAATCGGTGCAGCAACTGTCATCATAAAAAGGGAGTTGAGTGCAGGATGAAGTCTGAAGAAAATGTGCTACGAATCATACAATATATGAATGATCCGCAGGTACTGCAAGACTTGCGCTATGTGCGAGAGCTGAAGTTGCCACAAGGATGTATTGCCGCAGGCTATGTACGTAACCGGGTTTGGGACAAGCTCCATGGTTATACAACTGCTACACCTTTAAATGATATTGATGTTATTTATTTTGACCCGAAAAATACGCTAGAGGAACGAGATGAGTATCTAGAATTGTCCTTGAACCGTAAGCAGGCCGGACGTAACTGGTCTGTCAAAAATCAGGCTCGGATGCATATTCGCAACGGGGAGGCTCCGTATTCCTCGGTAGAGGATGCGATGAGCCGCTGGCCAGAGACGGCAACGGCTGTAGCGGTTAGATTGAATGACAAGGATCAAATAGAGGTCATTTGTCCGCATGGATTGGAAGATTTACTGGATATGCGGGTACGGCAAAGCCCTTTGTTTCGTCACACAACGGCTTTTCGTCAGCGTGTATTTGAGAAGCAATGGCTTGATAACTGGCCGTTGCTTATTATGGAGAATTAGAGTGTAATCCTAATTTCAGGATATTAAGGAGAGACGACAAACAATGTTTAAAAATATAAAAACAGATTCAGATCGTGAGGAGGTTCTGGAACTGTTAACCTACGCTGTACTGGATCACCCTGAACGCGGAGAAGCAGCTTTACGTACCTATCAAGCCTCGGATGACTGGAAGCTGTTCGGTGTAGAAGATGAAGGACTTATTGTAGGTATTGTCGGCTTTGAGGAGCAGGAGGATGGGACAACCGTAATTCGTCATCTGGCCGTGTTGCCTGAAAACCGTCATAGAGGATATGCCAGAGGTATGCTGATTACGCTCATTCAGGAGCGTAATCCGAAACGGCTTACTGTGGACACGGATGCGGAGGGGGCAGATTTCTTCCGCAACGTGGGCTTTGCCGTCTATGGATCAGAGGATTTGCCAGAGGGTGGGCAATTCCATTGTGTATATGAAATAGACGAAGAATAAGCGAATCTCCGGGTCCCGCGTCCCTCTTTCTACATAAGATATGTTATGTAGAAAGAGGGAGGTGAGTTTCATTGGCGTACCATTACACAGCGATTGGAGATTCTTTAACAACAGGTGCAGGGACGTTGCTGAGCGGCGGATTTGTACCTATCTATCGGCGAATGGCAGAAAGACATCTCCGTACGCCAGTCAGTTACGAGAATCTCGGAATCAATGGGCTGACATCGCAGGAGTTGCTGTCAATGGTCCGCAACAATCCGCTTTTTCGGTCGGCGCTCAGCCGGGCTGAACTTATAACCGTAACGATCGGCGGAAATGATCTGCGCCCATACATCAGCGCCCTTGCTGGAGGTTCCGGCTTGTCGGGTTCTTCCATTCCGCAAGCGTTGAATCACACAAAAGAACATGTGCGCCAAATTGTACATGCCCTGTATCAGATAAAGTTCGGTCAGCGTGAGCCATTTATCATCCGAATGGTGGGATTATATAATCCTTTTCCAGGGGTGAGGGAGGCGGGAGTATATGTGCGCCAGTATAACTCGTTTCTCTATACATTGGGCGGACCAAATTATCGGGTGGCGAACATTTATCCCGCATTTGAGGGCTATGAACGGGCACTGCTTTCGTTAGATCGGGTGCATCCGAACAGTCGTGGTTATCGCGTGATTGCAGAAGAGCTGAATCGGCTTGGTTATGCGCCGTTACGGTGAGCGTGAGAGGATGCTTTGGATCGGACAAAGTATATTAAAGAAAGAGGTTCATGATGGCAGTAGCAACTGACCATCATGAACCTCTTTTTCTGCATTTCGGCGTGCTAAACTTCCAATATAGCCTTCAGCTTGGTGCAGTCTTCCAGTAACTCGGGCAGCTGACCCAAAAATAGAAGGAGGGCTTTCACGTGAGCTATTTCCACGTTTTCTTCCGAGAGTTCACCCTTTAATCTGCTTAGGATTTGCACATATTCATTCCGGGCAGCTTCATTTAATTTAGTTTGTTTCAGAACCGTATCCATACGTTGCAGTGCATAGGAGATTTGTTTTCCCTTGGTCCAGATTTGATCAGAATCTTCATGGAATACGGAATCGCGGCCCCACATGATTTGATGTTGAACATCAGGGCTCAGCATTCCTTGTGCCAGCATATCCGTAATGCTGAGCATAAATTCAGCCAGTGTTTGCTGCTCCGTCCAGGACAGCTCTGAATCGCTCAATCGGAGGGAATTGACAATCATGCTTTTGACGACAAACTCAATATCATACGCATAGTTTTTTATGGATTGTCCATAAGCATCAATTAAGAAATCAACCATCACGTTAGACAAATAAAGTTCAACACGATCAATGGCTTGTGCGATTTTTTCTTCCTTAGAACCGATTAAAGGGACGGAGTATACCAGCAAATGAACTTTATTCTTATAAATCCGGCCCAGCGCAATCAAATACAGTTGTCTCAACTTTTCAGGGGAAGGTAGCTGGTGCTTCAAATAAAGTTCTTTAATATCTGCATCAAGAAGCTTTTCAATCAGGACGATTGTCCCCAGCAGCAACTCTTCTTTACTTTGAAAGTATTTATAAAAGGAAGCCTTGACCATCCCGCTTTCGCGGGCAATTTCATCCACCGAGGTGGCATCGTACCCTTTTTCAGAAAACAGGGAAAGGGCGGCATAGATAATATCTTCACTCGTTATTTTTTTCATTGTACCCCCAATTTTTTGCTCTGTCTCTTTAATTTCCAGCGGGCAATAACCATATACAGGGACGGAACCACAAACATCGTAAGAATGGTCGAGTACATCAATCCAAACATAATAGTATACGCCAGAGGTCTAAACATAAGTTCCCCAATAAGAGCAATCGGAATCAGACCGACAATGGCTGTCAGTGAAGTAAGCAATATGGGGCGGAAACGCGCTTTGGTCGCTGCAACAACGGCCTCCTTCAGTTCGATCCCTTCACGTCTTGCATCCTCAATAAACTCAATCAGCACAATGCCGTTACGTACGACAATACCTGCCAAGGTCATTAAGCCCAACACGCCCATAAAACTAACCGGCGTATTTAGAATGAACAAACCAAGAAATCCGCCTGCTGCTGCCATATACACGGTAGTCAATATGATGAGTGGAGTCGAGAAAGAATAAAATTGCAAAAAGATCAGCATGAAGATTAATAGTATGACGACAACATATAACCATCCTATTTCTGATAAAATGTCATCTTGTCCTGAAATCTCGCCCCCAATTTCCCAAGTGTAGCCTGGAGGAAATTTAATATCCTGCAATTTAAGCTTGACATCCTTCATGACTTCGGAAGCTGTACGCCCGTGAACTTCAGCTTCAACAGTAATCGAACGTTTTAAATTATAATGGTTAATTTTTTGTGTTGCAAAGGATGGTTTCAACTCAGCCAATTGAGATAAAGGGATTTGGATACCATTGGCATTGGTCACATTCAATTGCTGAAACAAAATTTCAGGATTTTGATCGGTTTGGCTTAGCTTCAGCTTAATATTGATCAAATCTTTCCCCGTATCAAATCGGCTAAAGCTCACGCCATTACCCATTAACAAGAGTGTACGTGTCAGATCATTATTGCTTACCTGATATTGATCCATCGCTTGTTTGTTGATTTGGAAATCCAACGTATATCCTTCATTTTCCATATTATCTTGTATGTCCTGTGTTCCTCTGGTAGCCATAATGCCTTCTTTTAACTGCTGTGACAACGAACGCAACTGATCTACATCATTGCCTAAAATCCGAATGGAGATCGGCTTACCGAGAGGCACCCCCACTTTAGCTATTTTCAAGGAAATGGATTGACCCGGATAACGATCCTTTAAGATGGAGGGCCATTTGTCTGCCATTTCATCGGGATCAAATGCACCTTCTTCCCCAATAATAGCAATTTGACCCACGGTTGTGCCTGTTTTGGCGTCAGCGGTCATATCTTGAAACAACCGGGGAGCGTCGCCGCCAGCCGCATAACTGATCGTTTCCACATGAGGTTGCTGCTTCACCCATTTGGCAATATCCTCGGTGACCCGCTTGGTTTCTTCTATAGAAGTACCTGTAGGCATACGCACATTAATGCTTAATTCTGGATCGTTGGTTCTGGGGAACAGGTCGATCGGAATCAGAGCAAGTATGCCGTACAGCGTGGTACTGATCAATAATCCTAATGCAGCATATAATCCAGGTTGCTTAATGACTCTCGGAATCAGCTTGCTGGTATATACGTTACGAAGAGCATCAATTTGTTTTCCCAGCAGTCCCGACGGCTTCATGGTGGAGTTGGGCGTTTTTTGATTTCGTTGTCCATACCATTCTCTAAAGATTGGGATGACGGTAAAGGACATGAGCATGGAAGCCAATAACGTAAAGATAACAGCAAACGGTAATGGTTTGATAAGGGAGCCTGCATCGCCTGATAAAAAGAACAGCGGGGCAAAGGAGGCTACAGTTGCCAGGGTTGCGGTCAAAATGGAAATGGAAACTTCTTTCGTTCCATTTAATGCTGCTATCTTGGGACTCTCGCCCAAGGTCATCATTCTGCGTTCAATATTATCATTAACCACCACAGCATCATCGACTAGAATCCCCATTACAATAATTAAGCCAATGACCGTAACCTGATTCAATGTTATTCCGAGCATAGGGAGAATAATGAGACCTATGGCGATTGAAATAGGAATAGCCAGTGCCACAAAAGAGGATGTAATCAGATTCAAGCCCAATGTACATACGATCACAACCGCCGCAATGGCAAACAGCAATTCACGGGTCAAGCCATGAAAAATATGATCAATCCGCTCGGTCTGTGAAAATAACGTATTCAGTTGAAACGTATTAGGCAGATCTGGTTTTAACAACTGCATTTCTTTATTTACTTTGCTATAAATCGTGTCTACGTCAGAGCCGGTATTACCGTTAATCGTCAGCGTAATAGCTGGTTTACCGTTAAAAAAGGCCATATAGCTGCTGGTGTTATGTGTAAGCAATACGGTGCCCACATCACTGAGATACACAGGAGCGCCGCTGTCCGTTCTGGAAATAATGACTTTACTCAAATCCTGAGCATCCTTGGACTGCTTTACATTCAAGCGATAGGTACGTTCATTGTAATCCAGATTGCCTATCGGATATTGCTCATTTTCCTTCTGCACTGCACTCATGAGCTGTTCCCAACTGATATGGTACTGTTGGAGCTTTTGAGCATCAATCTGAATCTGAACCTCTTGATCCGGTAATCCCTTGATTGTTACTTCCGATACACCGGGAATGGTTTTTAATTGATCCTTCCATGATATCACCATATCATTTAGTTGATACAATTGCTCCACAGAGTCCCCCGTGATGGCGTAGGAATGGATAAATACTTTATTCAAATCATCGTTAACGACAGGCTTTTGAGCATCTGTGGGCAGAAAAGATTGGGCATCGTTCATTTTTTTGCGTAATGTATCCCAGACTTCTGCGGCATTGGCGTTGCCTTCTGTCTCAATGATAATCGTCGAAAGTCCATTTTCGGATGTAGAAGAAATCTTTTTAATATGATTGATTTCTTTCATTTTTTGTTCCAGAGGCTTCGTGACCGTTTGTTCTACCTTTTGGGGTGTAGCTCCAGGGTAGAGGGTCGTGACCACAGCGGTTTTCTTGATAATATCCGGCGTTTCCTGCCGGGGAAGTTGAGAGACACTATATAGCCCGGCAACAATCGCCATGATAAAAATAAAGAGGGTCAGTTTTTTCTTTTTGATAAAATATGCAATCATTTGCTCGTTCCCCCCATGATCTGAACGAGCAGCCCATCGTAGATCAGGTTTACTCCGGTGGTAACGATACGATCCCCGACATTCAGCCCCTTGGTAATTTCAAGCTTATTGTTGGACATCTGACCGACATTCACGACCGTCTTGACCGCTTTGTTGTTCACCACTTTATAGACAAAAGTATCTGTACCGTTATTAATGACAGCTTTGGCTGGGAGCAAAATTTGCTCACTCTGAGTCAGTTGGCGGCCTGCCTTTATGACTTGTCCCGGAGCCCAATCATGCTGGGTGTTAGGAACAATCACTTCCACGTTGATACTGCCCGTATTGGTGTTGGTGGCCGGATAAATTTTACTGACCGTTCCTTCTCTGTTCTCATCGTACAGTTGAAGCTGGACTGTCTGACCTTGCTTCCAGTTCGTGATTTCATGATCGGGAACAGGGAGCAGCACCTTGAGCTTATCGATTTGTCCGATACGATATACCGGCTGTCCAGCGCTCGCCAATTGTCCCACCGTTGCTTTTTTCTCCAGAATAACGCCGGAAATGGGGGCTTTTAAAGCTGTCTTGGAGAGGGAAAGTTCGGCTTGCTTTTTGGCAATGACCGCCTGCTGATATGCCGCAGTTGAGTTATCTCGGGAGGCTCCAGCCTGTTCCTTCGCAGCGATAGCAGCTTCTTTCCCAGCTTGGGCTTGCTGTAGGCTGGATTCTGCCGATTGCCGATCTTCCAATGTTGCCCCCTCCTGGATTAAGGAGAGGGCTTCTTGTGTATCCTCCAGGTCCTTGGTGGCATTGGTCAAAGCGAGCTGCGCATTTTCATAATCGTTTTTGGTTGCAGCTCCCTGATCATATAAAAGCTTGGTGCGTTCAGCGGTAGCCTGTGCTTTAGTCAAAGCGGACTGTGCTCTTTGCACTTTGGTACGGACCTGTGCCCTTTCCTGCTCACGGGCCCCCTTGTTCACTTTGTTAACTCCAGCTTGAGCTGCTGCCTTTTGCGCGTCGGCGGATTGAATGGAGGCATCTGCACTTGAAATGGCAGCTGTAGCATTTTTGATACCTGCCTGTGCTTCAAGAATAGCTGTACTAGCCTGCTCCAGTTGTAGCTGGTAGCTGGATGAATCAAGCATCGTCAAGATCTGCCCCTGGGATACGGAGTCTCCCACATTGACTACTGTGTCGCGAATCAGTCCGGATAACTCAAAAGATACGGAGGTATCCTCATAGGGCTGTAGTGTGCCTGAAAGGTCAAAAGAAGCAGACAGCGGTTCTTTTTTAACAACCATCGCTTCCACCTTTTGCTTTTGTTGTTCTGCTGCTTCATTATTACTCGATCCTGTAGATGAGCAAGCTGAGGTGAACAGAAGAATGAATATAGCAGATATGTAGAGACTGGGTTTTAACAAGATGATCATCCTTTCTGTCTTTTTGTACTTTGAAGTTTATTTATAAACTCATTAGTTCATAAGCGGATTATATGACCTGATTTGTGGCATGTCAACAACTGATTACAAAAAAATGTCCCAAATTCAGGATGCGAAAGGGAGCCGATTCAGGTCCGTGGAAGTACATGGTAGACAAACGTAAAAACGACCTTTCTCAAAAGAAGAGAAAGGTCGTTAAGAAAATAAATATAGCTGTTTAGCCGATTAATTTACGGAATAAGCTACGTACAGCCCACTTGCGCTCACTTCGTTTACGGTATTTGGGCAGAGAGCGATAGACGGCAATGGACTGGTTAAAGGCTACAATGGCCTCATCCTTGCGTCCCAGCATACGGTACATCAAGCCTGTCAGATAATAGCCCTCACTGGAAGAAGACTGAATCTCCTGAAATTGCTGCAGATAATGAAGTGACTTATTGACGTCACGTTCTTTGAAAGCAGCGGCTAAATGCAAATAAGGCTCGCCGTATTGCACCCGCGGGTTAATATCCAGTGCTTTCAGTAAATCCTGTTCTCCATCTTCTAGATGGTTTGTGTGTACTTCAGCCGTTCCCCGTGCGTTCCAATAGTCTGCTGATTCTTCATAACGGGATTGAATTTCCAATAACAGCTCCAAAGCCTGAGGATATTTCTTGCTTTCGATCCAGATACGAGCCAAATCGAACTTGGCAGCCACATCGTTGGCGTTTAGCGTAATCTGTTGGCGCAATCGAGCGGCATTGCGTCTTCTTTTCCATGGTTTGCTGATGCTGGGCAATACACCGACAAAGCTGCGATCCAATATATAGATCACGATTAGGAGTACGAGCATTGCCAAAAACGGGTTGCCGAGCAAACTCCATAGTAGAGAGAAAATTAAAAATTTCCCAATCATTTTGCTCCAATCCTCCTGTGCATGTAACAATCCATACTTTCCACATTATAGCATAGGGTTACTTTAAGGGTCATTAGCATGATGAGATTTGGAAGGATGGTAGAGGGGCGAGAAGAAACATACTTATTTGTGATGCTCGATGTATAGTTTTACGAGAAAAGGAACCTTTTTTTATCCCCGCCAAAAGGTTGAACAGTCTGCCTTATCCAAAATATTAAACTCGATCATTTTCTCAAGTAATGAGAAATCAACGGGACTATCCCACTGGATACGTACCAACTGCTTGGTGTGATCATAGCCAGCCTGCATAATTAACTCAGAAAAATGATTAATCCCTGCCTTTTCAGGGGCAACGGCCAAATGATGTTTGGCTACGCTAAAGCCAATAATAAATGTGCCGTGATCCGTAAACATAGGCTGACTCCACGCAATTTTTGCCATTAAATTTGGAAACTTCTTGGTTACCCAAGCCAAAACCTCTTGCGTTCGAGCCCGATGTTGGGGGTTATCAATATGCGCTAAATATTCTGCAAAAGCTTCCATGTTGTTCCCTCCTTAATTAAAAATTATATCGTTCAGAAAAGTTCCTCAAACCTATTTGTCGTTAAAACTCCTCCCAGAATGGCTCAGACAGATTCTTAACAACACCTATTTCCAACTATATATATTTTCAAACTAGATAGTCAAAATGGTTTAACTATCATTTTATCGCAGCAACATGTTTCTTAAGGAGTAATTGTCTGTTGAAAAATATAAAAATATATTTAGATATAAAAAAATACCTTTTATGTCCTGTTATATTCCTCAGCAAGAATAGAGTACAAATATGAATCATGAAACTCGCCTTTGTAGTACCAGTGTTCACGCATCAAACCTTCACGTTGCATTCCGATCTGTTGCATGACCTTCTCAGAAGCCTTATTTTCTGGACGACATGTTGCATAAATACGGTGGACAGCAAGTGTGCTAAATCCAAAGTCTAGTATCGCTCGTGCTGCCTCTGCTGCATAACCCTTCCCTTGATAATCTGGGTTCAAAACATAACCCATTTCTGCATTAGTATCTTTGACATGAATACCAACACCGCCGATCAGGGTTCCGTTGTTTTTCAGACAAACGGCTAGTTCATAGTCTTGTCGTGGTTGTTCCTGCTGTGAAGCTAGAACTTGTTCTATATATGCCTTTGTATCTTCTTCTGTATTCGGTCCCCAGGCCGTATATCTAGTAACTTCAGGCAATGACGTGTACGTATGTATACTTTCCCAATCGGATCTGCCAATATCACGAATGATGAGCCGATTTGTCTCAAATTGCATAACGATTCCTCCTGTCTATAATCAACAGACTCTACTTAGTATTTTAAAACGATTAACATCTCAATCCAATCTTTTATGCGTTCGTAGCCTTTAAACGTTAGACCTCCATTTAACAATGAACCCAGACCTTTTGCCGCCTGAACGCAAACCGCAAGGGAGGCGTCCGGCAAAAGGCAATCAGAAGATAATGAGTGTGGTACTGGAATCCTCCTGTTATTGGCTATCTGGTTCGTCCTAAAACAGCCTGCGCGCTGTTACGAAACGTTTCTGCCATTTATCGTCAAACGTGTCAAAATGAACGCCGCGTTCTTTGGAGAAGGTATGCAGCAACTTGTTGTTCCCTGCATAGATAGCCACATGGCCGATCTCCAGGCCGCGTGCGCTGAAGAACAGCAGATCGCCTTTGCGCAGCTCGTTCAGCCCGACTTTCCGGCCTTCTTTAGCCTGATCGTAAGAGACACGAGGGAGGTCGATAGAGAGCGTATGCCGGAACACTTCCTCCACAAAAGAAGAACAATCAAAGGTCGATGTCTGGCCGCTTGCTGCTCCGAATTCATAAGGAGTACCAAGGAATTTCTCTCCGTAGGCGATCAGTTCATCTCCTTGTCGTTCCACCAGGGATGGGCTGGTATAATCGCTGTATTTTGGTTTAGCCGATATATATCCGGTCAGGTTGTCTTTAGTGCGCACTTCCAGCCAGAGAGCATTGACCTCGCGAATGACATGAACCTTTTCGTCGGCTGGAATAAGCCGTAGGGAAGAGGAAGCTATCGATGAATCCGGTTTGCTGCGCAGGTTGACCCCGAAAAGAACCGTTGTGAAAAAATCGTCCCTAGAGGCAATTCGGATGGTCCGGGTCAAGGCCTCCCACTTTACTGTGCTCCCAAGTGCTTCGCTTACAAAACGCAGTGGAATCATCGTGTTGCCCTCAACAATCTGTCCTGGAACATTCAGGGACAGCGTACCGCCGTTTAAGGTGGCAGCGAGTTCCCCGATGCGATAGGTCAGCACCGTGTCGTTTTTGGTTGCCGTTACGGTTTTGCCGGATCCATCCCAGGAAAGCCTGGCTCCTTGCGCCTCAAACAACTGGCGCATGGGGATGAGCGTTGTCCCGTCTAGCAGCAGCGGCTGGACGGCAAGCTGAAGCGGGCGGTCATCTACATAAACGGTTGTCACCGGAGTCGTCCGTACCGACTTTGCATAAGAGGGGGGAGCTTGGAGCAGTGATACCGCCAGCAGAGCCAGCAATACTTTCTTGTTGATTGTCATGCTGTTATCACCTCATTGTGAATGTGTTCATCTAAGTTGTACGAGACTGCATCCGATTAGTTGTGTACTAAATATTGGGTTCATTTAATAAAACAAAACAAACAAACATAAAACAAAATAATATCTGTGTTTTATTATTGACATCAAAACAAAGTAAAGATAAAATTATCTGTGTGAAATATTTCACTTTAGAGATTGATTCCGTATTTAGCGAGGCATTAAGAAGTGAATTCTTAGGAGGCCGATTTTTTATGAGTGCACATGTATTTTTTGTACCATCTATCAATCTTATGGGAACAGGATGTTTGCATGAAGTTGGACCGTATATAAAAGAACTGAATTTAAACAAAGCTCTAGTCGTTACGGATAAATTTTTGATGAAGAGTGGCGTTGCAGGCAAGGTTACATCTTTGCTGGATGATATTGGATTGAACTATGCGGTATACGATGAAGTAAAACCAAATCCGACCTGTAAAAATGTACATGATGGTGTTCAGTTTCTGCAAGAAAACGGATGTGACTTTTTAATTTCGATTGGCGGAGGATCACCACAGGATACGGCTAAGGGAATCGGCATTATTGCTACCAATGGGGGACATATAACCGAGTATGAGGGCGTTCATAAATCCACGCATAAATCGCTTCCTATTGTGGCTATTAATACCACAGCAGGAACATCGGCTGAAATCACGATTAATTATGTCATTACGGACGAAGAGCGCAAGGTCAAGATGGTTATGGTTGATAAGAATAGTGTTGCTACAATTTCGGTCAACGACCCTGAACTGATGGTAGATAAACCCGCCGCATTAACGGCAGCTACAGGACTAGATGCTTTGACCCACGCTATTGAAGCTTTGGTTACGCCAGGCTCCTATCCTGTAACGGATGCGACTGCGTTGGCAGCAGTAGAGATTATTTTTAATCATTTGGCTCGTACGGTGAGCAACGGTCATGATATAGAAGCACGAGAGCAAATGGTATACGCTATTTTCTTGGGAGGACTTGCATTTAATAATGCTGGATTGGGTTACGTTCATGCGATGGCGCATCAGCTTGGCGGCGTATACGATTTGCCTCATGGTGTTTGCAATGCCATGCTGCTGCCGATTGTGGAGGAGGAGAACGCCAAGCATGTACCAGAGAAATTTCGTGCCATCGCTAAGGTCATCGGTTTTGAAGATAAGGGGAAAACGGATAAGGAATGCGCAGACTATGTAATCCAAAGAATCAAAGACCTGTCGAAGGAAGTAGGGATTCCTTCCAAACTTTCTGAACTGGGTGTAAATGAAGTGGATTTGGATCTGCTTGCCGAGAACTCAATGAAGGATGCTTGCGCTCCGGGCAATCCGTTCATACCTAGCAAAGAACAAGTTATCGAGATGTTTAAGAAAATTCTTTAAATAAAAGATGCAATTATTTTACTAAATACTATAAGGGCTGTCCCAGGAAATGATCGAAGAATACTGGGAACGGCCCTTTTTATTTGCATTTTCTACTAAGAAATTTGTGAAACTAGAGATAAGACAACCCCATTGAATATTAATGGCACAGCTCTCTCGGCTAAATCTGTAGGGGACTCTTTTTTTCCTTCCGCATTCCAGCGAAAGGTTACACCATAAATGGACCAGCTTAAAATAGTCGCGGCAAGTTCTAACGTTCTTGGGTCTGTATTACTGGTTCCTCTTGTTATGAGTTGAAGTATGAATTGCTCTAATTGATTCTTAATATGTTCTTCCAGGATGGGTGCGACTGAATTATATTTATGGACGCATTGGTTACTAGTGTCATGATAGTCGCATAACGAAAGAATAAGTTTCTGAATGGTCCCCTCCGACAAACGCGCCTCAGCATCAATCCTCTTAATAACATGCTCCAAAAATGCTTCTGACAAAAGGGTTTCAAGCAGTGCATATTTATCTTGAAAATGTGCATAGAACGTAGCACGGTTAACGGTGGCTTTTTGGGTAATGTCATTGATCGTAATCGTGTAGAAGTCTTTCTTATTTAATTGGTCAGTGAATGCGTCGAGAATTAGTCTACGTGTTCGAATGACGCGCGGATCGTTTGGGTTGGGTGAGGTTACACCAGGCATCCTCAAGACACTCCTTTCAGGTAAATCAAATGATTCCCCCATTATAAACATGTGTTGTTTTGTCAACAAGTGAGTTTAGTTATACAACAATTTTATAACCCTTTTGGTTAAGCAACAGAATGAACATTTTGTCGGTTGAATGATAAATTAAACATTGCTAACATTTCACTTGCACCCCGTTTGATGGTGCACGAGCCTTTTATATAATCCTTTATAACGATAAAAGAAAATGAGGAGGTACAATCCTTGAGTGATCAACCGCAAAATGTCCATTCAACAGAATCTTTATTTCAACCTTATACCATTCATAATCTGACCTTACAGACTCGTATTGTAATGCCGGCAATGGGCCGCGCTTTTTCACCAAATGGTGTGCCAGGACCGGATGTAGCCGCTTATTATCGCCGTCGCGCAGAGAATGATGTAGGCCTTATTATTTCTGAAGGCGCAGTGATTGACCATCCGGCTGGAACAAGTGAGCCGAGGATACCTAATTTTTATGGGGAAGCGGCTTTAAACGGTTGGGCTGAAGTGGTCAGACAGGTTCATGAAGCTGATAGTAAAATTTTCCCACAACTTTGGCATATGGGGATGGCTCGTCCTTTGGGATCTCAGCCGAATCCCGAAGCGCTATCGATTGGTCCATCGGGGCTGGATCTGGAAGGCAATAAAGTGACCGAGCCGATGACAGAAGAAGAAATCGCCAAGGTCATTGGCGCCTATGTCGATGCAGCGGCGAATGCAAAACGACTGGGCTTTGACGGCGTTGAAATTCACGGAGCACACGGCTATCTGGTTGATCAATTCTTTTGGGAGAGAACGAACCAACGTACGGATCGCTATGGTGGTGATATCATAAAACGTGCTCAATTCGCCATTGAGCTTGTGGAAGCTATTCGTGCTGAGGTTGGCCCTGACTATCCTATTGCCATGCGTCTATCCCAATGGAAAATGAATGATTACAACGCAAAGCCGTTCGATACACCGGATAAACTGGGGCAGCTCCTGAATGTGTTAGTACAAGCGGGCGTGGACATCTTCCATTGCTCGACACGTCGCTTTTGGGTACCTGAATTTGAAGGCTCCGATTTGAGCTTTGCCGGATGGGTGAAGAAGCTGACTGGAAAAACCACGATTACGGTTGGCTCTGTAGGTCTGGATGAGGATTTTGTAAGTTATACGGAAGGGAAAGGGGCAGGACACCAAGATATTAATGAACTTCTGGAACGGCTGGACAACAATGAATTTGATCTGGTGGCTGTTGGGCGTGCGCTTCTGGGAGATCCTGCTTGGGCTACGAAAATACGTGAAGGCCGAATTCATGATCTTCAAACCTTTACACCTGAGGTACTTCAAACGCTCAACTAAAACATATCATACTTTGAACACCTCTTCATTTCATAAATACACTGTAAGCCAAAATACTCAAAGTCAGGTAAGGAACTTTGGTATTTTGGTTTTTTTATGCGTCTGGATAGTAGTTCATCATGAACCATCAAGCTCCTATCTAATTTAGATCTCATTATAACAGACTTAATCCTAGTTCTTTGAAATCATTCATATACTAAAACCAGATCAGACTGACATCAATACTTGATATATATAGATGTCTATGTAATAATGCTTGTATGTTAAAAAATAATACAGCTGCACTGATAGGAACCATTAGAGACTCGATCAATAAATTGATTGTGTCTGAGCTTGAAGCGAATGGAATTGAAGGGATTGTTCCTACTCATGGTGGAATTCTAATGTTCCTTTATCAAAAGGATGGGCTTTCCATTAAGGAATTGACGCAAAAAATTTCTCGTCAGCAACCCACTGTTACTGTTTTGATCGACAAGCTAGTGAAGTTGGGGTATGTCGAAAGAAAAAAAGAAAGGGAGGATAGTCGAGTTACCCTGATATTTCTGACCGATAAGGGAAGAGAGATAGAGCCTATATTTGAGATGATCTCCAACAGATTACAAGAAACGATCTATGGTGGTCTTAAAGATGAAGAAAAAGAACAGCTGGAATATTTGCTGGAGCATGTCAAAAACAGATTATAAATTTTTTTAAGTAAATGTATAGATATCTATATTAATATCAAAATAACAATAAAACATCGGGAGGTTATTAAAATGAAACATCTTATCATCTATGCTCACTCTAACGCAGAAAGCTTTAATCATGCGATACTCGAAACGGTTGTAAATACCTTGAAAGAAAAAGGTGACGAAGTCGTTGTACGCGATCTATATGCCCTTGATTTTCAACCTGTATTAAAACCTGAGGATACTGCCGCTATGAGAGCAGGGCAAACCCCGGCTGATATCAAAGTGGAGCAGGAATACATCTCACAATCGGATACGATTACTTTTATTTCTCCCATCTGGTGGACAGGTCTTCCGGCTATCCTGAAAGGTTACGTTGACCGTGTATTTGCATACGGCTTTGCATATACGGCTGGTGTAGAAGGGATTAATAAGCTGCTTACAGGTAAAAAAGGTTTTATCGTGAATACACACGGTACTCCCAACGCGATCTACGATGAAATCGGTATGACCGCAGGATTGAAGATCACATCAGATACGGGGATTTTTGATTTCGTTGGAATTGAATCCGTCGGTCACTTGCTGCTCGGAAGTATCGGCTACCTTGATGAAGATGGCTATAAAGGATTGTTGAAGCAAGTACAAGACACGGTTAAAACGGTGCTGTAAAGTCAGTTTATGTTCTCTTAGAAACGTAAGACATTCTTTTAAATGATGAGGTCAACCCGTATTTAGTGGTTGGCCTTTTTCTTGTAAATGCTAATACTTCTCTAATATAGTCCAAACAACGATCTGATCCTGCTTGTTATTATTGGGATATACAAAACTAGCCTTTGTACGATTTATTTTGTCATAATATACTATGGCGTTTAGGTTTTGGGCGGAGTCGTAGCTTTGATTCGCGAAATGGTTACCTAATTTATTTTTCACATCATCAAGATTCTGAAATTTGTGGCTGGCGATACTGGAAAATCCACTCTTGGACAAGGTTTGCAGTTTCATAATCTCTCCACTAGAGCTATAGACAATCAAGAAATTTTCAAAATACCTGCAATCGGCATCTTTGGTGTGCTTATCGTTAAAATCCGGATTCTTTGTAAAAGCAGTCAAATCAATGTCCGCAATATTTTTGCTTAGAGAAATATTGTTTATGGTCAATTGGGATAGGTCTGTTGACTTTACCAGCATATCCGTCCATAGATCTTTTGTGAAATATGCCATTAAAGCGATTATGATAATAATAAATATAATGATGCTTTTTTTGGAAAGTAGCTTAGGCATAGATGATTAAAACCCCTTCATAATAAGAAAGTATTAGCATGATTTATTTTATCACACATACTAGAATATACGATTCAAATTAAAATGAGCCAAACTTAATGAGACAGGAAGGTGAACATGTGCATTCCATTGGGGAAGTTTGCTAAAATGATTTTTTGGAGCAAATAGAAACCAGCCAAGCATGAAAGTATTAATAATGATATAGCACATTTCCAAAAACCTCATCAAATAAAACCCTCCTTGTTGTCTGGTCAAGACCCCATTTTATAGACACTAAAAAAAGGCCCTAGGCTATAAGCTGCTTCCGATACTCTTTCGGAGGCAGCTTATTTAACTTTCGTTGTGGTCGACATTGGTTGTAAAATCGAATATATTCTTCTATTCTCCTTTGTGCCTCATCCATATTTCGGATATCATAGGGGTAGAGCCCTTCCGTTTTGAGATGCGAGAAGAAGCTCTCCATCGAGGCATTATCATAACAATTGCCTCGGCGAGACATGCTGATTCGGGCGCCAACCTTTGGCAGCATGTCGTGGTACGCATGGGACGTGTACTGGAATCCCTGGTCGCTGTGAACGATGAGGCCAGTCACGTCTTTTTGCTGTTTAAAGGCTTGTCGAAACGTCTGTAAAACCAGTTCGTTATCATTTCTATGGCTCATCTGGTACGCGATAATTTCGTTATTGAACAAGTCTTTAATCGCAGACAGATATAGCCAGCAATCCCCCACACGATATTGCGTGATATCTGTGACCCATTTTTGGTTAGGTTTGTCCGCCTTGAAATCCTGATTTAGCAGATTTTTCGCCACACGACCTTCTGTAGAAGAAGCATAGTTACAGCGATGCTTCCGGCGAATTTGTGAGCGGCTCCCCAAGACCTGCATGAGCCGGAGTACCTTTTTATGGTTCATCCAGACTCCATGATCGTGCTGCAAAAATAGTTGAATTTGGCGATAGCCGTAGACTCCGTTATACTGCTCATACACTTTCTTCACAAGTGCTTTCGCGTCCCGATCTCGATCTGCTTCTCTCCGTTTTAAGAAAGCGTAATATCCACTTCTAGAGACCTTAAATAGCTTACAGAGTTCGCTAACTGGATACTCTTTAGCAGCCTTCTCAATCGTTACATACTTGTGCGCCTCATCTCCTGCATCCAGATTTCCAAACACTTTTTTAGCATATCGTTTTCCCGTTTTAAATTTTGGACGTACCTGTCCTGGTCCATATATTCCTTCCGTCGTCCTCGTTGGTCCATAAGTCCGAATTCACCGAGTTCCTTGTACTTCCGCATCCATTCTTTCAACCGATGTCGATCTGCAATCCCGAACTTCTCCATAAGTTTACGATATGTCCAACCTTCTTCGATATGAAGCCGTATGGCCTCTACTTAGGTTTCAAACGTATACTCTTTAAACTTCTGTCCTTTTTTCGCTGGCATAAAAATGCACCCCCTAGAAATTCATCGGATAAACCAGGGGTTTATTCCAATGTCTATTCTAAGGGGTGCACTTCAGTCTCCTCTGGGTGTGTCACAGTCCACAGTATAAAACCTCCTGTTACTGGACATTCAAGGGGGTTGAAGTGTAAAAATTCACAAATATTTCATTGTTATTATCGTGGGCAATTCATTATAGTACATAGTATTAATAGTTAACTGTATGTATTATGTGTGTTGCGGAGGTTCACTATGAAAGATTATGAACTAAGGGACGAATTGAGAGAATCCGTTAACCGGATTTATGGCATGGAATTATTCAGTAGCCTGACGGAGCTTGTTCAGGGGGAAAACCATGTGCTTCAATATTTAGTTCAGCATCGGGATGATGAAATTAATCCTTCCTTGCTCAGCGATCATCTGCATGTATCCAGATCAAGAATTACGGCAGCGCTTACGGGATTAAGGAAAAAAGGCTATGTGACTATGGAAATGTCTGAGCATGACAGACGACGAATGTGTGTAAGGCTCACAGTAGATGGTGAATCCTTGATCAAACAGAAGCAAGAGAGAATTGAAGGTTATTTTGAAGCGCTTGTAGTAGGTTTGGGTGAGAAGAATGTGAAGGAATTTATACGGTTAATTGAGCTTTCTTTGAGTATTATGAATGCGCGTTCTATTGAAAAATAACATAATGTGAGGGTGTACCGGGTGAGATATAAAATAATAGCGGATAGCTGCTGTGATTTAACGAGAGAGCTTAGAGAAGAGATGCAAGTTACTACGATTCCGTTGAATATGACGCTGGGAGATAAATGCTTCGTAGATGATGACACATTGGACTTGCCTCAGTTTATGGAAGAAATGAAAGCCTGTACAACCAAAATTGGATCCGCATCACCGTCACCTATGCTGTATAAGGAAGCCTTTCAAGGTGCGCATACTTCTTTTGCCATTACATTATCCAGCAACCTGTCCAGTTCGTATTCCAGTGCATTGGTAGGAAAAGATATGGCGGAAGAAGAAGGGGCGGATGTTCATGTATTTGATTCGAAAAGCGCTTCGGCTGGACAGCTCTTGTTAGCTCTAAAACTACGCAAGTTGATTGACGAGGGATATCATAAAAGCGAAATTATTTCTTCCTTGGAGAGCTTTATCAGCAAGATGAAAACCTACTTTGTTTTAGAAAATCTGGATAATTTGGTTAAGAACGGACGAATGAATAAAATCACTGGAAAGATACTTTCACTCTTGCATATCAGGCCTATTTTAGGCTCGGATGGTGACGGGAATATCGCATTTTTTACTCAAGCACGCGGTCAGAATCAAATTATCGAAAAGCTGGCAGATACTATTGAAAAAAGTGGCCGGGCTACCGAAGGAGAAAGCATCGTCATTACTCACTGCAATAATCCTGGGCTGGCGGAAAAATTAATGAATGCGCTGAAGAAACGCTATCAATTTAAAGATATTCATATTGTGTCCACCAGAGGGATTAGTTCAATGTACGCCAATGACAAAGGGATCATTATGGCCTTTTAAAAATATTCAGGGTTTATCCTCGCTGTATGGATAAACCCTTTTTAGTACACTGAGGCTTTGCGGGAGTTCAAGCCTATCTCAATTTTCTAATGAGGACAGAAGCGTTTATGCTGGCTTGAGTTCCTCCGGCTTGTGTTTGCAGGGTAACAGCAGTAGTAGAGCTATGGTTTCGCAAAGTAAGGACGTCACCGCATGCCAGAGCGAGGATGGCTTGCCCTGTGTTCTGTTGTGTCCCGGCTCCTGAGCCGTATACAGTTCCCTCAGCCAGTGCGCCATTAATAAAGAGGGCGAATTGGTTAGGTTCCACACCGGACACCGAAAAGTGAACTTCATATTTTCCAGCATCGGATACAGCAATCTGTGTAGTTCCTGGAACATGAGCAATTCCAGGTGTAAGTATACCGTTTGTATCCAAAATGACATCCCCTTCAATCGGAACAACTTGGGGCTTCACATTATAAATATAACCGAACTGCGCTAAATCACCTATGGTTCCAGAATCCCCTTCAGGCCCTAAAGCGCCATGATTAATATTCACACTTACAAGTTGCTTTTTGACGATGATGTCTTTCCCGAACCCTTTCCGTTTCGAGCGGCCTTTTCTCTTTGGGGGCTTTTCCTCAAACTTTTTTTCTAACTTATCAAACCAGGCACGGACAAAAACATTTTTTTTACGGCCTTTTTTTCGTTTTAATTCAGGATGACCCAATACAAACACCTCCATATGGTTTGTTGTATACTACTCCATTCATCTAGAGGAGGCATGGATATCTGTCCTGTGATCCATAGGAAACGATCTATTTTGACTAAAAACAGGCTGCTGTACAAGGTACATTCGTCTAGTATGTAAAAAAGCACCTTTGAATGTGCACTTGGATGACAACCAAGGAACAGACAAAGGCGCCAGTAGAGACGTGTATCATGATGAAGCGGTTTGAAGCCGTTTTTTGCGCACATATAGGGCGTACAAGATGCCTCCAAGCAGACACAGGATGCAGGCGAAGCCTGCCAGCAACCACGCCGATGAGACTGCTCCACCACGGTCCATGCTATTTCCGAGCCATAAAGGCAGCAGAGCTCCTCCAACTCCACCTGCGCCTATAAGCAGGCTGGTGGTGGATTCTTCGGTGCCTGGCATCATTTTGCTGGCAAAAACAAGTGCGATGGAGAAGATCCCGGACATGCCCAGTCCCAGCAGTACAATAAGGATAAAGGCGCCGGCAGTGCCTTTGATCAGCGGGAACACGCACAGCAGCAAGGTCGCTACCAGTGAGCTCAGGGCGACAAAGACACCGTAGCCGTATCGATCGGCAATGTAGCCTGTGAATAACCGGCCGGTAGCCATTGCTAACCAGAAGCAGGTGACACTAAGTGCTGCTTCGGCTTGTGTGAGACCCAAACGTTCGATGAACATGGAGGGCAGGAAATTAGCCAGGCTCATCTCTGTTCCTACATAGATAAAGAAAAAGACGATAAATAGTGCAAGTAGCTTCCAATTGCCTATAGGGCTACGTTTAGAAGCCTCCACCGTGGGGGATTTGGATGAGTTGGTGGAGCGCGCATGGTTGTCACCTCGGTGTTCCTGTTGGTCTAATACAGCGTCCAGCGTGCCGAAGGACCCACGCAGCCAAGCTATGACGGTCACGGCTGCAAACATGGAAATGATGGGAAAGGCCAATCGCCACCAACCGAGAGCAATGAGCTGGCTGGCGATAGCGGGCATAGCCAAAGCGCCAATCCCAAAAAAGACTTCCAGACGGCTCATCGCCGCGCCCGTTCCTTGAGTAATACCGCTGATAATAATAGTGCCAATGAGTGTTTCTACCATGCCGAAGCCAAACCCGGCTGCTGCCCCGACGGCATATAGCCAACCCCAAGGCAGCAGCAATGAGTACAGCACTTCAGCCGCGCACAGCAGGAGCAGGGCGAATACTAGACTTCGGCGTTTGCCGAAACGCCGGGCAAGCCACGGCGACAGCAGGACTCCACCCAGAAAACCGGAAAATTGAGCGAAGATTAGGCTTCCGCCGTCCGTATAGTTTCTACCGTAATGCTCTAACAACACAGGCAGTAGGGAGCCTACAACCACGTGTGCCAGGCCGATTAAAAAATAAGACAAGCTGCCGATCCATAGCAGTCGTTTCATGATGAACTCCTTTGATACCTAGATTTGACTCATGCAGCAATCTGACTGCATGAGTCAAATCTGAGTGATTATGATAGCTCCAGTACTTGAAAGCCGTAACCTTCAATAGAAATATCTCCTTCTAGGTATTTACCGCTGATCAGCTCGTTCCCTTTCTGATCATCCAGATGATATTGCTGCGTCTGGGCGTTATGATTCAGAACGAATAGATATGATTTTCCATCTTTGGTCCGTACAGTGGCTTCTACACCCGCAGGAGCGCGCAGTAGGGATGAAATCCCTTTTTGCTCACAAATGTAGCCCAGTAGGCCATCAAGGAAAGTCTCTTCAGGATCTGAAGCAACGTACCATGCCTCACCTTGACCGAAACGATTACGTGTCAGCACTGGCATGCCCTGATAGAAATCATCGCCGTATTCGGCCAGCACCTCGGCGCCTTCGCTATGCAACAAGTCGCAGAGCAGACCGCATTTATATTCACCTTGTAATACGCCCACCTTTTCTTTCAATACAATGCGATTGTGTGATTCCGGCAGAAGCGCGTCTATTTCTTCCACCCAGATCCCAAGTAAGTTACGCAGTTTACCAGGATATCCTCCGGTTGTGACCAGATCATTTTCATTTACAATGCCACTGAAAAAGGTCGTTACGAAGGTGCCGCCATGCTCTGTGAATTGTTCCAGCTTCTCGGCGGTACCCGGCTTGACCATGTAGAGTACAGGCGCGATAATGAGATCATATTTCTGGAAATCTGCATCAACAGAAATCAGGTCTACCTGTACATTCCGCCGGAAGAGGGGAGCATAATACTTGTGTACCTGATCCATATATTTCAAGGCGACAGAAGGGCCGCTTGATTTTTCCAAAGCCCACCAATTATCCCAATCGAATAAAATGGCTACTTTGGCATTAACGGTCGCGTCAAGTAGCGTGTTGCCTAATGCGCCAAGCTCACTGCCAAGCTGTGCCACCTCGCGAAATACACGTGTGTTCCCATGCCCGGCATGCTCAATGACGGCCCCGTGGAATTTCTCACAAGCGCCGATCGAGCGGCGAAGCTGGAAGAACATGACCGTGTCCGCGCCATGCGCGACTGCCTGATAACTCCATAACCGCATAACGCCAGGCCGTTTAAGCGAATTATACGCCTGCCAGTTCTGCTGGCTCGGTGTTTGCTCCATCAGCATAAAGGGTTGCCCATCCTTCAAGCCGCGCATCAGATCGTGCGCCATCGCCGTATAGCTTATCGGAGTATTGGCCCCGGGATAGCTGTCCCAAGATACAATATCCATGTGCTTAGCCCATTTAAAATAGTCCAGTTGTTTAAAAAAGCCCATCAGGTTGGTCGTTATCACGGCATCGGGAACATGTTTTTTAATCGCGTTATACTCCAGCAGATAACAATCAAGCATACTGTCTGAATTAAAGCGTGCATAATCGAGGGATATGCCCTGAAAGGTCGAGTGATTTTCTCCCCAATGCTCGCTCAGATTATTTGGCGGTACAATTTCATCCCAATCATAGAAGGTGTGACCCCAAAAGGAAGTATTCCACACCCGGTTTAGTTCTTCCAGTGATCCGTATTTTTGCTTGAGCCACACCCGAAATGCGGCCGCACAGTTATCACAATAGCAATCCCCGCCGTACTCATTGGACACGTGCCACACGAGGATCGCAGGATGGTTTTTGTATCGTTCTGCAAGTCGATCAGCCATCTGCTCCGCATATTTTCGGTAAGTTGGGCTATTCGGACAAGAGTTGTGGCGTCCGCCGAATTTTCGCTTACGCCCGTCAGCATCGACCCGCAGAATGTCGGGATAACGCGTAGCCATCCAGGCTGGATGCGCTGCCGTGCTAGTAGCTAAACAAACGAAGATATCGCTTTCATAAAGACTGTCAATCAATTGATCCAGCCATTCAAAATGATATGTGATTTCGTCGGATTGAATTTTGGCCCATGAGAATACGTTGACCGTGGAGATATCAATCCCTGCCTGCCTGAACATCCGTAAATCTTCCTGATGCGTGGCCTCATCCCATTGCTCAGGATTATAATCTCCACCGTAAAATACTTTAGGAAGTTTGCTGCTTATCATGCCAATCACCTCTGTATATAAGAATAATCCTATCTTATAATACAAATAACTGCTTTTAAATATAATAAAATGAACGTGTATATAACAATATGGATCTACATGTGAAAACATACCCGCATACGCCGGAGGTGGCTTTTTATGATTTTAACTCCCCATCATTTAAGATTTTTCCTGACTACGCGTGAGCAGTCTTTACCCCTTTTTATTGAAAGTATCGGATTTAATAGCAAGCAGGAGGATGTGTCCCGTCCAGAGGGTTATCCGTGCTTTCACTGGATTCAGACGGTGTCTGGTGAAGGGATATTTACATTTAAAGGGGGGAGCTTCCGTCTGGGAGAGCAGTCCGGGGTTCTGCTGCTGCCCGGGGAATCCCATGCATACAGACGGGCGACCAAGGTATGGCGAACGTTATACATTACATTTGACGGCCCCATCGCCACTGCTGTATTGACTGCACTGGGATTGAAGTATACGCGTGGGTATCATTGGGACCCGGATAGCGAGCTACACAGCTTTGGGGAAACTATGCTCCATTCTATGGTTAGTGAACGTGATTTGTCTGGATTAGATGCTTCGGCCAATATGTATCGTTTTCTGACTCTACTGCGTAAACATGGACAACATAGCTCGATGCCTTCCCTATCCCATAATGTTGAACGTTTAACCCCTGTACTGGCCTTTATGGAGCAAAATTATGCCAGTCCAGATGTAGGCCTAGGTGATATGGCAGTTATGATGAATGTCAGCTCTCGTCATTTAAATACATTATTTAAGCAAGCGTTTGGTGTGACTTCTTATGCTTATCTGATTGTAATTCGGCTGCGGAAGGCCAAGGAAATGATGACGGAATACCCGCAATTAACAGTAAAGGAGATTTCTGAGCGAGTAGGATTCCGAGATGCCAGTCATTTTGTGGCAACTTTTCGCCGAGCTGAAGGAATTACGCCTGAAAGGTTCAAATTACTGTATACATAAGGGTATTTTATCGAAATACTCTTTCTTACTCGGGAATGCTCATTTTAGGGGGCATTCCTTATTGTTTTTTTCAGGATGAGGGAGTATAAAATAATAGTTCATTTGTTTCATCAATCTGATGTTCAGGTGACATAATAAACATAAGATCCATAGTTCTTTTGCAAAACCCTCATCCAAAGAAGGAGTCAATGAAATGCTGAGTAAAGTCAAAAGATTATTAATCGGTCGTCCGCGAAAGTCGACTGCCCTTGAAGATGAGAAACTGAATAAGCTCAAGGCACTGGCCATTCTGTCCTCAGATGCCTTGTCCTCTGTAGCTTACGGAACGGAGCAAATTCTGCTGGTTTTAATTACAGCCGGCTTCGCTGCCCTATGGTATTCCATTCCTATATCCATTGCGGTATTGGGATTGCTGATCATTCTGATCCTGTCCTATAGACAGACCATATTTTCCTATCCTGGTGGCGGAGGAGCGTACATTGTTGCACAGGACAATTTGGGAAAGAGTCCGAGTCTGATTGCAGGTGGTTCTTTGCTGGTCGATTATATTCTGACGGTAGCAGTTAGCTCATCAGCAGGTACAGATGCCATTACATCGGCTTTCCCGTCGTTACATGATCATCGGATTGCCATTGCTCTGATTATGATTATCTTTTTGACTATTATGAACTTGCGCGGGGTGACAGAATCTGCCTCGGTGCTGGCTGTACCGATTTACTTATTTGTTGTTGCGATTTTTGTTTTGATTATTAGCGGTATCATTCATTACGTGGCAGGGGGAGCTCATGCTGCAGCACCGCAATTTGGAGCTACGGTATCCAACGTCAGTCTGTTCTTGTTACTGAAGGCGTTCAGCTCGGGTTGCTCGGCGTTAACTGGAGTAGAAGCTGTCTCGAATGCCATTCCCAACTTCCGCAAGCCTGCTGCCAAAAATGCAGCAACTACACTAATGATGATGGGTTTGATTCTCGGGTGTATGTTTATCGGAATTAGTTTGCTGGCTTATTGGTACGGTGTTCGTCCTAATCCGCATGAAACGGTCATCTCGCAAATTGCGAACGCCACTTTCGGGCGCGGTGTGATGTATTACATCATTCAAGGCGTAACGGCGCTCATCTTGTTTTTGGCGGCGAATACAGCCTATTCGGCCTTTCCATTGCTTGCTTTTATGCTCGCGAAGGACAAATACATGCCGCACATGTTCATGGTCCGTGGAGATCGGCTCGGATACTCCAATGGTATCCTGTTTCTGAGTATCTTCTCGGCATTGCTGGTCATCGTATTTGGCGGCAACACAGAAAATCTGATTCCGCTTTATGCGGTAGGGGTATTTATTCCGTTTACCCTTTCACAGCTTGGTATGATGATTCGCTGGATCAAGCTCAAACCGCCAGGCTGGATCGTCAAACTTGCTATTAATACGGTTGGGATGCTGACCACGTTGTCGATTACGCTTATCTTTATCTTCACCAAGTTTAGCCAGGTGTGGGTAATCTTTATCTTCCTGCCTTTGGTTCTGTATTTCTTTATGAAGATCAATAGGCATTACAAAAATACGGCTGAACAACTGCGCATTGATATTACCAAGGATAAACCTATGGTGAAAGGCAATACGATTATTATTCCGGTGGCAGGTATTACGCGAGTCGTTATGAATACGATCAGCTATGCCAAAACCTTGTCGGACAATGTGGTTGCCGTATATGTGGGTGTGGATGATGAAGCGATTCGCAAAATGGAACAGAAATGGGAAGAGTGGGATGTCGGTATACGTTTGGTGGTACTGAAATCCCGTTATCGCAGCATTATTAATCCGCTTCGCAAGTTCATCGATACAGTAGAGTGGAAAAAAGCAGACGAGGACCATATCACTGTTCTCATTCCACAATTCATCACCAAGCACTGGTGGGAAAATATTCTACACAATCAGACCAGCTTACTGATGAGAGCTTATTTGATTAATTATAAAGACGTGATCGTAACGACCGTTCCTTTTCATTTAAACAAATAAAGTCACTGCCAATTGTAGGGTACAGCTGAATATAGCATGACCAAAATGAACATCTTTTGGCCGCATTTCTTTGCGGTCGGAGGGTGTTTTTTTGCATAACGGATATATTTACTTTGGTGATACATTTTGTGTATTATAGATACGAAATGTATCATTTAAGACTGTTATGGAGGGATACGATGCCCGAAGCCACGGGGAAAATGGAAGATGACAAGCTGCAATTTGTAGATACGCTGAGGGCGCTGGCTATTATTGGAGTTTTACTTGTGCATGTCAGCCAGCATGTAGACGGATTAAACGGATGGTTGCAAAAAGGCTTGAGTATAGGAGCTAAAGGAGTCGCTTTATTTTATATGGCCAGCGCTTTTACACTATTTCTGTCCTTGAGCAGACGTTCAGGTGACAAGAAGGAAAGAATTTCAGCTTACCTGTTGCGTCGTTTTTTTCGGATTGCTCCTTTGTATTACGTGATGTTAGGAATCTATTTGGCTGTGAACGGGACAGGTCCAAGATTTTGGCTTGGAGATCAGGAGGGAGTCACTGCCGCCAATATCACTGCTCATGTCCTGTTTTTGAATGGTCTGAATCCGTACTGGATCAACAGCATTATTGGTGTGGAATGGTCCATTGCGGTGGAATGTATGTTTTATCTGTTTATCCCCCTATTATTTAAGCTGATCCGATCAGTCCGCCATGCGACCTGGTTTGTTGTGATGGCGCTTGTGGTAAGCTTCGGGCTAAATACGGTATTTGCTCAATATCCATGGATTAGTGATCACTCTTTATGGGGGCACTATCTGTATTTATGGTTTCCGAATCAATTGCCTGTCTTTGGGCTAGGTATATTGTTGTTTTTCATTTGGAAAGACGAGCGGCATTGGAAAAGTATAGACCGAGTCAGTGGAGGTTTGCTGCTTGTTTCTGTGCTATTTGCATTTTTTGGAGGCATGACCGATTATCTCATAGGTGTCGGGTTGCTACTGGGAGCGTATGCTTTGTATCACTGGCAGCCGATATGGCTGCTTAATCGGGTATGGTCATGGATCGGCCGCCTTAGCTGCAGCATGTATTTGACGCATATGCTGGCTCTGGGACTAATCGTACAGGTTAAAATACCTTTTGCTCCCCTAGTCAGCCTCATACTTATGTTTATCATGACGTTGCTAGTCACCATCGGACTATCTTGGTTTACCTACTCGTGGATTGAACAGCCCGGCATCCGTTGGGGGAAAAAGCTTATATCACGTATGAAGCCTGTGCGCAAGCAGGGAGATTCGGTCAAAGAAAGTGTTGCCTAAGCTACAACTTGAAGCAGCATCCGATAACATTTGGTTGAAGTGCTTGAATAAATCTATGAAATAATTGAAAAGACCTCTTGAAAAGTAGCTCCCAGCCCTTTATATTCGATGTACATCCAAGTTTTTGAATACACCGATGAGGTTGGTTGGAATTGTAAAGGAGATGCACGCATGCTTTTGAAGCCAATCGGCTTTTTGCTTTTCTCCACGCTTGAGGGAGTAGCTGTTTTTGCGCTGATTTTGAGTATTTTTAAAGTTAAAATGACCCCTTATCTTTGGCAGGCCATTTTTGTTAACCTGATTATGAATATGCAAAGTTATATGCTCCGAGAGGAGTTTTCCCTTTCGTATTTGGTGCCTGTCGTAAATATGCTGCTTTTTATTTTTTTACTCGCTACGGTCGTGAAGATTCCGATTGTGTGGTCCGGTATTATGACGGTTACAGGTTATTTTGCATATGCCGTTGTTCAGTCGGTATTCTTAAAAGTCATGTTCGGCAACCTTCCGGTTTATGAGCTGCAGGATGGGTCCTTGAAGGGCTATCTGCTACAAGTCGTAAGCGCGGCAGTAGGACTGCTTATTTCATTGATGTTGTATTTAAAAGGGATCGGCTTTTCCCCTAATTTCAAGAAGCTTAAGTTCAAAGAGGAATATGGCATTGTCATCACGCTGATTATCCTGTCTCTCATTTCAACTTCTATTGTGCTCTACTATAACGAGGTATGGTTAAGTATGATATTTTTTGCACTGGTTTCGGGATTTTTCATCTATTATGCAATCGGAAAGGAATACCGGGATGATTGAAGCGATGGCTTTCAAACTTGCTAACCAGATCAAACGTACTGTGCCTGATCATCCAGCCTCTGTCGCGGTACTTAAATACGCACTTGCTCTCATTCTGAATGCGTCCATGATCATCGTAATAACACTATTCGCCTCAATCTTCACGGGGCGGATGGTAGAAGCTGTAACGATTCTTGTTGCTTTCGCCCTACTGCGCCAAATATCAGGAGGCATTCATTTGAAAACGGGCATGGCATGTGTGTTGGTGACCTCAGCAGGTTTTACTTACATATCCTGCATTGCCTTAAATAGTTGGTGGACAAACCTGTTTACCGGAATAGCTCTCATTCTCGTTTTATGTTTTGCCCCGTCCAGAATTGAAAAGCAGTCGCGCATTCTAGTACGTTTTTATCCCCTCTTGCGACTGTTATCCTCCTTGCTTGTATGTACTAATTTTGTAATCGGTTCCTCTGTAGTGGCTGTTGCTTTTTTGGTCCAAAGTCTAACATTGATCCGGGGAAGGAGGTGAGTGGAATGATGAGGAAAATGGTATATGGATTAGCCACATCGTTGTCTATGTTTGCAACATTTGCTGTATCAGTGGCGAGTTACGTGTATGTTTATCAAGGGGATACACCCGAGGAACTGCTGAAATAAACAAAATACTGGAATAACAATGATACATAGGGCTGCTATTAAGCAGCTTCTTTTTATGCAAAAAAAAATCAGGCGCTCCATTAAAGAGCGCCCGAATGGGAGAGGAGAAACCGGACGAAGAGCTTATGGGGAAACGTAAGTCTTCTCCGCGGTTGTCTACGACATTGGTTGAATGCCGATATCCTAAGGATGCCCAGGGAATGGTTTTTTATACCTGCCTCATCCTAAGTTTTTCAAACGGCGGTGCATGTGGTACGATAGCGTCATAATCTTATATGGTTATGAACACATATAGAAAATAGGTGAGTTTCAGCGTGAGAGTGGTATCGGGTAGTGCCAAAGGAAGGCCGTTAAAGGCAGTTCCCGGCACAGGGACGCGGCCGACCACGGATAAGGTCAAGGAAGCGCTATTTAGCATGATAGGTCCTTATTTTGATGGGGGAGTCGCACTTGATCTGTTTGCTGGTAGTGGTGGCCTGGGTATAGAGGCGCTTAGCCGGGGAATGGACAAGGCTGTTTTTATTGATATGGAATCCAAAAGCATTGATGTCATTAAAGAAAATTTACGAAAAACTGGACTGGAAGGACAGGCTGAAGTGTTCCGCAATGATGCCGGACGAGCGCTCAAGGTGCTGGCAAAACGTGGAGCTCTTTTTGATGCTGTTTTTCTCGATCCACCCTATCGTCTCAAACACGGAGATGAATTAATGAGCCGTATGGCTGAGTTGAACTTGCTTCGTTCAGATGCAATCATCGTGCTGGAGTATGAATCGGGACATGAATATCCGGAAAGCTTCGGACCGTTCGAACAGGTCAGAAAAGCAGTCTATGGTGAAACGGCGTTATCTATTTATCATTTTGCAGCCGATGCTTTGTCGGATGTCGTAGAACATACGGAAGCCGGAGTGGTCAAATTCGGCATCAGCGAATCAGACGGGGAGGACCATCATGATTGAGCACAAACCACGTATTGCCGTATATCCGGGAACCTTTGATCCCGTGACGATGGGGCACCAGGATATTATTCAAAGAGCAGCTAGACAGTTTGATCTATTGATTGTCGCGGTTCTTAACAATATTAGTAAAAATCCGCTGTTTTCACTTGAGGAACGAATGGAGCTGCTGCGAACGGTAACTCGCGATATCCCGAACGTTGAAGTGGACAGCTTCCGTGATCTGACAGCTAATTATGTACGTCAAAAAGGGGCCCAGGTTATTGTCAGAGGAATCCGGTCGGTGACTGATTTTGAATATGAGCTGCAATTAGCCTCTACAAATCATAAGCTGAACCCGGATGCGGAAACGATCTTTATGATGACCAATCCGACTTATTCATATCTGAGTTCCAGTATGGTGAAGGAAATTGCGCATTTTGATGGCAAGGTTGTAGATCTGGTGGCACCGGAGGTGGAAGACGCGCTGCGTGCGAAGGTCAACGCGAATCGCGGCGGCTCCACCATGAAGTCATAAAGGAAAAGGCCAGCAGGGTAACTATAATTGTACCCAGCAGCGCAATGGACAGTACGGTTAGTTGCCAGGGGTACATAGATGTTCCTTCTATTTGTGTTAGTAAGCCGCTGGCTCCGGTCATGACAGGATGCGTGGCGGATTCATTTACGCTTTCCACAAAAGAAGACACAGAACTGCGATTGACGTAAGCGGGAGTTGTATTGCTGACGATGCGGTTAAGCGGGACCCATGTCGCTAAGGTAAGTCCAAAAGCAATGATCCCATGGAGCACTCGTGACAAGGTGAAGGTGATGCCCTTGTCGGAAGGTCTGGTGACGGCGGTAATTTGAAGCCAGCCGCACAGGCCGCCCCAGCCCAACACAGCACTGATCAGGGCTGCTTGTGTACGAAGATCGTAGGGCAGACGGCTGATTTCATAGGAACCCAAATGGATTTCCATCCAGGCAGGCCATATGAAAGAAAGCGATCCTTGGCCTGTGTATATGGACAGCAGTCGAATCAGTACGGAAAAGAAAATAATGAATCCACCTGTCACCATCAGCGTCTGTACAGCATGGGATACGGTTTCGCCCAACAGTTTTCCGAAACTGCGGCCGTCCCGTTCTCTGGCAGAGCGGGTAGCTTCCCATGCGGATCGGATCAGGGAGGGAGAAGTACGGGAAACTGAGGTGCGCCGTAGGGCAGCTGGCGTTTCCCGTTTTTGCAATTCTTTGGACGATACAGATAGTCTGGCGGTGATCCAGCCTGCCAGCAGCCCGGAAATCCAGTGAACTGCAAGTAACATCACGCCTGCGGTAGCATTGTGCAGTAGCCCTGTCCCGATGACGAGCAGGATGGTAATCGGATTGCAGAAATGAGCGATAGAGGTTAGACGTCGAAGCTGAAACGCAGTCATATCCTCCTGTTGTGCCCATTGGCGCACCGCTTCCGCTGCAGCGGGGAATCCCGCGGTCAGGCCGAGCGCCAACACCCAGCCGCTTCGCCCGGGTAGACGGAACCAGGATCGCATAAACGGCTCCAGCAGGATACCTAGTCCATGTACTAGACCAAAGGCGATGAGCATTTCGGACAGCATCAAAAAAGGCAGCATGGCTGGGAAAATAATACTCCACCATAGCTTAAGGCCTTGAGTAGAGGCTTGAAATACTTCTTCTGGTGAGGCGACAACAGCCAGTACAAGCAAAATGGCTCCGAGGCCAAGCAGTATGGTTGTCCAATAACGAGCGGAATGGGCTTCCTTTTGCATCAAAGAATTCACCTCTCATAAATATACTAAGGAGAGTGGGATGCTGTCTCCAGTGTTTATTCACGTTCGTTGTCTTGGGATAGGTTGTTCGTATACGTTGTCGTAAACAATGTATGCTTTTTCGGAAGGCTTGAGAACAGGTGGCGCAGAGGCACTTGGATAAGATAGGAGAAGTTAGGCTGCAAGGGGGGAGAAGCAATGAAACGAATAAACCGGAAAAGAGTTTTTTTTACAACCGGTTATGTCTTAATGCTGGCTGCAATGGTCTATGTGCTGGTCTATATGCCAACCCCTTATCTGATCTATGGACCAGGTGGGGCTAACGAGATCAAACCGATGGTTAAAGTCCGGGAGGGTGACAGCATCGAACGGGGGACCTTTATGATGACGACCGTATCGGCGCGTTATGCCAATGTTATTATGTTGGGCCTGTCCAAGCTGGACCGCAATTCGGAGATTCAGCGCAAAGAGGATCGTCTGCATGGAAGAAGTGAAGACGAATATGCGGCAGAGCAGGTATGGTATATGGGGGATTCCCAATCTTCCGCGATGGAGGCTGCCTACACCCGTGCCGATGTTCCCTATCGCATTGTGCCGGATTATGTGTATGTATTTAAGGTCCCGGGATCGAACAGCGTGTTTGAGCCTGGAGATGAAATATTGGAGCTGAACGGCGTGCGGGTGACCGATAATCGTTCCATTCGGAAGGCTTTAGAGGACGAAAAATCGGGAAAAATGGCTAAAGTGAAGCTAAAGCGCGATGGAAAGTTGCTGACCGTGCAAGCTCCCTTAACGACCATCACGGACAGTGAGACGGGTAAGCAACGTTCTGGATTTGGCGTCAGTATTGCCACGGTACAGAAGGTAGAGCCGAAGGATGAACGTAAAACGATTCATTTTACATCTACAGATGTTGGCGGTCCTTCGGCAGGTTTGATGTTTACCATGGAAATCTATAACCAACTGACACCAGGTGATCTGAGTAAGGGATATCGTGTAGCCGGTACGGGTACTATTGATAAGGACGGTCAGGTTGGAGCGATTGGTGGTGCAAAGTATAAAATAGTTGCTGCTGACCGTCAGGGTGCGGAATTGTTTTTCGTCCCTGCGGATAATTATAAAGAGGCCAAGGCCAAAGCTGAGCAAATGGGAAGCCGGATGAAGCTTGTTTCGGTTCGCAAGCTTGGCGATGCGCTGAATTATATGGAAAAGCTGCCTATCAAACCATAATGGGCGGTCGCAAGTAATCAGCATACATGCCGCGGATGGCGGGACGTGGCATCCCGGCTGCGTGTATGGCGGCTGCGGCTGTATCCCAGTCCAGGTGGGGATGTGATCCGGCAGACAGCTTGACCCATACCGGAAGGGTGGCTGTTTGCTTCATACGTGCCAGCAGCTCGCGTCCAGCCCTGTTAAAGCCGAGCACGCGGATATAGCCCGGACCTTTCGCCAGCTCAGCCGGAGTCATATCGGCTTTGGCATGATTCAGCAAAATATGTGCACACATCCGCTGAAGCTTCGTACGAGTATACCGCCTTGTCTTGATCGCGGTGAGCAGGGCCTCCACAGAAGGCTGGGACAGCGTGTACAGCGATTGCTGCAGACGATGCTCCAGCCCTTCGGTGACCTCGTGCAGCTCCGCCAGCTGCTGCGGGCTACGTGTGATTAGGGCGTTCAGCAACGGCTGGCTGAACGCTTCCCAGTGCAGCGGCGCGCGTTCAGCTTGCCACTCGCGCCGCAAAATCTCCAGTGTCGCCGCAGGTATGTACGGTGACGCGGCTTCCGGCCCGCCGTCCAGCAGCAGACGGCGGATGGCCGTGGCGCTGGCGATGACTCCGTCCGCAGGGGCCACGGCTTCGTGGTAGCCCGAGCCCGTGCGGGCTACCGTGAAGGGCTTGATTGTGCTGCCCAGCCGTTCCAGCGCAATCAAATAATGCAGCCCCAACGTATTGTTGGGCTGCTGCATGAGGGCGGCGAGCGCAGCGCCGTCCGCTCCTTCGGCCGCGAGCGCGGCTGCGGCTCCCGCGTAGGCAGCGGGATAGCTCGTGCCGCTGCTTAGGCGCTTCGCGATGCCAGCCTTGAGCTCGGCCGGCTCTGCCGCCAGCACGCGAGCCAGCGCGCGCAGCGGGGCGATGTCTCCGCTCTCGCTGCCGAAGCAGAGCGCGTCGACGATGCCCGTCGCATGGAGCAGGGCGACCGCTCCGCGGGCAAACCATTCTGCGGGCTGGACGGCATAGGCCACAGGCAGCTCCAGAACTAGGTCCACACCCATGGCGAGTGCCATTTCGGTGCGGGACCATTTGTCTGTAATCGCGGGTTCACCCCGCTGAAGGAAAGGACCACTCATCACAGCCACTGTGCGTTGTGCACCAGTGATGCGAAGAGATTCCTCCCAGTGATGGACATGTCCGTTATGCAGGGGATTGTACTCTACAATCATACCGAGTGTTTTCAAGACCGTAGTCGGCTCCTTTCTTAAAGTAGCTTATTGGGTAACCCTTTTGATAATAATGGTTAAGTACCCGTGAATGATTGTTTTCAGGGCAGCTATACTGATTTTTCATCGTCGGCATGAACAAGACCATTGAGACCTGGACGAAAAAGCTTTATACTCGCATTATTGTACACGAAGAGTGGCGGGGGTACGAATACTCATCAGTACATGTTTAGCACAATGCATTTTTACTTCTGCATAAAACTTGTCGAACCATTGGAAAACCGGTGGATTTGTGAGTGGTGTAAAGTGAAAGGTGTTGACAAACGACTCGATCAGTCGGTATAATAATTTTTGTTTGTTTGGAGTGATAGTGATGCAACTATTTTTTCGCAAAGTAGCAACAAGTGACGGTCCTTTTCCTATCCGTGAATCTCTTAATGTGAGTGAATTGGTGGATGATCGTGCTGATGTTACGGCCGTTTCCCCGCTGGAGACCGACTTGGTCGCCGTTAGTCTGGGTCAAGGCTTGATGAGCGTGGAAGGCACGTTGACCGCAGGTCTGGACATGCTGTGCTCACGCTGTTTAAGCCCGATGCACGAGGATTTAAAGATTGAATTCCGTGAACGGTTCAAGCAAACCTCTTCGAGTGTTGAAGAGGAGGATGAAGATGGCGATTTTATCGCAGTGACGGAGGACTCCTTCGACATTGCACCGTATTGTGAAGAACTGTTTGTACTGCATGTGCCGTTTGCGCCTTTGTGCAGTGAGGATTGTCAGGGAATCGCACCAAAGACCGGACAAAACTGGAGTATTGGCTCCGATGACAGTAGCGATGGCAATACGGAAAAGATTGATCCGCGTCTGGCAGGGCTTAAGGATTTTTTTAAATGAGAATTGAGTTCAATTCTGAAAAATCATCATCCGCTTGTGCCGGAGAGTTACTGAACCGATGCGTGGATGTTGCAGGCTTGATTCACCGGCTGTAAGATAATTGCTTCTAGCATTTTCTTTCAGTCTTGAATGAGATAAGAAGTCATACCCGTTATGCGGGGTTGATCTGGTTAAGGAGGTGGGAAGAATGGCAGTACCTCAACGGAGAACATCCAAAACTCGTCGCGACAAACGTCGTACTCACTTTAAACTGGCAGTACCAGGTATGGTGAAATGCTCCGAATGCGGCGAATTGAAACTTGCTCACCATGTGTGCAAAGTTTGCGGAACGTACAAAGCTAGAGAGATCATCTCTCAATAATGTCCGATAAGCGGATTCTTTGGAATCTTCGCAGAAAGAGTAGCGCTTCACTTCAGTGAGGCGCTACTTTTTTTGTCTGCATGCTTCCTTTTTACGTCAGCATGCTATATACTGTTTTAGTACCAGGTTCTAAGAAAGAAGGGCCGAAGGGGTTCCTTTATACATACAAGAAGACAAATCGGCTTGAAGTCTCGCCGTTAGAAAGTGAAGTAAAGTAACCCAAACTGTCGTCTGAACGACAGTTTATTGTAGGGAAAGGAGGCGTCACTGACATCGAACGTTTGCCGAAGAGACAGAGACAGCAGCGGCTGACTCAATTAATTGATGATAATCCGTTCGTAACGGATCAGGAATTGACAAGACAGCTGAAGGTAAGTATTCAGACTATTCGGCTGGACCGGATGGAACTGGGAATCCCGGAATTGCGGGAACGGCTAAAGCTGATGGCTGAGCGCTCCTACGACCAGGTTCGTTCCTTGCCTTTGCATGAAGTGATCGGGGATATCGTTGATCTACAGTTAGATCGAAGCGGTATTTCGATTTTTGAGATTAAAGAGGAACATATTTTTTCGCGTACTGGCATTGCGCGGGGGCATTATGTATTTGCCCAGGCCAATTCATTGGCCGTTGCCGTGATTAATGATGAGATAGCATTGACCGCGTCAGCGGATATACGCTTTGTCCGCCCGGTTCATTTAGGTGAGAAGTGCATTGCCAAGGCATATGTACGCTCCAATCCAGAACAAAAAGGGAAGGCTAAAGTGGAAGTCTTTGCCTACGTAGGAGAAGAAATGGTGTTCCAAGGCAACTTTGTCATTTATCGCTCCACGGAGGAAGAGTATAGCGAAGGAGGAAGTCAGCATGCGGATCGCCATTGATGCCATGGGGGGAGATAATGCTCCTGAGGCGACAGTAGAGGGCGCGCTATCTGCGGCGGCGGAATGGAAGGATACGGACATTACGCTGGTTGGTGACCGGGAACGTATTGAATCGGTTCTGAACGGCAGGGCGTTGCCGACGAACCTCAGCATTCGCCATGCATCCGAAACGATAGATGCGCAGGACGAGCCTGTAAAGGCAGTGCGCCGTAAAAAGGATGCTTCGATGGTCGTGGCTGGTCGAATGGTCAGAGAAGGCGAAGCGGATGCCATGATATCCGCAGGTAATACAGGCGCGCTAATGACCACAGGGTTGCTGGTGGTTGGAAGAATGGAAGGCATTGAACGTCCGGCTCTCGCGCCGATGATACCAACGATTGATGATCAGGGTATTCTGGCGCTTGACTTGGGAGCCAATATGGATGCCAAACCTGAGCATCTTGCCCAGTATGCACTGATGGGGAGTTTGTATCGTCAGAAAGTTCACGGTGTGGCTTCTCCAAGGGTGGGTCTGCTGAATGTGGGGACTGAAGCTGGGAAGGGCAATGAACTGACGAAGTTGGCATTTCCACTTATTGAGCAGTTACCTGTCAATTTTGTGGGTAATGTTGAATCGAGAGATGTGTTAACCGGGAATTGCGATGTACTGGTGTGTGATGGATTTGCTGGAAATATCATGCTAAAATCACTGGAGGGTACAGCCGGAGCCATATTTTCTCTCTTAAAAGAGCAATTCACCAAATCCTTGAAGACCAAGCTTGCAGCAGCCTTGATTATGCCTGAGCTTCGCAGTCTGAAAGGTAAATTGGATTATAAAGAGCATGGCGGGGCTCCTTTGCTGGGTTTGAGTGGACTCGTCCTGAAAAGTCACGGTTCGTCTGACGGCGTTGCCGTCAAAAACGCGGTAAGGCAGGCTCGTACGGCCTTGCAAAACCGGTTGGTTGAAAGTATATCCAAGGAAATCAGCAGGAAGTGAGTGACGATATGAATAAATTACGGCCGGTTGGTGTTATCGGAACAGGGAAATACGTACCTGAGAAAATTCTAACCAATAAAGATTTGGAAGCAATCGTAGAAACGAGTGATGAGTGGATTGTCAGCCGTACAGGGATTCAGGAGCGCCATATTGCGGCTCCAGAACAGGCTACATCTGATTTAGCTTATGAAGCAGCAATTAAGGCGTTGGAGTCCGCGGGTATGACGGCACAGGATCTGGATTTAATTATTGTAGCTACGGTTACACCGGATATGGCGTTTCCGTCAACTGCCTGCATTCTTCAGGACAAATTGGGAGCCAAAGGCGCAGCAGCTTTCGATTTGTCTGCGGCATGTTCGGGTTTTGTATACGGACTAGCTACGGCAACGAGCTTCATTAAGACAGGTATTTATAATAATGCATTAATCATTGGGGCAGACTGTCTTTCTCGGATTACAGATTATACCGACCGCAATACCTGTGTTCTATTCGGAGATGGTGCAGGAGCTGTAGTGATTGGCGAAGTGCCTGAAGGTAGAGGATTCCAATCCTTTGATCTCGGGGCTGAAGGTGCCGGAGGCAGCTTACTCAAGTTGGAAGCAGGAGGCTCGCGTTTGCCTGCGAGTGCAGACACACTGGAAAATAAACAGCACTACATTTACATGAACGGACGCGAAGTGTTCAAGTTCGCGGTTCGTGTTATGGGAACGGCAACGGTTGATGTGTTGGAAAAAGCAGGGCTGTCTAAAGATGATATTGATCTGTTCGTTCCGCATCAAGCTAATATTCGCATCATCCAGTCGGCGATGCAACGTCTGGATTTACCAGAGGAAAAGGTAGTTGTTAATGTTCATAAATATGCGAATACATCTGCAGCATCAATCCCTCTCGCTCTTGTGGAAGCAGCTGAGGAAGGCCGCATGAAGGAAGGCGACCGTGTATTAATGGTGGGCTTTGGCGGTGGCTTGACCTGGGGAGCGTCGGTTCTTGTCTGGTAATTAGTTGGAAGTTTTGATATAATATTGAATTTGTGTAGTGTTTTACAGGACAAGCATTGGATACAGAGAGGTGCATACACGATGGGCAAAACGGCATTTATATTTCCCGGTCAGGGCTCACAAGCTGTAGGTATGGCTAAAGATGCTTATGAAGCAGTTCCAGCTGCAACAGAAGTATTTCGCCAAGCGGACGAACGGTTAGGGTTCGCACTAAGCGCACTGATTTTTGAAGGGCCGGACACAGCTTTGAAGCAAACATCCAATACGCAGCCTGCACTGTTAACGGCGAGCATTGCGTTGTATGAAGCGTTCAAGGAAAAAATGGGCATTCATCCCGATTATGTGGCTGGACACAGTCTAGGAGAATACAGCGCGCTAGTCGCTTCCGGTGTCCTCGCATTTGAGGATGCGGTTGAGATCGTTCGTACACGTGGCGAGTTCATGGAGCAGGCCATTCCTGATGGGCAAGGTGGGATGGCTGCTGTGTTGGGAGCTGATCGTGAAGCATTGGCAGCATTGTGCCGTGATATTACGGAGTCTGGTCAACTGGTCGAACTAGCCAACATCAATTGTCCCGGACAAATTGTTGTATCTGGTACGAAGGAGGGCGTAGCTGCTGTCGCTGAACGTGTGAAGGAAGCAGGAGGCAAGCGCGCTATTACTCTGGAGGTTAGCGGTCCTTTCCACTCATCATTGATGAAGGAAGCAGCGACCAAGCTCTCCGGCAAGTTGGAGGCTGTGAATTTCTCGAAAGCTCAGATTCCGGTTGTTGCCAATGTAACAGCTAAACCTGTACGTGAGGGGAGCGAAATCCGCCAACTGTTGGTGGATCAGGTCTATTCTCCGGTACTGTGGGAAGACAGTGTAACATGGCTACTAGAACAAGGTGTTGACACCTTTGTTGAGTTTGGACCGGGAAGTGTTTTGACTGGACTGGTTAAAAAAATCGACAAAACGGTTAAGCTGTATAATATAAGCAGCCTGGAGTCGTTTGCTTCTGTAACGGAAGCCTTGGAGGCCCGTTAAAAGTATAATCATTGCCTTAACGGGTTATATACTTGCAAGGGGGGACTATGATGTCTAAGCCATTGAGTGGAAAAACGGCGCTCGTTACGGGAGCGTCGCGCGGAATTGGCCGTAGTATCGCGCTGGCGCTGGCTGAAGCAGGCGCTAATGTGGCAGTAAACTATGCTGGTAGTGAAGCGGCTGCGACTGAGGTAGCAGAGCAGATTCGTGCCAAAGGTGTAGAGGCTATTACAGTTCAGGCTAATGTCGGTCGCGCTGACGAAGCAGATCAGTTGATCAAGGATGTGATTGGCGCTTGGGGCAAGATTGACATCCTGGTGAATAATGCCGGCATAACAAGAGATAATTTAATCATGCGCATGAAGGAAGAGGAATTCGATCAGGTGATCGAAACGAATCTGAAGGGTGTGTTTAATTGTCTTAAGGCGGCAACACGTCCAATGATGAAGCAGCGTTCTGGCCGAATTATCAATATCTCCTCCGTGGTCGGTGTACTTGGCAACGCAGGACAAGCCAACTACGTTGCTGCTAAAGCAGGGGTAATTGGTCTTACCAAATCCTCTGCTCGAGAGCTTGCGTCGAGAGGTATTACAGTGAACTGTGTGGCTCCTGGATTCATCGATACTGAGATGACGCAGGTACTGGCTGATGATTTGCGTGACAATATGCTTAGCGGTATACCGCTGGCCCGTCTTGGACGGCCTGAGGAAATTGCTGACGTGGTGCTGTTCTTGGCCTCGGATGCTTCCTCATATATGACGGGCCAGACTTTGCATGTGGATGGCGGCATGTATATGTAAGTAGCATGTTGCCAATCCGCATGCCCCGATGAAGAGTTGTCAATGAAAACTCTCTTCTATGGCATTTTAATTGTAATTTTCGTATAATACCTAAGAGGAGGTGAGCCGGATGTCCGATGTATTGGAGCGCGTAAAACGCATTGTCGTTGACCGTTTGGGAGCCGACGAAGCCGAAGTTACACTTGAAGCATCTTTCAAAGATGATTTAGGCGCTGATTCTCTCGATGTAGTTGAATTGGTAATGGAATTGGAAGATGAGTTTGATATGGAAATCTCTGATGAAGATGCAGAGAAAATTACAACTGTAGGTGAAGTTGTGAAGTACATACAATCTCATACCTAATTCATGTCATCAAAAGTCCCGTTCTGTTACAGGCGGGACTTTCTCCTAATTATACAGATTGAACTAAAGACGGAATTGCCGCGTGTTTTTGAGTTTGGCTCAGCTTCACTTAGTCAAAGGCTGAGAAGTATGCGGCATTACTAACTTTAGTTGATTCTATATTATTTTTACGCACAAGAGTGTGCGGTCTTAAAATACAATATGCAGTAAACATAGAGGTGATTATCTTTGAAACAACGTGTTGTCATAACAGGAATGGGTGTAATCACTTCGCTGGGACAGGATTTGAACACACTATGGGATAATCTGATGGCTGGAAAATCCGGCGTCAGTGAAATCGAAGCTTTCGATACAAGTGAGTACACTACGAAAATAGCCGCTTCCATTAAAGATTTTAATCCAGAGGATTATATTGAACGTAAGGATGCGCGTAAAATGGACCGCTTTGTGCAGTTTGCGGTTGCTGCTAGTAAGTTGGCGCTTGAGGACAGCGGACTTGTAATCGGAGAAAATGCGGACGCTGAGCGTGTTGGTGTATCTGTCGGTTCCGGTATTGGCGGATTGGGAACTTGGGAAGATCAGCACAACGCACTGATTGAAAAAGGACCTAAACGCGTAAGCCCTTTCTTCATCCCGATGATGATTGCTAATATGGGTTCCGGTCAAGTATCGATTTCACTCGGTGCTAAAGGCCCTAATACATCACCAGTTACGGCATGTGCCACGGGCAGTCATGCTATTGGCGATTCCTTCCGCATGATTCAGCGCGGTGACGCAGACGCCATGATTTGCGGAGGAGCTGAGGCCACTATTCGTCCGATTGGTATGGCTGGATTTTGTTCCATGCGAGCGATGTCCACGCGTAATGACGAGCCTCAAAAGGCAAGTCGTCCTTTTGATACCGAAAGAGACGGGTTTGTTATGGGCGAAGGCTCTGGTGTTCTTATTCTGGAATCGTTGGATCATGCTTTGAAGCGTGGTGCGCGTATTTACGGTGAAGTGATTGGCTACGGTCTTTCTGGCGATGCCCATCATATGACGGAGCCTGATCCAGAGGGAGCGGCACGCTGCATTAGAATGGCGATCCGTGATGCTGGATTGAATCCTGAAGAGATTGATTATATCAATGCACATGGTACATCTACACCAGTCGGTGATAAATCCGAAACGGAAGCAGTTAAGAAAACGCTTGGAGAGCATGCCTATAAGGTAGCGATCAGCTCAACCAAATCGATGACAGGGCATTTATTGGGTGCAGCGGGCGGCGTTGAAGCCGTGATCTGTGGTCTCGCCCTTCAGCATCAGACGATTCCGCCAACGATTAATTTGGATAATCAAGACCCGGCATGCGATCTTGATTATGTACCTAATAAGCCGAGAAAAGCGGAACTGAATGTGGTTATGTCCAATTCCTTTGGTTTTGGCGGTCACAATGCTACGGTTATTCTAAAAAAATATGAAGCATAAGGGGTCAGTTCGTTGAGTGGAGACTTGAAGCAATTACAGCAGAAACTTCATATTCAATTCAACAATCGGCAGCTTCTGAAGCAGGCCTTTACGCACGCTTCCTACGTAAACGAACATCGGTTCAGTCAGCATGCAGACAATGAGCGTCTTGAATTTTTAGGTGACGCTGTTCTGGAACTGACGGTGTCCGAGCAATTGTACAATCAGTACCCTAACCGACCCGAAGGCGAACTCACCAAGTTGCGTGCAGCTATTGTCTGTGAGCCTTCTCTGGTGAAATTTGCTGTCGGGCTTGAGTTCGGGCAATATGTACTGCTTGGAAAAGGTGAAGAGTTGACAGGTGGACGTACTCGTCCGGCTCTGTTGGCTGATGTATTCGAAGCGTTCGTAGGTGCGCTTTATTTGGATCAGGGTCTGGAGGCCGTCCGTTCGTTTCTGGAACGTTATATTTTTCCTCAAATTGTATTAAACGGTAAGCTTCAGATGAGTGATTTCAAAACAGAGCTTCAGGAACTGACGCAGCATCATAACATGGGGATGCTTGAATACAAGATTGTAGAGGAGCGCGGACCAGCCCATGAGCGCGAGTTTGTAGCTGAGGTATATATGGACAGCGAACGGCTAGGGGCAGGTACGGGACGCTCCAAAAAAGAAGCTGAGCAGCAAGCGGCGGCAGTAGCTTTAAACCGTTTGAAGCTGGCAGAATCGTAATCGGTACCTGAGCAGCCCGGACGGGTTACGCAAGCAGGGGGCACAAAGTAAGAGCAAAGGGCAGTCCGCGGGGAGTCCCGGCCCGTAATGGCGAATGGACTGCGTTTTGCTCTTTTTTCGTGGCTTTGCTGGTGTAATGTGAGTGTCGGTACTGTGCTTTATACAAGCTAGTTTATGCTACAATAGGGATAATTCATATCAATCAGGTATACGGTGTTGTACAAGCATATTTGAAATGTTAGAGGTGAGATTGAGCATGTTTTTAAAGCGCATTGAGCTGGCGGGCTTCAAATCGTTTGCAGATAAAACGGAAATGGAATTTGTCCGCGGCATTACGGCAGTCGTCGGACCCAACGGAAGCGGAAAAAGTAATATTTCCGACGGAATTCGTTGGGTGCTGGGCGAACAGAGTGCCAAATCACTGCGTGGCGGCAAAATGGAGGACATTATTTTTGCGGGTAGTGATGCTCGTAAGGCTGTTAATTACGGTGAAGTATCGCTTACGTTGGATAATGAAGATCAGGCGTTGCCTCTGGATTTTGGTGAGGTCACGGTAACGCGACGTGTACATCGAAGTGGGGATAGTGAATATTTCATTAATCGGCAATCATGCAGACTCCGAGATATTACAGAGCTGTTTATGGATACAGGCATTGGTAAAGAAGCTTATTCAATTATTGGGCAGGGACGCATTGAAGAAATTCTGAGTACCCGATCTGAGGATCGTCGAGGTATTTTTGAGGAAGCTTCGGGTATCGTAAAATATAAATCGCGTAAAAAAGATGCGGTTCGCAAGCTGGATGAAACGGAGCAAAATTTGCTGCGTATTCACGATTTGGTTAGTGAACTGGAGGATCAGATTGGACCGCTTAAGGAGCAGTCTGAAAAAGCGATTCATTTTAAAGAGCTGCGCGGTGAATTGAAATCAAAAGAAATTTCAATGTACGTCCATCAAATTGAACAAATTCATACTTCGTGGAGCGATGCGACTTCCAAACTAGCTCTGTTGCAGCAGGAGCAGCTTCAGTTGTCTACGGTGGTGTCCCGCCATGATGCGATGCTGGAAAGCGACCGCAACGAATTGCGCCAGCTGGAAGAGCAGGTAGAGCAGTTGCAAAGGGATTTGTTGCAATACAGTGAAGCGACGGAGAAAAGTGAAGGCTACGGCGAATTGCTCAAAGAGCGCACACGCAATCTGGAGGCTAATCGGGAACAATTGATCTTATCACTTAGCACAAGCGAATCACGGCATTCCGAGCGCAGGAGTGAACTGGATCAGCTGAACGAAAAACTGTCTGCACTGAATGTAGAGCTTGACGAGTTGCGTGCGCGGCTGTCTGACGAAGAGGCCAAACTGATTGGTGTTACAGGCGGAATCAGCCAGGAGCAGGAAGAAAGCCTAAAGGGTGGTCTGCTGGAGCTGATGAATCAGATGGCGCAGGCGCGTAACGAAATTCGTTATACAGACCAACAGAAGGAAGCATTGGAACGGCGTGTGACTCGCGTAAGTGACGAATCCGGCAAATGGGAAGCCCAGAAAGTACAACTTGAACAGCGCAAAAAGGGATTGGAAGCTGCGGTTCAGAAGCTGGGGCAGGAAATCAGTAGTTTGCGTAGTGGCTATATTCAGGGAAGTGAAAAGTACCAGGCCCTGCAAAAACTACTGGAAGAAAACCAGGGTACGGTTCGTAAATGGGAACAAAAACGTGAGGCTCAAATTTCACGGCGAGATACAATGAAGGAAATGCAGGATGACTTTGACGGCTTCATGCTTGGAGTTAAAGAGGTATTGAAGGCTGCACGAAAAGAAACTTTGCATGGTGTGCATGGAGCGGTAGCGGAGCTGATTCGGGTGCCTGAGCATTTAGAGCAGGCGATGGAAACCGCTTTGGGTGCTTCAGTTCAGCATATCGTGATGGAAAATGAATCCGTATCTAGACAGGCGATCAGTTTTCTAAAGCAACGTCAACTGGGCAGAGCGACATTTTTGCCTATGGATGTTATCCGTCCGCGTCAAATCGGTGCAGGAGAACGCCAAATTGCAGAAGGAGCCGAAGGCTTTGTCGGAATCGGTGCAGATCTTGTTCAGTATGATGATCGATATGCCGGAATTGTAGGCAGTCTCTTGGGGAATGTGGTCATTGCCCGTACGTTGGAAGATGCAAACCGTATTGCGGCCCGTTGCCAATATAGATACCGCGTGGTCACTTTGGAAGGTGATGTTGTCAATGCAGGGGGTTCCATGACTGGGGGAAGCCAGTTCAAGAAAAATGCTAATCTGCTTGGACGCAAACGTCAGCTGGATCAGTTGGATCAAGACATTGTAGATACGGAGCAGCAAATTGCAAGGTTGCGCCAGAGTGCAATAGATACCAAACGCCAGTTGGAGGAGACACAGACCCGTCTGGACGAGCTTCGTCACGGCGGCGATGTGAAGCGCGGCGAAGAGCAGCAGATGGCAATGGAGCTCAAGCAATTGGAGCATGAACTTCGTCATGTTCTAGAGCAGGTCGCTGCGTCTGGTCAGGAGAAAAAGGGCTTTGATCAGGAAATCAAGGAACTGGAAACTTCCCGTGAAGAAGCGTTGATAAAGTTGGCTGCGCTGGAGGAAGAAGAAAAGAAAACGCATCAGGCCATTCATGCTGCCGAATTTGCCCGTAAAGCCAACGAATCTGCCAAAGAGCAGCTGCAGGGAGAGCTCACGAATCTCAAGGTAAGAGAAGGAAAGCTGGACCAGGAGCGCTTTTCATTAGAAGAGCAGCTGCGCAGATTGCGTGGGGATTATGATACTCTTGGTAAGGATTCGAGACAAAACAAGACCTTGCTTGCTTCCATCGAAGCAGATTTGCTGACCAATGAGCAGGAGACCGTAAAACAGATTGAAAATCTCAATCAATACCGTTTGAAAAAGGAAGAAGCCGCACAGCAATTGGAATTCAAACGGGCTGCACGCAGCAGCTTGTCCAAAAAGCTTGAAGTGGCTGAGAACGACACGAAAGAACAGCGAATTCAGCTCAAGTCAGTGGAGGAGTTGCTTCGTCAAACGGAAATTGGAGTAAATCGGCTTGATGTGGAACTGGAAAACGTTCTGAAAAAATTAAGTGATGATTATGAACTCAGCTATGAGTTAGCCAAGCAGCGTTACCCTATACCGGAAGATATTAAAGGTACGCAGAGCGAGGTAGAGAGGCTCAAACGGGGTATTTCCGCGTTGGGTGAGGTGAATCTGGGCGCCATTGAAGAATACCAGCGTGTGCATGAGCGTTATACGTTTCTTGATGAGCAAAAGTCTGATTTGGTGGAGGCCAAGACAACGCTTTATCAAGTTATTCGTGAAATGGATGATGAAATGTCCAAGCGCTTTAAGACTACGTTCGATGCTATTCGGCGTGAATTTGGAACGGTATTCTCCAAGCTGTTCGGAGGCGGACGTGCTGATCTCGTGCTGCTTGACCCGGAACGCTTATTGGAGACGGGAATTGACATCGTAGCTCAGCCACCGGGCAAAAAACTGCAAAACTTGCAGCTGCTGTCGGGCGGTGAGCGCGCGTTAACAGCGATGGCGTTACTATTTGCCATTTTACACGTTAAACCTGTTCCATTCTGTGTACTCGATGAAGTAGAGGCTGCATTGGACGAAGCAAACGTGGTGCGTTTTGCCCAGTATTTACGGGAATTCTCGGAGCAGACACAGTTCATTGTAGTCACACACCGTAAGGGCACAATGGAAGAATCTGATGTGCTGTACGGGGTTACGATGGAGGAAGGCGGGGTTTCCAAACTCGTATCTGTCAAGCTGGACAACGATGAAGCTGAGATTGCCTGACATTAAATAACATACTTTCAGACCAACGGAGGGAATCCATGAGTTTCTTTAGGAAATTGAAGGAAAGCATTGCAAACAAAACTGAATCTGTCACAAAACAGTTCAAAGATGGTTTGGAAAAAACACGTAAAGGTTTTGTTGAAAAAGTAACGGACTTGATGATTCGCCGTAAAAAGATTGATGAGGAATTTTATGAGGAACTGGAAGAAATTCTGATCGGAGCGGACGTAGGCGTCAACACGGTTATGAACCTCATTGAAGACCTGCGAGAAGAAGTGAAAAAGCGCAAAATTGAGGACGCATCGGAATTACAGCCTGTATTGTCGGAAAAGCTGTCCGAGTTGCTGCGGGGGAATGACAATAGTCAGCTCAAAATGAGCGCTGAAGGGATTACAGTCATTCTATTCGTGGGAGTCAATGGCGTCGGCAAAACGACAACCATTGGCAAGTTAGCTCACCGTTTTAAACAAGAGGGCAAAAAAGTATTGTTGGCTGCCGGAGATACGTTCCGGGCGGGTGCGATTGAACAGTTGGAGGTATGGGGCGAACGGGCAGGTGTAGAGGTTATTAAGCAGCAATCCGGTTCCGATCCGGCTGCGGTTATGTTTGATGCCGTACAGGCTGCCAAGCAGCGTCAAGTGGATGTTTTGTTGTGTGATACCGCTGGACGTCTTCAGAATAAAAGCAATCTGATGGAGGAACTGAACAAAATTTTCCGCGTGATCCAACGCGAAATTCCAGATGCTCCTCATGAAGTGTTGTTGGTACTTGATGCGACGACTGGACAAAATGCACTTAACCAAGCCAAGCTGTTTGGTGAGAAAAGCGGTGTAACCGGGCTGGTACTAACGAAGTTGGATGGTACAGCGAAGGGCGGGATTGTTGTGGCCATCCGTCAGGAGCTGAATTTGCCTGTTAAGCTGGTGGGCTTAGGTGAAAAAGTGAATGATCTTCAACCGTTTGATTCCGAGCAATTCGTTCATGCGTTGTTTGCGGGGTTGATTCAGGAAGAGACCGTCGAAGCAACTGCTGCAGACGAGGAAGAGCAAAACTGATACGTTTAAAGTAGGCTTTCATGCTACGTTTGGGACTAAGTAGCCATCCTGTTGCTGCTCAAGTTCGCCCGGATGTATAATGAAAGCAAGAGGTCTGTCGATGCCGTATATGTAATGTATGTTGTATGTAAAATATAAATAAGGAAGCCGGGTGAAAAACCGATGGCAAACACCTATACCTACTCCCGACGGGAAGAAGTAGCCAACGCCATTACACATGGAATTGGAGCCGTTTTAAGCGTGGCAGCGCTTGTGTTACTCATTGTTTTTGCTAGCTTGAAAGGAACCACTTGGCATGTCGTCAGCTTTACGATTTACGGGATTACGATGTTGCTGTTGTACACCAATTCAACGTTGCTTCATAGCCTGCGTGAAGGGAAAATGAAGGATTTGTTCGAAATATTCGATCATTCTTGCATTTACCTGTTCATTGCAGGTAGCTACACCCCGTTTATGCTCGTTGCACTGCGAGGTACTCTGGGATGGACACTGTTTGGAGTGATTTGGGGGATTGCACTGTTTGGTGTGTTGTTCAAGGCGTTCTTCACCAAGCGCTTCCTGTTTATGTCTACCGTGTTTTACATTGTGATGGGCTGGCTCATCACCATTGCCTGGAATCCTCTGGTTGCGACTGTTCCCGCCGGAGGGATGACGTTATTGTTCGTAGGTGGTCTTATGTATACGTTGGGCACGATTTTCTATGTGTGGCGGGCATTTCCATATCACCATGCGATCTGGCATCTGTTTGTTTTAGCAGGTAGCATACTTCATTTTCTGGCTGTTCTGCTGTATCTTACTCCAGTAAGGGTTTAAGTAAGAGTGGGCAAAAAGCCGATCCGTACTTCCGTTTGAGGGTAGTGGATCGGCTTTTTTTTGTATGACAAGGGATAACGCTTGACATCTTCTTTTCTTTTATGTATCATAAGGAACGTTGAAAAGAACTGTAAAGTGTTTTTCCTTGACGATGGAGGTATACAAGATGAGTCAGGAGAATCGGCTGGAAAAGACAAACCGGATTAACCGACTGTTTGACTTCTATGAACCTCTGCTTACAGAGAAGCAACAGATGTTTTTAAAATATTACTTCCATGATGATTTTTCTTTAGGGGAAATTGCATCGGAATTTCAAATTAGCCGTCAGGCAGTATATGAACATATTAAACGTGCTGAACAGGTATTGGAAATGTACGAGGAAAAGCTTGGTTTGCTAAGCAAGTATGAGCGTAGAATCCAAGATCTCGAAGAATTAAATAAGACGTTGTATGAGGCATTCGGTAAAATCGGTGAGTCCGATGAAGGCATTCTGCAACATGTTCATCAAATTGTAAATCGCCTGCAGGAACTGTAGGACATATAGATTAAGAACAAACAACCCTGGTAGACAAGGAGGTGCGAAAGTATGGCATTTGAAGGATTATCGACTCGCTTGCAAAATGTATTCAGTAAACTGCGCGGTAAAGGAAAAGTGTCTGAGGAGGATGTAGCTCAGGCGATGCGTGAAGTACGATTAGCTTTGCTTGAGGCGGACGTTAACTTCAAGGTTGTAAAGGACTTTATTGCCAAGGTAAAGGAGAAATCCGTTGGTAAGGAAGTGATGGACAGCTTTACGCCAGGCATGGTCATCATCGACATCGTGAACAAAGAACTGACCGAGTTGATGGGTGGCAGTCAGGCCAAGCTTGCCAAAGCAAACAAACCGCCTACGGTCATTATGATGGTGGGTCTCCAGGGCGCAGGTAAGACGACGACGTCTGGTAAACTGGCGAAATTGCTGCAAAAGCAAAATCATCGTCCATTGCTTGTAGCTGGTGATATTTATAGACCAGCCGCGATCAAGCAACTTCAGGTTCTTGGGGAGCAGATTAATACTCCTGTATTTACACTGGGAGATCAGACAAGCCCGGTAGAAATTGCAAAACAGGGTTTGCAGCATGCTAAGGATAATGGTAATGACTACGTTATTATAGATACTGCTGGTCGTCTTCATGTTGATGAAGAGCTCATGGAAGAGTTGCGCCAGATTCATACCAATGTCAACCCGGATGAAGTTCTACTGGTTGTAGATAGCATGACGGGGCAGGACGCGGTTAACGTTGCGGAGCACTTTAATAATAGCTTGGAGTTAACGGGAGTTGTACTGACGAAGCTGGATGGTGACACTCGTGGTGGTGCAGCTTTATCGGTCAAGGCTGTGACGGGATGCCCAATCAAGTTTGCTACATTGGGTGAAAAGCTGGATGCGATGGAGCCGTTTCATCCTGAACGGATGGCTTCACGGATTTTAGGCATGGGTGATATGTTGTCCCTGATTGAAAAAGCGCAGTCCAATATCGACGCCGATAAGGCGAAGGAAATGGAACGGAAAATGCGTAATGCCGAGTTTACTTTTGAAGATTTTCTGGAGCAAATGGATCAAGTTAAGAAGCTTGGCCCAATCGACCAGATTCTTGATATGATTCCCGGTATGGGCAACATGAAGCAAATGAAAGATATCAAAGTGGATGACAAACAGATGGGCCGGATTGAGGCTATCGTTCATTCTATGACCACACAGGAAAAGCAAAACCCAGACATGATTAATCATAGCCGTCGCAAACGTATTTCTGTAGGCAGTGGAACATCACTGGCTGAGGTAAATCGTCTGATAAAGCAATTTGACGAAATGCGTCGTATGATGAAGCAGTTCTCAGATATGATGGGACCTAAGGGTGGAAAAAACAAGGCTATGAAGCAGTTGAAGAGTATGGGTAAAGGTATGAAGTTTCCTTTCCGCTAAGGCCAATAGGCCCTTGGAATTATGGGATAACAATATACAGTCTACTTTTTGAAGGAGGTGAATTTTCGTGGCAGTTCGTATTCGTCTGAAACGTATGGGTGCACATAAAGCTCCTTTCTATCGCGTCGTGGTATCTGATTCTCGTTCCCCGCGTGACGGTCGTTTTATCGAAGAAATCGGTTACTACAACCCAATCACAGTACCAGCGGTTGTAAAAATTGATGAAGATAAAGCGCTGAAATGGTTGCAAGATGGTGCACAAGCATCCGACACAGTCCGTAACTTGCTTAGCAAAGCGGGCGTAATGAAAAAGTTTCATGAGTCTAAACTACAGAAATAAGGTGCTGATACGGAGGGTCAACCATGGAAGAATTAGTGATAATCATTGCTAAGGCTTTAGTCGATCATCCGGAAGATGTAACCGTGAAGACCTTGGAGAAGGATCGGCTTGTTGTATATGAGCTTAGTGTGCATCCTGAGGATGTAGGCAAAATCATTGGTAAGCAGGGTCGTATCGCCAAGGCGCTTCGCACTGTGGTTGCATCAGCAGCCGTTAAGATGGATAAACGGGTTACCGTAGACATCATATCTTAAAGATATACGAAAGTGGGTTAGGATGTATGTCCTAACCCTTTTTCGTACATGATGAAGATGATATGGAGCGGGACCGATTACAAGCAGGAGGAACATGATGCAACAATTGTTTAATGTCGGAAAAATTGTGAACACCCATGGAATCCGTGGGGAGCTTAAAATATTAACGACGACAGATTTCCCAGAGGATCGCTTTGCTAAAGGTAGTGAACTTTTGATTGTTCCGGCTGAAGGTAAAGCCCCGATTCCCGTAACTATTGAAACAGCGCGTTTTCAAAAAAATATGGTTGTCGCTAAATTTAAGGAATATCACAATATCAATGAAGTTGAAAAATATAAAGGTACTTTGTTGAAGGTATCTGCTGAGCGGTTAGGCGAATTGGAAGAAAATGAATTCTATTTTCATGAAGTAGTTGGCATGGAAGTGGTGACCGAAGACGGAAATGAGCTCGGCGTGGTCAAAGAAATTTTGACTCCGGGAGCCAATGATGTATGGGTAGTCAAAATGCCTAAAGGCAAGGAACTGCTATTGCCGTATATAGAGGATGTTATTTTGGATGTAAACGTGCGCGAAAAACGGGTTACGGTACGGTTGATGGAAGGTCTGCTGTAATGCGGGTAGATGTGCTGACCCTGTTTCCAGAGATGTTTGATGGAGTATTTAATGCAAGCATTCTGGGAAAAGCAAGGGATAAGGGAATTGTATCACTGCAAGCGGTTAATTTTCGTCAGTATGCCGGCAACAAGCATGGACAAGTGGATGATACGCCCTATGGCGGTGGGGGCGGCATGGTTTTGAAGCCTGACCCTATTTTTGCTGCCGTGGAAGCGCTGTTGGATAAATCAGAGGAATCAACATTAGAAACTGCCGATGAAGTTATTCAACATGAAGGGATAGAACGTAACACAGACATAAAATCTCCGCGTATCATTTTGATGTGTCCACAAGGCGAGACTTTTACGCAAAAGAAAGCGGAAGAGCTGGCCAAAGAGGACCATCTTATTTTTATATGTGGGCATTATGAGGGTTATGATGAGCGTATTCGAGAGCATTTGGTGACGGATGAGCTTTCTATCGGAGACTATGTGTTGACTGGTGGTGAGCTTCCAGCCATGGCCGTCATTGACAGTGTGACACGGTTGCTACCAGGAGTGCTGGGGAACGAAACGAGTGCGGTAACGGACTCGTTTAGTACCGGGCTGCTGGAGTACCCCCATTATACCCGGCCTGCGGAGTTTCGGGGCTGGAAAGTCCCTGATGTACTCCTGTCAGGGCATCACGTCAATATTGATTCTTGGAGACGCCAAGAGGCGTTACGTCGCACGATGGAACGCCGACCAGACCTGTTGGAACAGGTTGAACTGACAGGCAAGGAGCGCGTGTGGGTTGAGGAGCAGCGCAAATCTGACTGTTTGGGGGATAAACAATAAAGCGTCTTAGGCATGAGTGGATTTGAAAGCAGGCAGTGACCTGTTTTATAATGGAGTCAATTAAATAATGTTTGGTCAAATCCCTTTTTGTTGTTGCAATGCGGTATCCTCCATGATACAATACATCTGTTGTGTGTAATACGGTGGTCCTCTGTGGATGATGAAGGAAACGGTTGTGTTTCCAGAAGAAGCATGAACACCTGTACGGAAGGAGGGAGTCATAGATGAATATCGTCCAAGCGATCACTGAAGAACAACTGCGTAAAGATTTGCCTAACTTTCGTCCTGGTGACACTTTGAAAGTGCACGTGAAAGTTATTGAGGGAACTCGTGAGCGTATCCAGTTGTTTGAAGGTGTTGTAATTAAACGCCGTGGTGGTGGAATCAGTGAGACTTTTACAGTTCGTAAAATTTCTTACGGTGTAGGTGTGGAAAGAACTTTCCCGCTTCATTCCCCAAAAATCGATAAAATCGACGTGGCTCGCCGTGGTAAAGTGCGTCGTGCGAAGCTTTATTATCTTCGTGAACTGCGCGGTAAAGCAGCGAGAATTAAAGAAATTCGTCGTTAATACAACGAATAACGAAAGGGGCTTGGTTACAAGCTCCTTTCGTTTTTTCTACGTACATAGGGAACTGTGGATTATTGACCGTAAAGAGAGGACAGTGAGCTATGGAGCAAGAAGTAGGACAAGGAGCTGTACAGCAGCCAACTGAACAGGATGGTACGCCCAAGCGTAAACCAAAAAATGAGATTTTTGAGTGGCTCAAGGCCATCATTATTGCGTTAGTGCTTGTCTTTTTAATCCGCTGGCTTCTCTTTAAGCCGTTTATTGTGGATGGCCCGTCGATGCAGCCTAACTTTCATACCGGAGAACGCGTCATTGTAAATGAGATTTTGTATGATTTCCGTGCCCCTAAACCAGGGGAAGTGATCGTGTTTCATGTGCCGGAGGAAGGAAAAGACTTTATCAAACGCGTCATTGCCGTTGAAGGAGATACGGTCAAGGTAGAAGGTGACACGATTACAGTAAATGGTAAGCCGATTCAGGAATCTTACTTGAAAGCTCCTTTAGAAGAAGCGCATCAAAATGGTGAGCTTTACAACAAATTTACAAATTTTCCAAATGATAAATTTAAGGATGGAAAAGTTCCGGCGGGGCATATTTTTGTAATGGGAGATAACCGTTCCAATAGTACAGACAGTCGGATGATTGGATATATTGATTTGAAGGAAGTTGTAGGTCGGGCTGACGTTATTTTCTGGCCGGCAAAAGATATGCAGTGGATTAACCACTAGAATAACTAATAAGCAGCATAGCTGCCGTAATCCTAACTAAGAGCCTAAGGGTAAAAGTAGGAGTTACGATCAATGGGGTGATGACGGTGACGATTCAATGGTTTCCTGGTCATATGACTAGAGCGCGCCGCCAAATTGAAGCAAAATTAAAGTTAATTGATTTGGTCATTGAGCTGATTGATGCTCGATTGCCGCTCTCTAGCCGAAATCCAATGATTGATGATATTTTGCAAGGCAAGCCGCGAATGATTATTTTGAATAAAGCAGATTTGGCGGACCCGGTAGTATCACAGCAATGGATTGCCTATTTTAAGGAGCAGGGGCATGTGGCCTTTCCGGTGGATGCCACAACTGGGACGGGACTAAAAGAAATTCCGATTCAGGCCAAGCTGCTGCTTAAGGAAAAGATAGATCGGCAGATTAGGAAGGGAATGAACCCGCGTCCTATGCGTGGGTTGATTGTTGGTATTCCGAATGTCGGCAAATCGACACTGATCAACCGAATGGCGGGACGTAATATTGCAGCTACGGGTGACCGTCCAGGGGTAACGAAGGCACAGCAGTGGATCAAGATTGGAGAAATTGAATTGCTGGATACACCAGGGATTCTATGGCCTAAATTTGAGGATCAGAATGTAGGCTATCGTCTGGCAGTTACAGGTGCGATCAAGGAAGAAATTCTGAATGTCGAGGATATTGCCTTTTTTGCGACTAAATATTTGGTTCAGTACTATTGGGACGCACTGGCAGAGCGCTTTGAGCTCACCGAACGTCCTGAAGATACAGAAAATCCTGATGAAATTGTCAACGTCATGGAAGCGATCGGACGTAAACGTGGCTGTATTGTTAGCGGCGGACGTGTGGATCTCGAAAAGGCGTCAAAAATCATTTTGCGTGAGCTGCGTGCAGGGAAGCTGGGACGGTTCAGTTTAGAAGCTCCTTACTGATTCTACTGGTACACCGATAGAGAACATAGCATTTTGTGGCAAGGAAGAACCTTCCCCATCTCTCCGGAGAGGAGGAAGGTTTTTTTTGGTATTTGAAGGCAGTTAGAAAAGGGTTTTGGACGATGAAGGTCTGTGGTAAGCTGAATTTAATCGCTAGAGCTACGGCATGAATGACGCGTTAAACTACATATAGATGGGCAGGTATTGAATATGGAAGATAAAGAGAATGTAGTGAAGGACATGCTACATTATGAAAAAAAATGCTGGGAGCAGTCTTGTGAGCGGATTGCAGGTATTGACGAGGTAGGTCGTGGATGCCTGTTTGGTGATGTTGTGGCCGCAGCAGTCATTTTACCAGTGGGTGAGTTACTGGAAGGTGTGGATGATTCCAAAAAATTGACGGACAAGAAGAGAGAAGCATACTACGAGCTAATTATGGAGAAGGCCATTGCTGTAGGAGTTGGTTATGTAGACGCGCAGACGATCGATGATATCAATATTAAGCAAGCAGCTCGTTTGGCTATGAAGCAGGCCGTTGAGGCTTTACATGTGTCTCCTGATTATTTACTGGTGGATGCAGAAAAGGTAGATGTGCCTATTCCTCAACTCTCAATTATTAAAGGAGATGCCAACAGTCAGTCTATTGCGGCGGCCTCTATCATCGCCAAGGTAACCCGTGATCGGCTGTGCAAAGGTGAATGGGATGCGAAGTATCCGGAATATGGGATCGGTATACATAAAGGTTACGCTACCAAGTTACACAGAGAACAAATTTTGGCGCTAGGACCTACAAAGATGCATAGACGCAGCTTTCTGGGCAATTTGTTGACGGAGCAACCGACGCTGTTTGATCTGTAGTTACTTATTATGAATCGGGATAATGCCGATATAAAGCATAACTAATACCATAAGCCCCTTTGAATGGGGGAGAGTGAGAGGAGGGGCGATATGAACATCGGATCTGTATTTCGTGGATTACTTGGAGATGTGAAGGCTGGAGAGGCTAAAAAACTTGATATGCAGCCAGGTCAGGTTGTACGAGGAGTCGTGCTAAAGGTGTCTGAGGACGGCAGCGAGGCTGTGTTGCAAATACAAGGTTCTCAGGTCAGGGCAAAGCTGGAGACCCCTCTTCAACCTGGACAGACTACAACGTTTCAGGTTCAACCGGCTTCCCCCAGCGGAATGACGGTGCTTAAGCCTCTGAACGATGTGGCCAATACACCACAGCAAACCGTAGCGCTGACAGATGTATTGGAATCGGTGGGACTGCCGGATACAGCTCAGAACAGGGAGCTTATACAGGCAATGCAAAAGAACGGTGTGCCGTTGACATCGGAAAATGCTGCGTCTTTGCGAGAAGCTATGGCGAAGCAAAGCGGCAATGTACAATTGGGAACGTTTGTACAGGCGGCGGCAGTTGCCTTTCAGCGGGGACTTCCATTGACGGCAGAAAGCATAAACGGATTGCGTCAAGCGATGTTTGGGCCTCCTTTAAATGATCTGTTGTCTTCGCTGGAGCAAGAGCTTGAAGCGGTATTAAAGCAGCAAGGACAGGGAATATCCACTGACCGTTCAGTGGGGGAATCAACAGCTATAAAGAGCGCTGATCGAATGCCTGCTAGCCCAACAGGTGCTTCTTCCGGGGTGGTTGTAGATGGACAGGAAGGCCAAGCTCCCATACTATCCAAGGATGCTTCTACCGCTGCAAAGCAGGCAGAAGCTGGACAAACCACAGGCGGCAAGGAATTGTTAAAAGGGACTCAAGCAGCCAACCTTGCTGCTGCAGTGAGTGAAGCGAGTGCTTTAGCAACAGATTCAGATACTGTGACGGGAGCTACATCTGCAGCCAAAGGGACTGCTCCAGGAGAAGCGGAGACAGTCAATGGACGCGGAGCGACAGTGGCATCGGAAGCTAGCGTGAATGCTCCAGAATCGGGTGCTGATGCATTAAACGGTCCTCGCACCAGAGTGGAGCAGTCACAGCAAACTACTGCGGCAAGCACACAGCTTAAGGATGCGGATGGCGCTCCAGCAACTGCCACGGCAGAGCCTGCGGGGGCAAAGACAGCCTTAACCGCGGCCACGGCTGACCGTCCCACCGCACAGCAGGCTGGTAGCTCTATGCCGCAGCAATCCACGGCAGGTAACACTGCTGCGTCAGAGGTGCCGCTTCAGCGGCTGCGCACGTTGCTGCAAGAGCTACGCGCGGCGGTGCCGCCCGCACTGAGCACGGCTGCGCCGGAGCAGCCCGCAACGGAAGTGGCGCAGCCAATGGCTGGCGCCTCACGAGCCGCAGACGCCGCTGCGTCGCAGCCTGCGGCGTCCAGCACGCAGCTCACCCCCACGGAGGACCCGTGGGTGGGCCGCGTACTGAAGCTGCTCGGTGCAGAGCACGAGCAGCAAGTGCACCGCGCGACTACACAGGTCGCGCAAGGAACGGCGGCACGTATAGAGCCGCCAGAGGGAATGCCGCAGCCGCTGCCGGGATTAGCGGCTGCGTCTGGGGACACGGTGTCAGCAGACGCAGACACCGTAAAAGGGGCGCTGCTCCAGCTGATGAGCAGTGACGATCTGCCGCCCGCTTTGAAAGAGGCGGCTCAGCAGGTTGTACAGCACCTGACAGGTCAGCAGTTGCTACTCAATACAGACCGAACGGCGCCTTTTGCCCAAGTACACATGTTTATACCGTTCGTTGGACCGGACGGTCGTGAAACAGCTACGATCCAGATTCAGTCCCGCCGCGGCAAACGTGGAGAGCTGGACGCCTCCAACTGTCGTCTTTGGTTTGATTTGGACATGAAGGGACTTGGAGCGACCCTGGTAGATGTCCAGGTTGTAGATCGGATTGTAAGTGTTAAGCTTCATAATGATCATGAATGGGCGGCTTCGTTGTTAACCAGTGGGCGTGAATCCATTCACACAGCGTTGGAGTCACTAGGATACCAACTTCTATCGCTTCGTACCGAGCCTATGCCCATAAGGACTGAACAGAACAGTCTCGCCTCTTCTGAAGTACAAAGCTATGTGCCTCAGCCGTATAAAGGAGTCGATCTTAAAATATGAAAGAGCCGTTGGAACCTCCTTCTCCTTCCATAAAGAAGGCGGTCGCCCTGAAATATACGCCTGGTGAGAGCGAAGCACCGATTGTCGTTGCCAAAGGGAGCGGCCGTATTGCGGATAGCATTTTAGAAAAAGCTAAAGAACATGGTGTTCCAGTACAGGAGGATGCTGCGCTGGTTGAAGTACTATCCAAACTCGATTTGGACGAACAAATTCCTGCTGAGCTCTATCAGTTGGTGGCAGAGGTGCTTACCTATATATATCAAATGGATAGGCTTGCATCAAGGGATGACTGGTGATGTCGAATGAAATGAAGGCTGGAGGCAAGGATCAACGGAAAGCCAAAGGAGCGATGGGCGAAGAGGCAGCGGCTTTGTTTTTAGAAAACTTGAGTTACCGTATCATAGAGCGTAATTGGCGATGCCGTAGTGGTGAAATAGATCTGATTGCCAAGCAGGAGCATACACTCGTGTTTATTGAGGTACGTAGTCGAAGTAGCTCCAAGTATGGAACGCCAGCAGAATCAGTTACTGCGCGTAAAATAGCCCAAGTTCGCCAAACAGCCGCTGTATATTTGCATATGAACGGGATTGGAGAAGCTCCAATCCGCTTTGACATGATTTCTGTACAATTAACTGACGAAAAGGCAGTTGTTACGGACCATTTAATAGGCGCATTTTAAACGAGTAAGAGCTTATTTAAAGGTAAGAGTGCGGGACTGAATTCATATGTGCAGGTTGACAGGAAGGAAAGCTACAGGTATATTCTATTGAGAATAGTTATCATTTTCATCTTAAAATGAATATCTAGAAGTTGTACCTGTGAAGGAGGATTTACGTGACAAAGCATACCTTTAGTGAACATGTCATAGATGTAATTCAGGAACGCCGGACCATTAAACGATTTAAATCCGACTCCATCCCGGTAGATACGATCAAAGAACTGCTGGACGTCGCTGTGTGGGCTCCTAATCATAAAATGCGTGAACCGTGGCGTTTTCTGTTGTTTGCTGGTGAAGGACGGAAAAAGCTTGCAAAAGCAATTGCAGCCGATATTGGTAAGGACAACAAGTTTGAGAGCGGCATTTTGCACAACCCGATCCAGCTTTTAGTAGTATTGGAAGAAGACCCGCGTCAAGCGGTTTGGGATGAGGATTTTGCAGCGGTCAGCGCGCTTGTACAAAACTTTATGCTTGCCGCATGGAGCAAAGGAATCGGAACGTTTTGGGTGACAAAGCCATTTTTGTATTCGCCTAAGTTCCGTGAGCACTTGGGAATTCAACCGGGTGAGAAGGTAATAGGAATGATATATGCAGGCTATCCTGACGTTATCCCAGAATCAAGACCACGTACTCCGGCAGCCGATAAGCTGACCTTGTTTGACAAATAATCTGTCGTCAGATAAACTTAGTCAAGAATTTTGAAAGCATGGTTCGGAGCTAAAATTTCGAACATCACATTTGCAAAGAATGAAAATTTGGAAGCACCTTTTTTCATATATGCAATGATTCCCGAGAGGGAGCATTCCAATATGAGGAGAGGTGCTTTTTGATATGTATGGAAAATTACACGGAGCTTGTTTGTATGGAATAGATGGCGTTCTGATTGAAGTTGAGACTGATTTGTCCAATGGCTTGCCTCAGACAGCGATTATAGGATTGCCGGATTCGGCGATTCGAGAGGCAGTGGAGCGTGTCAGAGCAGCAATCAAAAACTGTGGCTTTAAATATCCGTCCCAGCGTGTCACGATTAATTTAGCTCCTGCTGATTTGCGTAAGGAAGGTTCATCTTTTGACCTTGCTATCGCTTTAGGGTTGCTGACAACCAGTGAACAGGTCGTTTTACCCGTGGGAGAACGGACGTTGTTTATTGGCGAGCTGGCGCTGGATGGCAGTATTCGCCCTGTGAATGGGGTACTGTCCATGGTTGATCTGGCCAAGCGAGAAGGATTCAACTCCGTGCTACTTCCCCAGGAAAACGCAAGCGAGGCTCGTCTGATTACGGGTATACGTATTTACGCTATACGGCATCTAGCAGATCTTATTCCGATTGAAGATCGTGCACATGGCACTGTTGATAGCCAAGCGATAAATCAGAGTTATACTGCCAGTAAACAAGTCATGATCTGTTCCTATGACCATTTACCTCAGGCAGAGCATATACCGTTGTGTGAAAAAGAAGGGATAACTAGCAACATGGAGGATTACAGCGATGTGTTGGGTCAGCTGCACGCCAAACGTGCGTTAGTCATCGCTGCAGCCGGAATGCATAATATCCTGCTTATGGGACCGCCGGGGGCTGGGAAAACAATGCTCATCCGCAGATTGCCATCTATCCTTCCACCTTTGACTGAAAAGGAGGCGCTTGAAGTCACCAAAGTATACAGCGCTGCCGGGAAGTGGAAGGAGTCATCGCCTCATCTGATGAATATTCGTCCCTTCCGTTCGCCTCATCATACGATCTCTGCTGCTGGTTTGGTGGGTGGGGGAGGTATACCCAAACCAGGAGAAATCAGTCTTGCACACCGGGGGATTTTATTTCTGGATGAGTTGCCTGAGTTTAGCCGTCATGTACTAGAAGTGCTGCGTCAACCTTTGGAAGACCACAATGTTACGATCAGTCGTTCACGTGCTGTTTTTAAGTATCCGGCGCATTTTTTACTTGCTGCCTCTTTAAATCCGTGTCACTGTGGCTTTTTCGGAAATGACACGGAACATCAGCGCTGTACCTGTTCACCTGCAGCAGTAGCCCGCTACCGTTCACGTATTTCTGGTCCACTGCTGGATCGGATTGATCTTCAGCTTGAAGTATCGCAGCCGAAGGATTGGCGGGAGGAAAAAGAATCATTGTCGTCCGCTGAAATGCGAAGGCAGGTACTGGCTGCTCAAGCGATACAAATCCACAGATACAGCAAGCTTCCCTTTTCATGGAATAGTGAGCTGTCTGGTCAGATGCTTCGTAAATATGCCGTATTAGAAAAAAATGCAGCAGAGTTGCTTGACCAGACAATGGACGCACTCGGTTTAAGCATGCGCGCGTATGATCGAATTCTCAAGCTTTCGCGTACCATTGCAGACTTACATGACTCAGAAAAAATTTCGACTTCACATGTGGCTGAAGCTATTCAATACCGCCATATGGATAGAGCAAATGCCAGTTTTCATGAAAGTTAAAAAGGCGATAAATTAGTAGCTATAACACGATCATTTTTATGAAAGAGTTTTCCAAAGCGTATGTACAATAGAAAATGGAAAAAAGGACAAAAAAAGCTCCAGACAATAAAGATCTGGAGAAGAAAAAAAGATTATGACAATAGTGATTATACTATGAGTATATCAATTTTGTATATACGATTATACATCATCTCCCATGTTACTTGATGGAAAAAAACAAACATTCTTTAACGAAGGAATAGCTGAAAGGATAATAAGCCCCTCGACAAAAAACGGTTGAGGGACTTGTTGTAAGATTAATTCTAACGAATACTATTGAATTCATGAAGAGAGATGGAGATGGGCCCCTACATATGCAAAGAAAATCTAAGTTACAAAACGTTCAGTTTCACTTCAATATTACCGCGTGTAGCGCGAGAGTATGGACATTGTTCATGTGCGCCTTCCACCAGTTTTACTGCAGTTTCATGATCGACGCCTTTTACCAGTACGTCGAGATTTACTCCGATTCCGAAGCCGCCGTCTTCCACTTTGCCGAAATGGACCGTAGCTGTTACTTCAGTACCTTCATGCTTAATACGTTGCATGCGAGCAACCATATTTAAGGCACTGTCAAAGCAAGCGGAATAGCCTGCTGCGAACAATTGCTCTGGATTCGTACCTGCACCGCCTGCGCCGCCCATTTCTTTTGGGGTATCAATATCTAAACGGAGTTCAGGGGAAGAAGACTCGATATAACCGTTACGTCCACCAACCGCTTTTACTGTTGTTTCATACATTTTTTGTTGAATGGTCATCATAATCCAATCACTGCCTCTCGCTCAATTTATATTTTACACAATTTAATTTATCAAAATAATTATTGTTTGTAAAGTATTTTGTGCAATTAGCATGTATTTTATTATATAATGTGCTAAAATAATGACGAAAGTAGGTGATCAGACAGCATGAAAGACAATCCTAATGAAGGTACAGCGTTGAAACTTGATAATCAGTTATGCTTTGCCATATATGCATGCTCCAGAGAGATTACGAAGCTATACCAGCCTTATCTGGAAAAGCTCGGTGTGACGTACTCGCAATATTTGGTACTTATCGTGCTCTGGGAGCGTGAAGAGTGTACAGTGAAGGAATTGGGTGAGGCACTATATTTGGACTCCGGCACACTAACTCCGCTATTGAAGAGATTGCAGAACGCCGGGCTTATCGATCGAAAGCGTTCCACTCAGGATGAGCGTAAGGTGCTGATTTCTTTGACGACAGAGGGAAGCGCATTACGGGAAAAAGCTCTGTCCGTACCAGGATGCATCCAGGAAAAAACAAGTATGACTCATGATCAATTTGGGTCGCTTCTGCTCCAGTTCAATGATCTGCTCGATCGTGTTCATCAAGCTAATATACAAATTGAAAAATCATAAGGTGTTTTTCAGTTGCTCTTGCGAATCTTATGGCATGAGTTGTTCTCAGCTGAAAGAAAAAATACCTAATCATGCTTGAAGAATTAAAGTGCCTCTTAATGTGGATTAGGTAATCCCATGTTGTAGAGGTGCTTTTTTTGTGTGAATTTGTATTAAGATAAATATCCAATAATATCCAAACATTCGATTTTGGGAATGATAATGATATCAAAATACTGTAATTCATGAGGTTAAATTATAAGGAAAGCGTTTTAAAAACATGTTACAATGATGTAGGTTTAGTATAGATTTCCTTGTGAACCGCCCTTGTTGCAGTCATGTTGATAGGAGGATTCCAGAATGAATATCCATGAATATCAGGGTAAAGAAGTATTGAAGCAGTACGGAGTGGCTGTACCGAACGGTAAGGTTGCCTATACGGTGGAGGAAGCCGTTGCTGCGGCAGAATCGCTTGGAAGCGCTGTTACGGTGGTAAAAGCACAAATTCATGCTGGTGGACGCGGTAAAGCGGGTGGCGTGAAAGTTGCCAAAGGTTTGGATGAGGTGCGGACTTTTGCTTCTGAAATTTTGGGTAAGGTGCTGGTGACGCATCAGACCGGACCTGAAGGTAAAGAGGTCAAACGCCTTTTGGTTGAGGAAGGCTGCGATATTCGTAAAGAATATTACGTCGGCGTTGTCGTAGATCGTGCGACTGGACGTATCGTAATGATGGCCTCAGAAGAAGGCGGTACGGAAATCGAAGAGGTGGCTGCAGCCACTCCGGAGAAGATTTTTAAAGCGGTTGTTGATCCAGCGATTGGGCTTCAGGTGTATCAGGCCCGTAAGTTGGCGTATGACATTAATATCCCAAATGAACTGGTAAACAAAGCGGTCAAGTTTATGCTGGCACTATACGAAGCTTTTGTGGACAAGGACTGTTCGATTGCAGAAATCAATCCCTTAGTCGTTACGGGTGATGGGAATGTACTGGCGTTGGATGCCAAACTGAATTTTGATTCTAATGCGTTGTTCCGTCACAAGGATATTTTGGAATTGCGTGATTTGGATGAAGAGGACGAGAAGGAAATTGAGGCATCTAAATTCGATCTAAGCTATATCGCTCTGGACGGAAATATTGGCTGTATGGTCAATGGTGCGGGCTTGGCGATGGCAACCATGGATATTATCAAATATTACGGTGGCGATCCGGCCAACTTCCTGGACGTAGGGGGCGGTGCGACGACGGAAAAGGTAACCGAAGCGTTCAAAATCATTTTGTCCGATCCGAAGGTAGAAGGTATTTTCGTGAACATTTTCGGCGGAATTATGCAGTGTGACATCATTGCGAACGGCGTCGTGGAGGCTGCCAAACAGTTGGGGCTGACTCGTCCGCTTGTTGTCCGTCTTGAAGGGACAAATGTTGAGCTCGGCAAACAGATTTTAGCGGAATCCGGTTTGAATATCGTAGCAGCGGATTCCATGGCGGATGGCGCCCAAAAAATCGTCGAACTTGTTCAATAGCCTGTTTGCATTCCGATATGCCGAATAAACGATAGGGGATGTGAAGATCGTGAGTATTTTGGTCGATAAGCATACAAAGGTGATTACACAGGGGATTACGGGAAAAACGGCGTTGTTTCATGCCAAGGGTGCACTTGATTACGGTACACAAATGGTAGGTGGCACCTCTCCCGGTAAGGGGGGCACCGAGGTAGAAATTACACTGGAGAACGGACAACAGGTCAAATTGCCAGTGTTTAACACCGTAAGCGAAGCCAAGGAAGCTACTGGCGCAACAGCGAGCGTGATTTACGTGCCACCGGCTTTTGCAGCAGATTCCATTTTGGAGGCTGTAGATGCGGAACTAGATCTCGTGATTTGTATCACGGAGGGCATTCCGGTGCTTGATATGATCAGAGTCAAACGTTTTATGGAAGGTAAAAAGACCGTTCTGATTGGCCCTAACTGCCCAGGCGTTATTACGCCAGGAGAATGTAAAATCGGTATTATGCCAGGTTACATTCATCTACCAGGTCATGTAGGTGTTGTGTCACGTAGTGGTACTTTGACCTATGAAGCAGTGCATCAGTTAACGACCCGAGGTATAGGACAATCTTCCGCGGTTGGTATTGGCGGTGACCCCGTTAAAGGTTCAGAATTCATTGACATTTTGCAACGTTTCAATGAGGACCCCAACACTCACGCTGTCATTATGATTGGAGAAATTGGGGGTACAGCCGAGGAAGAGGCTGCTGAGTGGATCAGGGACAATATGACGAAGCCAGTAGTTGGTTTTATCGGCGGTGTGACCGCGCCTCCGGGCAAACGAATGGGGCATGCAGGCGCCATTATTTCTGGTGGAAAAGGAACGGCCAAAGAGAAAATTGCCACGCTTGAAGCCTGCGGGATCAAGGTGGCACCGACTCCTTCCGAAATGGGCTCGACACTGGTAAGTGTGCTAGAAGCACGTGGTATTTTGAATTTGTGTACGACACATTAAATCGTGTTTCTTCATTAATATACAGGCCATAAAACTGCATCGAAATTTGCCGCAGGCTAGTGTATAATGAAAGAAAGGTAAGCAACCTTTTTATCTTCTGAAACAGGGGATGAAAAGGTTGCTTTTTTTTGCGTTAAGACAGACTTGTCAGGGAAACGCTTGCAAAATGATTCATTGTGCCACAAAATAAGGGAGGGTTCACTCTTCCGTGAATGGGGGAACCATTGTTTGGAAGAAAGATGGCTTTTGTTAGGCTTACATGAGTTAGAGGGAATCGGAAGAAAAACAATTCAGCGTATTTGGTCGAGTGACCATCGATTGCATGAGCTACTGCATTTTAGCGAACAAAAGTGGATTGAGATAGGGTTAAGCCCTGCTCAGGCACGAATTGCGGCTCAGTGTTACGATGAAGAATGGGTGCATGAACGATATCAGCGAGTTCTATCCGGTGATATTGGAACGGTAACTTATGTGGACGAGGATTATCCCCTATTAATGAAGGAAACAGTTGACCCACCATGGGTAATGTATACAAAAGGGGATAAATCACTTTTGCATACATGCTCTGTAGCCATGGTAGGAACTCGCGTTCCCACCGCTTATGGACGTAGAGCAGCGGAGATACTAACAGAGGGATTATGTAATGCAGGGATTACAGTAGTTAGCGGATTGGCGAGAGGGATTGACAGTATTTGTCACGAAACAGCCCTACGCCGGGGAGGAAACACGATTGGTGTACTGGGAACAGCGATTGATCAAATTTATCCTCCCCAAAATGCGTCTTTATTTGCAGAGATGGCTAGCAAAGGCTTGATCGTATCGGAGTATCCTCCAGGAACGAGGTCACATCCGGGAATGTTTCCACAACGTAATCGGATTATAGCTGGCCTAACGAAGGGAACGCTCGTCGTCGAAGCAGATGCAAGAAGCGGCTCCTTGATTACAGCTGATGCTGCGCTAGAGGCAAATCGAGATGTGTTTGCTGTTCCCGGACCCATTACGTCACCGAAGAGTAGAGGCACGCTGAGCTTGATTAAGCAAGGAGCCAAAACAGTCACTGAAGCTTCGGATATTATTGAGGAGTATGAAGCAGATTTGCGTACAAGGGAGGTTTCTTCATACAATAGAGAGCAGAGTCTTAATCTGAAGGAGGTCTCCAAAGTGCCAGAAAGTGAGACTTCTGAGGAAAACCGTGTCATACTGTTGCTCGAACAGGGAACCATGACACTGGATGAACTGCTTGATGCTACGGCATGGGATTTTGGACTTTTACACGCAGTTCTGTTATCGTTAATCATAAAAAAAAGGATCGCCCAGCTAGCGGGCACAAAATACAAGCTTATTTAGTAGTTGTTTTTGCAAAGTCCTTAGTTAGTAAATGCACAAATTCATTTTTAAACATCAGGTGGAGGGCAGTATGGCATTCATCCGCGTCGCGAATTCCTACTCCTTCCCCACTTCCTGAAATGTGTTGACATTATGACTCGCAGTAGCGGAGCAGATGGAATCTTTCTGAACAAGCACAGCGATCTGGAAAAATGACCAATCTGTGAAGCGCTCTCTGCGTCATAACTCACCACATTTCAGGAAGTCTATCATATTCATGTGTGTAATTGAGAGGAGGAAGAGCCTATGGCGGATTCACTCGTCATCGTGGAATCGCCTTCCAAGGCGAAGACGATCGGCAAATACTTAGGCAGCAAATATATCGTCAAGGCTTCCATGGGTCATATCAGGGATTTACCGAAGAGTCAGATCGGCGTAGAGGTCGAAAATGATTTTAATCCCAAATACATTACCATTCGAGGTAAAGGCTCAATTCTAAAAGAATTAAAGGATGCCCGAAAAAAAGTAAAAAAAGTATATCTGGCGGCTGACCCGGATCGCGAAGGTGAGGCTATTGCCTGGCATCTGGCACATGCGCTGGAACTGGACGATACAGCAGATTGCCGTGTTGTATTTAATGAAATTACGAAGCAGGCTGTCAAAGATGCTTTTAAAACCCCCCGTAAAATCAATATGGATTTGGTTAATGCTCAGCAGGCACGACGGATACTGGATCGACTTGTTGGCTACAAAATCAGCCCGTTGCTCTGGAAAAAGGTAAAAAAGGGTCTATCCGCTGGGCGGGTGCAGTCGGTTGCGGTGAAAATTATTTTGGACCGGGAAAACGAGATCAGTGAGTTTGTACCGGAAGAATACTGGACGATTACAGCTAAACTAGCTATTAAAGACAGTACCTTTGAAGCGAAATTTCATAAGCTGCGCGGTGAAAAGAAAGAGCTCTCCAGCGAAGCGGATGTACAAGAAGTGTTGGAAGCTATCGGAAAATCGTCTTACAAGGTGCGCGATGTGAAAGAGAAAGAGCGCTTACGCAATCCTTCTCCTCCATTCACAACAAGTTCCTTGCAGCAGGAGGCGGCTCGGAAGCTCAACTTCCGTGCATCTAAAACGATGTCTGTAGCTCAGCAGCTATATGAGGGTGTGGATTTAGGAAAAGAAGGGACCGTGGGTCTGATTACGTATATGCGTACGGATTCCACACGGATCGCCGCTTCAGCTCAAGAGGAAGCGAAAGAATTAATTATTCAAAAATATGGCGAAGCTTTTGTACCTGAAACTCCTCGTCAATATTCAAAAAAAGCGGCCAACGCCCAGGATGCGCATGAAGCGATTCGCCCAACCTCTGCGTTACGCGATCCGGAAACAGTTAAGCCGTTTATGAGTCGGGATCAGTTCCGTTTGTACAAATTGGTATGGGAACGTTTCATGGCCAGCCAGATGGCTTCTGCTATTATGGATACTTTGTCCGTAGATATTGAAGCGGGTGAGACGATATTCCGGGCAGCAGGTTCTAAGGTTCGTTTTCCAGGTTTCATGAAAGTGTATGTAGAGGGAAATGACGACGGTAAAACCGAAGAAGATAAACTGCTGCCACCACTTCAACCAGGCGATAAATTAAAAAAAGAAGCGGTTGAGCCGAAGCAGCATTTTACACAACCGCCTCCCCGTTATACGGAAGCGCGACTGGTGAAGACGCTGGAAGAACTGGGTATAGGACGTCCAAGTACGTATGCACCAACGCTGGAAACCATTCAGAAACGTGGGTACGTTGCTATTGAAGAAAAGAAATTTTTCCCTACAGAGCTGGGCGAATTGGTCATCGAACAGATGGAGGAGTTCTTTCCAGAGATTCTGAATGTGGAGTTTACAGCTAATATGGAAGGTGATCTTGACCACGTCGAAGAAGGCGAAGGTAATTGGGTCAAGGTGTTGAGTGACTTTTACGAGTCATTCGAGAAGCGGCTTGAAGTGGCTGAAGAAGAAATGAAAGAAATTGAAATAAAAGATGAAGTATCCGATGTCATTTGTGATAAGTGTGGCAGCCAAATGGTGTATAAGCTTGGCCGATTTGGTAAATTCCTGGCCTGTTCTGCTTTTCCAGATTGCCGTAACACAAAGCCAATTGTTAAGGATATCGGGATTAATTGTCCTTCATGCGGTGAGGGCCATGTCGTCGAACGACGGAGTAAAAAGGGACGTATCTTCTATGGATGTGACCGCTACCCGGAATGTGATTTTGTTTCCTGGGATAAACCGTCCATTAAGCCTTGCCCAAGTTGCAGTAGCCTAATGGTCGAAAAACGTACAAAACAAGGGACGAAGCTCAACTGTACGGTCTGCGATCACAGCGAAATGCTGGAAGAGAGCGATGAGAGCGTAGAGACTTCTTAAGAACAACAATAGCAGGGGGATTTAAACGTGAGTGAACTACAAAAGGTAACGGTCATCGGAGCAGGTTTGGCGGGCAGCGAAGCTGCCTGGCAAATTGCAAGCCGTGGAGTGCCAGTCAAGTTATATGAAATGCGGCCGGTTGTAAAAACACCAGCACATCATACAGATAAATTTGCCGAACTGGTATGCAGTAATTCCTTGCGGGCAAACGGCCTAACGAATGCAGTAGGTGTACTGAAGGAAGAGATGAGAATACTAAACTCCTTGATTCTGAGTGCAGCAGATCGTCATGCTGTTCCGGCTGGCGGTGCATTGGCAGTGGATCGTGACGGATTTTCTGGTCATATTACTGAGACGCTTCATCAACATCCTTTGATCGAGGTTGTTAATGAAGAGCTTCAGGAAATCCCACAGGACGGTATTGTGGTCATTGCGACGGGGCCTTTAACTTCTCCGGCTTTGTCGGAACAGATTAAATCACTGATGGGAGAGGAGTATTTCTATTTTTACGATGCGGCAGCCCCGATTGTAGAAAAGGACTCTATCGACATGAGCAAGGTTTATCTGGCTTCCCGTTATGATAAGGGAGAAGCAGCGTACTTGAATTGTCCGATGAACGAAGCGGAATTTGATGCTTTTTATGAGGCTCTGATTACGGCTGAGGTAGCGCAAGTCAAGGAATTCGAAAAAGAAATTTATTTCGAAGGCTGTATGCCCATCGAAGTGATGATGCAACGTGGGAAACAAACGGCATTGTTCGGACCGATGAAACCTGTGGGTCTCGTAAATCCACATACAGGAGAACTGCCCCACGCAGTTGTCCAGCTTCGCCAGGACAACGCCGCAGGAACGCTGTATAATCTGGTTGGTTTCCAGACTCACCTCAAATGGGGGGAGCAAAAGCGTGTGTTTTCAATGATTCCGGGTCTTGAAGAGGCAGAGTTTGTACGTTACGGTGTGATGCATCGCAATACCTTTATTAATTCTCCGCAGCAACTTCATCCAACTTATCAGTTCAAGGGAAGAAGTAATCTATTCTTCGCCGGACAAATGACCGGTGTAGAGGGATATGTGGAGTCAGCGGCTTCTGGTCTGCTGGCCGGGATGAATGCGGCACGAGCAGCGCGTGGACAGGAAATGTTTGTATTTCCTGCGGAAACGACATTAGGTAGCATGGCACGGTATATTACGACCGCTGATTTTAAGCATTTTCAACCGATGAATGCAAACTTTGGTTTGCTTCCAAAGTTGGAGAAACGGATTCGTAACAAAAAGGAAAAAAATGAAGCTCTCGCTAATCGCGCGTTGGAAAGTTTGCGTGGTTATATCAACGAAACGGGAGTTATGTCAGCTGAAGTACAGGCATAAGGATGAAGGAAAAGGAGGAGCGCGTTATGGATATGTCCTTTCATGCTACCACCATCTGCGCTGTACGCCACAATGGCAAAGGAGCTATTGCGGGTGATGGACAGGTAACGTTCGGCAACAGTGTTGTCATGAAGCAGACGGCTAAAAAAGTGCGCAGATTGTATCGAGGTCAGGTCGTTGCAGGATTTGCGGGTTCAGTGGCCGATGCTATCACGTTATTTGAAAAGTTTGAAAATAAGCTGGAGGAACACCACGGAAATCTTCAAAGAGCAGCCGTGGAACTTGCCAAGGACTGGCGTCAGGATCGTATCCTGCGCAAGCTGGAAGCGCTCATGATTGTGATGGACTCATCCGGAATGTTGCTCATTTCTGGAGGCGGCGAAATTATAGAGCCGGATGATGATGTGCTTGCGATTGGCTCAGGTGGTAATTTTGCATTGGCGGCTGCCCGTGCTTTCAAACGCCATGGCTCTGGCATGGAAGCAAAGGACATGGCACGGGAAGCGCTAGAGGTTGCTTCGGAAATATGTGTGTATACGAACAATCAGATTATCGTGGAAGAACTGTAAATCGGCTCTGAGTATTCAAGGGTGGAGGAGTGCAAAATGAATAATCAATCGTTGACGCCCAGACAAGTGGTATCCGAGCTGGATAAGTATATTGTCGGACAAAAGGAAGCTAAAAAATCTGTTGCTGTTGCCTTGCGCAACCGTTATCGGCGTAGTAAGCTGCCGGATGATATCCGGGATGAAATTGTGCCTAAAAATATTTTGATGATCGGACCGACAGGTGTGGGTAAAACTGAAATTGCACGTAGACTTGCACGGCTCGTGGGAGCTCCTTTTGTCAAGGTAGAGGCGACCAAATTTACAGAAGTGGGTTACGTCGGTCGTGATGTGGAATCCATGGTGCGTGATCTGATGGAAACCTCTATTCGCATCGTTAAGACGGAACGAACAGAGAATGTGAAGGACAAAGCGGAAGACATGGCAAATGAACGGATTGTCAGCATTCTTGTACCTGCAGAAAAGTCAAACAAATCGCAACGTAATCCCTTTGAAATGCTGTTTGGCAATAACACGGGAACTTCAGTAGAAGAAGAACCACCACAACAGGATGGATCTTTGGCAGAAAAGCGCCGTAAGGTTAAATTCGATCTATTGTCTGGTAAGCTTGAGGATGATGTCATAGAGATTGATGTGGAGGATACTGCCCCCAATATGCTCGATATGTTTGCTGGGCAAGGTAATGAACAAATGGGTATGAATATGCAGGAGATGTTCGGAAGTTTTCTGCCCAAGCGGACGAAAAAGCGCAAGCTACCAGTCAAGGAAGCTCGCAAGGTGTTGATTCAAGATGAGGCCGCCAAATTGATCGATATGGATGATGTGATTCAGGAGTCTGTGAAGCGTGCTGAGCAATCCGGTATTATTTTTATTGATGAAATTGATAAGATTGCCAGCCAGGGTAAGGGTAGCGGCCCCGATGTGTCGAGAGAAGGCGTCCAGCGCGATATTTTACCTATTGTCGAGGGATCTACCATCATGACCAAATACGGTCCGGTAAGAACAGATTACATTCTGTTTATTGCTGCAGGAGCTTTTCATGTTGCAAAACCATCTGACCTGATTCCTGAGCTGCAGGGCCGTTTTCCAATCCGTGTGGAATTAAGTAGCCTGACTTTGGATGAGTTTGTGTCGATACTGACGGAGCCTAAAAATGCGCTGACCAAGCAATACACTGATCTACTCCGTACTGAGGAGATTGAAGTCGAATTTTCTGCGGAAGCGATCCGTGAGATTGCCAGCATTGCTGAGTCTGTAAATCGCAACACCGAAAATATTGGCGCACGTCGTTTGCATACCATTCTAGAAAAGCTGCTGGAGGATCTGTCGTTTGAAGCACCAGAGCTTACATTGGATCGTATGATCATTACCCCGGAATATGTACGTGAGAAGCTGGGAGATATTGCCCAAAACAGGGACCTTAGTCAGTATATTTTATGAATAGGGTTTCTAAAAATAGGGTGTGAGGTCCAGAATAACACTATCTTGCACCGTCGTTTAGACCTAGATAATGGTCAAGTTGATGATTTTTCTGTCTATTCCAAAAGTAGGACGTATAATCTTTTACAGGTGTAAAGTGCTAAGAAAACATTCATTTTCTTGAAATAAACCTGAAAAATTTAACATTTTATGCATCTAAAGCCCTCTTTTTTAAAAAAGATAGGGCTTTTTTCTTATTGTAATTAGGTCCCAACTCTACGAAACTTAGAATATATGACAGAAAGTTATTATTTTCTACTTAAGACCTAAAAGAAATGTATAATTATGAAATTTTATTGTCGAAAAAAAGTGAAAAATCTTGTTTTATTGAATCTTACTTTGGAGTAGACGCTGGGAGGGAGGAGCTAAATGAATCTGCTGGGTGATATGAGCTTTCAAAAGCTTCAGGCAGGTGTACAGGCGGCAAATACGAGACAACGTGTGATGGCCGACAATATATCCAATGCGGATACCCCGTATTTTAAGCGTTCGGAGGTTTCATTTGAAGAACTGCTTCAGCAGCAAATGAACGGCGATGTCACACCACTACGTGGAAAAGTAACCAATTCAAGACATTTTCAAATAGGACCTGTGAACTCCATTCCAGATGCCACGGTCACCAAAGATGGGTACTCAGTCATGAATAACAATATGAACAACGTAGATATCGACAGAGAAATGAGTCTTATGGCTGAAAATCAACTAAGATATAATACCTACATCCAAGAAATTAATGAGCGCATCAAGATGATGAGAACAGCGGTAGAAGGGAGATAGGACTAGGTGAAGATTAACAACGGCTTTGATATTAGTGCATCTGCTCTTACGGCCCAACGGTTGCGGATGGACGTTATATCTAGCAACATTGCCAACGCAGAGACAACTCGGGCGAAAGTAGAGAATGGACAAGCAGTTCCATATCGGAGAAAAACGGTTGTTTTGGAGCCGAACCAATCTGGCTTTGCCGATGTTTTGAAGGCTCAAATGGAAGGAAGTAGCACAAGCGCTGCTGGCGTTAAGGTTTCGCAAATTCAGGAAGATCAGTCACCTTTAAAGCCTGTGTACAATCCGGGTCACCCGGACGCTGATAAAGATGGCTATGTATATATGCCTAATGTAGACATTATGAAAGAAATGGTCGACATGATTTCCGCAACACGCTCATACGAAGCCAATGTAACAGCTCTGAATGCATCAAAGGCTATGGTTTCCAAAGCGCTTGAAATCGGTCGCTAAGTTATAGGACTACTAACTACTTAATAGGGAGAGTAAAACATGATTCAGAACGCCATGTTTAATGTACAGACACCGGCAATACAGCAGATTCAATCGCCTAACAATGAGTTGACGAAAGCGACGCCTTCCGAATCCTTGAAGGATTTTGGTTCCTTCCTAAAGGATGCTCTCAATGAAGTAGGGCAGCAGGAAGCCGCTACGCACCAGATGTCCGACCAATTCATGGCAGGCAAAGTTGATGTAGATCAGGTCATGATCACTTCCCAACAAGCGCTGCTTTCCCTGCAGCTTACTACACAGGTCCGAAACAAAGCGATCGAAGCCTATCAGGAGATCATGCGTACACAGATGTAAAGAGGGTTTAGCAAAGTTTCGGATGGGGTGACGGAGTGAACGAGAGAATCGCCCAATATCGGGATAAGATTTCCGGGTATTGGAATAATTTCAGCAAAAAACAGAAGATATTACTTGTTTCGACATTAGCATTCATCATTATCGCCGTTGTAGTGCTAACGATGCAGTTTACCAAAACCGAGTATGAAGTGGCTTTCCGAGATTTAAATGCTAACGATGCTGCCGGAGTCATTAAATATCTCGATTCTGCGGGTATACCGTACCAACTTAATGCTGGTGGGACACAAATCTCAGTCCCAACTGCTAATGCGGATAAGGCGAAGGTAGATGTTGGGTCTCAAGGCCTGATTCAGAAGGGTTCAATCGGCATGAGCGCTTTTGACCAGTCCTCCTCTGCGATTGGTATGACGGAGAACGAGTTCAATGTGAAGTACAATAATGCATTGAACGGCGAAATACAGCAATTGTTGGAACGGATGGATGGTGTCCAAAGCTCCAAAGCTGTCATTAATATGCCAAAGGAAAACATTTTTGCCGGACTTGAAGAAAAGGACAAAGCCTCCGCTTCGATTCAAATGGAATTCGAGCCTGGCTTTACTCCAAATCAGCAAGCGATCGACGGATACTTTAATCTGGTAAAAACGGCCGTGCCGAATCTGCCAGTGGAAAACATTACGATCACCAATAAGGAATATGAGTTGATTCCAACGGCCAAGGGCGGCCAAGGTGGGCTCACTAGTGGTGTTCAGGAAAACATGGCTCTACAGAAGAAGTTTGAGAGCGATGTAAGGAATAATGTCCAACAATTTTTGTCGAAAATTGTTGGAGACGACAAGGTAAACGTGCTGGTTATGTCCCAGCTAAATTTCGACAAAGTCACATCAAAAGAACAAATGGTCACACCTGTTGATCAAACGAAAATGAAGGGTATTGAAATTAGCGCCCAACAAATTCAGGAAAGCTATACGGGCAGTAGTGGACAAACCGGAGGAGTTGCAGGAACAGGAACACAGGATGTTCCAGGCTACCCGGGAGGAGCTAATTCCGGCAATACCAGCTCAGATAAGAGCTCAAGTACGATTAACTACGAAGTTAACCGAATTGCAAGGGATATTATCCAAAGTCCGTACACTGTAAAAGATTTAACCATTAATGTTGCAGTTGAACCACCAACAGGTCAGCAAACGTTGGATACTGCAACTCAGACAGCAATTCAAAATATTTTGGTTAATATTGTAAGAGCATCGTTGGCGAATTCTGGTACTACTATTACAGACGCTGATTTGGCTAAGAAGGTTTCAGTGTTCTCACAAGCTGTTCCAGCGCCTGCGAGCACGAATACATTCTTCTCAGCTTCCAACCCTTGGCTATGGGGCATCGGAGCTGCTGTTCTGGCACTGCTGGCGGGGGTAATCTTCCTCATCGTACGCGGTCGTCGTAAGCAGGAAGAAGAGTTGGATGAAGAATTGCAACTCATGCCAACGCCGACGGAGTTCCCGTCTATTACCATGGAAAGTGTGACAAATGAAAGTCAAGTGCGTAAACAGCTTGAAAGTCTGGCGAAAAAGAAACCCGACGAATTCGTCAATCTGCTTCGTACATGGCTGGCTGACGAATAGAGGTGAGTTCATTGGCAAAGGCAAGCAGTCAAGGTTTAACGGGAAGACAGAAAGCAGCTATACTTCTGATCACAATGGGACCAGAGGTATCTGCTCAAATATTCAAGCATTTGCGTGATGAGGAGATCGAGCAACTTACATTGGAAATTGCCAATGTGCGGAAGGTCGATGCCATTGAGAAGGACTCCATCATGGCCGAGTTTCATCAAATTTGTTTGGCTCAGGAGTATATTTCCCAAGGCGGTATTAATTACGCTAAAGAAATATTGGAGAAAGCACTCGGATCGCAAAAAGCAGTTGAGGTCATTAACCGTCTAACAGCGACGTTACAGGTAAGACCCTTCGATTTTGCCCGCAAGGCTGATCCAAACCAGATATTGAATTTTATACAGAATGAGAATCCGCAAACGATTGCTCTCGTGCTTTCGTACTTGCAATTTGAGCAGGCGGCTGCAATTCTGTCGTCTCTGCCACAGGAAAAACAGGCAGATGTGGCCCGGCGTGTCGCTGTCATGGACAGTACATCTCCGGAAGTTATTTCCCAGGTGGAACGAGTGTTGGAGCAAAAGCTGTCTGCAACCGCGACGCAGGATTATACGAATGCGGGTGGTATCGAGTCCATTGTTCAGATTTTGAATGGCGTAGACCGCGGAACCGAACGTACGATTCTCGACTCGCTTGAAATTCAAGATCCAGAACTGGCTGAGGAAATCAAGAAAAGAATGTTCGTGTTCGAGGATATCGTCAATGTGGACAACCGTTCCATTCAGCGCATTATCCGCGATATCGACAATGCAGATTTGCAATTGGCGCTTAAAGTGTCCAGTGAAGAAGTACGCGATGTGATTTTCCGAAATATGTCGAAACGTATGGCAGAAACCTTCAAAGAGGAAATGGAGTACATGGGACCGGTGCGGTTGCGTGATGTGGAAGAAGCACAGACACGTATCGTATCGACGATCCGCAGATTGGAAGAGGCCGGTGAGATTATAATCGCACGCGGCGGAGGAGATGACATCATTGTCTAACTTGATTAAATCTTTCCAATATGTTCCTGTAGAGGCTTTGAAAACAATTGATGTGGCACATACGTATGCGCCAGAAACGACGGATGAAGAAATCACAAATGAATATACGGAGCCGGAGCCTCAGCGAGATCACGAGGCTGAACGGCTGCGGGATGAAATGCTGAATGATGCCAAGGATTTTGCCGAACGTCAGGTTCGCGAGGCAGCTGAAGAAGCGGAACGGATGCTTCAGGAGGCACAGCAGCAGATTGAATCCTGGTGGCAGGAACGACGCGAGCATGACGATCAGTTGACTCAGTCGTTAAAAGCTGATGGGTTTCAGCAAGGATATGAAGAAGGCCAGAAGCTGGCTGAGGCCGAGCTGCAAACGAAATCGGAGCAGATGATGGAAGAAGCACAGGATATTCTGCGTCAGGCCTATGAGATTAAGGAACAACTGATTCAGGAAGCGGAGCCTTTCCTGGTCGAACTGAGTAGTGCTATTGCTGAGAAGGTCATTGAGAAGCAGCTTAGCCTTGAGCCAGAATACACGATTGAATTAATTCGTAAAAATTTGGCTCGTAAGCGGGAAAAAGGAACCATTACATTGTGTGTGTCGCCTCAGCATTTCGCATTTGTGCAAGGTGCACGAGAAGAATTGTCATTAACTGTCGATTCGCAGGCAGAACTGCAAATTATTCCTGATGGTACCGTCAAAGATCGCGGCTGTGTTATCCGTTCTTCCTTTGGAAGCGTGGATGCGCGGATTGATACGCAATTAGCTGAGATCAAAAAGGAACTACTGCGTCTGGCACATGAGAATGAGGAGCGAAGACATGAAGGGGCTTAATGCGCAGCGCTACATGGATCATTTGCGCCAGTTGGACCCGGTTCGGGTAAATGGCAAGGTTACGCAGGTTATCGGCCTGATGGTTGAATCGGAAGGTCCAGACGCCAGTATCGGGGATGTTTGTTACATTTATCCGGGTAAAACGGCCAAGCCGTTGCAAGCGGAGGTTGTAGGCTTCAGGGACAATAAAGTGCTTCTGATGCCACTTGGAGAACTGCAATCCATTGGTCCCGGTTGTGATGTTGTAGGAACAGGGAAGCCGTTAAATGTGCAGGTCGGGTCGGAGCTGTTAGGCAAAGTGCTGGACGGCTTGGGTCAGCCTCTGGATGGCTCATTGATCCCCTCGCGAATGGCGAGATATTCAACCTTCAATATTCCGTCCAATCCGCTGAATCGTCCGCGTGTGCAGGAACCAATCAGTATCGGGGTGCGCGCTATCGACGGGTTGCTTACTATCGGTAAAGGACAACGGGTTGGTATTTTTGCGGGTTCGGGTGTAGGTAAAAGTACCTTGATGGGAATGATTGCTCGTAATACGGAAGCCGATGTGAATGTAATTGCCTTGATCGGGGAACGTGGACGTGAAGTGCTGGACTTTATTGAACGGGATTTAGGTCCGGAGGGACTAGAACGTTCCGTGGTCATTGTAGCAACTTCCGACCAACCTGCGTTAATCCGTATTAAGGGTGCACTTATTGCAACGACCATCGCGGAATATTTTCGGGATCGCGGATTGAATGTCATGCTGATGATGGATTCAGTTACCCGATATGCGATGGCCCAACGTGAAGTCGGCCTAGCGGTAGGCGAGCCACCGGCAATGAGAGGGTACACCCCTTCCGTGTTTGCTAGTCTACCTAAGCTTTTAGAACGTGCAGGGACAGGTCCTACTGGCTCCATAACCGCTTTTTATACGGTACTGGTCGATGGGGACGACATGAATGAGCCCATCGCGGATGCGGTGCGCGGGATTTTGGATGGACATATTGTCTTGAATCGTGGAATTGCGAACAAAGGACATTTTCCCGCAATTGATGTGTTAGCGAGTATTAGCCGGGTTATGAAGGATATCGCACCACGAGATCAGATAGATGCTGCCGAGAACATTAAGCGCTTGATGGCCATTTACAAAGATTCGGAGGATCTAATTAATATCGGGGCCTATCAGCAAGGTTCAAATGCAGAAATTGACGAATCCATGGAGCGCATACGAGATATATGGGATTTTACAAGACAAAGAACAGATGAAAAGGCTGAGCTGGACGAGGTAAGGGAGCGTTTGATTTCTGAATTTACGAGGAGATGAAGGTTGAACGATGAGATTTCAGTATTCCTTTCAGAAAGTTGTAGACTTGAAAACCAACGAAAAGTCACAGGCCGAATGGTTGCTTTCCAGTGCTGTCGGACAATTGCAGGCTGAGGAGCAGACATTAACACAGCTTGTAGGCGAAAGGAATCGGATCATATCAGCCATTCAAAAGGCTGCCGAGGATTGCGCGCCACTCTCTACCATTCAGGAATTACAGGCTTATGTTAATCATCTGGACCAATGTATTACACGCAAGCATAGGGATGTTCAATATGCGCAGCAAAATGTGCAAAGCAAACAAACCGTTTTGACCGATAAAATGCTGGATGAACAGGTTTGGCTGAAAGCGAGAGAGAAGGCCAACGTGAAATTCCAACAGGAAATGCTCCTGCGCGAGCAGAACGAGCTGGATGAAATGGCTTCCGTGCGATTTGCCATGAAAGCCCGGTAAGCGGAAAGTCATAGGATACGCATATCAGCTGCCTGAGGAGGAAGACGATGGCACAGAAGTTAGCAGAAAATGAACTGGATATGGATTTAGGAAAAGAATCAGGCGGGGGATTTGAACGGTTTATGTTTTTCCTGATTCCGATTGTGTTCACAATCGTTCTGGTCGGGGTCCTGCTTACATTGTTCAATATGGACTTCAGAAGCGAAATGATTTCATTAGGGAACAAAATACCAGTTGTTAAAAATTGGATACCTGAACCGAAAGATAAGGCTACCCAGACGAAAGAGGCAGATCAGAAGGCTCAGTCTGAAAGTTCTGAAGCAACTATTGAGCAGTTAAAGGCAGATTTAGCCAAGCAGACGGAGGAGCTTAAAAAGGCTACCGCTGCTAAGACGACACAAGATAAAAAGGTTACTGAACTGCAGAATCAGGTCAATACGCTGCAAACGCAACAGGAACAGCAGTCACAGGCCAGTCAGCCGGGACAGGCCGGTACGCAAACTACAGGTGGAACAACAAATGAAGATCCTTATGTAAAACAGGCCAGAGATCTTGCTAGCATGTATGAAGGGATGACAGCAAGTAAAGCGGCACCGATTATGGAGAATCTGACCACGGAAGAGACTGTGCAGCTGTTAAGCTACATGGACCCTGCCAACAGTGCAAAGATTTTGCAAAAGATGGACGCTAAAAAAGCAGCCGATATTACTATGGCTCTGAAAAACGTAACGCCATCTACGGATTTGTCAGTTGCTGCCTTGCAGTCTCGTCTGAAAAAGGATCAAGGTACCACAGCTGGAACAACGAGTAAGAGTTTGCAAAGCACTCAAATCAGTAGCACATTTGCTTCCATGGACAAGAAGAGCGGTGCCGAACTTATTTTACAAACTTACAAAATCAGTCCAGACAAGGCATTAAACATATTAAATACAGTAGATGATTCGACACGTGGTTCTTTACTACAAAATATGTCTGCCAAGGATGCTGCTCAGACCGCAAAAATTTTGAACAAACTGATGGGCAGTAAGTAATTTAAATGAAGGGAGGTGAAAAATAAATGACCCTTATTTCTCAAAGTGTATCGCTCGGCTCCAGTCAGGCAGCTAGCAGTACAACGGCCTCAACAACGACTACAGCGACAGCTGCTGGAGCAACCACGGGTGCTTTTAATCAAACACTTACGCAAATGATGACAGGCGGGCAAACGGGCTCAGCAGGCACAGATGCGAACGGTTCTCCATTAGTTATGGTACTTCCGCTTATTGCAACTGGAGAATCCACGGAAGCTCCAACCGAGCCGCTGGCCGAAACACTGGCTCCTTTGCTGCAAAATCTTGAAAAGCTGGATGATCAAGTAGCTACTGATCCTGCTCTGCTTGCAACTCTGCAAGCGTGGATTCAGCAAGTACAACAGTTTTTACAAGGCGACGGAACAAATCAACAGTTAAACGGTGGAGAAACGACAGAGGCGACAGGCTTAACAGCTTTGGCAGCCAACCCGGCTACTCTTCGATTTGCATTACAGGACGCTTTGTCACAACTTGCCAATGTAGTAGAGCAGGCTTCTGGAGACCGAAAGTCCCAGGTGGCACAGTTGCTACAATCGCTCCAAAGCGCAACGGCAGGTACGGGAGCTATTTCCGATGAGCAGTGGAATGGTGTAATGAAAGCTGTGGAACTTGCTGATGGTGGGGATTCACAAGCAGTTCAGCCTTCTGCAAATCGAGCAAATGGTACTCTAACCGTAGCTACAGCTACTACAGACAAACAGGTTGTTGCTTCTCAGCAGCAAGCAAGTCAGGGTGAAACTAATCAACAAGGTTCAGAAGGGCAACGTTCATCAACTAATATTCTCGTTCAGTCTGCAGTTAAGACGACTGTAACAGATGAAGCGAGTGCATTCGTAGATGCAACTGAGCAAGCGGATTCGACAGCAACTGACAATCAGACTCCAGTGATCACGACTGCGGGACAGCTTTCGGTACAAACGCAAGGAACAACACCTTCGGCTCCGGCTCAACCAGTCGTACATGTACGGCAATTTGCCAAGGAGATGACCGAATTTGTAGTGCAGAAACTTGACATTGTAAAACACACTGGTTTGACGGAAGCGACTATCATGCTTCGTCCAGATCATCTGGGCCAGCTGGAAGTTAAGCTGACAATGCAAAATGGTCATCTGGTTGCCCAGTTCATGACTGAGCATAGCGGAGCGAAGGATTTGCTGGAACAGCAAATGTCGCAGCTGCGTTCGAGTCTCCAGAGCCAAGGTATTCAGGTAGATAAGGTAGAAGTAACGCACAATGAGTCGCTTTCCTCCCATATGTATCAGGATGGACGCGGATCTGGAGCTAATCAGCAGCAGCAATCCAATCAACGTTCCAAAGCTCGAGGTAGAGAAGAGAGCGAGGATGCTTTGAAGGTAGCTGAAATGGCAGAAGAGCTTCGTAACTGGACAGCTGAACAACGCGCAGATGATATGAATCGGACAGGCTCCTTTACAGCACAAGCGTAATGATGGAGGTGAGAACACAATGACGACTACAGACAACAATGTATCCACCAGTAACGTCTGGCCGAATTACAATGTGAATAATGTCAAAACAGCAAGTGCCAAGGATACTAAAACGATGGGTAAAGATCAGTTTTTGAAAATTTTGATCACCCAGCTACAAAATCAGGATCCGATGCAGCCTTTGGAGGATAAAGAATTTATCGCTCAAATGGCCCAGTTTTCCTCGGTGGAACAACTGATGAACATTTCTACGCAGTTGAATGCATTGGGACAGTCTTTAGGTACAGCCTCCGGTTTGATAGGAAAAGAAGTCAGCTGGATTGAGGCAGGTAAAAAAGACTCCATTACAGGTGAAACAGGTGCGGGTACAGTGAAAAGTGGAATCGTGGATTCCATCGTTATTCGTGACGGTGTGCAGTATGCCAAAATGGGAGCGGCTGAGGTGGCATTAAAAGATGTAACATCAGTGAGTCAGGCTAACACAACGACTCCCGCTACAGATACATCGGATACTTCATCTTCTTCCTCTACTGGAAGCGGTGAGAACTCATGAATGACAGGATAACGGTCGGACGCCTTTTTCCCGCCAACGTGCCCCCGGCAGCAATCTCAAAAAACCGAGTAAATTCGGTATCGAAGGATGCCAGACCGTTCGGTCAGGTGTTGCAGGATCAGGTGCTCAAGCTGAGCAACCATGCAGCCAAGCGTTTGGAGCAACGGGGAATAGAGTTGAGAAGTGACCAAATGGCGAAAATTAACTCTGCTGTGGATAAAGCAGCTGCCAAAGGCGCCAAAGAATCACTGATTTTAATGCAGGATATGGCTTTGATTGTAAGTGTACCTAATCGAACAGTTGTTACCGCGATGGATAAGAAGTCCATGGAGGATAACGTATTTACGCAGATAGATAGTGCTGTAATTATTTCATAAAAATGTATACGAAGTGGCTGGCCCGAATAGGAAAGCCATGAAAAAGCCGCGGATCGACTGATGCGGTCAACTAAGCAACCAATCAGAGGAGGATTTATACTCAATGTTGAGATCAATGTATTCAGGTGTATCGGGCATGAAGGGCTTTCAAACAAAGCTGGACGTTATCGGTAACAACATTGCAAACGTAAATACTACAGGATTCAAGTCCAGCCGAGTGATGTTCAAGGATATCTTGAGCCAAACGAGTTCAGGCGCAAGTGCACCAGACGGAACAACAACCGCCGGGCAAAATGCCAAGCAGGTAGGTTTGGGAGTGTCGGTCAGCTCTATTGATACACTGCACCTTCCAGGTAGTGCAATGACTACGAACAATCCAACGGATTTACGTATTAACGGTGACGGATTTTTCCTGGTCAAAATGAATGATGCACAGGAAGTTCCTTATCTGACTCGTGCGGGTGATTTTCACGTAGATGCGAACCGAAATCTGGTTACTTCCGATGGGTTTTTCGTAGTGGATACAGGAGGAACTCCAATTACACTTTCAGAAGATGTCGCATCTTTCTCTATCTCACAGGACGGTACAATTGTGCAGCAATTGCAAGATGGTACAACTGATAATGCTCTTCAAATTGGTGTGGCTAGAGTGGCGAATACAGAAGGTCTGGAGAAGATTGGGGGAAGTTTATACCGTACCACAGTTAACTCTAACCTAGAGGAATTGGAAATCGGTACTGCTAACGCAGATGGTCTGGGAGCTATTATCTCAGGTCAGCTGGAAATGTCCAACGTTGATCTGACAGGCGAATTTACCGAAATGATCGTGGCACAGCGTGGATTCCAAGCGAACTCGCGTATCATTACAACCTCGGATGAAGTGCTTCAGGAAGTTGTAAACTTGAAACGATAATCTCATTTAAACGCGGAGGAGTAGAGGCTCCTCCGCACCTATCAGGAGGTTGATGTTACGATGATCCCGTTAACGCGGCTGAACGGCTCGCCTATGTGGCTTAATGCGCTGCTCATTGAGACTGTGGAGGAAACACCGGATACATACGTCACTTTGGTGACGGGGAAACGGTTGATTGTATTGGAAAAAGCGGCAGATGTCGTCTCCTTGATCAAGGGTTACAGCCGTGAAATCGGCATGCATGCCGCCACGATAAAAGTGCAACAAATGGAGGAAGACGAATGAAGAAGATGCTGCCATGGCTCATTACAATTTTACTCGCGATTACTTTGATTGCAGGCGCGGCCTTTGTACTTATACCAGCGCTTAGCGGGAAGAAGTCGGAAGTCATAACGAATGCGCAAGCTGCTCAAGCAGAACAACTTCCAAGATTGTCAGCAGATGAATTGGTGGAAGTGAGCTCTGAAATTACCGGTATCAAAACGAATTTGGCAGACGCAGATTACATTGTCCAGATGAACCTATCTTTTCAATTGAACGATGCCAAAGCAAAAGAATCTTTTGAAAAAATTAAAGACATCAGTATTAAGCCCATCGTTATTCAATTGCTTGCAGACACCAAACCTGATGAGCTCAGAACGGCTAAAGGCCGGGACCAGTTCAGTGACAAGCTGACGGATCTCATCAACAAGTCGCTCCCTGAAGGTCACCTGGGGAACGCCAAAATTACAGACTTTTTGCTGGCAGCCATTTGATTCCAGGTGAACTTGTCAGGAACACGTAAGGGGGTGAATAACATTGGTGGATGTACTGTCACAAGGGGAAATTGATGCCCTTTTAGCAGCTCTTTCGTCCGGTGAAATGGATGCGGAAGAACTTAAAAAGGAAGATACCCAAAAGAAAGTTCGCGCTTATGATTTTAAAAGAGCGCTTAGGTTTTCCAAGGATCATATACGGAGTCTGACGCGGATACACGAGAACTTTGCGCGGTATCTGACCACATATTTTTCAGCGCAGCTTCGTACTTTTGTCCAAATTAATGTCGTTCAGGTGGAGCAGCTTCCTTATGATGAATTCATTCGCTCCATTCCGAAAATGACCATTCTAAACATTTTTGAAGCTGAACCGCTGGAAGGCCGTATGGTGCTTGAGGTTCACCCGAACGTTGCTTATGCCATGTTGGACAGGCTTCTCGGAGGAACAGGTTCGGCACCGTCAAAGGTTACTGCGTTGACCGAAATCGAGACGACGATCATGGAGCGAATTTTCAGCCGTACCTTTGATAGCCTGCAAGAGGCTTGGAAAACGGTACTGGACATTGAACCGCGCTTAGAGGCGATGGAAACGAATCCGCAGTTTATGCAGATTGTTTCGCCCAATGAAACGATTGCTCTGATTTCGCTTAGTACCAAAATTGGTGATACCACAGGGATGATTAACCTCTGTATCCCGCACGTGGTATTGGAACCCATTATGGCCAGACTGTCCACGCACCAGTGGTTTACATCCGAAAAGAAATCAAGGGCGCCCGAAGAGATCGACGCCTTGAGATTACGGGTCACCAAAGCAGAGCTCCCTATTATTGCGGAGTTGGGTGAATCCCGGATAAATGTAGCCGAGTTTCTGGGTCTTTCGGTAGGGGATGTCATTTCATTGAACAAGCCTGTCAAAGAAGGACTATCCATCCGGGTAGGCGAGAAATTGAAGTTTATGGGAAGTCCCGGCATGGTAAGAGATCGTGTTGCCGTACAAATTGATGAAATTGTCAACGAAGGAGTTGAAGAAATTGACGAGTAAAGACTATTTGTCCCAGGAGGAAATCGATGCCTTGCTGAAACAGTCTGAAGCGGGGACGGATTCTACTCCCGCCAACAAGACCGTTGACGATTTTCTGACTCCTCTGGAGCAGGATGCTCTCGGGGAAATCGGTAATATAACGTTCGGCAGCGCAGCTACGGCTCTTTCCACACTGCTCGGTCAAAAGGTGGATATTACGACACCTAAAGTTTCAATTATTACCCGTTCTGAATTTGAAACTGCATTTCCAAAGCCACACGTAGCTGTACATGTAAATTATGTCGATGGATTCGAGGGTATTAACTCACTCGTAATCAAAAAGCGTGATGCACAAGTGATAGCGGACTTAATGCTTGGTGGTGAAGGTAACCCAGCGGATGAAGAATTGAATGAAATTCACATCAGTGCCGTGCAGGAAGCGATGAACCAGATGATGGGATCGTCGGCGACCTCTATGTCTACCATGTTTAATCGTTTTGTTAATATCTCTCCACCAGGGATTGATATTTTGGATCCTATGCACGGTGATGGAGTATCTAGTCTGCCGGATGAAGAGACGCTCATTACAGTATCCTTCCGGTTATTGATCGGGGATCTCATTGACTCTACGCTGATGCAACTGTTGCCTGTTAATTTCGCCAAAAAAATGGTGAGCATCCTAATGAATGGCGGAGAGGATGAAGAACAACCGCAAGCGTCCGCACAACAGGTAGCTGCAACAGCTGCTCCCGAAGCGCCGCAACAAGCTAGCGTTCCGCAGCAACCGCCTGCACCAGCCTATCAACAGCCACCTGCAGCCGCGCAGGCGCCGCAAGACGCAGGCTATGGGCAACAACCGCCAATGTATCCTCAAGATCCGGGATATGGGCAACAGGGCGCTCCAGGCTATGGAACACCGGGTTATGGAATGCCAGCTGGGGTACCGCCGCAAGCTCCTTACGGAACGCCTCATCACTACGGCGCAGTACCGGGACGTAATGTAAATGTACAACCTGTACAATTTTCTAACTTGCAGTCCGGTGCATTTGCGCAAGTGGATGAAAACAATTTAAATTTATTGATGGACATTCCCCTTAGAGTCACCGTAGAATTAGGAAGGACCCAAAAGCAAATTAAAGATATTCTGGAGCTCTCACAAGGTTCAATTATTGAACTGGACAAGCTTGCCGGGGAGCCGGTGGACATTTTGGTTAACAACAAACTGATTGCCAAGGGCGAGGTTGTCGTAATCGACGAGAACTTTGGCGTGCGTGTAACAGATATTGTAAGCCAATGGGACCGTATTCAAAAATTACAATAAAAGCATAATTTAGGGAGGATTTATTTCAGATGGCAAACCGTATTTTGATCGTGGACGATGCTGCATTTATGAGAATGATGATTCGGGACATCCTGTCCAAAAATGGATTTGAAGTAGTAGGAGAGGCCCAGGACGGATCACAGGCCATTGAAAAATTCAAGGAGCTTCGTCCGGACCTGATTACGATGGATATCACGATGCCTGAAATGGACGGCATTGCCGCTCTGAAGGAAATCAAACAAATTGACGCGAACGCAAAGGTTATCATGTGTTCCGCGATGGGTCAGCAAGCAATGGTTATTGATGCCATTCAAGCTGGCGCAAAAGATTTTATCGTTAAGCCTTTCCAATCGGATCGGGTTATCGAAGCCATCAACAAAACACTGGGTGTGTAAGGCGCACCCAGTATGGATACACAACAGGGTGCCTCTGACGCATTGAGTACATCCAGCAATATAGGCAACATTGCCTGGGTCCTTTTCGTGCTAATCTTTATCATCGTACTGATCGTGTACTTGATACGGTTTTTGAGTAAAAGAAATCAGAGCTGGTTCAGCAACCGCTCCGTTCGCATACTGGGAGGCGTGGGGCTTGGTCCCAATAAATCCCTTCAGCTTGTTGAAGTTGGTAGCAGTGTGTACCTCATTGGTGTGGGAGAAGATATCCGGCTTGTTGACAAAGTATCCGATCCTGAAGAAGTGGAGCAAATTTTGGCCGCACTGGAGCAGGAAGCTTCTCTGCAGCGCGGCCCGATTGCCCCGCTATTCGCTAAAATTGCGGATAAGCTTCGCCGGAACAACGCGGCACAGCAGCAGCCTGAAGAGGAGACATCTTTTCACGAGATGTTTGAATCCAAGCTTCGGCAAATGCCGAATCGCAAGGATAAACTTGAAAAGCTGCGCAATGAGGAGAATACTACAGATCGGTCGGGAGATTCATGAGAAAAAAGATTATACTTGCATGTTTGCTGCTTGTCTTGTTCAGCTTCATTTCGGTGACGGCGGCCTCTGCGGAACCGATTCCGAACATTGATATTCAAGTCGGCAATTCGGACAAAGGACAGCCCGGTGCCACCTCGCTGTCTATTATTTTACTTATTACTGTCATTAGTGTAGCGCCTGCATTGCTTGTACTTATGACAAGTTTTACGCGAATTGTGATTGTGCTTGGCTTTGTGCGAACTTCGCTGGGAACCCAGCAGATGCCGCCTAATCAGGTGCTTGTCGGACTGGCTTTGTTTCTCACTTTATTCATTATGGCACCGACGTTCTCAGCTATGAATGAAACCGCACTTCAGCCGTATCTCAAGGGGGATATAACACAGTCTCAGGCGCTGGATAAGGCATCGGTACCGATCAAGACCTTTATGTTCTCTCATACACGTGAGAAGGATCTACTACTCTTTATGAAATACACCAAGATGGAAAAACCAAAGAATTATCAGGATATTCCACTAACGGTGATGGTTCCGGCTTATGCAATCAGTGAGTTGAAAACGGCATTTCAGATGGGCTTTATGATTTTCATACCATTTTTAGTTATAGACATTGTGGTGTCGAGTACACTCATGGCTATGGGGATGATGATGCTACCACCGGTAATGATTTCACTTCCTTTTAAAATACTGCTCTTCGTACTTGTAGATGGTTGGTATTTGGTAGTCAAATCATTGCTTCTGAGTTTTAACACATGAATACTTCATGCAAGGACAGCAATCAAGGAGGACGGCAATGACTTCGGAGTTTATTATTTCCCTGGCTGGGCAAGCGGTGTACATTGTACTCAAGGTGAGCGCTCCGATGCTGATTTTGGGGCTAGTCGTGGGTTTGATTATCAGTATTTTTCAGGCGACAACCCAAATTCAGGAGCAAACACTGGCCTTTGTTCCGAAGATTGTCGCCGTATTGCTGGCATTGCTTTTGTTCGGGCCCTGGATATTGACCACATTAGTTGACTTTACGTATAACATTCTAGACAATTTGTACAAATATATAGGTTAGGCTGAATGTTATGAACATATTGTTACAGAGTTTTCCTGTTTTTTTGCTGATTTTTTGTCGGATTACCTCATTTTTTGTAGTAGCGCCTATTTTTTCAACCCGAGGGGTACCTAATATCTTTAAGGTTGGAATTTCAGGATTTCTAGCTTTGGTCGTGTATCTTACATATGGTACGCATCAACAGGTACCGACCGATGTATCGTATGTGCTGTTAGTGGGCCGTGAAGTGCTGATTGGGTTGTTATTGGGGTTTACTGCATATCTGTTCATGACAGCGATCCAAACCGCAGGTTCATTTATAGACCTACAGGTAGGCTTCGGAATGGCGAGTGTGTTTGATCCCATGACAGGGGCTTCAACGCCTTTAACGGGGAATTTTAAGTTTGCCATAGCTGTATTGTTCTTTTTAAGTATAAATGGGCACCATCATCTGCTAAATGCTATCTTATACAGCTATGATTGGGTACCGTTGACAAATGATTTTTTTGTAAAGCTGTATGGTGGCAGTGTAACTGAATTCCTAGTACGTTCTTTTGCGGAATCATTTATGCTTGCCTTTCAAATTGCTGCTCCCATTGTAGTGGCTACCTTTTTAACAGATGTGGGACTTGGTTTTTTAGCTAAAACAGCGCCACAATTCAACATTTTTGTTATTGGTGTACCTCTTAAAATTATTGTGGGACTGTTCATGTTACTGCTTCTCATGCCAAGTTTTGCTTTTATATTCGAAAGATTGTTTTCGGTGATGTTCGAATCCATGCGCAACTTGTTGGATATTATGGGTAATCGTCCTTAATGTCTGGTCTGGAGGAACGTAGTTTGTCATTTAAATATGCTATGAACCTGCAGTTGTTCTCAGGGGAAAAAACGGAAAAAGCTACACCCAAAAAGAAACAGGATGCAAGACAAAAAGGGCAGGTTGCCAAAAGCATGGAGTTGCCCGCCGCTGGTGTCCTGCTGGTTACGTTTTTTTGCCTCATGATTTTCGGCGGGTATTTTAAGGACCATGCAGTTCGACTATTTCGAGATATTTTTGTGAATCGGCTCTCTATGGAGGTAACGCCGAACACAACGCTGCTGATGATGGGCGAGTATGGCGTGCAAATCTTGATTATGCTAGCACCTATTTTTATTGGGGCTATTGTCATCGGGATAGCAGCCAATTACATGCAGATCGGCTTTTTATTAACCGGAGAGGGCATTACGCCCAAGTTTAGCAAGATTGATCCGATTAAAGGATTCAAAAATATTTTTTCCATGAGGTCATTGGTTGAATTCCTAAAATCCGTTTTAAAGATGACTGTAATTGGTTATCTGGTGTACAGCGTACTCTGGAAAACAAAAGCTGACCTACCCAAACTGGCTGAAATGTCCGGCGATCAGATGTTGAGCTTTACAGCTTCATTAACGATGGAACTGGGGCTCAAAATTGGTGTGGTACTGTTCGTTTTAGCGGTATTGGATTATATGTATCAACGTTATGAGCATGAGAAAAACCTGAAAATGTCCAAACAAGACATCAAGGATGAATACAAGAAAATGGAGGGTGACCCGCTGATCAAAGGGAAAATTCGCGAGCGTCAGCGCCGTATGGCTATGCAGCGTATGATGCAGGAGGTTCCTAATGCAGATGTCATTATCACCAACCCTACGCACTTTGCTGTGGCTTTGAAATATGACGGTTCGGAGATGGAAGCGCCGCAGATTATTGCGAAAGGGCAAGATTACGTTGCGCTCCGAATTAAAGAAATTGCCAAGCAAAACGGCGTAATAACGATGGAAAACAAGCCGCTGGCGCGGGCGCTGTTTCAAAGAGCCGAAATCGGGGATGCGATACCAGCTGATCTGTTCCAGGCCGTTGCCGAAGTGCTGGCGTATGTATATAAATTAAAAGGTAAAGTGAAATAAAGGGATCGGAGGGCTAGAGACCCGTGAAAATAAAAGAAATAACTGTCCTTGCAGGCGTCATCGGTATCGTTCTTATGATGATTCTCCCGATCCCATCATGGCTGCTGGATATCCTACTCGTCATTAATATTTCTATTGCTTTGATGATTCTACTCGTTTCTATGAATACGAAGGAAGCTTTACAGTTTTCTATTTTCCCTTCATTGCTACTCATTACAACGTTGTTTCGTTTGGCACTTAATATCTCTACAACCAAACTTATTTTAGGTGAGGGCCATGCAGGGGAAGTAGTTGCTACGTTTGGTAGTTGGATTGCAGGAGGGCAAATTGCCGTCGGTTTTGTTGTCTTTCTCATTCTCGTGGTCGTACAGTTCATTGTTATCACCAAGGGATCTGAGCGGGTTGCTGAGGTAGGCGCACGGTTTACATTGGATGCGATGCCGGGTAAACAAATGAGTATTGATGCTGATCTGAATGCAGGTTTGATCAATGAGCAGCAAGCCCGTGAACGACGCAGTAAAATCGAACGGGAAGCTGATTTTTACGGAGCGATGGATGGTGCGAGTAAATTCGTTAAAGGTGATGCCATTGCTAGTATTATCATTTTGATCATTAACTTGGTCGGCGGCTTTATTATCGGTATGGCCGTTCAGGGAAAAGGATTTCAAGAGGCGCTGTCGACTTATTCTGTACTCACCATTGGTGACGGACTGGTCAGCCAGATTCCCGCACTGCTCATATCCACGGCGTCAGGCTTGATTGTTACGCGGGCTACGTCGGATGGCAACTTGGCAGAGGATTTAACTGGACAGCTCTTTTCTTATCCAAAACTGATCTACATTGTGGCTGCCACAATTGCATTATTGGGCCTCTTCACGCCTATTCATATCATTACAACTCTTCCACTGGCGATTCTGCTGTTTTTCGCGGCTCGAAGAATGCAGGGCAATATGGAACGCAAGCAGATAGCTGATGAACAGCTGGAAGAGGAGCAACAAATTGAAGAAGTCCGTAGTCCAGAAAGTGTCATTAATCTGCTTCAGGTAGATCCAATTGAATTTGAATTTGGATACGGGTTAATTCCGCTGGCGGATACACAGCAGGGCGGGGATTTATTGGATCGGATTATTATGATCCGTCGTCAATGTGCTTTGGAGCTGGGTTTGGTTGTGCCGGTCATTCGTATTCGGGATAACATTCAGCTCAAGCCTAACGAATATGTCATTAAAATTAAAGGTAATACCGTGGGCGGCGGGGAGCTTCTGTTAAATCATTACCTGGCTATGAGTCCGGGATACGATGACGATTCTATTTCAGGGATTGAAACGACAGAACCGGCCTTCGGATTGCCCGCGCTCTGGATTGATGAGAACACCAAGGATGTTGCGGAACTATCGGGTTATACCGTAGTTGATCCACCTTCAGTTGTAGCTACTCATCTTACGGAGACGATCAAGAAACATGCTCATGAGTTGCTTGGCAGACAGGAAACACGGTCGCTGGTCGACAATCTCAAAGAGAATTATCCAGTGCTGGTGGACGACCTTATTCCTTCTGTGCTTGCGATTGGGGATGTACAAAAAGTATTAGCCAAGCTGTTGAAAGAAAAAATCTCCATTCGCGATATGGTGACTATTTTCGAAACGCTAGCTGACTACGGTACTTATACAAAAGATCCTGACGTGCTGACTGAATATGTCCGTCAGGCGTTGTCCCGCCAGATTACGCAGCAATTTGCCCAACAAGGGGAGACGTTACGCGTTATCACAGTGGGACCAGGATTGGAGAAGAAAATTGCTGAAAGCGTGCAACAGTCGGAGCAAGGTAGCTATTTGGCTCTTGATCCGGTGTCTACGCAAACGGTGTATCAAAGGATGATGGAGCAAATCAACCGTCTCATTCAATCTGGACAGCAGCCTATTGTGTTAACGTCACCGACAATTCGGATGTATTTGCGGCAAGTGATGGAGCGGACTATGCAGGATGTCCCGGTGCTGTCGTACAGTGAGCTGGAGCCGAACGTTGAAATTCAAAGTGTCGGGGTGGTGAACTTATGAGAGTGAAACGATATGTAGTGGATACCATGCCAGAAGCTATGCTGCAAATCAGGGGTGACTTAGGAACAGACGCCGTCATTTTAAGTACAAAGGAAATGAAGGTCGGCGGTTTCATGGGAATGTTCAGTAAAAAGAAAATCGAAGTGGTAGCTGCGGTAGAGGAGAAGCAACCTCAAAAGCCACGACGGTTTGGACCATCTTCACAAGAGCTTGCCCAGACGGCTTCACCTCAAATGAACGCTCCTAAACAGCCAGAAAAATCATTTATGCCTGTGGTTCCCAGACAAGCTGCTCCAGAAGCTTATCGGCGGGTAACGCAGATAACGGGTGGTTCCAAAGAAGAACAAGCTGAATTAACGAATGATGCAGAACAGGCAGCTTCAGCAACTGAGCATTTGTTATCTAGGCCTGCTAATAATCTGGAGACTATGTCTCAAGCACTTGATCATGAAGCATTGATTTCGAACATGAAATCATCCAGTGAACTGTTTAAACAGCCCATTGAAGTAAGCGTTCCAGACAAGAGCGGAGCGGAGGAAAATCAGGCTCTGCTTAATGAATTGCGGGAAATGAAGGCTATGATGACTCGGTTTTCCCGTAATTCTTCATTGGAAAGTACTTGGCCGGAGCCGCTGCAAGAGATTTGTGAGCGTGTGCTGGAGCAGGAAGTGGAACGCGATTTACTGGAGTATTGGCTCGAACAGGTATATGTGCGCCGGAGTGAGCATCCTTTTGCGCCTGAAACTTTTGATTGGGAACAAGTCTTTCGTGAGGAAGTGGCCAGTTTTATTCAGACAAGACTGGACAAAGGGATCTCCAAAGATACCAAAATTGTGTATGTGGCAGGTCCTACCGGAGTAGGGAAAACGACAACCATTGCCAAGTTAGCAGCAGAGCAGTTGTTTAAGCATCATCGCAAAGTTGGATTTATTACTTCTGACACGTACCGGATTTCAGCCGTCGAGCAACTGCGTACATATGCTACGATTTTGAATGTACCGCTTGAAGTTGTGCAGTCTCCCGGTGACGTCCACAGAGCCATTCAACGTCTGGAACATTGTGACCTGATCCTCATGGATACCGCAGGACGAAATTATCGTAATGAATTACTTGTTTCGGAACTGCAAAGTCTGCTTTCGCCTATTAATGAAAGTGAGACGTATCTGGTACTCAGCCTGACATCCAAAAGCAAAGATATGCTCAATATAACTGGACATTTCAGTAAGTTTGGTCTTGGTAAGGTTGTATTTACTAAGATGGACGAGACAGGTAGCTGCGGTGGAATGTTTAATCTTTTGCATCAATTTCCGATGCAACTGGCCTATATTACCAATGGACAAAATGTTCCTGACGACCTGCTTCATCCCGATACAGAAATGGTGACAAGCATGCTGCTTGGACCCAAAGCATCATCAGGAGCTAACGGAGATTCCATATGAGTGACCAAGCCCAATCCCTTAGACAAATGGCTTCTTCCTTGGATAAATATCGATTGCCCCCACGTAATCGTCAAGCCAAAATTATAACGATCACCAGTGGTAAAGGCGGGGTGGGCAAATCCAATTTTACGCTGAATTTTGCTCTGGCTCTGCAATCCCTTGGTCGAAAGGTACTTGTGTTTGATGCTGATATCGGTATGGCCAATATTGATGTATTAATGGGGGCCAATTCACAATACAATCTTCTTCACCTGTTAAAACGTGAGAAATCAATTGATGAAATTATTCAAACGGGTATAGGTGGTTTGCCTTATATTGCTGGAGGATCGGGCTTGAGCGAATTGTTTACGTTATCGGATGACGATCTGAATTATTTTGCCGAAGAAGTAGAAAAAATGGCGGCAGATATGGATTACATTCTATTTGATACAGGTGCAGGTTTATCTAAAGAAAACCTTAAATTCATCACTTCAGCTGACGAATGCCTGGTCGTAACCACACCGGAACCGACGTCCTTAACAGATGCGTATGCGCTAATTAAAGTCGTCAGCGGTTTGCAAAAGGATACGGTATTCAAAATTATAGTCAATCGTGCCGATAACGATAATGAGGCCCGTCAAGTTGCCGATAAGATCGCACTGGTTGCGAAACGCTTTTTGGAGATCGAAATCCCGTTGCTTGGGCATATCAGTGATGATACTCATGTCATGCAAGCAGTCAAAAGGCAAGTACCTTTTATGGTTGCTTTTCCGGGATGTGCGGCTTCAAGAGATGTATTGAATCTGGCACACCGTTTTGCAGCAATGCCACAGATTCCGCAATCAGGTGCATTGACTGGAATTAAAGGGTTTATGCAAAAATGGTTGCGACGTTCTGTACATTGATTTTGATGAGAGGAAACAGAGGTGTTTAACATGTGTGCTTACCGGGTGCTGGTTGTAGATGATTCGGCCTTTATGCGCAAAATTATTACAGATTTAATTGTAAGGGATGAGTCGTTCAACATCGTAGGTACAGCCGCCAATGGCAAAGAGGCTGTAGAGAAAGTGAAGGAATTGCAGCCCGATTTGGTCACCATGGATGTCGAGATGCCTGAAATGAATGGTCTTGAAGCATTGCCATTGATTATGGCAGCCCATCCGCTACCTATTATTATGCTGTCAGGCATTAATGAACAAGGCATGAAGGAGACCATCATGGCTTTGGAGGCAGGAGCTTTCGATTTTATAAGAAAGCCTTCCATTGCTCATGCGCAAGATATCGAGCAAGTGAGCAAGGCGTTGCTGGAACAGATGCACACTGCTATGCAAGCAGTGCGGAGCCGCCTCGAGCGCAAGGAAGCTAATGAGCGCAAAGCTGCATTGGAACAAGCGAAAAAAACGCCACAGGAAAAGCCTACAGGACAGGCGGTGACTGAGAAACGAGCAGGCAGTCAAGCTTCGACAGACAAGCCTCCTGTTGTTCCGGCTGCTCCTTCACCTGCTGTATCAGCTCAGCCGAAGCGTGACGCTAGCAAGTCCGTCCCGGCAGCAGCCAAGCAGGAAACGAAACGACAACAGTCTGGAACATCTGTTACGGCGGGGCGTATAGAACAGCCAGCTGCTCAGCCAAGCAAGTCAGTCCAAGCACCTACTGTTCAGAAGAAGGAAGACCTGTCCAAGGGGATGGGACGAACACCAGGGAAACTAAACAGTTCTAATACGGCCGCTGACAAATCGCTGTATGGTAAGGATAAAGCAGGGCTGGTTAAGCCGGAGCCCCGTAAGACGGTGAGTTCATCAGCTACTCCTATTCCAGCGGCTGCTACGCCTCCAGTAACGGCACCTACAGTTCCTGCCGCACCTAAAGGATTTTCTCTTAAAAAAGGTGTGCATACGTCCAGCTTTCGCAAACTGGTGGCGGTGGGATGTTCTACGGGCGGTCCGCGGGCGCTTAAGACGCTGTTGGAACGCATTCCTGGTGATTTTCCTGCTCCAATCGTTATCGTTCAGCATATGCCGCCAAACTTCACTCGTTCGCTGGCACAACGCTTGAACACGTTAAGTCCACTCCGAGTTGTGGAGGCTGAGCAGGGAATGACGCTGGAGACTGGAACGGCCTACATTGCCCCAGGGGGATATCAACTAAGAATTGTGCCAGGAGCCGGTGGTAAATACACTGTGTCACTGAAGATGGAGGAAGCTCGCAATGGTCACCGTCCTTCCGTAGATACGATGTTTGAATCGTTGCTCTCGTTAACCTCGTTGGAGCGGCATCTAGTATTGCTCACTGGAATGGGGAGCGATGGGGCCAAAATGATGAAAAAGCTTTATGATGCTGGGGTACAATCCACATTTGCTGAAAATGAGGAAACTTGTGTAGTGTACGGAATGCCCCGCTCAGCAGTAGAGTTAAAATGTGTGCGTCACCTTCTGCCAATGCAGGAGATCGCCCCCAAGCTTGTACAAGTTGTGAAATAATCGGAGTGTAACTCATGGAGGAGGTGTCTCACAATGGACATGAACCAATATTTAAACATGTTTATTGATGAGTCGAATGATCATCTGCAATCTCTTAACGAAAAAATGCTTCAACTGGAAAGCAATCCAACCGATCTAGGCATCGTTCAGGTGATTTTCCGTTCTGCCCATACCCTCAAAGGAATGGCTGCTACGATGGGATTTGAAGACCTAGCATCGCTAACTCACCAAATGGAAAACGTTCTTGATCTGGTACGTAACAACAAGCTGGCGATGCATGAATTTATATTCGATACCTTATTTAAAGGATTGGATGCTTTGGAGTCCATGGTGCAGCACATTACAGAGGGAGGCGACGGAAAAGCGGATGTCTCCTCTATTGTATCTTCACTACAATCCATCGTGAGTGGGGATTTCCAAAAGTCCGGCACAAATGCTGCCACTGAGGAGTCTCCATCTAAAAAAGTGGACAAAAACGATAGTGCTGGGCTTGTCTTGGATCAGTTCCAGTATTCTGTACTGGAGCAATCTATTTCTGAAGGACATCGTGTTCACTATATACAGGTAACAATCAGCTCAGAGAGCCAGTTGAAAGCGGCACGTGCCTTTATGGTGTTCAATACGCTGGAAAACTCAGGTGAAATCGTCAAGGCCTATCCGTCGGTACAGGATATTGAGCAGGAGAAATTCGAGCAAAGCTTCTCGTTATATTACATAACGCAGAAAGAAGTTGGGGAGCTGGAAAAGGAAATCGCGGGTATCTCTGAAATTGACACTGTCTCAGTGGTACAACTAGATCAGGAATCGCTTAAACAAATGAGCGAAGTTACTGCTGGACTGGCTGAGGCTGCTGCGGTGCAGGAAGCACCTGTTGCCGTGCAACCACCTGCTCCATCCCAGCCGCAGTCTCCAGCTGCGGCCTCTGTGGCTAAGCCAGCAGCAGGTAAAGCGCCAGCAGCTAAGGCAGCTGCGCCTACGCATAACCGTACGATTCGCGTAGATATTGAACGCCTGGATGTACTTATGAACTTATTTAGCGAGTTGCTCATTGACCGTGTGCGGTTAGAGCAGTTGGCAAGTGAAGCTTCCAATCCAGCACTGACAGAAACAGTAGAGCACATGAGTCGTGTGAGCAGCGATTTGCAAAACGTCGTTCTTAAATTGCGGATGGTACCAGTAGATACTGTTTTCAATCGTTTCCCGCGTATGGTGCGCGATCTGGCCAAATCGCTGGATAAAAAACTTGATTTGGTTATTACTGGAGCAGAGACTGAAATGGACCGCACTGTTATCGACGAAATTGGCGATCCTCTGGTGCATTTGCTTCGGAACTCCGTGGATCATGGTATTGAGTCGGTAGCCGACCGGATTGCAGCTGGTAAACCTGAGACAGGAACGGTTCACTTGCGTGCTTTCCATAGCGGAAATAACGTATTCATCGAGATTGAAGATGACGGAAATGGTATTAATCGCGATAAGGTACTAAACAGTGCTATTTCTAAAGGGATTTTGACGGCAGAGCAAGCAGCGGTCATGACCGACGAGGAAGCCTATCAGGTGTTGTTTGCTCCGGGCTTCAGTACGGCTGCAGTCATTTCAGACGTATCAGGACGTGGTGTCGGTTTGGACGTTGTTAAATCCAAAATCACCGCTTTGGGTGGCAATGTTACGGTTCACTCTACACTGGGCCAAGGCACTAATTTCTCTGTGCAATTGCCGCTGACCCTATCCATTATTGCAGCCATGATGATACAGATCGGTTCTGAAAAATATGCGATTCCATTGTCATCCATTGTGGAGACTGCGATCGTCAAGCGGACACAAATTCGTTCAGTACATGGCAATAAAATGATTGCTTTCCGCGATTCTCATATCCCGCTCATCTCCTTGAGTCAGCTGTTCGAGGTACCGGACTTCAATGAAGATGAAGAAGAAGAGACAGAGGTCGTGGTCATCCGCAAGGGAGACCGTCTGGCAGCTCTTTCCGTACAGGACTTTTTGGGACAAAGTGAAATTGTCCTTAAAAATCTGGGCAAATACCTTCCAAACATCCAAGGAATTTCAGGCGCCACGATTCTGGGTGACGGTCAGGTTGCTTTGATCATCGACCCGAATGTTTTCATTAAATAATGTCTTCATCAAAAATGAAAGAAATGTGAAGTTGCTGACATCAATAAGGAGGGTTTTTAGACATGGGAGAAGAAATTAAAGTTATCGTATTTAAGCTTGGTGAAGAGGAATACGGTGTTGAAGTAGAAAAAGTCCAATCTATTGAACGCATGGTGCCGATTACACGGGTTCCAAGAACCTACGATTTTGTTAAAGGCGTATTCAACATGAGAGGCGTAGTCATTCCGGTTATTGATCTTCGTGGCCGGTTTGGATTACCTGAAGCTGAATATACCGATCAAACTCGCATCATTATCGTTGCAGTGGGTGAAATGCAAGTCGGCTTTATCGTTGACTCAGCGAATGACGTTATTGACCTGAATACTGACAATATCGAGACACCACCGGAAGTGATTGGCGGAGTTAAGGCTAAATACCTTCGCGGAGTTGCTAAGATTGGTGAAGAGCGCTTGTTGATTATGCTGAACTTGTCTGAAGTCCTGAATCGTAGCGAGATGAACCAACTGGAAGGCTTAGAGGATTAACATATGGAAAATCTCGGAAATCTTGAAGACTTCAAGTTGGATGTGTTGAAAGAAGTCGGCAACATTGGCTCGGGGAACGCTGCTACAGCGCTCTCCCGGCTTCTCAATAAACCGGTTGATATGGGTGTGCCCAAAGTACAAATGCTGCCCTTTGAGGAAATTGCCGAGAAAGTCGGCGGCTATGAGCAACTTGTTGTTGCCATATTTTTTAGGGTAGAAGGGGAAGCCCCCGGGAATCTATTCTTCATATTGCAGCCTCAGGCGGCAAAAAGCTTACTTTCCCGTTTGGCGAATATTCCTTCAGATGATGAGGACAGTTTTAACGAAATGGAGCACTCAGCCCTGTCGGAGATCGGAAACATTTTAGCAGGCTCATATTTGTCTTCGCTGGCAGACTTTACGCGTTTATCTATGTATCCAACAGTCCCTGCGCTGGCGTTGGACATGGCAGGAGCAATTCTCAGCTATGGACTGCTGCAGTTTGGGCAGATGGGGGATGCTGCATTATTGATTGACACATCGTTTCTGGAAGGGCAGAATCAGATAGAGGGTCAATTTTTCCTGATTCCTGATCCAGAATCGTTCGGGAAAATCTTTAGGTCGTTAGGAGTCCCGATGAACGATGATTGAGGATAAAAGCATCATTAAAGTCGGTATGGCTGACTTAAATGTTACCAGTAACCCGAACTCGATCCGCACGACAGGACTTGGTTCTTGCGTCGGATTGACTCTCTACGATCCTCACTTGAAACTGGCAGGTATGGCACATGTGATGCTACCATCCTCGGATATTGCACGTGAAGGGCAACTGAATATTGCTAAATACGCCGATACGGCGCTGCCCGAGTTATTTGAGCGGATGCTGAAATTGGGTGCTGAACGACGCAGACTGATTGCCAAAATGGCAGGGGGAGCGCAGATGTTCGCCTTTGCCGGTAGTGGAGATACCATGCGCATTGGTCCACGCAATGTAGAATCATGCAAAGAGATGCTCGTAGATCTCGGTATTCCCTTGATTGCGGAGGACACAGGCGGCAATTATGGACGAACGATTGAGTTGGACTCTGAAACTGGCGTTTTGAATATTCGAAGCGTACAAAAAGGTGTAAAGGAATTATAAACATGTTATTTGGCAGCTTACGCATTAATCTTTGGTCTGGAGTAGTCGGATTTATTCTGACTTTTATGTTGTCCGTTGGCAGCAATCTGCTGACCACGAGCTTAATTCGTGGCTTGATCGCCTTCGTTTTTTGGTTCCTGCTTGCATTTGTGCTGCGCTGGACACTAGGTGTTGTAGCGCGGCCAGATCTGGGGAATGCCCAAAGCCGGGCAAGCTCTCAGGTAGATGGCGTAGGGGGGAATCTGGACCTGACGACACCAGACGAGAATGAAAACCTGAATGAATTGCTGAAACCGAAACCAGAGCAGACGGACGAAGGGAACAAGGGTTTCGCGCCTTTAAACCCACCTAAGCTGGTTTCCAACAAGGACCCTGAAGAATTGGCCAAGGCCGTTCGTCACCTGACAGACAAATAAGGAGGGTGAAGCCGATGAACGAGCGTAAAGCCGCTCATTTAAACCATTCCGAACTATGGGAGCAATGGAAAGAACACGGTGACAAGGAAGCAAAAAAACAGTTGATTGAAAAGTATCTCCATATTGTGGAATATGTTTCGGGCCGCCTTGCAGTAGGCTTGCCCAAAAATGTATCCAAGGATGATCTGGCGAGTAACGGCGTTATGGGTTTGATTGACGCTTTAGAGAAATTTGACTATGAGCGTGGTTTGCAGTTTGAGACTTATGCTTCTTGGCGTGTTCGCGGAGCGATTTTGGATGGTCTTCGTCAAGGGGATTGGGTTCCTCGTTCAGTTAGGGAAAAAGCAAAAAAAATCGAGGATGCCTACCAGCATTTGGAACAAAGATATTTACGCACGGTAAGCGACGAAGAGATGAGCCATTATTTGGACGTTTCTGAAAAAGAGTTTCAAAGTATGATCCAGGAAGTCGCTGTTATGTCGATTGTCTCACTGGAGGACCCGATCCGCGAAGAGGAATCGGAAACACGGCTTTCCCTTTTGGTGGACGAGAAGGCGAAAAATCCGGATCATAAGGTCAATGAATTTACACTTCGTGATGCCCTTGCACAAGGCATTGATAAATTGACTGAAAAAGAACGTATCGTTGTTTCTTTATTGTATTACGAGGATTTGTCACTCAGCGAAATCGCTGAGGTCATGTCGCTATCTCCATCGCGAATTTCACAGTTGCATTCCAAAGCAATATTACGTCTAAGAGCGACATTGGACAAACAACGGGATTTGCTAATGCGTAAAGATTAACGTACGGGAGGTTACAGTAACAGTTAGACGGAAGGAGCACCCTTGTGGAGAAGCAATATGCTTTGGACCAGTATTTAAAAGTGGTTGTCTCACCTGACAAACAAACAGCCTACTTGGAGTTTGCCAAACGTGAAGAAGGTTTTGCCTGTTCTGTGGAAGAATTAGAGCGTTTTCTAAGCAACCAAAAAATATCCTACGGTTTAATGACCGATGCGATTCGCGTATTTGCGGCAAATCCGGAAGATCATTTCTTCGGAAAATTACTGATTGCTCAGGGAAAGCAGCCGATCCATGGCAAAGACGGAAAAATTAATCTGGCTGATATTGTGACTGGCGAAGATGCACATAAGCCACTTGAAACCGTAGATGGTCGGGTGGATTATAAAGAACTAACTCGTTTAAGAAATGTAAAACGTGGACAACTGATTGCCGAACGAGTTGATCCTGTGCCGGGTGTACCGGGGATTGCTGTAACCGGAGAGGAAATTCCTTTTCTTCCAGGAAGAGAGGCGCGTTTTAAAGTTGGAAAAAATGTAGTGATCCATCCGGAAGGTGTTGCCATGTATGCGGCTATTGACGGACTGGTGACTACGACTGAAAAGGGCAAGCTTAATGTGTTCCCCGTATATGAAGTGAACGGGGACGTCGATTATAGTGTCGGTAACATTGATTTTGTTGGAACCGTCGTCATTCGTGGGAATGTCTTGACAGGGTTTCGCGTTCGGGCGGCTGGCGACATTCGTGTCATCGGTGGTGTGGAAGGCGCTGAAATTGAGGCGGAAGGTTCAGTGGAAATCAGTGGCGGTATTATCGGATACCATAAGGGGTTCGTGAAAGCTGCACAAAATGTCAAATGCTCATTCATACAAGATGGTAACGTGATTGCGGGAGGCGATATACTTGTATCCCAGAGCATCATGCATTCCCAGATTAAAGCGAGTTTAAATGTACTCTGCGAGGGGACCAAAGGGCTTATCGTAGGTGGCAGTGTACAAGCTGGTAAAAAGGTAGTAGCTCGTACCATCGGTAATACGATGTCCACAGCTACTGTTATCGAAGTGGGTGTGCTTCCTGAACTGCGCGATGAACTGACAGAACTCCGCGCACGTTTGAAGCAGCAGACAGACAGCCAGGATAAAACGAATAAGGCCCTTACCATATTGGATCAACTTGCCGCCGCCGGACAGCTTGCACCTGAAAGAATGGCTATGCGAATCAAGCTGACGTCTACTAAAAAATCTAATGAACAGGAGCTTTTGGAAACCAAGTCCAGAATGCTTGAAATTGAACGAACATTAGAGGATACAAGCCGGGCACGGGTAGAAGTGAAAAATGTGATTTACGGTGGCTCTAAAATAGTTATCGGCAGATATACGAAATTTATTAAAGATTCAGTGGAAAGAATGGCGTTTTATTATCATGAAGGAGACATCAGCATGTCCTCCTACGTGTAATTCGGCACACTGTTAATCATTCAACATTGTATTCCTTGAAAGACAGATACGGATGCCCAATCGGAAAGGGTGTGGTCCAATGAGCTTGAAGGCTGTTGAATTGCAAATTGCCGTACCTCGCACCAGTGAAGCAGGAAAATACCAAAGTGAGTCCCAGCAGCGGCCGATGAATGATCAAGCATTGCTTGGACAAAAGGCCGCGCTGGAGACAGAGAACAAGCGTCAGCGAAGCAGTGCCATAGATCAGTCTGCAGAAACATTCGTCGGTGAGCGGCAAACGGGAGGACAGAGCAGAGATTCTTCCCAGCAGAGCCGTTCCCAATCAGATGAGACTGAGGTGCCTAAGGAGCATCCGGCAGAGCATCCGTACAAGGGACACCATATTGATTTTTCGCTCTGATCCGACAGGTGGAGAAGCGTTATTAAAGGAGACGATGGGCAGTGGATCAACCATGGATTTATATTGTTCTGCTGGGCGCTGCAGCTGTTGTCTACGCCTGGCTTCTGCCTAAGCGTCAGCCAGGCCGGGGAACAGAAGAGGCCGTCGTTCAAAAGGTCGAGGCCACATTGGAGCAGTATATGGCCGATATTGAAAACGACAATGACGAGCTGATTGAGCTCGTATCTGGTATGAAGCAGGAGCATACAGTTAAACAGGCGGCATTACAGGAACAAGTAGCTGAGCTTCGGAACCGTATCGTGGAGCTTGAGCGCCAGGCTATGTTTGCTACTGTTTCTATGCAAACCGAGCCTGTATCTAAGGAAATACAACATACAGTAACTTCTCATCAGGCAGCGGTTGCTTACGGTCAATTTCAAAGTCCGCAACCTGGAGTGTCTGTACAGGAAGGCTATTCTGATTCAGAAGCTCCTCTCGTAACTATGGAGGAGCAGACAGTATTGCAAGACCCTGAAACTGAGCAGGAAGTAGAGTCCATCCGTGATCGTTATCAAGAGTTGTTTGCGCTGCATGAGCAAGGCAAGTCGTTGGATTATATAGCCAAGCAATCAGGCATCCAGCGGGGGGAAGTACAGCTTATATTGCAACTCGCGGAGCGGGAGGATGTAACGTGATCAAAAACCGTTCATTTATGCTAGGCATGGGTACGGGCCTTATAACGGGGGCATTGCTGTTGCAACTGGCAATGATCGGTCAGGGACAATCGCAGCAATCTTCAACAGACCCAAAAAACATGACGCGAGAGCAATTAGAAAAGGCAGCTGCCGAATTAAATCTTCAGATCAGTGACAGTTCTGATCCGAAAATGACAGAAGAGGAATGGCGTAATAAGGTGATCAAGGAAGGCAACAAAACTCCGGCTGCACCCGAAAAGGCTAAACCAGCTCAAACGCCGTCAACACCAAAGGTACCTGCAAATAGCACATCCTCGGCGGCTTCTAAACCTTCGACCAGCGCATCGGTTCCACAAAGTCCGAATAAGCCGCAAACTCAAAGGTCTGGCACTACAACGACTCCCAACATCCCCAAGCAGCCTGCCACCCCACAAGTGCAGTATAGCATTGCCTCGGGAAGCAATTTGAGAAGTGTGGCATCAGGATTGCAACGGGCAGGGGTTGTGTCGGATGCTAGTGCGTTTGAGGCAGCAGCTAAGGCCCAAAAAATCAATACCAAAATTCGTACGGGTACCTATCAGTTTGCTAAAGGTGAGGATTTCAGTTCTATTATTACTAAAATTACAAAAAAGCCGTCCAACTGACCAGACCGGGAAGTGGACGGCTTTTATTCATGCTGACAAGTTCGATAAGAGGCGTAAAACGTCACATTTTGCGTTGTTCCAACTATTGTCGAAAAGTTGGTTGCAACGATGCAAGTGTTATGGTATATTAATTGACGGTGTTAAAAACGCACGTCGGTTAATTTTATAGAGGGTGCTTTCCAATGGAAAGTCTTTATGAAAAATGATGTCGGCGGAGGACACACAAAAAACCAAACTTAGGAGGTGCGTGAAGATGGCAGTAATCTCCATGAAACAGCTTTTGGAAGCTGGGGTTCACTTTGGTCACCAAACACGTCGCTGGAACCCGAAAATGGATCGTTATATCTTCACTGAAAGAAACGGTATTTACATCATTGACTTGCAAAAGACAGTGAAAAAGGTTGAGGAAGCTTACAACTTCGTAAAAAGCATTGCAGCTGAGAATGGTACAATTCTGTTCGTAGGCACGAAGAAACAAGCACAAGATTCCGTTAAAGAAGAAGCAGCACGCGCTGGTCAATTCTACATTAACCAACGTTGGTTGGGTGGTACGCTGACTAACTTCCAAACGATTCAAAAACGTATTGACCGTTTGAAACAACTGGAAGCTTGGGAAGAAGACGGTACATTCGCAGTTCTTCCTAAAAAAGAAGTTATCATTCTTCGCAAAGAAAAAGATCGTCTTGAAAAATTCTTGGGCGGTATCAAAAACATGAAGGGCCTTCCAAGTGCTCTGTTCATCATTGATCCACGCAAAGAACGTATCGCGGTTGCTGAAGCTCGCAAATTGGGTATCCCAATCGTAGGTATCGTTGATACAAACTGCGATCCAGACGAAATCGACTATGTTATCCCAGGTAATGACGACGCAATCCGCGCTGTTAAATTGCTGACAGGTAAAATGGCTGATGCAGTTATGGAAGCAAACCAAGGCGAAGAAACTACAGCATAATATTTCCATTAGGAAATACCTATATGAATTAAATGAAAAGGGTGGTTGGCAGGTGTATAACCTCTCACTACCCTTTTTTTAAGGAATAAAGCACGGTATACCACTGAAAATCAAATTTGGAGGGAAATAATATGGCAGTTAATGCTAGCGCAGTAAAAGAGCTTCGTGAAAAAACAGGCGCAGGAATGCTGGATTGTAAAAAAGCGCTTGAAGAAGCAAACGGTGATTTGACAAAAGCGGTTGAAGTTCTGCGCGAAAAAGGACTTGCAGCTGCAGCCAACAAAGCAGGTCGTATTGCTACTGAAGGTGTTGTTGAATCCTACATCCATGCTGGCGGCCGTATCGGCGTACTGGTAGAAGTAAACTGCGAAACAGACTTCGTAGCTAAAACAGACCAGTTCAGAGATTTTGTGCGCGATATTGCAATGCATATCGCTGCATCGAACCCTCGTTATGTTCGTCGTGAAGAAGTGCCACAGGAAGAGATCGAAAAAGAAAAAGAAATCCTGAAAGCACAAGCTCTGAACGAAGGTAAACCAGAGAAAATCGTTGAAAAAATGGTTGAAGGCCGCATTGGTAAGTTCTATGAGGAGTTCTGCTTGTTGGAGCAATCTTTCATCAAAGATCCAGACAAAACAATCTCCACGCTTATCAACGAAAAAATCAGTACAATTGGCGAAAACATCTCTCTGCGTCGCTTTGTTCGTTTTGAACTGGGTGAAGGTCTGGAGAAAAAAGAAGATAACTTCTACGAAGAAGTTATGTCTCAAGTGAAACAATAATTACCAACGAACGGTAATTGCATATGGAAAAAACGGAAATGGAACACATCAGTGTTCCTTTTCTTGCAACAGGACACCTATCCTGTTACATAAAGTATAAATGATATTGGAGGGTGATCATTTGGAAAAACCTGTGTTTAAGCGTGTTGTCCTGAAAGTTAGTGGTGAATCGCTGTCAGGTCCTAACGGTTACGGTATTGATGCGGATACGATTGCGTCCATTGCCGAACAAGTCAAAGACGTGGTGGAACTGGGAGTAGAAGTTGCTATCGTGTGTGGTGGCGGTAACATCTGGCGTGGTATTGCTGGAAGTGCCAACGGAATTGACCGGGCCACGGCAGATTACATGGGTATGCTGGCAACAGTGATGAACTCACTGGCCTTACAGGATGCTTTGGAACAGATTGAAGTACCTACTCGTGTACAAACATCCATTGCGATGCAACAGATTGCTGAACCTTATATCCGCCGTAGAGCTATCCGTCATTTGGAAAAAGGTCGGGTTGTTATTTTTGCAGCAGGTACAGGTAATCCGTTCTTCTCGACTGATACTACTGCTGCATTACGTGCTGCTGAAATTGAAGCGGAAGTAATTCTGATGGCTAAAAATAAAGTGGATGGCGTATATTCTGCTGATCCGTTTAAAGATAGCACAGCCGAGAAATATGAGCAGCTTACGTATTTGGATGTGCTCAACAAAAATCTCGGTGTCATGGATTCTACCGCTTCCTCGTTGTGCATGGATAACAATATTCCGTTGATTGTCTTTGCTATTACAGAGCAAGGTAACATTAAACGTGTCGTGCTGGGTGAGAAAATTGGTACGATCGTCAAAGGGAGTGTAAATTAATGCCACAATCTGTGAAAAAGAGTGCTGAGGAACGCATGCAAAAAGCAATCCAAGCATTGCAACGTGATCTTGCATCTTTGCGTGCAGGACGGGCGACACCAGCTTTACTGGACCGTGTACAGGTAGAGTATTATGGTGCAATGACTCCAGTCAACCAGCTGGCGAATATCAATACACCTGACAGCCGGACCTTGATGATTCAGCCTTGGGACAAATCTTCCTTGGCCGATATCGAGCGCGCTATACAAAAATCCGATTTAGGTTTGACACCTTCGAATGATGGTAACACCATTCGTCTGAGCATTCCTGCTTTGACGGAGGAACGCAGAACTGACTTGGTGAAGTTGACGAAGAAGAACGGTGAAGAAGCGAAGATCGCTATTCGTAACATTCGTCGTGATGCCAATGATGACATCAAAAAATTGGAGAAAAGTGATATTTCCGAGGACGAATCTCGTAAACATCAAGAAGATATCCAGAAAACAACTGATAAGTTTATCGCTGAAGTGGATAAAGTTTTAGCTGCAAAAGAAAAAGAAATTATGGAAGTTTAAAAGATTGGCAGCCCCTCCCTTACGGTGGGGTTTGTCTCTTTTCAAGCCTGAGGCACATTTTCAGAGAATGCTGGAGGAACTGGAATGATCAAACGGGTTCGGTCTTGGTGGAACGGGGAACAAAAACAGCAAACACCGGCCATTTCAAAAGACAATATTCCGCAGCATGTTGCTGTCATCATGGATGGGAACGGCAGATGGGCCAAACGGATTGGAATGCCGCGGATTGTAGGGCACCAAAATGGAATGAAGGCAGTGAAACGCACAGCAATTGCAGCGGATGAACTGGGTATTAAGTATTTGACTTTGTTTGCATTTTCAACTGAAAATTGGACGCGTCCAAAGGACGAAGTTGATTTTCTAATGCGCTTACCGCAGGAATTTCTGGCTATTGAGCTAGATGAGCTGATTGAAAAAAATGTGCAAGTGCGTATGATGGGCAATAAGGAACATTTACCTTCCCATACCGTTGAGGCGCTGACTGAAGCGACTCGACGAACTGAAAATAATACCGGACTTGTTCTTAATTTTGCATTAAATTATGGAAGTCGGTTGGAAATCACAGAATGCATGCAAACATTGGGCCGTCAAATTGCGGATGGGAAGCTTAAAACAGAAGATATAACATCTGAGCTGATCGGTAATACGTTGCTTTCTAGTGGTATGCCAGACCCTGATTTACTGATTCGAACAAGCGGTGAGCTTAGACTTAGTAATTTTATGCTCTGGCAGCTTGCCTACAGTGAGTTGTGGTTTACTGATATTTATTGGCCTGAGTTTAAGAAAGAACACTTATACGAAGCAGTGATCGAATATCAGCAAAGAACACGGCGGTATGGCGGACTGAAGTAAATGGAGGATGAAAGCCGTTGAGACAGAGATTAATTACCGGTATTCTGGCAGGCATATTCTTTTTGGCGATGGTCCTGTGGGGCGGCTTGGCCTACCATTTGCTTATATTGGCGATGGCCCTAATCGGATTTTATGAGTTCGCACGAATGACGCAGGTATCTCCTTTTGGAGGTACAGCAATACTTGGATACGTAAGCATATTAGCTTTTGTATTCCCGTATGAACCTTTTGGTTTGCACGCACCCTTACCCTTTGCCAGTATGCTTTGGCTGGTAATGATAGCTTTTATGATCATCACGGTAGGAACAAAAAATAAAATCCCGATTCAAACGGTAGCTATATTATTTCTTGGTACCGTTTATATAGGGTTTGGATTTTCGTATATTGCGGAATCACGTCATATGGAACATGGACTGTTATGGACATTTTTATTATTGGCTTGTATTTGGGCAAGTGATGCAGGGGCATATTTTGTAGGCAAAATGGCAGGAAAGACGAAATTATGGCCTGCGATCAGTCCGAACAAAACGGTCGAAGGATCCATTGGCGGCATCGTTTTAGCGTTGGTTATAGCTCTTGTATTCGCTGGATTATCGGGTGGACTGCTGCCATGGGGCAAAGCCATCGGCATCGGTTTGTCATGTGCAGTTGTGGGACAACTGGGCGATTTGGTACAATCTGCATACAAACGAGTGTACGGCATTAAAGATTCCGGTAATCTGCTGCCAGGGCACGGTGGTATACTAGACCGCTGCGACAGCTGGATTGTCGTTTTTCCATTTGTACATATGCTGATGCTGCTTCCATGAGTCTATTGATTACAGTTTATGCTCAGGCTAATCTCTATGCTGCTCACTCTGCGCTACTAGAAGGTTGGAACCAGTAGCATAGCTGCCTGAATAACAATCAATGAGCTCCTGGATAAAAGTGATTTTCAGGATAGGAAGGTGCATCATGAAAAGAATTACGGTACTTGGTTCAACCGGATCTATTGGAACTCAAACGCTGGATGTAGTGTCCATGCACCCGGATCAGTTTACTGTTGAGGCTTTAGCAGGTGGTTCTAATATAAAGTTACTTGCTGAGCAGGCTCATCTTTATAAACCCAAAAAAGTGTCTGTGGGTACTCGGCAGTTGGCGGATGAAATTCGTCCTTTACTGCCTTCTGGAACGGAACTGTATTGGGGAAATGAAGGACTCGTTGAGCTTGCTGCGAACACAGAGGCGGATATGGTTGTGACGGCTGTAATGGGCAGTGTCGGATTGCACTCCACGCTGGCCGCAATTGAGGCTGGAAAACAGATCGGTTTGGCCAATAAGGAAACACTGGTTACTGCTGGTCATCTGGTCACAGCGCGGGCTCGGGCGAAAGGAGTGCCGTTGCTGCCGATTGACAGTGAGCATTCAGCTATTTTCCAATGCTTGAATGGTGAGCGTATGAAAGATGTGGCACATATTACTCTCACAGCATCAGGGGGTTCTTTTCGAGATTTGACAAGAGAACAGTTGCGTGAAGTTACAGTGGAAGATGCACTCAAGCATCCCAATTGGTCAATGGGGGCCAAAATTACAATTGATTCAGCAACGATGGTAAACAAGGGGCTGGAAGTCATTGAGGCGCATTGGCTATTCGGACTTGATTATGAGCAGATTCATGTGTTGCTTCATCCGGAAAGCATTATTCATTCCTATGTTGAGTTTCAGGATACAAGCATTGTTGCTCAACTTGGGAATCCGGACATGAGAGTACCCATTCAATATGCATTGACTTATCCTGAGCGTATGAAGTCCCCGGCGAAGCCGTTGTCACTGGCTGAAGTGGGCAGACTCCATTTTAAGGAAATGGATTATAATCGTTTTCCTTGTTTAAGGCTTGCCTTCGAATGTGGTAAAATGGGTGGTACAGCACCGACCGCATTTAATGCAGCTAATGAGATTGCTGTTGCCCGTTTCCTGCGTGGAGAAATTTCTTTTCTGCATATTGAAGCTATTATTGAACGTGTGCTGGAGCGGCATGTCAATGTGGCTAATCCTGATTTGTCTGCGATTGAAGCATGTGACGGAGAGACTCGTAGCATAGCTGCGGAATTGTAGGCTAATGTTGGGTTAGAAACGAAATGTGATTCTCTTGTGCGGGATCGGAGAATAATGATAATCTAGGAAGACAAACTCGATCTCATTGAAAGGGGAACGGAAACGATTGGAAACGATTCAAATAGTGTTGATGACGGTGCTCATGTTTTTCGTCATAGTGACAGTGCATGAATGGGGGCATTATTATTTTGCCAAGCGCGCCGGGATTCTGGTACGGGAGTTTGCGATCGGTTTCGGTCCGAAACTGTTTTCTTATAAAAGAAACGAGACGCGATTTACGTTGCGTTTGTTGCCGTTCGGTGGCTTTGCCCGCATGGCGGGAGAGGATCCGGAGGTCAATGAAATTGAGACCGGACAAACGATTGCTGTACGCGTAACGGATGACGTCGTGAAGACCATCTATCTGGATCAACTGGATAATCGCAAGAATGTGGTGCGTGGCGAAGTGTTGGATATTGATCTGGAACAGTCGTTAACTTTAAAATTGGATGTAGATGGCGAAGATCAGCAATACACTGTACACCCGCAAGCGATGATGGTAACCAAAGGTCAATCCATTCAGATTGCACCCAAGGATCGGCAGTATGGGAGTAAAACAGTAGGACAGCGTGCGATGGCTATTTTTGCTGGACCACTGATGAATTTTATTCTTGCCTTTATTTTGTTTGGTCTGCATATTCAGATGGTTGGCATACAAGTGGACAACCCGACGTATGTCCAAATTAGTGAAATTACAGCAGGTATGCCTGCTGCTGAAGCTGATTTGCATAAGGGAGATATCATCGAATCGGTGAATGGAATAGCCATTGGTGCGAATGTTGAAAACATGATCAAACTGATTGCGGATTCTCAAGACAAGCCGATGAAGTGGACGGTTCGCCGTGATAATAAGACCTTTGATCTTACTATTACACCTCGTGCAATGGAAGGACAAAAGGGTGGCAAGGTGGGCATAGTGCCTGAACTTCCAAAACGCCAAGCAGGCGTGGGTGAAACGTTCAAATTTGCCGGACAATCCATGGTCAGAACGACCGATATTATTTTCCAAGGATTTAGCCAGCTCATTCAACGATTTTCTATCAATGACTTGGGAGGCCCGGTACGTACTTTTGAAGTGACGGGGCAAATTGCCAAGCAGGGGATTGAGCAGTTGACGTATTGGACTGCCATAATGAGTCTTTACCTAGGGATATTTAATTTATTGCCTATTCCGGCTCTGGATGGAAGCAGACTTGTTTTCCTCGGTGTAGAGGCGGTAAGAGGACGTCCTGTTGATCCGAGCAGGGAAGGAATGGTCCATTTCGTTGGTTTTGCTATGCTATTCCTGCTTATGATTGCGGTCACGTATAACGATATTTTACGCTTAATTAATGGTTAATTAGAGACGGGCTTATACAAAAACGGTCTGTATGGGAGGACATGCATTTCTATGTCGAACGATAAACAATTTGTCGAGGAAATTACGCCGCAGAGCGAAGATTTTTCCCGATGGTATATTGATGTTATTAAAAAAGCAGAACTGATGGATTATTCCCCTGTTCGCGGATGTATTGTATTCCGCCCCGATGGTTTTGAAATCTGGGAGCATATCAAGGAAGCCATGGACGTGCGCTTCAGAGAAACAGGCCACCGTAATGCCTATTTTCCAATGTTCATTCCAGAAAGCTTTTTTCAAAAGGAAAAAGAGCATGTCGAAGGGTTTAATCCTGAACTGCCTTGGGTAACCGAGGCTGGTGGGGAAAAGCTGGAAGAGCGTCTTGCAATTCGTCCGACTTCGGAAACCATGATTGGTCATATGTACTCCAAATGGATTCAATCCTATCGTGATCTGCCTGTGCTTATTAACCAATGGGCTAACGTAGTGCGTTGGGAAAAACGCACGCTGCCTTTCTTGCGCACAAGTGAATTTTTGTGGCAAGAAGGTCACACGGCCCATGAAACAGAAGAAGAAGCACGTGAAGAAACGATGAAAATGCTGGAAGTATACCGTGAGGTTATTGAGGAAGTTCTGGCTATTCCAGTTATTACTGGACAGAAAACACCTTCTGAAAAGTTTGCAGGTGCGAAGGATACATTTTCACTGGAAGCGATGATGAAGGATGGACGGGCGGTACAAGCTGGGACCTCCCACTATATGGGAACTAATTTTGCCGTTGCATTTGACATTAAATATTTGAGTCGTGAAAACAACTTGGAATTCGCGCATACGACTTCATGGGGAACAAGTACACGTTTGATCGGTGCACTGATTATGGTACATGGAGATGACCGTGGTCTGGCATTGCCTCCTAAAGTTGCGCCTACGCAGGTTATTATGGTTCCAATTGGACCACCTAAGAAGCGTGATGCCGTTATCGCTCGTGCAGATGAACTATTTGCTGAGTTGAAACAAGCGGGAGTGCGTGTTAAAATGGACGACCGCAGCGATGTAAGTCCAGGCTGGAAATTTAATGAATATGAAATGCGCGGTGTGCCGGTTCGTCTGGAAATCGGACCTCGTGATATGGAAAACGGTGTCTGTGTGCTCGTATCCCGCATCAGCGGTGAGAAAAAAATCGTGCAGCAGGATAATCTGGTTGAGGAAGTACATGCAATGCTCGCACAGGTACAGCAGGAGATGTTTGATCGTGCGAAAAATTTCATGGAAGAGAACTTCTATTCCGTCGATACGCTGGATGAAATGAAGACTCTCATGGAAGAAAAACGCGGCTTTACTTTGGCAGGCTGGTGCGGAGCTGAAGAATGTGAAGACAAAGTCAAAGAAGTAACAGGTGCTACAAGCCGTAACATACCGTTTAAAACAACCGAGCAAAAGTCCACATGTTTGTGTTGTGGCAAACCTGCCAAGCATACAGTAGTGTTTGCACGGGCGTATTAATATAGATGTAGGGCAATATCACTATACTCACTTCATTCTTCTTGCTGACATGGTAGCTGTTACGGGACAATGTTCCGAAGGATCTATGTAGTTGTGAGAAGGATTGAAGAGGGCTACGAAAAGCTTTTGCGGTCGGAGATGTTTTTGACGCAGAAGCTTTTCATGTTTTCAGAATGGTAGATTTAAAATTGGGGGGAGAGCCATGGGCGGAGCTGAAGAAAAGAGAAAGCGGCTGGAACTGCTGATGAAGCAAGTTGGGATGCCGGCTGGAGTGGTTGAACCTTATTTTTTGGACGGTTGGATTGATCAAGTGGAGATTAGCCGTACCAATAAGGATTGGAATATCACCATTGCCAAGGAGACACTGGTCCCCGCTCAAGTGTATCGTACGTTCTGTATTCAAGTACAGGAAAAAATGAGTCACATCGCAAAAATTACGTTCCGTTTTCAGTATAGTGAGCAGATTCAGCCTGGTGATATCATTAGTGAATACTGGAAACTTTTTCTAGAGTGGGTGCATCGTGAGATCCCATCTGTTAACGGTTGGATGAATCGGGCTGTGCATGAGTGGGAAGACGGTCTATTATTGCTGACGATGAGCGACAGTATGTCATTGGAACTGGCGCGTAAAAAACAGATAGATCAAGCTATCATCAAATTTTACGATAAATATTTCGGACTCTCTATGCGCATTAAAGTCCAAGTGGGTGAAAGTAACCAGGAGGCATTACAGCAATTCCAAGAAAAGAAGATGCAGGAAGAACGCGAAGTTATTCAGCAGATGATGGAAAGTATGGAATCCGAAATGCCGCCTTTGGATGAAGAAGAAGGAGACGTACGGCTTCAATTTGGTTATGACATCAAAGAACCAGCTGTTCCGATGCAAGATATTCAGGACGAAGAGAAAAAAGTCACCTTACAAGGAACAATCTTCGGTTTGGATAGTAAAGAATTGCGCAATGGCAGTACGTTGTTTACGTATTATTTGACCGACTTTAGTGATTCCCTGCAAATGAAAATGTTTGCTAAAACTAAAGAAGATCTAAAGATCCTCAGTTTGTTGGCTAACGGGAAATGGGTCAAAGTGCGGGGGCGAGTTGAATATGATCGTTTTATGCAAATTCCCGAGCTGGTTATGATTCCTTCCGATCTAGTTGAAGTACAGGCTCCACCCACACGTAAGGATAATGCAGAGGAAAAACGGGTTGAGTTCCATCTCCACACAAAGATGAGTGCTATGGATGCTGTTGCCTCGATTGATCAATACGTCAAAACAGCTGCCAAATGGGGGCACAAGGCGATTGCGGTCACTGATCATGGCGGTGTGCAGTGCTACCCTGATGCTGCTAAGGCTGCAAAGAAAAACGGCATTAAAATGATCTACGGTGTTGAGGCCAATGTGGTTAATGATGCTGTTGAGGTTGTAATGCAGGCACAACCATTAAATTTGAAAACAGCGACTTATGTCGTTTTTGATATTGAAACCACCGGTTTATCGGTTACGCAGAATAAAATCATTGAGATTGCGGCTGTAAAAATGCATGATGGCAAAGAAGTTGATCGTTATGCTACCTTTGTCAATCCACATGAGCGTATACCATACAATATCCAGCAACTGACCAACATTAACGATGAAATGGTCAAGGACGCGCCGGATGTAGAACCTGTTATGAAGGAGTTTGTAGCTTTTGCTGGCGATGCTGTATTGGTTGCCCATAATGCGCGATTTGATGTCGGCTTTATCCAGGCGACCCTTCGAAATATGGGTTTGCCTGAAATGACCAATCCGGTACTGGATACGCTAGAACTGGCTCGTTTACTGTTTCCAACAATGAAAAACCACCGTCTGAATACGCTGACGACCAAATATAAAGTGGCGCTAGAAAGTCATCACCGAGCCATTGACGATACAGTCGCACTGACTGAAGTGCTGAATGGCTTGTTGAATGATGCGGAACAAATTAAGGGTTTAAAAATGCTCGATCGTCTGAATGATTATGTGGGTAAGGATTTATCGACCGTTCGTCCTTTTCACTGCTGTATTTATGCCCTCAATCCGATTGGTAAAAAAAATCTGTACAAGCTGGTTTCGATGTCTCATACCGAATATTTCAAGCGTGTGCCTTGTATTCCTAAATCCAAATTGTCAGAAATGAGAGACGGATTGCTTATTATTTCTGGTTGCGAAAAAGGAGAGTTCTTTGAGGCTGTGTTAAACAAGTCCGAGGAAGAGGCCGAGGAAATTGCACAGTTTTATGATGTGCTGGAGATTCAACCTTTGACGATGTATATGCATTTAGTAGAAAAACAACTGGTAAGCGGGCCCGATGCTCTGAAAACGGCAATACGCAAAGTATGCGAAATTGGACGGCGACTTGATAAGCCCGTAATTGCCACAGGCAATGTTCACTATTTGGAAACTCGCGATAAGTTGTACCGTGATATTACGATACACGGCATTACGGGATTTAGCCCGCTAAAAGATATTCGTAAGCCAGATGCGCATTTACGCACCACAGACGAAATGCTGGCAGAATTCGAGTTTTTGGGCGAGGAGAAAGCCTATGAAGTCGTTGTGAAGAATACCAGTGAGTTGGCGGATCGATTTGAGGAGCTGGAGCTGTTCCCTGACAAGCTGTTTACACCTTTGCTGGATGGGGCGGATGAGGAAATCCGCAACACTTGCTACGAGACAGCTAAATCCATCTATGGTGAGGAATTGCCCGAAGTGGTTGTAGCCCGTCTTGAAAAAGAACTAGAGCCGATTATTAAATACGGTTTCTCTGCCAACTATCTCATTTCCGAGCGTTTGGTTAAAAAGTCTAATAAGGATGGATATCTGGTAGGTTCACGGGGGTCTGTTGGATCTTCTGTGGTCGCTACCTTTCTCGGTATTTCCGAGGTTAATCCACTGCCTGCACATTATATTTGCGGTAATCCTGAATGCAGATATAGTGAATGGATTTTGGACGGTAGTGTGCCGAGCGGATTTGACTTGCCGGACAAAAACTGTCCCAAATGCGGTGGCAAACTGAAGGGTGAGGGACAGGATATTCCGTTTGAAACGTTTCTTGGGTTTAAGGGAGATAAAGTTCCCGATATTGACTTGAACTTCTCTGGCGAATATCAACCTGTCGCACATAACTATACGAAAGTACTGTTTGGTGAGAAAAGTGTATTCCGTGCTGGAACCATCGGTACAGTTGCCGAGAAAACAGCCTTTGGCTTTGCAAAGAAATATGAAGAGGCGCATCATAAAAAATGGCGTGGGGCTGAGCTGAACAGGCTGGCTTCGGGCTGTACAGGGGTCAAACGCAGTACCGGGCAACATCCAGGCGGAATTGTCGTTGTTCCCGATTATATTGAGGTCGAGGATATTACGCCGGTACAGTACCCCGCCGATGATACAAGCTCGGAATGGAAAACAACGCATTTTGATTATCACGCTTTTGATGCGAATCTACTCAAACTCGATATTCTGGGTCATGATGATCCGACCATGATGAGGATGCTTCAGGATTTGACTGGTGTCGATCCTACGACCATTCCAATGAATGATCCAAAGGTGATGAGCATGTTCAACTCCACGGAGGCGCTCGGTGTAACACCCCAGCAAATCCGCACACCTGTAGCTACCTATGGTGTACCAGAAATGGGGACGAAGTTTGTACGCCAAATGCTAGTAGAGTCGCAGCCAAGTTCTTTTGCTGACTTACTGCAAATATCCGGACTGTCTCACGGCACGGGCGTATGGTTGGGGAACGCACAGGAACTGATTAAGAATAATACCTGTAACATCAAGACTGTAATTGGTTGCCGTGATGACATCATGCTATTTTTGATTTACAAGGCAGGGATGGACGCAGGTCTGGCCTTTAAAATTACGGAGAGCGTACGTAAAGGTAAGGGGCTTAGTGCTGAATGGATTGAGGAAATGAAAAAATGCAAGGTGCCACAGTGGTACATTGATTCCTGTCTGAAAATCCAGTACATGTTTCCGAAGGCGCATGCTGCAGCCTACGTTATTTCAGCAGTGCGCACAGCGTACTTTAAGCTGTATCATCCGATTGAATATTATGCGACTTACTTTTCAGTACGTGCAGCCGATTTTGATATTGAACTGTGCTGTCAGGGATATGATGCAATCGCACGGAAGATTGTCGAAATCGAGCAACTCGGCTTTCAGGCACCGCCCAAAGAAAAAGGGATGCTTCCGATCCTGGAAATGGCCCTGGAAATGACGGCTCGCGGGTTTAGTTTTAAATCCATTGATTTGTACCGTTCTGAAGCTACACGCTTCAAGGTGGATGGAGATTCACTCATTCCGCCATTCGGAGCTCTTCAGGGAATTGGGGACAATGCAGCACGTAACATCGCAGCCTCCCGTGAACATGGTGAATTTTTGTCTGTCGAGGATTTTCAACAAAAATCGAAAGCTAGTAAAACCATTGTCGAAATGCTGTCCCAGATGGGTTGCTTTCGAGGTCTGCCAGAGAGTAATCAGCTGTCTCTGTTTTAATCCGAACCACAGTAGTCAAGCTCTGGCACTTGTCACATAACTATGGTTATGTTATAATTTTTTTGGTAATCATGGAGATAAAACCGTTGCTAAAAGAGTGGGGAAACCCACTCTTTACTGTTTGATATACAGTTACAACGTGAAAAGGTTATTTTTGGGCACGAAACCGGTACGCCGGTTTATTTGCAGTGAGCCCGAAATGAACATTACATCAAATGAAAATGAAAAAGCCGGTGATGGAGAAGCATTGTCCATGGTAATAGGGCGTCTTTTTTTCACCACAGGAAAGTTCACTTTTGGAGGTTATAATCTTTGAGCACACCAAAGATCAAATCAGTAGTAGAAGAAATGGCCCAACCTTTCCTCGATGAGCATGGTTTTGAACTGGTCGATGTCGAGTATGTCAAAGAGGGTAGCAATTGGTTTCTTCGCGTTTTTGTGGACAAAGACGGAGGAATTGATCTGGACGACTGCAGTATGATCAGTGAATATCTGGGTCAAAGGTTGGATGAAAATGACCCTGTTTCTACAGCATATTTTCTGGAAGTGTCTTCACCAGGCGCCGAAAGACCGTTGAAAAAAGCGGAGGACGTTACTAAAGCGGTAGGCAAAAACGTATTCGTTACTACATACGAGCCGATCAACGGCCTGAAGGAATTCGAAGGTCGTTTGCTTTCTTTTGAAGACGGGGAACTCACCGTTCAAAGCGGACAAAAGAAGCATGCCATACCTTATGACAAGGTAGCTGGTGCAAGGCTCGCGATCATATTTTAATTCAGATTTGACTGTTGCTGTTTGACATGTACTACATGTTTTTTTGCCTCGTGTGCCGACCAGTACGCAGGTGCATCATTTGAAAGGGGGAGCAGTAATCCATGAGTATGGATTTTATTGAAGCAATGAACGAGTTGGAAAGAGAAAAGGGGATCAGCAAGGATGTGCTGTTTGAGGCCATTGAAGCAGCCTTGATTTCCAGTTACAAACGGAATTTCAACACCGCACAAAACGTGCGTGTTGATATGAACCGCAACTCGGGAGTCATTAAGGTATATGCCCGCAAGTTGATCGTTGAGGAGGTATTGGATCCTCGCACCGAGATTTCGTTGCCTGCGGCTCGTGAGATTAACCCGCATTTTCAGTTGGAGGATATCGCTGAAATCGAAGTCACACCACGTGATTTTGGACGGATTGCTGCACAAACTGCGAAGCAAGTCGTGACCCAGCGTATCCGCGAAGCGGAACGGGGACTGATCTACAACAAGTTTGTGGACAAGGAAGAAGATATTGTAACAGGAACTGTACAGCGCCAAGACCCGCGTAACATTTATATTGATCTTGGTAAGGTGGAAGCGGTTCTCCCGTTAGGTGAATTGATGCCTAATGAGAAATTTAGCCATCTGGATCGAATCAAGGCTTATATTACCAAAGTAGAAAACACAACCAAAGGACCGCAAATTATGCTGTCCCGATCACATCCGGGTCTGCTTAAGCGTTTGTTCGAACTCGAAGTGCCTGAAATTTTTGATGGTGTTGTAGAGATTCGTTCCGTAGCGCGTGAAGCAGGCTTCCGTTCTAAAATCGCGGTTCATTCCCGTAACGCCGAGGTTGACCCGGTTGGCTCTTGTGTGGGTCCTAGAGGAACACGTGTACAGACTATTGTAAATGAGCTGCGTGGCGAAAAAATCGACATTGTACGTTATTCCGATAATGTTGATGAATACGTGGCTAATGCGCTGAGTCCATCCAAGGTGCTCGAAGTGCAAGTATTTGAAGAAGAGAAAATGGCGCGTGTTATTGTGCCTGATTATCAGCTTTCTCTTGCTATTGGTATCAAAGGGCAAAATGCTCGTCTTGCTGCTAAGCTTACGGGCTGGAAAATTGATATTAAGAGTGAAACACAGGCGGAGGAAGAACTCGGCAGACCGAGAACATCCACCGATGAAATGCATCAGGATTCCGTTTCTGTAGATTAAGCGGAGTGTAGGGGGGTTAATGCATGAAACAGAGAAAGATACCTTTGCGCAAATGTGTGGCCTGTCATGAAATGATGCCAAAGAAGCAGTTGATCCGTGTCGTCAAAACCCCTGAAGACGAAGTGTTGATTGACTTGACTGGCAAAAAGTCGGGACGCGGCGCTTACTTGTGCGGCAAAGCCGCCTGCTTCAAGCTGGCTCAAAAGAGCAAGGCACTGGATCGAGCATTGAAGCACTCGGTTCATCCTGATATTTATGAGCAGCTAAGTCGTGATTTTGCTGCCGTCGAGGAAGAATTCCTGGCGGCACAAGGCAGCGTGCAGGATGAATAAGGCGCTGTCTGGATTGGGTCTTGCCATGAGAGCTGGCAAGCTGCTAACAGGTGATGAGATCGTTTTTAAAGCGATCAGGTCTTCAGAAGCCAAGCTGGTCATTCTTGCGAAAGATGCTTCAATGAATACTCAAAAGAAATTCCGCGACAAATGCGGGACGTACAAAATCCCCTTATTGATAGGATTTGACCGGGAAAGCTTGGGAAGCAGTATCGGCAAACCTGAACGGGTTGTGCTGGCTGTGACGGATCAAGGATTCGCGAAATTGATCAAGAAACATGCGGGGATAATGTCGGAGGTGGAGTATATTGAGTAAACAAGAAAGCAAAGACAAAGTGCGGGTATACGAATACGCCAAATCGTTGAACATGAGCAGCAAAGAAATTATCACCATTCTTAAACGGCTGGATATTCCCGTGAACAACCATATGAGCGTCATGGAACATGATGCCGTAGGTAAAGTGGAAAGTTTTTTTAAGAATATTAAATCCAATGCTGCGGCCAAGCAAGGCGGAGCAGGTACGGCGCAAGTAAGCTCGAATCAGGCCGGTTCAAGCCAGAATAGTAATCATTCAACTGAGCAAACCAAAAATCAACAGGAAAAGCAGGTAAGTATGAATAGGACAAACAACAACCAAAACAGTAACCGAAGTAGCGCTCCTAAAGCGCAAAGCAGTCAGCAGGGCGGTCAAAACCGCAGTCAACAAAGTACTAGCAGACCCACTGGTCAGCAAAGTACACAAAACCGCAGTAATGGTCAACAACAGGGAGGACAACAGCGTCCTAGTGGCAACACAGGTTCACGTCCTCAAGGTAACCAAAGCACTAACTCACGCCCTCAGGGAAGTAGTCAGGGTGGTACGGCTGTAAGAACATCATCCTCCACAGGTAGCAACAATGCGAACCGTAGTGGTGGCAACCGTACAGGCAGTAACTCCAACAACGGTGGTAACCGTTCCGGTCAAGGACGTTTTGACGATAACCGTCAAGGCGGCGGACGCGGTGGTAACGGTGGTCGCGGAGGCAATAATCGCGGTGGCAGTAATCGTGGCGGGAAATTTAACAATCGTGGTAAAGGTCAACAACAGGAACGTCGCGAGAAAATCGACAACACGCCTAAGAAAATTATTGTGCGTGGTGAGATGACCGTAGGCGAAACAGCCAAGCTTCTTCATAAGGATGCGTCAGAAGTCATCAAAAAGCTGATTATGCTCGGAACGATGGCGACCATTAACCAGGAACTGGATATGGATACCATCCTCTTGCTTGCCGGAGACTTTGGCGTCGAGGTAGAAGTGAAAATTCCGGTCGAAGAAGATCGTTTTGAAACCGTGGAAGAAAATGATGATCCTGCGGATCTGAGAACACGTCCACCAGTTGTAACGATTATGGGTCACGTCGATCATGGTAAAACAACTTTGCTGGATGCCATTCGCTCGACTAATGTAACCGGTGGCGAAGCTGGCGGTATTACACAGCATATTGGTGCATACCAAGTTGAAATTAATAGCAAAAAAATCACTTTCCTGGATACACCGGGTCACGAAGCCTTTACCGCTATGCGTGCACGTGGTGCTCAAGTGACAGATATGACGATTATCGTGGTTGCAGCTGACGACGGTGTTATGCCACAGACGGTCGAAGCTATTAACCATGCGAAGGCAGCAGGTCTGCCAATTATCGTAGCTGTGAACAAGATCGACAAACCGGATGCCAACCCGGATAAAGTGAAGCAAGAACTCACTGAATATGAATTGGTACCTGAAGAGTGGGGCGGCGATACGATTTTCGTCAACGTTTCCGCGAAACAAAGAATGGGTCTGGAAGACCTGCTCGAAATGATTCTGCTCGTAGCTGAAGTGAACGAGTACAAAGCGAACCCGAACAAACGGGCACGTGGTACCATCATCGAGGCAGAACTGGATAAAGGCCGCGGTTCTGTAGCCCGTATCCTCGTTCAGAACGGTACACTGAAAGTCGGCGATGCTTTCGTAGCGGGTAACTGCTTCGGGCGTGTGCGTGCCATGGTCAACGATAAAGGTCGTCGTCTTAAGGAAGCGGGTCCTTCCACTCCAGTTGAAATTACTGGTTTGACAGAAGTTCCACTTGCTGGCGATCCATTCATGGTGTTTGAGGATGAGCGCAAAGCTCGTGCTATTGCTGACAGACGTGCGATCACGCAACGCCAATCTGATCTGGGCAGTAATACCCGCGTAACACTGGATGACCTGTTCCAACACATCAAGGATGGCGAAATGAAGGATCTGAACGTCATTATTAAAGGTGACGTACAAGGTTCCGTCGAGGCGTTGAAAGGTTCCTTGAACAAGATTGAAGTCGAAGGTGTGCGCGTTAAAATTCTTCACAGTGGTGCAGGAGCAATCACCGAATCCGATATTATTTTGGCCGCAGCTTCCAATGCTATTGTCATTGGTTTTAATGTTCGTCCGGATAACCAGGCGAAATCTACAGCGGAAGCTGAAAAAGTGGACATTCGTCTACACCGTGTCATTTACAATGTCATTGAAGAAATAGAGCAAGCCATGAAGGGCATGCTGGATCCTGAATATAAAGAAAATGTGATTGGGCATGCTGAAGTACGTAACGTATTCAAAGTTACTAAAGTCGGTACGATCGCTGGTTGTATGGTGACATCCGGTAAAATTACCCGTTCAGCAGAAGCACGTCTGATTCGTGATGGCATCGTCATTTTTGAAGGTAAAATCGACTCACTGAAACGCTTTAAGGACGACGCAAAAGAAGTTGCCCAAGGTTACGAATGCGGTATTACCCTTGATGGCTATAATGATGTTAAGGAACTCGACATTATTGAAGCGTTCGTCATGGAAACAGTGGAGCGCTAACGGCAGAGAGGTGAGCATCCATGGCTAAAATACGTACAGGTCGGGTTGGCGAGCAGATCAAGAAGGAGCTAAGCCAACTCATTCAAACTGAATTAAAAGACCCCCGCATCGGTTTTATCACCGTAACGGGTGTCGATCTTACAAATGATTTGTCCCAAGCGAAAATATACTTGAGCGTGCTCGGGGATGAAGAACAGAAAAATTCTTCCCTGAAGGCATTGGACAAAGCGAACGGTTATCTTCGTTCTGAACTCGGCAAACGGATACGGCTGCGCCATATCCCTGAGTTGATTTTCAAAATTGACGAATCTATTGCTTACGGCAGTCGAATTGAAAAACTGCTGAGTGATATCGACAAGGATGAAAAATAAAACTTTTAGTTTGTCTGAAGGAACCATGAACTGAATGTAAAGGAGAAGGCAATGCATACCTATGAACAGGCGCTTCAACAAGCGAAGGAATTTATTCTGGAGCATGATGATTACCTGATCGTATCGCATGTACAGCCGGACGGAGACGCAGTCAGCTCCACCGTAACGGTGGGCTGGCTTCTCTCATGTCTGGGGAAGAAATTTACCATGCTGAATGAGGGGCCTATTCCCAAACGTATGGATTTTTTATGGCATGCCGATGAGATTATGGATATGAGCCAGCAACCGCCAGAACGGAAATACAACCGGATCATTTGTGTAGATTGTGCGGATTACCGTCGTGTTGGTTTGACAGAGCAATTTTTTTCGGAAGATGCCATTATCCTGAATATTGATCATCATCCAACCAATGATGCTTACGGTACAGTTAATGTGATTAAGCCGGATGCTGCGGCAACAGCAGAAATTCTTTTTGACCTACTGAAAGAGTTTGCAGTAACCTGGGATGTCGAAATAGCAACGGCTTTATATACAGGGTTGCTAACGGATACAGGTGGTTTCCGTTACTCCAACACTTCACCGAAAGTGATGTCTACTGTGTCACAGCTACTTGCTTACGGTGTAGATGGTCCATCTTTATCCGAGAAATTGCTCGAGGAAATGACCTTTCCACAAATGAAGGTGTTAACAAAAGCATTGCAAACGCTCACGATGTCGGAGGATGGGAAAGTCGCTTGGGTCGTTGTAACCCCTGACGACATGACGGATTGTGGGGCTGTAAATGAGGACTTGGAAGGCATTGTGAATTATCCAAGAAATATTCGTGGAGTTGAAGTAGGCATTTTCTTTAAGGTTATTAATGATCAAGCGGTCAAGGCCAGCTTGAGATCGGCAGGGAATGTTGATGTAGCTGCGCTGGCTCAATCATTTGGGGGCGGTGGACATGTACGTGCAGCTGGCTGCCGGCTAGAGGGTAAGCTGGGAGATATCATTGAGACAGTTGTAGGGCGGGTGAAATCTGAGCTATGAACCCGATAAAGAAGGAACAGGCAACTTGGGAAGGCATTCTACCTGTCTATAAACCTGCTGGATTTACCTCTCATGATGTGGTGGCCAAGGCTCGCCGTTTATTAGGTATGAAGCGAATCGGACACACTGGAACACTTGATCCGCAGGTAACCGGTGTTTTGCCCTTGTGTCTGGGACGTGCTACCCGTGTGGTGGAATACATGCAGGAGCGGCCCAAGGAATATCGGGCTACACTGCGATTAGGAATTGCCACGGATACCGAAGACCTGACTGGGAAAATCACGGAAGAGAGTGAACGTCCCGTAGAGGTGACGGAAGTGGAAGTCAAAGCGGTCCTGAAGCGTTTTGTTGGTACGATTTCCCAAGTACCTCCAATGTACTCCGCGCTAAAAGTGGACGGCAAACGTCTATATGAACTGGCTCGAGAAGGCAAAACCGTGGAGCGCAAAAGTCGTGAAGTGAGTATTTACGAGTTGGAAATGACGGGATTCGCGGAGACGGGGGCGTATGTGGATATTTCTTTTCGTGCCTTATGCTCCAAAGGTACTTATATCCGTACACTATGTGTTGATATTGGTCGTGAATTAGGATATCCTTCAACGATGGTTAAGCTGGAGCGAACCATGTCTGCGGGAATTCCTGCGGAACGTTGTCTGACTTTCGAAGAAATAGAGCGTTTCGTTGCGGATGGCAGTCTTGGAGAGCGACTTATTACAACGGATCAGGCGATTGACTATATGCCTGAGCATATAGTCGCTGAAGCCAAGGTAACTGCGGCTCTGCAAGGCCAACGCCTGTCGCTGAATATGATTTCACCACCTGTGACGGACAATCAGCCCTTCCGTTTGTATAAAGAGGATAAAACGTTTTTAGGTATATATGGTCGGGATGAATCAGACGCGATCGCTCCCATTAAAGTTTTTTTACCTTGAATTGTGCTATAATTTTGACGAAGTTAGTCAAATGATGTGAAATGCAGGTGAATTAATAATGATTACCGTATCGTTATCTTATCCATTGAGTGATGAGCTTTTGCAGCAATGGGGACGTCCACAGGTCACGGCGATCGGTCAGTTTGATGGTCTTCATCTGGGACACGCAAGCGTGATACGTAAGGCTGTTGCGCTGGCTCGTGAACAGCAGGTGCCGGTATCTGTCATGACATTTCATCCTCACCCGAAGGAAGTCATGAAAAAAGGCGATTATGAAGGTTATTTAACACCGCTTGCGGACAAGCAAACTATTCTGGCTGATATGGGTGTGGACGTACTTTATATTTTGAGTTTTAACGAAGAATTTTCCAAGGTCAGCCCTGAGGCGTTTATGAGCGACGTGCTGCTTCCATTGCACATTCGAACAGCGGTAGTAGGCTTTGATTTTCGGTTTGGCCACCGGGGAGCCGGGCATGAGGATACACTTCGGAAGCTGGGAGGAGAGCTGATGTCGGTGCACACCGTACCACCGTTCGAACTGGATGGGGACAAGGTGAGCAGCTCTGGCATTCGCCGTGCTTTACAGACCGGGGATCTAGCACATGCCTCTCGCTGGTTGGGACGTCCTTATCGTATCCAGGGTACTGTAATGGATGGAGAGAAGCGCGGACGTACGATCGGTTTTCCGACCGCTAATCTCAAACTGGATGATACTTACGTGATTCCGACCAAGGGTGTATACGCTGTACGGGCACTCATAGGCGATCATTGGATAAACGGTGTAATGAATGTAGGGGTTAAGCCTACTTTTCATGAAGGTGTGCTGAATCCGTCGTTTGAGGTACATTTATTTGATTTTAATCAGCAAATTTATGGAGAGTCTGTGCTTGTGGAGCTTCACCATTACATCCGCCCTGAACGCAAATTCTCTTCGGTGGATGAGCTGATCAACCAAATTGGCAATGACGCACAAACGGCTAAAAAGCTGTTAGGCTAATTTATTTACATAAGACAGGCGCTGTGTTATACTGACTTATGTTGTGTAAACAACGATGAACCTTAGCTTGGTTGTCCGCTTTCACCGGCGGCTACGAGGCTAATGGCGATTATAATGAAGGAGGTGAACAGGATGGCATTGACTCAAGAGCGTAAACAGCAATTGATCGAGGAGTACAAAACTCATGAATCCGATACAGGATCACCAGAGGTACAAATCGCTATCCTTACTGAAAACATCGTCAACTTGCAAAGTCACTTTCGTTCGCACAAGAAAGACCATCACTCCCGCCGCGGGTTGTTGAAAATGGTCGGTCAGCGTCGTAAACTTTTGGCTTACCTGAAGAAGACTGATGTTAAACGTTACAGTGCGTTGATCGAGCGTCTCGGACTGCGTCGTTAATTTTCAGACATGTAATGAGAAAAGAAGCCTGGTTGTTCACCGCTTGTCCCTGCTAAGGCGACGGCGGACAGCAGCCGGGTTCTTTTTTGAAATGAGGAATCTTTTTTTGAATTACATATCCTGATTTGTCTGCTAGCTTCTTATGAATAAGACCTGCGCAGGAAATACTGGATATGTATAGAACTTTTACAATGAAATGAAATGGAGGGATACCATGGAGCAACGCGTAGAAATGCAGCTCGGCGGAAGAAAGCTGGTGTTGGAAACAGGACGTCTTGCGAAACAAGCCAATGCGGCAGTTAAAGTGAGCTACGGAGAAACAGTTGTGCTTTGTACCGTGACCGCTTCCCGTGAACCGAAAGATTTGGACTTTTTTCCACTGACCGTAAACTATGAGGAAAGATTGTATGCTGTGGGGAAAATTCCTGGCGGATTTATTAAACGTGAAGGACGTCCGAGTCAAAAAGCGATTTTGTCCAGCCGTTTGACAGACCGTCCAATTCGCCCATTGTTCCCGGAAGGTTTCCGGAATGATGTACAGGTGTTGAATCTCGTTATGAGTGTCGATCAGGATTGCGAACCTGAAATTGCAGCAATGATCGGAACCTCGGCAGCACTTAGCATTTCGGATGTGCCTTTTAATGGGCCAATCGGGGGAGTCGCTGTAGGACGTGTAGACGGGCAATTTGTGATTAACCCGGATATTGCACAGCAGAATGCAAGCGATCTGTACCTGGTTGTAGCCGGAACGAAAGATGCCATCATGATGGTAGAAGCCGAAGGCAATGAGATTCCAGAGGAAGTTATGCTGGAAGCTATTATGTTCGGTCATGATGAGATTAAGAACATTGTGGCAGTTATTGAACAATTGGTGCAAGTAGCAGGTAAAGAGAAAATGCAGGTTAAACTGCATGCTGTTGATGAAAAAGTGAACAGTGAAGTACGTGCTTATGCAGCTGAACGTTTAATGCAAGCTGTTAAAATTGCAGAAAAACATGCCCGTCAAGAGGCAATTGATGCAGTCAACGAAGAGACAGTTGCTCATTTTGAAGCACAATACATAGAGACACCTGAGCTTTTGAGTGACGTGAGCGAAGTTCTCTATGATATCGTTAAGGAAGAAGTACGTCGTCTGATCACGCATGATAAAGTGCGTCCTGATGGTCGTAAGCTTGACGAAATTCGTCCGATTGAAAGCGATACTAGCATTTTGCCGCGTACTCATGGTTCGGGCTTATTTACACGCGGTCAAACGCAAGCACTTAGCATTTGTACACTTGGTGCATTGGGTGATGTACAAATTTTGGACGGTATTGATCTGGAAGAAACAAAACGCTTCATGCATCATTACAATTTCCCGCCATTCAGCGTAGGTGAGGCTCGTCCTTTGCGTGCGCCAGGTCGTCGTGAAATCGGACATGGTGCTCTTGGTGAGCGTGCGCTTTCCAAAGTAATTCCTTCCGAAACTGAATTTCCATACACCATCCGTCTGGTTTCCGAGGTACTGGAATCGAATGGTTCGACTTCACAAGCTAGTATTTGTGCAAGTACACTGGCTATGATGGATGCAGGTGTACCGATTAAAGCTCCGGTTGCAGGTGTAGCCATGGGATTGATCAAGGATGGAGACCATGTTTCCGTATTGACTGATATCCAAGGTATGGAAGACCACCTGGGCGATATGGACTTTAAAGTTGCTGGTACCGCGGAAGGCGTAACTGCCATTCAAATGGATATTAAAATTAACGGTATTGACCGCCAGATTTTACAGGATGCGCTCAAGCAAGCTAAAGAAGGACGTTTGTTCATTCTTAGCAAAATGATGGAAGCGATCCAGAAGCCGCGTGAGCAGTTGTCTCCGTATGCTCCAAAAATTATGACGATGCACATTAACCCGGACAAAATCCGTGATGTTATTGGGGCTGGTGGTAAAATCATCAACAAAATCATCGAAGAAACCGGCGTGAAAATCGATATTGAACAAGATGGTCGTGTGTTCATCGCTTCCACAAATCAAGAGATGAATGAAAAAGCACGTTCCATTATTGAGGGTATCGTAAAGGAAGTCGTGGTCGGTGAGATTTACATCGGTACAGTAAAACGGATTGAGAAATTCGGTGCATTTGTTGAAATTTTACCGGGCAAGGATGGTCTGGTTCATATTTCTCAACTGTCTACTGAGCGTGTAGCCAAAGTTGAAGATGTAATTGCTATTGGGGATACAATTACGGTGAAAGTAACCGAAATTGATCAACAAGGTCGTGTCAATCTGTCCCGTAAGGCTGTTCTGACTGCAGAAGCACCTGCAAAATCCTAGGTATCTGTATGTTGCAGACTAGAAAGGCAGGAGTAGCTTTTCGTATGAACAGTACAAGGGATTTGAATAGCATTGTTTAAGCTTTTGGAAAGAGGCAGAGCTACGTTTCTGGCTCTTTTTTCATACATATGCACAAGCTGCACCCAAGTGAGCTTCTAGAGCTTGCTACGTCATAGTTCTTGTCCTCGCCGCATACAATGTGGACAAACGGGCGGGGGGATGAAGGAATTATGAGTAGGGCAAAACGAGCAGTGTGGGTGGTAGCCAGTTTAGCCATCACACTTGTAATCGGGCAGTTTAGTGGGGTTCGTGACTACGCTAGTCAATTACGCAATGGAGACGTTACAGGGGTTAAAGAGCCAGAAGCTGTAACCACGATGGCGATAGCAGCTTTGCCCGACAATGCGCTTATGCAGCGACTAAGAACAGAAGCAGCACGTCAGCGGCGGGAACCAGTTGATGCCAAGATCGACAGGGTATGGAAGGCTATTCCAGGCTATAACGGACTGGAGGTGGATTTGGATGCTACCTATCGCAAAGCGATTGCATCTCCAGATCGACCCATTCAATATGTATATCGACAATTGGCACCTAAAATACATTTAAATCAGCTTGGTAATGTTCCAATTTACAGGGGGAATCCCGAAAAGCCGATGGTATCTTTCATGATCAATGTAGCATGGGGGAATGAATTTATCCTGCCGATACTGAACACGCTGGATAAGGAAAAGGTCAAGGCTACATTTTTTCTTGATGGAAGTTGGTTGAAAAAAAATCCTGATCTCGCCAAGGAGATTCAAAAAAGAGGGCATGAGCTTTCGAACCATGCATACTCTCATCCAAATATGAGCCGTCTGAGTCGGGCCAGAGCCACACAAGAAATTGAAAAAACTCAAGTGCTTCTTCAAGAAACTTTGGGTATCAAAAATAACTGGTTTGCCCCTCCATCGGGTGATTTTAATCAGCAAACGGTGGATATAGCAGCAGAACGTGGGCTCAAAACAGTGTTATGGACATTGGACACTGTAGATTGGAGACATCCGTCACCGGAATCGGTGATTAACAAAATCAGTAGTAAGGTTGAATCAGGCTCCCTGATATTGATGCACCCAACAGATTCCTCATCGGCTGCTCTCAAAGGCATGATTCATGCTATTCGTAGTAAGGGACTTGTGCTCGGAACTGTCAGTCAGACACTTTCCCCTGATCGGCAACTACCTGCTCCGGTTGAGTGAACGTCTTTTTTCTGTTAGGATTGAACATTATGGCTAAGTATGCAATTCAGTTTAGGAGGGCCAATCGTGGAAAGAATTCAACTTAAAAACGGCCTAAGAGTGGTCATTGAAAAAATTCCAACCGTACGTTCAGTTTCTTTCGGTATCTGGGTTAAAACTGGCTCCCGGAATGAAACGCCGGACAATAGCGGTATTTCTCATTTTATCGAACACATGCTTTTCAAAGGAACAGAGCGTTTTAACGCTAAGGAAATCGCTGAGCAATTCGATGCCATCGGAGGAAATGTTAATGCTTTCACTTCGAAGGAATATACATGCTATTATGCCAAAGTATTGGATGAGCATCTACCGATCGCAGTTGATGTGCTGTCTGATATGTTTTTTAATTCCAAACTAGATCAGGAAGAATTGGCAAAAGAGAAGAATGTGATTTTGGAGGAAATCTCCATGTACGAGGATACACCGGATGATATGGTGCACGATCTTGTATCTCGCGCGGCCTATGGTGAACATCCACTGGCTTATCCGATTCTCGGAACCGAAGATCACCTGCTTGCTATGGATAGCTCACACCTCAGTCATTATATGAAGGAGCATTATACAATCGACAATACAGTTATCAGTGTGGCTGGTAATGTTGACGATCGCTTGGTAGAATTGTTGGAGCGACATTTTGGACATTTTGATAATCATGGCACCGTTTCGCCGCTGACAGTACCTGTGTTTAACGGTGAGCTGTTGTATCATGAGAAAGCAACGGAGCAAAATCATATTTGTTTATCCCTGCCTGGATTTGCAGCGGGTGACGAGCTCCAGTATACTATGGTTTTGCTGAATAACGCGATCGGCGGCGGCATGAGTTCACGTTTATTTCAAGAAATTCGGGAAAAGCGTGGGCTGGCTTATTCGGTCTATTCCTATCATAGCTCCCATGCGGACAGTGGGTTGTTCACGATCTATGCAGGTACGGCTCCTAAGCAAACAAAGGACGTGCTGGATTTGACGCTGGAGCTTTTACGAGATGTAGCTGTCAACGGTTTGGACGCTAATGAGCTTCGTAAAGGTAAGGAGCAATTAAAAGGAAGTTTGATTTTAAGCCTTGAAAGTACAGGTAGCCGGATGAATCGGCTTGGAAAAAATGAATTAATGCTCGGTCAGCATTATACGCTGGATCAAATGATCGAACATATCGAGCAAGTGACGGCAAATGATGTGAACAAAGTGCTGGATCGGATGTTCTCGGAGCCGTTTGCCCTGTCGATGGTGGGAGCGAGTGATTCAGCGGTAAAGGATATGAGGAGGGACTATTTTGTTAACTTACGTGGAAATTAACAGACTTGCGGGCAATGAAGATATTGAGCTGCCACGCAAAATGTCAGAGCTTGCATCAGGGTTTGACTTGTATGCAGCAGTACAGGAAAATCTGGTACTGGAACCCGGCAAACGTTGCCTCGTTCCAACTGGATTTGCAATAGCTATGCCAGCGGGATTGGAGGCACAAATCCGTCCGCGAAGTGGACTGGCTCTTAAGCATGGTATTACTTGTCTCAATACACCGGGAACGATTGATGCGGATTATCGTGGGGAGATCAAGGTACTTCTTATTAATTTGGGCGAAGAATCGTTCACGATTACGCGCAATGAGCGAATTGCACAAATGGTATTTCAGGTTGTACCTGAGGTAGAGCTGAAACAAGTAGACCAATTATCTGAAACAGTACGTGGTGCTGGAGGCTTTGGCCATACAGGACGCTGAGCTATGGTTGGTTTGCAATGTAAGAATGTCTTTTTTGTAAAAGCTTCAAATTTACTTGCTTAAGAGTAAGTATGCATATAAAGGTCGCCTCATCAAGGGGCGGCTTTTTTTTGTGTTTTTTCACCCCTCTCCGGGCACTCGCATAGACTAAAAGCATATCGTGTCTCGGAAAGGAGTGATCCGGATGCTAACAGGAATACGCGTCGTTGTTTTGGGTGGCGATGCGAGGCAGCTTGAGGTAATCCGCAAATGTGTGGACATGGATGCTACCGTCAGTGTGGTCGGTTTTGACAAGCTTGAAGTACCACTCAAAGGAGTGACACTAGAACCAATGTCTGTCAAGCTGCTGGAATCGTCAGACGCACTGATTTTGCCGGTGGTGGGATGCGATGAGGAAGGCAACGTAAATGCACTTTTCGGAGCACAGAAGCTCCAGTTTCTGAATGAACATGCTGCTGCTCTTCCACCGCATTGCGTTGTATATACAGGGATGGCGCGGACGTACTTAAAAGAAATTTGTACCAGACATGAGTTAAAGCTGGTAGAGCTGCTGGAGAGAGATGATGTGGCCATATACAACTCTATACCTACGGCCGAAGGCGCACTGATGATGGCCATTCAGCATACTGATTTTACGATTCACGGTGCAGATTGTATGGTTCTAGGCATGGGACGGACTGGATTTACCATGGCAAGGGCACTACAGGGGTTGGGAGCCAGAGTGAAGGTTGGAGTACGGCGGGCAGAGGATGCAGCAAGAGCCGTGGAAATGGGTTGGAAGCCTTTTATGACAAGGGATTTGTCGCATGAGACAAAGGGAGTTGACTTGATTTTTAATACGATACCCTCTATGATTATCACAGCGCAAATCCTGTCTAAATTGCCATTGAGCACCGTGATTATAGATCTTGCTTCCGCCCCGGGCGGATGCGATTTCCGTTATGCGGAAAAGCGTGGAATCAAGGCTATGCTTGCCCCTGGTCTTCCCGGTATTGTTGCTCCCAAAACTGCTGGTGCCATTATAGCGAATACGCTGGTGCAGTTGTTAATGGAAGATAATCCTGATCGGGGGGATGCACAATGAGTTGGCAAGGGAAAACAGTAGGGTATGCAATTACAGGCTCACATTGCACATTTGAAGAGGTAATGCCTGTTATACAGCGCTTTGTTGATGAGGGTGCGAAGGTCGTTCCTATTATATCCAATACAGTACTAACAACGGATACGCGCTTTGGTACTTCGCAAAGTTGGCAAAAACAGTTGAAAGATATAACAGGGAATGATATCATTTCTACAATTGTGGAGGCTGAGCCACTGGGTCCCTCCCAAATACTCGATGTGCTGGTGATTGCACCTTTGACGGGGAATTCGATGAGTAAGTTAGCGAATGCAATGACAGACAGTCCAGTTTTGATGGCTGCCAAGGCGCAATTGCGCAACGGTCGTCCACTTCTTTTAGCTATATCTACTAATGATGGACTGGGTCTAAATGCTGCCAATATCGCCAAATTACTCGTAGCCAAAAATATCTTTTTTGTGCCGTTCGGACAGGACAATCCAGTTAAAAAGCCGAACTCGCTTGTAGCTAACATGGAGTTGATTCCGGAGGCTGCTTATGAAGCATTGCAGGGCAAACAGCTTCAGCCGATGATTGTGGAACGCAAGACCCCATGAAGTATTATAGTTAACTGCTGAGCATCCCTCGCCTAGAAGATGATTCGATATGTATCGGGTCTAATTTCTTGTTGGCGGTGGATGCTTTCAGAATAAAAAATGGTTTTTTAGTCGAGAAGGGGAGATACACCAGATGAGCAATAGAAAGTTTAATGTAGCTGTCGTTGGAGCGACAGGCGCTGTAGGAGAACAGATCGTAAATCTGCTGGAAAAACGGGATTTTCCTGTGGACAAAATCAAATTTCTTTCTTCGCCTCGTTCTGCCGGCACGTTAATTAGCTTTAAAGGTCAGCAAATTCCAGTAGAGATTGCTACCCCCGACAGCTTTGAAGGAATCGACATTGCTTTGTTTAGTGCAGGTGGAGACGTAAGTAAGGAATTGGCGCCGCATGCTGTTCGTCATGGGGCAGTTTGCATTGACAACACCAACGCATTCCGAATGGATCCGACAGCTCCTCTTGTAGTGCCTGAGGTGAACAGCGACAAAATTGCCGAGCATCAAGGAATTATTGCGAACCCGAACTGCTCCACCATTCAGATGGTAGCTGCTTTGAAACCATTATATGATCAGTATGGCATTTCTCGTATCATTGTATCCACATACCAGGCCGTTTCCGGCGCTGGAAGCCGAGCTATTGATGAATTGAATCGTCAAAGCGCAGCGATTCTGAACGGTGATGAAGTTCAGCCTGATCTGTTGCCAGTAGGCTCGTTGCCAGTAAAGCATCAGATTGCTTTTAATGCTATCCCGCAAATCGATAAATTCCAGGACAATGGTTATACACTGGAAGAAATGAAAATGGTACGTGAAACGAAAAAAATACTGGGTGACGAATCTGTGGACGTAACAGCAACGTGTGTGCGTATTCCTGTTGTATACGGTCACTCGGAATCTGTATATGTAGAACTTAAAAAAGATTATGATTTAGAAGAAATCCGCAATCTGCTGGCTTCGGCACCGGGAGTAACGCTGGTGGACGATCCTGCTGCTCAGCTTTATCCACTGGCATCTGATGCTGCAGGAAAACCTGACGTATTTGTGGGGCGTGTACGCCGTGATTTGGGCAATAGCCGTGGATTGAATTTGTGGGTCGTATCCGACAACCTGCTCAAAGGAGCAGCATGGAACGCGGTGCAAATCGCGGAAATTATTGCTGCAAACGCGGAGTAACGTTCCGATATGGGGGAAGAATAATGGGTATTTTGGTGCAGAAATTTGGGGGAACCTCGCTGTCCACACCTGAAGCACGTCAACTTGTGCTGGCACATGTGAAGCGGGAGCTGGAACAAAATCTTCAATTGGTTGTTGTTGTGTCGGCCATGGGGAGAAAAGGAGAGCCTTATGCCACCGACACGCTACTGGATTGGGCGGCGTCTAACGGCGACAGTCTTCCGAAGCGCGAACGGGATTTACTGCTGTGCTGTGGTGAAATCATTTCTGCTGCTACATTATGCAGCCTGATAGAGAAGGAAGGTATTCCTGCTACGGTGCTAACTGGGGCACAGGCGGGCTTTATTACGGATGATCAATACGGCAATGCTCGTATTTTGGATATAAAGCCAGACCGTGTTGTTGAAGAGTTGAACCAAGGCAGAGTTGTCATTGTGACAGGTTTTCAGGGACAAACAGCAGACGGTGATATGACTACCTTGGGTCGGGGAGGCAGCGATACGTCAGCTACTGCTCTGGGTGCTGCTCTACATGCGGATATGGTTGATATTTATACGGATGTAAATGGTATATTGACTGCCGATCCGCGCATTGTGGAAAACGCAAAGCCACTTACACATGTTAGCTATACGGAAATTTGTAATATGGCTCATCAGGGAGCAAAGGTTATCCATCCTCGTGCTGTTGAAATCGCCATGCAGGCTAATATCCCGGTCCGTGTTCGCTCTACCTTCTCCGAAGGAGAAGGTACGTTAGTTACCCACCCGGAAGGCTTTAAAGACGTGCAGGCAGACATTGTAGACCGTTTCGTGACCGGTATTGCGTATGTCGGCAATGTCACTCAGATTAATGTTGAATTAAAGCCGGGTTTGGAGCACTTGCAATTACAAGTATTCAAATCTATGGCTGAACATGGAATTAGCGTTGACTTTATTAACGTAACGCCATCGGGGGCAGTTTATACTGTGTTCGATCATGATGGAAGCAAAGCGGTTGAAGTATTGAACGGTTTGGGTCTAGAACCTAAGATACTGGCCGGGTGTGCTAAAGTTTCTGTCATAGGCGGTGGTATCAACGGGGTACCAGGCATTATGGCGACAATTGTGGAGGCATTGGCAGAATCAGACGTACAGATCCTTCAATCCGCAGATTCCAACACGACGATCTGGGTACTTGTTAAAAAAGAAGATATGGTGCAGGCTGTACGCGCATTGCATAATAAATTTGAACTCCATCAATAGGCGCATTGTCCGTGCTCGGACTTGCAAAAAGGAGGCAGCATGGTGAACTTCGGCAGATTGATTACCGCAATGGTGACACCTTTTGATAAGCAAGGAGAGATTGACTGGACTGCATTGTCCTCGTTGATTGATTACTTAATAGAAGAACAGCACTCAGAGTCGCTTGTTGTATCTGGAACAACAGGGGAGTCTCCTACCCTGAGCGATGATGAAAAAATCAAGTTGTTTGCATTTGTTGTAGAAAAAGCAGCTGGACGATGTAAAATTATTGCCGGGACTGGAAGCAACAATACGCGTCACTCCATTCATCTAACCCGTGCCGCGGAGCAGGCAGGAGCAGATGGTGTTCTACTGGTAGTGCCATATTATAATAAACCGAATCAGGAAGGGATGTATCAGCATTTCGAAAGTATTGCGAACTCCACATCCCTCCCAGCTATACTGTATAATGTTCCAAGTCGTACTGGAGCGAGTCTAACAGCTGAAACAACACTGCGCCTTGCACAAATTCCGAATATTGTGGGAACTAAAGAATGTGCATCACTTGCGCAGGTCACACAGATTGCAGCGGCAGCGCCAGAAGGTTTTCTGGTTTATTCCGGGGATGATGCTTCTGGGTTGCCTGCTATGGCTGTAGGTGCTTATGGTATTATCAGCGTAGCGAGTCATGTGGTAGGTGCTGAAATGAAGCAGATGATCGATTCACTTGTAGGGGGACACTCGCAGGAGGCAGCAAAGTTGCATCAGCAGTTGTTCCCGATTTTCAAGGGTTTGTTTGGCTGTCCTCATCCTCTGCCTAATCCGGTGGCCGTAAAATATGCATTGGAATTACGGGGGGTTAAGGTAGGTTCGGTTCGGTTGCCGCTCATTCCTCCAACTGAGGATGAAGCGGAATTTATTAAGAAATTATTTACCCGCTAAAGAGAAATAGGAATGTAGGATGTTAATTAATACTAAGGAGTATCCTTGTTAAGGGCAGTCGGTAGGTACAAAACCGATAGGGTTTATTGTCTGACAAGGTTCCCAGCGTGAAGGGCGTTCTTATAGGACGCCCTTTTTGCTGTGCTTTTAACCATGTATGTAGACAAAATGACAGATACTAATGGTTTCAGACGGCAATGGGAAACCTAGCGTAACGAACAGGATGACTTGTTTTTTCGTATTTTAATCATGTATAATGGGGTCAAGTGACTGGGTGCGGTATTTTTTTGAAAATTAAATAAACAAATCAAGGTACGACGTCCAACTACCATAGGAGGTTTAGATTCATTTGTCTAAAAAAACAAACAACGATAAATTGATGATTTTCGCTTTGGGCGGCGTCGGTGAAATCGGGAAAAATATGTATGTCGTTCAATACGGCAATGACATTGTCGTGGTGGATTCCGGTTTGAAATTCCCGGAAGAGGACATGCTGGGCATTGATATCGTTATTCCTGATATTTCCTACCTTACAGAGAACCGCGACAAAGTAAGAGGCATTGTGCTGACTCATGGTCACGAGGACCATATCGGCGGTTTGCCTTACGTGTTGAAACATTTGAATGTACCAGTATATGGTACCAAATTGACGCTGGGATTGGTGGAAAACAAGCTGAAGGAAGCGAATCTGCTTGGTGAAACCAAACGTATTTTGATCAATGCTGATTCTGAAATCAAGCTGGGTTCCACACTGAAAGCAACATTCTTCAGAACCAACCATAGTATTCCAGATTCTGTAGGTGTATGTATTGATACTCCTGAAGGCGCTGTTGTTCATACAGGTGACTTCAAATTTGACCATACTCCGGTCAACGGACAATATGCAGATTTGCAGCGTATGGCTGAAATTGGCACACGTGGCGTACTGGCTCTTTTGTCAGACAGTACGAATGCCGAAAAACCGGGCTTTACACCTTCGGAAAAGAGCGTTGGTATTGTCCTGGAAGATATTTTCCGCAAGTCGAGACAGCGTGTGGTCGTAGCTACTTTTGCTTCTAACGTACATCGTATTCAACAGGTAATTAATGCTGCTGAAGCAACGGGACGTAAAGTAACAGTTATTGGTCGAAGCATGGTTAATGTCGTAGGTATTGCTTCAGACTTGGGCTATTTGGAAATTCCAGATGGAATGCTGATTGAGCCTGAAGAAGTTGGCAAAATGTCAGCGGATCGTGTAGTTATTCTCTGCACAGGCAGTCAGGGTGAACCGATGTCAGCTTTGACAAGAATGGCTCGTTCCACACATCGAAAGGTTGACATTCTTCCAGGGGATTCAGTCATCATCGCAGCTACTCCAGTACCAGGTAATGAAAAATACGTTGGACGCACAATTGATGAGCTGTTCCGTCTGGGTGCCAATGTATATTACAGCGCAGCTAATCCAGGTATCCACGTTTCTGGACACGGAAGCCAGGAAGAACTCAAGCTGATGCTAAATCTGATGAAACCAAAGTTCTTCTTGCCAATTCATGGTGAGTTTAGAATGCAACGTCGTCACGCTCTTCTTGCTGAAGGTGTAGGTATTGAGCCTGAGAATATCTTTATCACGGATATCGGTGAAGTCATTGAAATTCAGAATGGTGGAGCACGCAGAGCTGGTAAAGTTACAGCAGGTAACGTACTGATCGATGGACTAGGCGTAGGGGATGTAGGAAATATCGTATTGCGCGACCGCAAATTGCTGTCACAGGACGGTATTTTGGTGGTTGTTGTTACGCTGAGCAAGCAAGACGGAACGATTAAATCGGGACCAGATATCATTTCCCGAGGTTTCGTATATGTCCGTGAATCGGAAGGTTTGCTGGATGAAGCGAATCGTATTGTCTCAAGTACACTGCATAAGCTCATGAGTGAAAATGTAAATGAATGGGCTTCCCTCAAGACAAATGTCAAGGATGCACTAGGTCGCTTCTTGTATGAGCAAACTCGTCGGAGACCGATGATCCTGCCAATTATAATGGAAGTGTGATTCAATTGAAATTTGTTCAAAAACCTGAATTAAAAACTTAAGTCACAGGCACACAGTCGCCTCTCTTCCCGCAGGAAATATTGGACGGTTTCCGCGGGAGGAGAGGCTTTTTTGATTTCCCGAGACAAGGAAAATCATGGGGTCGGGTATAAAATATTCCATTTACATCCCATACTATAGGGTGAATACGGGTCATATAGATGCGTAAAGCGAAAGGAAGATCACCCATATGGAACAATACAGCAATCTAACATCTGGCAACGAGGAAACCGAAGCGCCAGATCAACCAGAAATTGGGCAAAGACCCGCTTTGCCTGCTATGGAGGCTTTGCAGCAGCTGGGTCAAACCTCCATGCCTGGAGGCGAGTCCAATATTTTTTGCATGACGATTATCGGTCAGATTGAAGGGCATCTCATTTTACCGCCTCAAAACAAAACGACAAAATATGAGCACATTATTCCCCAGTTGGTAGCGGCAGAACAAAATCCTCGTATCGAAGGATTAATGATTTTGCTGAATACAGTTGGTGGTGATGTAGAGGCAGGACTGGCTATTGCTGAAATGATCGCATCGATGAGTAAACCAACGGTGACCATTGTCATAGGTGGGGGGCATAGCATCGGTGTGCCGATTGCTGTGTCTTCCACTTATTCCTACATTGCGGAGAGTGCGACGATGACCATTCATCCCATTCGTATGAACGGTCTGGTCATTGGAGTACCACAAACTTTTGAATACATGGAAAAAATGCAGGAACGTGTTGTACGCTTCGTCGTTTCTCATTCTCGTATTACAGAAGAGCAGTTTAAGGAACTGATGTTTAAAACCGGTGAGTTAAACCGCGATATTGGTACAGCGGTTGGGGGAGCCGATGCAGTGAAGTATGGATTGATGGACGCGGTTGGAGGCATCGGAGAGGCTTTAAAACAGCTGAACACCATCATTGAAACGCGGCGTCAGCAAAACGGGATCGCTGGGATTCAACAGCAGGCTCCGTATGCTCCTTTTTCTCCTAGTGCCACAGGAACTCCTACAGAGACACTGTCAGGGGAGCCTAGTGGGGAGCTACCACAATGACACTATATACTGTAATGCCAATGGAAATGGTATGGCAAGGGATGTGGAAAGAGGCTGAGGAGTTTGCAGAGGTTCGGGTAGACGGTCTACTTATGCAAGTACAGCCGCTTGAAACTCGTCGGGGGATCATTGTACGGTTGTTGGACTGTCCACTGGAAGCCTACCTGAATCCGCGTTATGGACCAGGTCAAGTCATCGAGTGGTCGTAGAAGGTGTCGAATAGTTTAGAAATAGGTCATTTACTGTTGAAAAAGAACATATGTGCGGATACCGGGTGACGTGGTATAATATTCTTCTGGGGGGTGACCTTGTATGTCCAGAAGAAGAAAAAGAAAAAAGAAAGCCGCATTTGGCGGAGTTCTAAAATTTGAAATTTACGGCATTGTGCTGATTACATTAGCGGTCATTGCGTTGTCGGGTGAAGCGGCAGTTGGTCGGTCGCTATCCAAGATGTTTGGGCTCGTACTGGGGAAATTCTATTTTGTTATCCCTCTCATTGGCATTTATTATGGTCTGATGGTGATGATTCACCGCAAGTGGCCGAACCAGTGGAACTCGCGTAAAACGGGTTTGCTCCTGTTGGTATTTGCCTTTACACTTATGAGTTCTATTTCATCTATGGAGCAGCGTTTGGGGCCGATCAACGCGCTTCAGCCGGGCGGAGTGATGACCCAGATACATATAGATATGCGTGAGCAGTTGCTATCGCCTGACCAGCAGGGCCATACCTCAATGCTGAACAAGGATATCAGCGGGGGTTACGTAGGCGCACTGCAGCTTACTGTTCTGTTGTGGCTGTTTGGTCTCACGGGAGCTAAACTGATCATGATTGTTATGTTCGTCATTTGTTTCATGCTGATGACCCAACTGTCCTATGTGGATTTGGTGCGGATTGTAAAGACCAAGCTGCTGACAGCCGGGGGAAGCGTGCGCAAAAAATGGACTGGTAAAGCTACTCCGCTTTCAGCATCTAGCAAAGGTAGTGGAAATAGAAAAATCAAGTCGGAGCCCATTCCTGCCTATGAGGAAGACATGGATGATGACTTTGACGAAATGCAGCCTCCTGCACGCAAACAGCCGATTTTCTTTCAGTTGTTTGGTCTCAAAAATTCAGATAAAGCGGACAAGGAGGAGCATTCCGTCGATACGGATGAGGATGATCATGATCTTCCATATGAAGCTGAGGACGCGCAGGCCCAGTGGAGAAACGGCAACCAGAGTGAAGAGATGTCTGACGTAGTCGAACACGCTGAGCAGGAAGCTGCACCTCCGGTAAAAAGGTCGCCGATTATTAGGGATTTCTTCGAACAAGTAAAGCATGAGGAAAGAAGACCGGAAGCTGAATTTGGAGAGTCCCTGACAGGGGCAGAGCAGACAACTTCCATTATTGACGAATCCCTGGAGGATGACTTTGTGGATGCCAATGCAAATACGGATATGGATGATTCGACAGCGATCCAGGGGACATTAGAAGGTGCTCAGGGACAAGCTCAGACGATTGCAACTGGGGTGGCAGGCGAAGAGGCTGAAGGTAACCATACAGCTATTCCGGCTCCGCCGCCGCCTAAACCGTACAAGCTCCCATCATTTCGTTTACTTGCTAAACCACAAAACGCAGGCAAAGGTATGGGACAAAAGGATTACATGCAAACGGCACGCAAGCTGGAGGCAACGCTGGAAAGCTTCGGTGTGCGGGCGAAGGTGCTGGAGGTTGTCCGTGGCCCTGCCGTAACGCGTTATGAAATTCAGCCGGACATTGGAGTAAAGGTCAGCCGCATTGTGAGTCTGACGGATGACATTGCGCTTGCGCTTGCTGCCAAAGATATCCGTATGGAGGCTCCGATTCCTGGAAAATCTGCTATCGGAATTGAGGTTCCGAATAATGAAGTTTCCATTGTAACGATGCGTGAGGTAATGGAGACAACCGTTTTCCAGGAGTCAGCTTCCAATTTATCTATTGCATTCGGACGTGATATCGCAGGACAGACGATTGTCGGTAATTTGGCCAAGATGCCCCATCTGCTTGTAGCTGGGGCAACAGGTTCGGGTAAATCAGTGTGTATCAATGGGATCATTACGAGTATTTTATACAAAGCAAAGCCGGATGAGGTCAAATTTTTGATGGTCGATCCTAAAATGGTGGAGTTGAACGTGTACAACGGAATCCCGCATTTGTTGGCTCCGGTCGTGACTGATCCAAAGCGAGCCTCACTTGCATTGAAGAAAATTGTAGTTGAAATGGAAAAAAGATATGAGTTATTTTCCAAATCAGGAACCCGTAATATTGAGGGCTATAATAATCTGATGAAAGATAACCCGGATGCATTTCTGCCTTACATCGTCGTTATTGTGGACGAGTTGGCAGATTTAATGATGGTAGCTGCGGGAGATGTGGAGGATGCGATTGCACGACTTGCCCAAATGGCGCGTGCAGCAGGCATCCACCTTATCATTGCAACGCAAAGACCTTCGGTTGACGTAATTACCGGGGTGATTAAAGCCAATATTCCTTCACGTATTGCCTTCGGCGTTTCCTCGCAGGTAGACTCCCGTACCATATTGGACATGGGTGGAGCCGAGAAGCTACTCGGACGTGGTGATATGCTGTTCATGCCAATGGGTGCTTCCAAACCAGTCCGCGTTCAGGGAGCATTCATGAGCGATCAAGAAGTCGAAAATATTGTTAGCTACGTACGTGAACAGGGTGAAGCGCAGTATGATGAAACGCTAGTGCCGGAGGTGGAAGAAGTATCGGCTGATGCAGATGAAATGCTGGATGAGCTGTACGATCAGGCGGTCAACATCATTTTAGAGGCTAAACAAGCTTCCGTTTCGCTCCTTCAGCGCCGTATGCGGATCGGTTATACACGTGCTGCTCGACTGATTGACTCCATGGAAGCTCGCGGAGTCATCGGCCCTTACGAGGGCAGCAAGCCCCGTGAGGTCCTTATCTCAATGGAGCAATATCAGCAAAATAAAGTAAGTTCCTAAGCATGATCTCTATCCAGCACTACATTAAAACGCTGTTTGTTCGCATGGTGGTTGTTCTAATATGACAACTCCAAGTGCACAAACAGCGTTTTTTTGTGATGTTTTTTGAGGTGTGGCGACTACCTGCTGAAAGAAGATTAAAAGGGTGAATAGCTTTAAGCGGAGCTTGTCATAATAAACGTAGCCATCCTGTTAATCCCACAAAAGAAAGGTAGAGCGCAGCATATGAAAAAGACAATGGTCTGGATTTGCACGGGTATCCTCGCAGCCTCGGCTATTACGTACACAGGACTTTTTAAAAGTGACTCTGCACAGCAGCAAGCAGAGCCGCTGAGCACACAGCAGAAAGTACAAGCGGCGCAACCTTCCCAGCCGACATTCAGCTCGGGAGCGGTTGATTTTGGATCTTACGGTCAGGATGTATATGAGTTGCAATCACGTTTGAAGTTGCTGGGCTTTTTTGGCGGGAAAGTGGACAGCCATTTTGGCAGCAGTACACTAAAAGCTGTCAAGGGTTTTCAAAAGGAATTTGGCATCCGTCCTGATGGAGTGGTCGGAGCAAAGACGAAATTAAAGCTGGTGAATGCTACTCCTAACTGGAAGCCAACGGAAACTCCTATGCATCGTAACAATCAAGGTTCCGCTCAGGGACAGACAGCAGACAATAACGATAAAGCGGATCAAAATGATGAAACGATGGGATCGGCCAACACCATGGGACTATCTGAAAACGATCTTAAAATTATGGCCAACGCGGTCTACGGTGAATCCCGCGGCGAGCCGTTTGAAGGACAAGTTGCCGTCGCGGCTGTTATTTTGAACAGGGTCAAGTCACCTAGCTTTCCCAACTCACCATCTGGAGTGATTTTTCAACCAGGAGCTTTCACAGCAGTAGCAGACGGTCAAATCTGGCTCACACCGAATGAGAATGCACAAAAGGCGGTACGCCAAGCCCTGAACGGCTGGGATCCAAGCGGAGGATGTCTCTATTATTTTAACCCAAAAACAGCCACCTCTAAATGGATTTGGTCCCGTCCGCAGGTGAAAACCATCGGGGAACATATTTTTTGCATGTAAAACGCCGAAGCAGCCGGGAGCTTGTCTCCGGTTGCTTCTTGGCTTTTGCATGGTTAGAATAAAGATTGGTACACTTTACCTCTTTACAGGAGGAAGATTCACAGCAGCTAATGCTTTGCTAATCAAAGGCTAGACGCAAATTGACGTCACAAAGGAGTTTTGGACTTGAACAAAACAGGTTTCGAGCGTGGCACACGCAGACAACTGAGGATTCATGTACTGCCGACCAAGCGCTTTAAGACGTTTGCTATATCATTGTATGTAGGCACTCCGCTACGGGAGGACACCGTAACTCGAGTGGGGCTGGTACCTTTCGTTCTGCGACGGGGTACAGAATCGTATCCGCAGACTACACAATTCAGAGAACAGTTAGAGCAATTGTATGGCGCGGGTTTCGGTTTCGATGTGTATAAACGTGGAGATTATCAGATCGTGCAATTTCGCATGGATACGATTAATGACAGCTTTGTAAATAGTCCAGATAGTTTACTGGATCGTTCGTTTTCTTTTCTCGGAGAAGTGCTAACGAAGCCTGCATTGGAAAATGGTGCATTTCAAACGGGATACGTCCAGCAGGAACGAGAAAATGTGCGTAAGAAGCTGGAATCTATAGTTAACGATAAAATACGTTATGCTGGTGAGCGCTGTATGGAGGAAATGTGCAAGGATGAGCCTTATCGTCTGCACCCTCTTGGTCAACGATCTGATCTGGACAGTATAGATGCACAGAGCTTGTATAAGGCTTATGGAGAATGGCTGAATCATGCCAGCATGGATTTATACGTTGTGGGAGATACGACGCTAGAAGAAGTTGAGAAGTTTGTTGATCGCTATTTTCAATTGAATCGTTCAGCGGAAACAGGGTATGTTCCTGAACAGCCCAAGTCGGTAGAGCGTGATGTTCAAACCGTTGTAGAGCGTCTTGATGTGAACCAGGGCAAGCTCAACATGGGGTTGCGCACCCCTATTACGTATGGAGACGATCGCTATGCTTCCGCTCTGATGTACAATGGCATTTTGGGCGGGTATCCGCATTCAAAGTTGTTCGTTAATGTGAGGGAGAAGGAAAGTTTGGCGTATTACGCTTCATCACGGTATGACGGGCATAAAGGTATTGGTACGATTCAATCTGGTATTGAAATTCCTAATTATGAAAAAGCGGTTACTATTATCCGCAAGCAACTGGAAGATACGCAAAACGGAGCGATTACTGAGCTGGAAATGACCCAAACGCAGGCGATGATTCGCAACTTGCTAAAGGAGATGCAGGATTCCGCTTTTGAAATGATCGCCTATGATTTTAACAGACAGCTTTCCGGTAAAGAACGGACAGTAGATGAGCTGCTGAGTCAGGTGGAGGCAGTCAAGGTGCAGGATGTTCAGGATGCCGCCCGGACGTTCCGACTGGACACTATTTATTTCTTGAGAGACCAGAAGGGGGAATAGCGGTGGAGCATATACCTTATGAGCATTTGCAGGAAACGCTGTACTATGAAGTAATGGATAACGGTTTACACGTTTATGTGTTGCCCAAACCGGGTTTTCAGAAGACATACGCCACATTTGCAACTAAATACGGCTCAGTTGATAATCATTTCCGCGTCGAAGGTCAACAGCCCGTAAAGGTGCCGGATGGCATAGCCCATTTTTTGGAGCATAAAATGTTTGAAGAGCCTGAAGGCGATATTTTTGCTACCTTCTCCTCTAATGGGGCATCGGCGAACGCATTTACGAGCTTTGATCAAACAGTATATCTGTTTTCGGCAACCGAGCGTATTCAAGAAAATTTGACCACGCTGGTCAATTTTGTGCAGCATCCTTACTTTACAGATGAAAATGTAGAAAAGGAAAAAGGCATTATTGGCCAGGAAATTAATATGTATGAAGATAACCCCGATTGGCGGAGTTACTTTGGTCTGATCGAGGCGTTGTACAAGGTCCATCCGGTGCATATAGATATCGCAGGTACTGTTCAATCCATCAGTACGATTACAAAAGAAACGCTGTACAGTTGCTATGAAGCTTTCTACCACCCAAGCAATATGATTCTTTTTGTAGTGGGCGGAGTGGATCCAGCTGAAGTAATAGAGCTGGTACGTAACAATCAGGCCAAAAAGGACTATAAGCCGCAGGGAGAGATTGAGCGGATTTTCGACGATGAACCCACTACAGTTGCAGAACCACGTCGTGAGGTGAAGCTGGCCGTTTCTCTGCCAAAGCTATTGTTTGGATTCAAGGAGGCTGAAGTAGGCCTAACGGGTGAAGAATTACTTCGTCATGATCTGGAAACCAAGCTGATGCTTGATCTCCTGTTTGGTTCCAGTACACAACTATATCAAAAGCTCTACGATGAGGATCTGATTTCGGACAGTTTTGGTCATGAGTACAATAGTACGCAGCAATATGCATTCTCTGCAATCGGCGGGGATACCAAAGACCCGGATCGGCTGTTGACGAGAATACGTGAAGAGGTGGAGTCCATTCAGAAGCAGGGCTTTGCGGCAGAACATTTTGAACGGGCACGCAAAAAGAAAATCGGTGGTTATCTGCGTACACTCAATTCACCAGAAAATATTGCACATGAATTTACAAGACATCGCTTCCGGGGCAGCGATTTTTTCCAACTGCTCCCTATTTATGAAAGTATCACGCTTGAGGATGTAAATCGCCGTCTAAAAGACCATATCCAGTGGGATCAACTCGCAATATCACTAGTGGTGAGTCCGTAATGTCCAGGGAGAGGGAAACAATGACCACCGAGGGCGGAGAATTAAAAGCGATTGGCGATACAACCGTGCTGATTACAGGAGCCAGTGGCGGAATTGGTGCGGCTATTGCTGAGCGTTTTGCAGCTGTAGGGATGAATGTTGTCATTCACTACATGAAGTCCCATGAAAAAGCAAATGAAGTTGCCCGTCGTTGCATGGCTTATTCAGGCAAGGTAATGACCGTGTCAGCGGATCTGCGGAGCAAGGAGCAGATCGAACGCATGCGGGAAAAGCTGGATAATCACGGGATGAAGCCGGATATTCTTGTGAACAACGCCGGATTATCTCATTATGGGCTGTTGACAGATGTTTCGGAAGAGGAATGGGACGAAGTGATGGCCGTCAATGTTAAGGGAACCTTTCTGTGCACGCAGGTTTTTATGCCACATATGATTTCCCAACGCTATGGCCGCATTGTGAATGTTTCCTCCGTGTGGGGGATATGTGGCGCATCGTGCGAGGTGTTGTATTCCACCACCAAGGGAGGCATTAACGCTTTCACTAAAGCGCTGGCTCAAGAGGTAGCACCTTCCGGGGTGACAGTGAATGCTGTAGCTCCAGGTGCAGTGGATACGTCGATGCTGGATCATTTGGATAAAGGCGAAATTACCAGTTTGGAAGAAGAAATTCCTGCCGGACGTTTGGCTCGACCTGATGAAATATCGTCCCTGGTTTATTTTCTTGCGCTTCCTGAGTCAGGTTATATTAATGGCCAGGTCATAAGTCCTAATGGAGGATGGGTGACTTAAGGGATAGCAGCGCTTGGAGGAATCCACCAGTATAGTAAGCGTCTGAGAAGAGCATATTATAACTGTTGATTTTAAATCTGAATCATCTAAGGAGGATTTAAGTATGTCAACAGTTGTTCAGAATTTTGATGTTTGGAAAAAGTTCCTTGGTCAGCGTGTAGAGCAAGCGGAGAAGCTGGGAATCAGCCAAGATACCATTTCAGAGCTTGCTTATGAAATCGGTGATTTTCTGGATGAGAAGGTCGATCCAGCCAACCACTCCAACCGCGCACTGAAAGAACTGTGGGGAGTTGCCGATGAGGACGAGCGTCACACCATCGCCCGGCTAATGGTTAAATTGGCTAAGAGCAACGCATAAGTAGGAACCAACATGAAAAGCTCCCTTTTGGGGGCTTTTCTGTAATGGTTACAGAGCTGTTCTTGTAATTCCATTGTAATTTATATATCATAAACGTGATTGAGGCTTACAACACAATGTAGCCTATCGAATTTCAATAATTGGTTTTGTCGAAAGATGTTATTTTATGATACAATAATGCTTTGATTTGGAGTTGTTGACGGTTTGAATGTGAATGAGGTGCTAACGTGACGGAAGAAACGAAACAGTGGTACATGGAGTACAAGATACATAAAAATCGACCCGGACTGCTGGGAGACATTGCTTCCATGCTTGGTATTCTGGGGGTTAATATACTGACAATCAACGGTGTTGAAGGCGAAAGACGGGGGATGTTGCTTGAAACGGACGATGACGAGAAAATACGCATTCTCGGAGACACGTTAAAAAAAGCGAGCAACATTACAGTCACGGCCTTACGTGCTCCGAGACTGGTTGATATATTGGCAGTAAGACACGGCCGTTACATCGATCGGGATTCAGATGATCGTAAAACATTTCGCTTTACACGCGATGAGCTTGGGTTGCTGGTCGATTTTTTGGGTGAAGTATTAAAGAGGGACGGCAATCAGGTGATCGGTCTTCGCGGGATGCCGCGTGTGGGCAAAACGGAATCCATTATTGCCAGTAGTGTATGCGCAATGAAGCGTTGGACTTTTGTGTCTTCAACGTTACTACGACAGACGGTGCGCAGTCAGCTCTCTGAAGAAGAAATGAACCCAAACAATGTGTTTATTATTGATGGTATTGTGAGTACAATTCGGTCAAATGAAAGACATTATCACCTGCTTCAGGAAATCATGAGCATGCCAAGTACTAAAGTGATTGAGCATCCTGATGTATTTGTACGTGAATCAGGATACAGCTTTGACGATTTCAATATCATTATTGAACTTCGCAATAATCCGGCTGAGGAAATTATTTATGATACCTTTACAGCCAGTTATACAGAAGATCTTTAAATAAGCGTAATTATACAAGGAGATGATGACATGTCAGAACTGGGTCAGCAATTAAAGGAGGCCCGGCTGCAAAAAGGATTGAGCCTTGACGATGTTCAGGAAATGACGAAGATACGCAAACGTTATCTGGAAGCCATTGAGACGGGCGATTACAAAGTGCTGCCGGGAAGCTTTTATGTCAGAGCTTTTATTAAAACATACGCTGAAACGGTCGGGTTGAACCCTGATGAGATTCTGGAAGGGCATCAAAGCAATGTGCCTGAACCTGAGCCGGAAGCAGTCATGGAGCCTGTTACACAGAAACGCTCCAGCCGTCCCGCCACGATTGGTAATCTTAAATGGTTGCCTACAGCGTTAATGTGGCTTTTTCTAGTTCTCATTGTTGGGGTTATTTATGCTTATTGGGTGAGCAACAACCATTCAACTCCAAAAACAGCAGAAAACACAACGCCGATTACAACACCAAGTACAACGCCAAGCACGTCTACTCCTGATACCACTACGACACAGCCGAACAATGGTCAAACGACGGCTCCAAATGGTGCTGGTGGGAAGACTCCTGATGCGGGGCAAACCGGACAAACTCAGCCAGATGGTACGGGGAATACGGATGCTACTACTCCAGATACTGGACAGCAGCCGGATACGACTACACCACAACAAGGTGTAACTGTGGCACAGGACGGCAAGCAAGGCAAGACGACGATTTTCAAAGTTTCCAGTGCAACGGGAGCCACAGCCAAGGTTGATATTAAAGCTACGGGTGAAAGCTGGCTTGAAGTGTACAAGGGACAAAATTCCCGTGGAGAAAAGCTGAGCTACGGTATGACTAAAAGTGGAGATGCCATGTCTTTCGATATTGGTCCGGAAGGTTTATATATCAAATCAGGACGGTCTTCTGCCACAGATATTTCCGTAGCAGGTCAACCGATAACAGATAATAAATCGACTACTCGTGTACTTATACAGCAAGGAGAAGCTTCCACGACCGGAACGAGTGCAGGGGTAACGGGCTCACCTGTAGATTCTTCGACAGGTAGCAGTACGGATTCAACACAAAGTGGTACAGATTCTACAACTACTGATGGTGAATAAACGCCTTGGTGCAAGGAAATACTAATGACTGTAATTCCTGGAAAGGCAGTCATTTCATTTTCCGAAAAGTGAGGTGTATACGTTATGACCGTCAGCTGGATTGTGACTGGGCTCGGTATCATTGTCAGTTTACTGGGCTATTATCTGACACCGAATGCATGGGGCTATGGCATACTGGGCTTTGGTCTTGCTCACATTGTGCTTGGACTTTTGGATATGTTCCGAACTCCAACACGAAGCCATAATTAGATATTTTGACCGTAATTGAAATAAAGGCGTTTTTGTCAGGAAAACTGGCAAGAACGCCTTTTTAGTCAACGGATTATTGGATTTTTGTAAATGACTAGCCTATAATTAGATATTGAACTTTGTTGTGGAAAGGAAAGTGAAACGATGGCTTCAGAAAATTCATTTGATATCGTCTCCAAAATGGATATGCAGGAGTTAACAAATGCGGTTCATCAGACGGAGCGTGAAATTGAAACTCGATTTGATTTCAAGGATAGCAAAAGTAGCCTCAAGCTTGAGAAAGAAGCTCTTACGATTGCATCGGAAGACGAGTACAAGCTGAATGCGGTGATTGATATTTTGCAATCTAAAATGGCCAAACGAGGTCTGTCCCTTAAAAATGTGGAGTATGGCAAATTGGAACCCGCTTCTCTAGGTTCAGTGCGTCAGCGTCTTTCGCTTAAGCAGGGAATTGATCAGGATAATGCCAAGAAAATTAATATTCTTATTCGGGACTCCAAGCTAAAAGTCAAAAGTCAGATTCAAGGTGATCAAATCCGAGTGACTGGAAAAAACAGGGATGATTTACAGGCGATCATTCAATTGCTACGTAAAGCTGATTTGCCATTGGAGCTTCAATTTACAAACATGAAATAAAGCCGTTTTCCCTCATATATTTTGTAGGAAAAAACGTTGCTTGATTTGCGGCAGGTTATTTTGACATGCGTTTTGCGCCATATTATACTTGTAACGAAAATGCAGACAATTCAGGTGTATAGCGCTCGTCGAAAGCGATTTACATAGGATTGAATTTAATCCGAAAACTGCCATTTGTAATCAAGTACGATAATCAGGGGAGAGTGTGTTGTGAATTTACCCAACAGAATTACAATAACGCGGATTTGCCTTATCCCGGTGATGATGCTGGCTTTGCTGGTGGACTTTGATTTTTATCCGCCGCCGATTGAGATCGGAGCTTTCAAGCTGCCGTATAATCAGCTGATTGCGGCTATCATTTTCCTTGTAGCAGCCAGCACGGATGGTCTTGACGGATATTTGGCACGTAAAAATAATATGGTCACCAATTTGGGCAAGCTGTTGGACCCCCTTGCTGATAAGCTTTTGGTAACCGCTATTTTGGTTTCCTTGGTAGAAATGGGGAAAATTGATTCATGGATTGTCGTTGTGATTGTTAGCCGTGAGTTTGCGGTTACGGGGCTGCGTCAGATTGCCTTACTGGATGGGTCTGTGGTTGCTGCAAGCAATTGGGGCAAATTAAAGACGATCATCCAGATCGTTGCTATTGTAGCGCTGCTCATTAATAATTTCCCGTTTGTTTTTCTTGGTATACCGTTTGATTTAATAGCGATATGGGCAGCAGTGTTGATCACCATTTATTCGGGTATTGATTATTTCGTGAAAAATATCCATTTGCTGAGCTCCTCCAAAGTTTAACAGGATAAATTTTATGGAAACAGCAATAGGGACTAAACTTATTGCTGTTTCTTTATATAATTCCCATCATATTCGCAGTACAGGAGGAAGAATTGATGAAAGCTGAAATAATTGCAGTAGGAACAGAGTTATTGCTCGGACAAATAGTGAATACAAATGCTCAATATTTGTCACAAGAGCTGGCTACAATTGGAATCGATGTATATTTTCAGACTGTGGTTGGCGATAACATAAATCGGCTTCAGGAAGCGATAAGAATTGCTCAGAAGCGTGCGGATATTATTTTGTTTTCCGGCGGTCTGGGGCCGACTCAGGATGATTTGACGAAAGAGGCGATAGCGGCTGTATTGGGGCGGAAATTGCACATAGATCGTCTTGCAATGGACAAGCTAGATCAATTTTTCCGTAACCGTGGGGTAGAAATGACCGAGAATAACCGCCGGCAGGCGCTTTCTATTGAAGGTGCTACTCCGCTTGAAAATGAGACAGGGCTAGCTGTGGGCGACGCGATTGCACAGGACGGTAAATTTTATGTAGTTTTGCCTGGACCGCCTAAGGAACTCAAACCCATGTTTGCAAACCATGCGAAACCTTGGTTGCTTCAGCAGGCATTGAGCGGTGAGGAAATGCCAATTTATTCGAAAATGCTAAAATTTGCAGGGATCGGTGAGTCAGCTCTTGAAACCCATTTGTTAGATCTGATCCAATCCCAGACAGATCCTACGATTGCTCCTTATGCCAAGGAAGGGGAAGTCACGATCCGTATATCCACCAAGGCGGCCAGCGAAAGTGAAGCATTAATTAAGCTGACAGCTACGGAAGTAGAAATTCAGCAGCGTCTTCCGGAGTATATGTATGCAAGCGAGGATGTTGCGCTGGAGAAGGTTATCGTAGATCTAATGGCCAAACGCGAACTCACTGTGAGTGCGGCAGAAAGCTGTACAGGTGGAATGCTGATGGAACAAATTACTTCTATACCTGGCAGTGCTGCTATGTTTCAAGGTGGCATCGTGTGCTATTCCAATGAAATGAAGATGAAGTTACTCAACGTGCCTTATGATTATTTGGAAGGGGACCATGCGCCAGGCGCAGTGAGTAAGGAAGTAGCCCTTGTGCTTGCAGAGCAGGCGAGAATGATCATGGATAGCGATTTTGGACTTTCAGTTACTGGTGTAGCTGGGCCTGGGTATTCCGAACGGAAGCCAGTCGGTCTAGTGTATATTGGCATTGCTGAACGCGACAAGGAAACGGAAGTACATGAACTGAGACTGAGTGGCAACCGTGAAACAATCCGACTGCGATCAGTTAAAGCAATCCTGTACAGATTGTGGCGCAGGCTGGTAGAGAACGAGAAACTCTCTTAAACATCTATGTACAGTGTGACTCGTAGAGTTGTTTTAGATAGATATTCATGGTATAATCATCTTATCGGAAGAACCGTTGCAAAGCCTTTTGCCAGCGGTTCTTTTTTTGTTTTAAGAGACAGGTGTAATTATAGAAGAGAGTTGTACGAATAAAAAAAACGAATGTATGTTCGAAAAAATGCTTGGCAAGCGTGTCAAAACAAGGTATTATTAAAGTACAAACAATGAAGGATGTGAGTTTATTGTCAGATCGTCGTGCTGCGCTGGATATGGCGCTCCGTCAAATAGAAAAGCAATTTGGTAAAGGTTCCATTATGAAGTTGGGTGAGTCTACCCATATGCAAGTGGAAACGATCCCCAGTGGTTCGATTGCTTTGGATATTGCGTTAGGAACGGGCGGCTTTCCAAGAGGCCGGGTTATTGAAATATACGGACCGGAATCATCCGGTAAAACGACAGTAGCTCTTCACGCTATCGCAGAGGTGCAAAAAACAGGCGGACAAGCCGCCTTTATCGACGCCGAGCATGCGCTTGATCCGTCGTATGCAAGCAAGCTGGGTGTCAATATTGATGAGTTGTTACTATCGCAACCAGATACAGGAGAGCAGGCGCTTGAGATTGCCGAAGCCCTTGTACGTAGTGGAGCAGTAGACATTGTAGTTGTTGACTCCGTAGCGGCACTTGTGCCCAAGGCAGAGATTGAAGGCGAAATGGGAGATTCCCACGTTGGTCTTCAAGCACGTTTGATGTCTCAGGCATTGCGTAAGCTTTCTGGAGCTATTAATAAGTCGAAAACCATTGCTATTTTTATTAACCAGCTACGTGAAAAAGTAGGTGTTATGTTCGGTAACCCTGAAACAACACCAGGTGGACGTGCCTTGAAGTTTTACTCTACGGTACGTTTGGATGTTCGTCGTATTGAAAGTTTGAAAATGGGTAACGACATTGTGGGTAACCGCACACGTATTAAAGTCGTGAAGAACAAAGTTGCCCCTCCTTTCCGTCAGGCTGAGGTGGATATTATGTACGGTGAGGGTATTTCCAAAGAAGGTAGCTTGATCGATATCGGTACGGAGCATGACATTGTCGACAAGAGCGGAGCCTGGTATTCCTACGAAGGTGAGCGCCTTGGTCAGGGACGTGAGAATGCTAAACAATTTTTGAAGGAAAATCCGAATATTGCTAGTACGATCGAACAAAAAATTCGGGTGGCCAGCAATTTGATTACGACGGTTGCTCCGCCTACAGAAGAAGAGTTGGCACAGCAAGCGAAGGAAGAACAGGAATTGTTGGAGCTTGAATAAAGCTTGGTGAATCCTGGTTTGTGAACTGGGGCCAGGGTTATGGCACCGTCCGTTTGAATAGCATGATTCTGATGCCCTGCACAGTTGTGCAGGGCATTTTTGCATCAACTAAAATCTGCTTTGTCAGCGGAATCTAACTTTGCGTAGCAGGTGTTCAAAGGCTGCTTTCGTGAATTTCAAAGTGAGGGAAATATATTGCAGTTGGACGATGAAGATGAATACACTTCGGAAGCAAATAAGCAACAAGGGATTTCTCTTTTTCCGGATCATGAGGAATTGATGATTACTAGGGTAGAGCAGGGACAGGGACGCAAACGTGGAAGGTATATCATTCATTTTGGTCCGTATTCGCTGTCTGTATTAGAAGATGTAATGATCAAGTACAATATGTTCAAAGGAACGTCATTTGATAAAAAAGAACTGGAAGATATCGTTCTGGCAGATGAAAAGCAACAGGCTTATGTACTTGCGCTTCGCTATTTGGGGCGAAAGCCTCGCACACGTCAGGAAATTGCCCAACGTTTGTTACAAAAAGAACTGGATCAGTCTGTTATTGACGAAGTAATGGTTCGACTGCAAAGGGAACAACTCGTAGATGATGATTTATACGCCCGCCAATGGGCAAGGCAGCGCATAACTAGCCAACGTAAGGGTAAGATGTGGGTTAGGCAAGAACTTCGTCAGAAGGGCATCTCTAAAGCCTCTATTGGCGAAGCGTTAGGTGAGATCACCGATAATGAGGAGTGGGAGAGCGCTTTGACGGTCGGACGTAAGAAATGGAATCAGATACGTGGTGATATAATGGAGAAAAAAAGGAAAACCTACCCTTTTCTCATGAGACGAGGATATTCGGGGGATATGACACGCCGAGTGGTCAATCATCTCACTGCGGCCGAGCATGACGTTGCTTCAGATGACGAGGAATTGTTGCAGTGGGAGGAATAGTTGCCAAACGGCTGCTGAACCTTTGGCTAGTATGAACGGATAGGATGAGCTAGTTATTACAGGGAAAGCTGCATGGTAGTCTACTAATGTTTGCATTCCCTTGACAATGCCATTTGTCAAATAATAAAATATATATGAAACGATACTTGTGGAACGCCCTTTTTCCTTCCAAAAAAGCGGAATCCACGGGTGAGTTCTCATCGCCAAATAACAAGTGATGCCGCTATGCCAGGCGGAATTGTACATGTGAAAGCATGTGCATATGAAATGAAACGACCTTGTGTCGTTGTCTTAGTTTGACGATCAAAGTAAATGTGACAATTGCAAAAAGTCCCAAGGAATGCCTTGGAGGAACCAACGGGGAGGTGAACAGTATGATGACTGCGATCTGGTTCGTTCTCGTTGCTGTAGCCGCGTTATTCTTTGGGTTCGGGATTGGTTATTTTATTCGCAAATCTATTGCAGAAGCTAAGATCTCCAGTGCGGAAGAAGCTGCCGCGCAAATCGTGGAGAACGCGAAAAAAGAGGCAGAAGCGCTGAAGAAGGAAACGGTATTGGAAGCGAAAGATGAAATCCACCGCATTCGTGCCGAAGCTGAAAAAGAAACTCGTGAACGTCGCAATGAAATTCAACGACAGGAACGAAGATTGCTGCAAAAAGAAGAATCGCTGGATAAAAAATTGGAATCGCTGGAACGCAAAGAAGAACAAGTGGCCAACAAAGAGAAACGAATCGATGAAACCCAGCAGCAAATTGATTTGATTTACAAGAGTCAGGTAACTGAGTTGGAACGTATTTCCAATCTGACGATGGAGGATGCAAGAAGTATTATTCTGACCAACGTAGAGCAGGAAGTTCGTCATGAAACAGCTCAGATGATTAAAGAAATTGAACAGCAGGCCAAAGAAGAAGCGGACAAAAAGTCTCGTGAAATCATCACACTGGCCATCCAACGCTGTGCGGCAGATCATGTAGCAGAAACGACGGTTTCTGTTGTCACATTGCCGAACGAAGAAATGAAAGGCCGGATTATCGGGCGCGAAGGCCGTAATATCCGTGCACTTGAAACCCTTACAGGAATCGACCTCATTATTGATGATACGCCGGAAGCTGTTATTTTGTCCGGATTTGATCCGATTCGTAGAGAGATTGCGCGTACTGCGCTTGAAAAGCTCGTAGCGGACGGACGGATACATCCGGCTCGTATTGAAGAGATGGTGGAAAAATCCCGTAAAGAGGTGGACGAACGAATCCGTGAGTATGGTGAGCAGGCCACCTTTGAGGTGGGCGTGCATAGCTTGCATCCGGATTTGATCAAGATCCTGGGACGTCTCAAGTTCCGTACGAGTTACGGACAGAACGTATTGAAGCACTCGATGGAAGTTGCATACTTGACAGGTCTGATGGCCGGGGAACTGGGCGAAGACGTTGTACTGGCAAGACGGGCAGGATTGCTGCATGACATCGGGAAGGCGCTGGATCACGAAGTGGAAGGATCGCACGTTGAAATTGGCGTGGAACTGGCGAAGAAGTACAAGGAACACCCGGTCGTCATCAACAGCATTGCTTCACATCACGGCGACTGCGAAGCGACTTCAGTGATCGCCATGCTGGTTGGGGCGGCAGATGCCCTGTCAGCAGCAAGACCGGGAGCGCGGCGTGAAACGCTAGAGACGTACATCCGTCGTCTTGAGAAGCTGGAACGCATCTCCGAATCTTTTGAAGGCGTTGAAAAATCATACGCGATTCAAGCCGGACGCGAAGTTCGTGTCATGGTACAGCCAGAGAAAATTGATGATGCGGAAGCATTCCGACTGGCCCGCGATATTACGAAAACGATTGAGAATGAACTGGACTACCCGGGACATATCAAGGTTACCGTTATACGCGAGACCCGTGCGGTAGAATACGCAAAATAAAAGCATTTCAATGAAAAGTGGCCGCTGCTTGTAGGGCCACTTTTCATTATGTAAGGCAGACTAGGGAGGGCTTTCTATCAACGTATTATTTATTGGAGACATCGTCGGCAGTGTAGGCAGAAAGGCATTGAGGGAGAATCTCCCTTCGCTAAAATCAAAATACAACCCGCATGTTATTATCGTGAACGGAGAAAATGCGGCTTCGGGAAGAGGAATTACCCCAGCCATCGCCAGAGAATTTTTTGATTGGGGCGTTCATGGGATTACGATGGGAAATCATACTTGGGACAATAAGGAAATATTTGATTTTATAGATGATGAGCCACGGATCATCCGCCCGGCTAACTTTCCACCAGGAACACCAGGCCGGGGGTATACCGTTGTAAAAGGTGGAGGTAAAGAGCTGGCTATTGTTAATCTGCAAGGTAGAACCTTTTTGCCAGCTATTGACTGTCCATTCCGTGCAGCAGATGAAATTGTCGATGAACTACGGAAAAAACATAAGCATATCCTAGTTGATTTTCACGCCGAAGCAACCTCGGAAAAAATCGCTATGGGTTGGCATTTGGATGGACGTGCTTCAATCGTGGTAGGTACGCACACACATGTACAGAGTAATGACGATACGATTTTGCCACAAGGAACTGCGTATCAGACAGATGCGGGAATGGTAGGTCCTTATGAGGGAGTGCTTGGGATGCAGAAAGAGGCTGTGTTACAGAAATTCCAGACCCAGCTTCCGGTACGTTTTCAAGTGGACATGGGCAAATGGCACTTTCATGCCATCAGCGTAGAACTGAATGACAGTGATGGAAAAGCCCGCAAAATTCAGAAAATCAGACTTAAAGAAGATGAATGGCGGATGGATTAACTTTTTTGTGAGCTACTTAAGGAAAGAATAAGGAAAACTGTCACCAAAAAGCAGGAATTATTTGCTGACCCTCGAATAACATCTAATAGTGGAATCAAACCATCATCATTCCCAGGGGAGGTACTTACTATGGATGTATTAAAAGTATCAGCAAAATCCAATCCCAATTCAGTTGCAGGCGCACTCGCAGGAGTACTGCGTGAACGCGGAAATGCAGAATTACAGGCGATTGGAGCGGGTGCACTAAACCAAGCCATTAAAGCGGTAGCCATTGCCCGGGGATTTGTCGCACCAAGCGGAGTGGATTTGATTTGTATTCCTGCTTTTACAGACATTGTTATTGATGGAGAAGATCGGACTGCGATCAAATTGATTGTAGAACCAAGATAATAAATGTAAGTTGCCTGAGCCTGTTTACGATTTGTAAACGGGCTTTTTTTGCATTGTGAGTCTGTTACTATGATTTTTTAAAATAAATTTGTAGTGCTTCAATCTATAAATGGAGGTAAGATGCATGAATGATAAGCTAAAAGTGAATTGGCCTGTTGTTGACTTTCATTGTGATGTGTTATGTAAAATGCAGCTCGATGCGCAGATCGATTTCAGTCATCCATCGCTTGATGTCACAAAAGAACGTTTGCTAGAAGGTAACGTGCGGTTGCAAACGTTTGCTATATATATTTCACAGGTATTGGGCATGCCAAGATTTGAGCATGTGGTTCGTCAAATTGAACTGTTCAGGCAGCATGTTACCTCTATCTCAGGTGGGTTGAGACCATTGCTGTGGAAGGAAGACTTGGCAATGTGTGTGCATCAGATGGAGCAAGTAAAACAGGTAGGAGAAGAGAAGCGCACGGAAAAGTTAACGTATGTGGATGGTAAGGGGACGGATCATACATGGGCACCTTGGGCTTTGCTCTCACTGGAGGGGGTAGATGCGCTGGAAGGGAGCCCGTTTTATGCAGAATTGTGCTATGCAATGGGAATACGATTGATTGGGCTGACATGGAATTATGCGAACTGGGCGGCTGACGGCATTATGGAACATAGAGGAGGCGGGCTGACTAGCAAGGGGCGTGATTTGGTCAATCGCTGTAATGACCTGGGACTGCTGCTAGATGTGTCGCATTTGTCCGTACAGGGCTTCTGGGAGGTGTTGGAGGAGGCTGCTCTACCACCCATCGCCTCGCATTCGAATGCCTTTGCGAGATGTGCTCATCCCCGTAATCTACGGGATGAACAGATTCGTGCACTGATCGCTCGTAACGGACGGATTGGTTTGACCTTCGTCACGATGTTTCTCAAAGAGCAGGGTACGGTAACCGCTGAGGATCTGCTACCGCACATTGAGCATATTTGTTCATTAGGCGGGGAAAGGCATTTGATGTTTGGGTCTGATTTTGACGGTATCGAGCACCATGTGCAAGGGCTGGAGCACTCGGGTAAATATCCGGTTTTTGCAGAACTGCTGCTGAAGCATTACCCTGAGGAGCTAGTCAAGGGATGGCTGGGAGGACATGCGCTGGAATACCTGCAAACGAATTTGCCTTCCAAAATGTCTTCTTAAATAGCTATTTACTAGGAGTTATTATTGGCTGCGAATACCTTGACAAAGTGAGAACGATTACGAAATAATTGGAGCATCTTAGAATTTCATGGTGCTAAAATAAGCATAAATACGGCAGACGTTGGAGCAAGACTGACGGGACACCATGCTGCACCGCCATATCAGAGGGGGCTCCATTACACAATGTTAATAAAGAAGGTTACTTGGCTTGAGCTCTTTTATGACTTATTGTTCGTAGCTGCTGTCTCTAAGGCCACTCATGTTTTACTACATGTTGAGCATGGTAGTATTTCGTGGGAACATATGGAAAAGTTTATTATGATTTTTATCCCAATATGGTGGGCTTGGGTGGGGCAAACGGTCTACAACAATCGTTTTGGGCAAGACAGTATAACGCATCGAATTTTTATGATCCTGCAATTGTTTTTCGTGTTGATCATGACCGCCAGCCTTAATATAGATTTTGATGCGTATTATGTATCTTTTTTTGTTGGCTATATTGGGTTAAGAGGTTTGACTGCCGTTCAATATTTACTTTCGGCACCCAAAGAAACGGCTCATAAACAGGAAACAGCTCGTTTTTTTGGTACCTATTTTTGGATTGGAATAGTCATCTCTAGTTTCTCCCTCTTCTTTGATTCTTGGGTTCGATATTTGATTTTATATACCGGTATAGCTATTGATATCCTCGTTCCTTTGATTGGCCGTAAAAAGTTGGTGATCACACCAATCCATACGGAGCATCTTTTAGAACGCTTTGCACAGTTCACGTTAATTCTGCTTGGCGAATCTGTAATAAGTATGCTTTCTGTTTTACAATCCGATCATTTTACGGTTTCTTCTGTTGTATTTGCTGCTTTGGCTTTTGTATTAGTCATCACAATCTGGTGGCAATATTTTGAGAATATGGAGAAGCGCGTAGATAAATCAAAAAAATCAGCAGGCCAGACTGTTATTTATGGTCATTTGTTTATTTATCTTTCCCTTAGCATGCTAGCTGCTTCGATTCAGCTCTTGTTTTTGGGACAAGTAGACTATATCTTTGTGCTTTGCTTTACCTTTGCTTCTGTTTTTATTTACTTTTTGTCGGCTTTGCTGGTATTTCATCAGTACCGATTAAGTCATCTTAAACCTCGTCTCAGAGTCATTTTTTTCTTGACTGGAATACTCTGTGTCCTTTTTATCCTTAATATATTTATTGTCGTTCCCCCTCATCTCATCGTAGCTGAAATCATGCTTTTCTTTCTCCTGTTCGCTAAAACGACGGTTTGATCCGACTTTATTGGAGGATATTTAACGCTGATTGGGGCGAAAAAGGGAACTTTATGCGCTCTCCTTTTCTTTCTTGGCAAAATAGGAGTATAATAGCATGGATGTGTAAAGTATTGTATAGAGAAAAAGGAGTGACCACACGATGAGTAAAATCGTACCTGTCGGCGTTTCCGCCCGTCATATTCACCTGACTCAAGAGCATATTGAAATTTTGTTCGGAGCAGGCTATCAATTAACTGAATTTAAACCTTTGTCCCAACCAGGACAATTTGCCGCAAATGAAACGGTAGCTGTAATTGGTTCTAAGGGCCAATTTGATAAGGTTCGCATTTTGGGACCTGCTCGTCCCGCTTCCCAATTGGAAATCTCTCGCACTGATTCCTTTGCTATTGGTGTAAAAGCACCTGTACGCGAATCTGGTAGCATTGATGGTACACCAGGAATCACGGTAAAAGGACCAGCTGGTGAAGTGGAACTGCAAGAAGGCGTGATTGTAGCAGCCCGCCATATTCATTTCCATACATCTGATGCAGCTAAATGGGACATTAAGGACAAGCAGTTGCTGAAAGTACGTGTCGGCGGCGAACGTGGCCTTGTATTTGAAAATGTTCTTGCACGTGTGTCCGATTCTTTTGCTTTGGATATGCACATTGATACAGATGAAGCGAACGGAGCCGGTGTGAAAAACGGTGACAACGCTGAAATCGTAGACTAATATACACGTATTTAAATGCCGGAAGGCTTAAAGAGTCCGATTCTTGCAAAAGAATCGGGCTTTTTACATACTATAGAATTCACGAATGCTTGACTTATGTACAAAAATAACATGAGTTCACATTGCACTCCATGGTATCTGCGGATGATCTATGGCGATGGCCTATAAATCATGCTATAATTTAGTGTAATGCCTTTTTTAAAGGCTATTTAGAACTTAAATAAATTTACCCATGCCTAAAAATACAGTAAAATTACAAATTAGCTCGTGAAATAGATGGTGTAAGGAGTGACTAAGGAATGGAAAAGAAAACAAAAGATTACTCCAAATATTTTGATTTCTCGGATGCGAAGATTATTTCTGAAGATGAGCATAGCAAAAAGATCCGTATTCGCGGACGTGAAATCAACATTATGGCGGAGCCGAACCATAGAAAAGAAAAGCAACGCGGTAAAGAGGACGTACAAGTATTGTATGATAACGCAGTCCCGGATGAGCTCAAGCATATCGGTGAGGGGAAGCATTATATCGTATACACATTTGGTTGCCAAATGAACGAGCATGATTCCGAAACCATAAAAGGCTTGCTGGAGCAAATGGGTTATCAGTCAACTGAGGATCGGAAGGAAGCAGACATCATTTTACTGAACACTTGTGCTATCCGTGAAAATGCGGAGGATAAAGTGTTTGGCGAGCTGGGTCACCTCAAGCATCTCAAAACAGAAAAGCCAGGACTGCTGCTCGGGGTGTGTGGCTGCATGTCACAAGAAGAGAATGTCGTTAACCGGATTATGCAAAAACACGGTTTTGTTGATATGATTTTTGGTACCCATAATATTCATCGTCTGCCTCAGCTCGTCAAGGAAGCACTCTTTAGCAAAGAAATGGTGGTCGAAGTGTGGTCTAAGGAAGGCGACATTATCGAAAACTTGCCGAAGAAGCGTGAGGGTATGCGGGCTTGGGTGAACATTATGTACGGTTGTGATAAATTTTGCACCTATTGCATAGTTCCCTTTACACGTGGTAAGGAAAGAAGCCGTCGCCCAGAGGATGTTATCGCCGAGGTACGGGATTTGGCACGTCAAGGCTTTAAAGAAATTACCTTACTGGGGCAGAATGTTAACGCTTATGGCAAGGATTTGAAAGATTTGAATTACAGATTCGGGGATCTGATGGATGATATGCGCAAAATCAATATCCCGCGTGTACGTTTTACGACATCACATCCACGTGATTTTGATGACCATTTGGTTGAAGTGCTTGGTAAGGGTGGCAATTTGGTGGAGCATATCCATCTGCCTGTTCAATCCGGTAATACGGATATATTGAAGAAAATGAACCGAAAATATACCCGTGAGCGTGTTCTGGAACTGGCCGCGAAGATTAAAGCAGCTGTTCCGCATGTTTCTCTGACAACAGATATCATCGTAGGTTTCCCTGGTGAAACAGACGAGCAGTTTGAAGATACTCTATCTCTGGTACGCGAGGTCGGCTATGACTTTGCCTACACATTTATTTATTCACCACGTGAAGGTACGCCAGCTGCTTCGATGGAAGATAATGTGCCTATGTCGGTCAAAAAAGAGCGTCTCCGGCGTCTGAACATTGCTGTGAACCAAAACAGCCTTCGCTTTAATAGTCGATTGCGTGGCGAAGTGGTTGAAGTGCTGGTGGAGGGCGAGAGCAAAAATGACAGCAAAGTGCTTGCCGGTCGGACCCGTTCCAATAAGCTTGTACATTTTGAGGGTTCTAAGGACCTGATTGGTTCCTTTGTTCAAGTGAAAATTACGGAACCTATGACCTTTTACATCAAAGGTGATCTGGTTGAAACGGCTGTAGCGGTTAACGGATAAAAGAATTTCTAACGGGTTGCATGCGGTCTGAGTAAAGGGCTGTGTGCAAGGCCGTCTAAGTGAGAAAAGGAGCGATGGGCAATGACAGAGGAGCGGTTGCAACAAACAGAACTTCCATCGGCGGCGCGCCAGCATGATCATTTGGTCAATCGCGAAATGATATTGGCAAAAGCCAAAGAATTGGCAGGTATTTTGGGTAGCAGTGAGGAAGTGCAGGTATTCCGGAAAGCAGAAGAAAAGATTCAGGATCATGGGCGCATCCAGCAACTGATTGCAACGATGAAAAAGAAGCAAAAGGAAATTGTAGCATTTGAATCCTTGAAGAATCAAAAAATGATTGCCAAAATAGAGGCCGAGCTACAGGAGCTACAGGAAGATCTTGACGGTATTCCAATTGTCACGGAGTTTCAGCAGAGTCAGGTGGAAATTAATGAGCTACTGCAAATGGTGATCATGGCGATCCGTGATACCGTTGCTGAGAAGGTGAACGTAGAAGAGGGAAAAAGCACTTCCTCGTCGAATTGCAGTGATTAGAATGAAATCTATGGTGTGGAGGCGTAGCTTCCACGCCTTTTTTTCGAAAGCAATTTACTATCGTATGTGTTTATAAGACATCAGAGAAATGGGACAACATCGAAGGGATGGAAGCAAGGGAATGGATAAGTTGGGTAAGATGCTAGAGGGAGAAAATAATACTTTTTGGGAGTATTTAGGGTGTGAGCTGATTGCAGCTGATGCAAACGAGGTACAGATCGCTTTGGAGGCCAAACAAGAGCATACCAATGTGATGGGTATTGTCCATGGGGGTGTACTTACTTCATTGATGGATCAGGCGATGGGGATGGTCAGTATGGCTTCACGAAATATGGATCCATGTGTAACGACGAACCTGAATGTTCATTTCTTGTCAGCCATGAGGCAAGGACGACTGGAGGTTAGGGCGCGAATTCTTCATCAAGGAGGTCGCACTATAACCACTGAGGCGGAAGTAAGAGATAGTGAAGGCACACTCGGTTCTACATCTACAGCAACCTTCCGAGTATTACGTACACAAGCAAGTGATTCAGGCAAGGCCTGACACTTGACAAAAAATTTTATTATGTCATAATGAATTTATCAAAACGATATAATATGGTGATGCCAATGGATAGCAATCGTATAAACGAAGAGGCGCAAAAGGCGTCGTACAACATTAAGAAATACCGCACCCCGGATGGAGCTCCAGCGGATATCGTTATGTTTACCTTAACGAAGCGGGAGCGCAAGACGGTAACAAAGACATTGCCGATTCGGGAGCTGAAAGTGATGCTCATCAAGCGCCGCAGTTGGCCGTTTGCGGGACGCTGGGCTTTGCCTGGAGGGTTTTGTCAGGAAGATGAATCTATGTATGGAGCTGCCAAGCGGGAGCTGTTAGAGGAAACAGGTGTGGACGGCGGGCATCTGGAGTATTTGGGTGTATATAGTGGACCGGGACGTGATCCGCGCGGGTGGATCATATCACATGCATTTTTTGCGCTGGTAGAAGAATGGATGTTGGAACAGCGTCAGGCGGCCGATGATGCTTCCGAGGTCGGGTTATTCACGATCCGCGAAGCGTTGGAGGAATTGGAGCTGGCATTCGATCACCGGGATATCATAGTAGATGCTTATCGCAAAATTCAGTTGCAGATGCTTCAGACGACGATCGCCAAGCAGTTTTTACCGCTACATTTTACACTGGGTGAATTATATCAGGTGATTCAGAGTGTCGTACCGGATTTCGAAGAGCCAAACTTTATTCGCAAAATAACATCGACTCGTAGCAGACAGGGAATACTGGAAGAGGTGCGTGATGAGAACGGCAAACCGCTCAGTTCCAACCAGTATTCACAAAGACCGGCACAGTTGTACCGTTTTAGTGACAGAGTACCGCGTTTATCTATCTACACGTAACGTCTAATGTAATAGGTTACGCATAGAATGTACAATTTCACTTTGAGGATAAGGAGCTGACCGTACGATGCAGGCACTAATTGTTATTGATTACACGAAAGATTTTGTGGACGGTAGTTTGCCTGTAGGACAACCTGCGATTGAGTTGGATGAACGGATCGCAGCAATTACGCAGGCATACGTGGATCAAGGGCACTTTGTTGTCATGGCTGTGGATTTGCATGAGGAGAACGACCTTTATCACCCGGAGAGCAAGCTGTTTCCTCCACATAATATACGTGGAACCAACGGACGACATTTGTATGGCAAGCTTCGTAGCCTCTATGAGCAACAAAGTGATCTTATCTACTGGTTGGATAAAACACGGTACAGTGCTTTTGCGGGCACAGATCTGGAGCTCAGGCTGCGTGAACGTGGCATTCTGGAAGTTCATCTGATTGGTGTGTGTACAGATATATGTGTACTGCATACGGCTGTAGATGCTTATAACAAAGGTTTTGCTATTACTGTATACAAGGACGCTGTGGCGAGCTTTAATCAAGCTGGACATGATTGGGCTTTGGGTCATTTTGAAGGAAGTCTTGGAGCCGCGGTACGGTCGGCTGAGGATACGGTTTTACGCCAGAAGAAGTAAAATAACTTAACGATTGTGCACCAATGTCCGATAACAAAATGGAGCCGGATATTGCTGAATCTGGGCAGATGAGGCGGTACGCTGCACCACAAACCTGGGGACAGTCAGAGAGGATGATTACGATGCAGTCAACGAGCCTCGCATTACATACAGATAAATATCAGATTAATATGATGTACGCCCATTGGGTGAACGGAAGTCATCAGCGTAAAGCTGTGTTCGAGGCGTATTTCCGTAAACTCCCTTTTGGTAATGGATACGCCGTGTTCGCTGGTCTGGAACGTATTGTGAATTATATTGCAAATTTGCGGTTTACAGAAGATGACATTCGCTACCTGTCTGAACAGGAGGAGAAATACGATCCCATGTTCATGGAGGCGCTTCGCCAGTTTAAGTTTGGTGGAACGGTCCATTCGATGAAAGAAGGAGCACTTGTTTTTCCAAACGAGCCTTTGGTACGTGTTGAAGGAACGATTATGGAAACGCAGCTTGTCGAGACGGCATTGTTGAATTTTATGAACTATCAGACACTCATTGCGACAAAGGCGTCGCGCATCAAGCAGGTGGCAAGTGACGATACACTGCTCGAATTTGGGACACGGCGTGCGCAGGAAGCAGATGCGGCGATTTGGGGAGCACGGGCAGCTTATGTGGCAGGTTTTGACGCGACTTCTAATATGCTGGCAGGCGAGCATTTTGGAATCCCGACGAAGGGGACACATGCCCATTCATGGGTGCAGACCTTTATGACGGAGCAGGAGGCGTTTGACGTGTATGCGAAGGTTTTACCGGACCAGGTTACACTGTTGGTAGACACCTTTGACACGCTGGAAAGCGGTGTTCCTCATGCGATTCGGACAGCAAAAATGCTGGAGAGTCAGGGCAAGCGTATGAATGCAATCCGTCTGGATAGCGGTGACTTGGCTTATCTATCCATTCAGGCGCGGGAAATGCTCGATGCTGAAGGCTTAGATTACGTACAAATTGTAGCTTCCAATGATTTGGACGAAAATACGATTTTTAACCTGAAAGCCCAAGGGGCACGTATTGATGTATGGGGTGTAGGAACACAGCTTATTACCGCTTCAGATCAACCTTCGCTTGGCGGGGTGTACAAGCTGGTTGAGCGTGAAGTGGATGGCGAAATGTTGCCGACGATTAAGATCTCGGGTAACCCAGAAAAAGTATCCACACCAGGCAAGAAGGATGTATATCGCATTGTGGATAAGAAGAAAGGGAGAGCTGTAGCCGATTATATTTCTTTCCCGGATGAAGAGCGTCCGCGTAATGGTAAGCGCCTGAAGCTGTTTAACCCTTTACATCCGTATATGAAGAAGTATGTAGAAAATTATGAAGCCGTGCCAATGCTTGAGCCTATTTTTTTAAATGGACAGAAGGTATATGAGCTTCCTGAGCTGGATGAAATTCGTGCCTACCATACTTCACAGTTGAAATTGTTTTGGCCAGAATATTTGCGGAAGCTGAACCCTGAAATTTATCGTGTAAATCTGAGCGAGAAGGTATGGGAGCTGAAGCAAAAGCTGATCGACAGCTATATGCAGCCCGAAGTTGAAGAAAAAGAATAGTTGGAAGAGGCACCTCATGAATGTATGGGGTGCCTTTTTGTGTCGCGGCATGTAGGAAATAGGAGCTTATTTATAAATTTCTCTCATCACATGTCGTAGCTCAGGGACAATAATGCGTTCCATTGCCAAACGAACGGCTCCGCGTGAGCCAGGCATAGAAAATACAGCTGTCCGACCCACAGTACCAGCTACAGCCCGGCTTAATATAGCTGCTGAACCAATGTCCTCAGCAAAGCTTAAATAACGGAAGATTTCCCCAAAGCCAGGTAGTTCCTTATCCAGTAGAGAGGAGACGGCTTCATATGTAGTATCACGTGGAGAAATACCGGTACCGCCTGTCAAAAGTACAGCCTCGATGTCATTCTGTGCCGCTGCTTCGGATACTAACTGCTGAATACCTTCGTAGTCATCCTTGACGATGACATATCGAACAACCTTATATCCATTGGTTTCTAGTAGATCCATGAGCAGTTGTCCCCCGGTATCTGTTTCCACGGTACGTGTGTCCGAGACAGTCACGACCATGCAATTAACCTGTTGCGGGGATTCCTGTCGATGCTCATCTACGGAAGACATATTCATTAAAATGTTCACTCCTTGATCGATGGTTAGACATACACTTTTTACAATAGAGCAATGACTGAGTGTATGCAAGTCAGAAACAGGGGCTAAAAATCCATGTGATTAATATACTTGCACTTACATACTGGAATATAGTACACTTCCTTACATAAGTCGGGATTGTTTAGTTTTTATTTTATTGTAAGCGCGCACATCAAATGATTAAACTCAAGGATCAGCGGGTAATAGTACAGCAGGGTCAACAACTGGGAGGTAATGTAATATGAATCATTCATACCAACAATGCGTGGATGCTTGCCTGGAATGTATGAACGCTTGCAATGTATGTTACGTAGCGAGTTTGAAGGAATATGATTTAGCTATGCTGCGTGAATGTATTCGAGTGAGTAGGGAATGTGCAGAAATATGCGGATTTGCTGCTCAAATGCTGCAGCGCGGAACGGATTTTGCCGAGCAAATCTGTGAGCTGTGCGCCAAGGCCTGTGAGGTATGTGCTGCTGAATGCAGCAAGCATTCCCATGATCATTGCAAACATTGTGCAGAAGCCTGCCGTCGTTGCGTTCAGGCATGCCGCCAATTGGTGGCAGTGTAATTACATATATGGAACTAGTGCCTGAAGAGGAAATAAAAGGTTGCTTTCTACTGAATAGGTTTGTATAATAATTGGAATTAACGTCATGGAACGGGAGAGTAGCAGCGGAGCCGTATATTACAGCGAGCCGGAAGAGGTGGAAGCCGGTATGAGGTCCGATGTGAAGCGCACCCGGGAGATGGTTGATCCAACGAGCAGAATTTCTAGTAGATCAGCCCGGCAGACACCGTTATTAGTCATTGGAGTGAAATCGCGATTTGTGTAAGTTAGCTTTAGCTGCACAACCGATTTACGAAGAGTGGTACCGCGGGGATATTGAAGTTCTCGTCTCTTGAATTATTTCAAGAGGCGGGAGCTTTTTTTGTTAGATTCTATAAAAAGAAGGAGAGAGATCATGTTAGTGAGTATTGCTGCTCAAGCGATATTGGCCCATACGGGCTTGGAGGAAAAAGAAATTTTATCTTTATTCGAGGTGCCTCCGCAGCCTGAATGGGGAGATGTAGCGTTTCCCTGTTTTGTGCTGGCTAAAAAGTTTCGAAAGTCTCCACAGCACATTGCAATGGAATTAGCGGAGCTAGTGAGCCATGAAGAAGGTTTAACTGCTTCAGCATCGGGTGCCTACGTAAATATAACATTGGATCGATCGGTTCATATTCCGCTTCTGCTTGCTGAATTGAGCAAAGCTGATTTCCTCAGGCCCAATATCGGACACGGACAGCGGGTGGTCATTGATATGTCTTCGCCCAATATTGCCAAACCGTTTGGTATTGGTCATCTTCGCTCTACTGTTATTGGTGCTGCCTTGTATCGCATACTTGGTGAAACCGGATATGTCCCAATTAGTGTGAATCATCTTGGAGATTGGGGAACACAGTTTGGTAAGCAAATTGCGGCCTATAAAAGATGGGGAAATGAGGAGCAGCTACAACATGATCCGATTGGTGAATCACTGAAACTGTATGTGCGTTTTCATCAGGAGGCCGAGCATGATCCAACTTTGGAAGATGAAGGCCGCGAGTGGTTCCGACGTTTGGAGCATGGGGATGCTGAGGCTCAACAACTATGGGAGTTTTTTGTTGAAGTCAGTCTGGGTGAATTTGATCGTATGTACCAGCGCCTGAACATTACATTTGACCATGTGCTGGGAGAAAGTTTTTACAATGATAAGATGCAGGCAGTTGTTGCTCAATTAAGAGCAAAGGGATTGCTGGAGGAAAGTGATGGCGCGCTCGTAGTTCGTCTGGAAGACGAGGAACTGCCGCCATGTCTTATTCTAAAAAAGGATGGGACTACCATTTATCCGACACGTGATCTGGCAACAGCGATTTATCGTCATGAAGTGATGAAGGCTGATCGGCTTCTGTACGTCGTTGGTGGGGAACAGAAGCTGCATTTCCAGCAGGTGTTTGCGGTGCTGAAACATGCAGGAGAGGCATGGGCGGAGCAGTGTGAGCATGTGCCGTTTGGATTAATGCGGTTTGCGGGTAAGAAAATGTCTACAAGACGTGGAAAAGTTGTCAAACTGGAAGAGGTGCTGGATGAAGCTATAGCCCGTGCTCAAGCCATCATTACTCAGAAGAATCCCGATTTGCAGGAACAACAGGCAGTAGCAGAGGACGTTGGTATTGGGGCGATTATTTTTGGTGACTTAAAAAACAACCGGCTGAATGAAGTGGATTTTTCGTTGGAGGAGGCGCTGACCTTTGAAGGTGAGACCGGGCCTTATGTGCAGTATACTCATGCGCGCATACGCAGCCTTCTGGAGAAAGCTCATGCTCGCGCCGATGTTGATGTTACTACTAATTCTAGCGACAACGCCCTTGTCCAAGATAGCCATTCTCGTGATTTGAATGACATATCGGATGAAATGTTTGGTGACGCAGGTTGGGCGCTGCTTAAGCAGTTGGATCGTTATCACGGACAACTGATACGTGCGGCTCGCCAACTGGAGCCTTCGGTTATTGCGAGATTTGCACTGGATACGGCCCAGGCGTTCAACCGTTTTTACGCCAAGGAAAGGATTGTCGATGGTGGACGCTGGCGTATTCAATTGGCGGAACAAACTGCGGATATTCTGGCATGCGCGCTGCAACTTCTTGGTCTGAAAGCACCGAATCGGATGTAAGCAAAGCGAACAAAGGGGAGCGAGGTTTGCCGGCGGGATACTGCTACCCAGATCCGGTTCTTCCAAGGGGATACTGTAAAAGGTAATCTGTCACAGGCACTTTTGAGGATGTATAAAGATAGTGAGCAGAAAAGAGTTAGACGGGTTACACTAATCGCAGCTATTGCACTGTTTTGCAACCAATTTGTGCATATTTGAAACATTTGATGCTTTTATTGCGTCGGAAGTATAGAAGCAAAGTAAACATGGAGGTGTATCTCATGAAAAAAAATAAAAGCGTGGCAGTTGCCCTGCTTGTCGTCTGCTCATTGGCTGTGGCTACGTCGGCTTCTGCTTTTCGTGATATAAAGGGAGCTGAACAGGAGAAGATCGTAAACTCACTTCAGGATAAAGGAATTATCCAAGGAATAACCAAGGATAAATTTGCACCGGATCAAACGCTCACCTATGCACAAGGAGTACATTTGGTTGTTCGTGCGATGGATCTTCAGGTAATGCCTGATTTCACAACGGGTTCCTTTGCAAACATTCCGGCTTCCGCATGGTATGCTCAGTCCTATCGGATTGCGGCCCAACACCAAATTCCTTTGTCACCAGATATTGATCCAAGCACCCGTATGACAAGAGAACAATTTGCGAATATTCTGTATAAAGCAGTGAGTGCAACGGGTGAATATCCAACTGTCCGTATGTTAGTTAATGTAGCGGATGGCAAAAAATTAGATCAGGAATCAAACGCAGCAGTTCAATTCCTGCTGTTGACCAAAATTGCAAAATTGGACGAACAGAGCAACTTTAACCCGGATCGTAAAGTAACGCGGATGGAGGCAGCAGAAATGGTCTATAACGCATCCGAATTTGTACAAAGTCATAAAACGGTTGAAGCTACTCCTGAAAATCCGGCTGAGCCTGTAGATCCGGTTCAACAAAATAATATTAGTATGAGCATAGAGAAGACAAATGACCAGCAGAACAAAGTGACAATCACCCGTCTGCAGGCACCTAATCCAGGTTACGGCATTGAAGTGGATCACATCGACTACGTAGATGATACGAATGCAGTAATTTACTACAAGCTGACTAGTCCAAAGCCAGGGGAAATGAATATTCAGGTCATTACGGATACCCACACAAGTACGTTGGTAGACAGCAAGTATAAGGTTACGCTCAAAGCAGTAGATGGAACAGTGTTTCCACCCACAGGAACAGGCACGTCTGTAGCTAAATAAAATTGCAAGCCATATGTCTTATATAAAAATAAACCAGCGAGCCTCCAATGTGTAGGAGAGGCTCGCTGGTTTTTTCATGCCAAATGTTCATCGTTAGCCCTAAGCAATTGGGCTATTCAAGCTTTAAATGCTGACTTTGCCAGTAAGCAAGTCATCTTGCGCAGGAGGCGTAGCAGAGATTGGATCTGATTCTGTTGCAACTGTTCCCGACTGGAGCTGATACATTTGGAAGTAACGCCCGCCTTGGGCCATAAGTTCATCATGGCTACCCCGTTCAACAATTTCTCCCCGATGCAGCACCAAAATTTGGTCCGCACTGCGAATGGTGGACAAACGGTGAGCAATGATAAAGGTCGTACGTCCCTTCTTGAGCACCTCAAGAGCGGATTGGATGAGCGCTTCCGTTTCGGTGTCAATATTGGCAGTAGCTTCATCCAGAATTAAAATTGCGGGATCAAAGGCTAGTGCACGAGCGAAGGAAATAAGCTGGCGTTGCCCGGCTGATAAGGTGCTGCCTTTTTCAATAACAGGCTCATCGAATCCTTGCGGCAAATGGGCCAGCAATTTGTCGGCTCCAACGTCATGCAGCGCTTTATTCACCTGTTCTCTCGTGATTCGGCTGTCTTCGAGACTGACATTAGAGGCTACCGTACCTGTAAACAAATATGGATCTTGAAGAACAATACCCATATGATGGCGAAGCCATTGCTTAGGGATGTCTTTGACAGACGTTCCGTCAATGGTGATCGTTCCTTTTTGCGGATCATAGAACCGGAATAGCAGGTTGATAATCGAACTTTTGCCTGATCCGGTATGTCCGACAAGGGCAACTGTTTGCCCGGGCTGTGCTGTAAAGGAAATATGTTTAAGTACATCATCCTTTTTGTAGGCAAAGGAAACGTCGTTAAACTCTACCTGGCCTTTGTAGCGCGGCATCGTGCCGTCCGTCACCGGCTCTCCAGTTTCGTCCATCAACTCAAATACGCGTCCTGAGGATACGATGGAAGTATCCAGTACGGCGAGTTGGTTGACCATACCCGTCATAGGTTGGAACAGTCGACCCAGCACATCGACGAAGGCATACAATACGCCTAGTGAAACAGCACTACCTGTAGTTCCGAGCGCCTCAGATCCGAAATACCACAACACGACGGCAAAGGCGAGATTTCTCAACACGTTGACTAAATTGTGCGAAGTGAAAGCGTTCAAATTCAGCATTTTATTCTGATGCTTCATATAGTCATCATTCAGTTCTTCAAACTCTTGCTGCGTTTGTTTCTGGTGGCGGAACACGCGAATAATGGACATCCCTTGAATCGATTCATTGATAATCGCATTAATTTCACTGAGTCTGGACCGAATGATCGTATTATAGCGGGTGGCGACCTTGCGATACAATACAATCCACAAGATCAGTAACGGTACAATAAACAGAGAGATAAGACCCAGTCTGAAGTCCAGCAAAAAGAGTGCAACATATACTCCTGCCATTGTCACAATCCCTGAAGTGAAATTGGAGAGCACAGCCACAAACAAATCTTTGACTGCCTCAGTGTCATTCGTAACACGGGATACGACTTTGCCTGCAGGCAAGTTATCAAAAAAGTAAACTGGCAGCCGCTGGATGTGAGCGTAGAGATCAAGCCGAAGCTTTTGTATGACCTTGTTCGCCGAGGATTGCAGCCAGTATGTTTTGCCGAATTCAGCAAAAATGGAAATAACCAGGAAGAAGCAATACCAGCCAATCAGCTGAAAGATACCGGGCATTTCCGGTTTGTAAAAGCTATACAGTTCATCAGCTGTCAGAGCCTTAGCTTCATAGCGAAAGGTGTCGGAGCCGCGTATCACAGTCAGCGTTCCGTTCGTAAAGGAGCGGTTACCGTCCGCCACTTGAACCGAGCCATCAACAAATACGAAAGATTTCCCAACTTGTAAAATCCTCGCTTCGCGACCTTTAGTCTCCCCGGACTCAAAGCGATCTTCACGCTTAAAGTGGGTTCCAGCATAGCTTACAGTTCCGTCCACACTAGTTGTTTCATAAAATGGTTTTTCAATAGCGAGCATATGGTCGTCGATCATCGTTTTGGCGATGAAGGGACCAGCCAGCTCGGCGGCTACTCCGATAGCCAAAGCGATGAGAGCGGCGATAAAACCTGCTTTGCTCGTCAGCGCGTACTGAAATAGCCTTTTGCCGATATTGGGTTTCATTAGGATACCTCCCCTGAGGTCAGATCAGATTCCACTTGTTGCCGTACATACTGTTGTCGGTACCATCCGTCAGCCTGAAGCAGCTCGCTGTGGGTCCCTTCCTCAATAATGCGTCCTTGCTCCAGCACGACGATCCGGTCTGCATGTTCTACAGCAGAGAGGCGGTGGGTGGAGATCAAGGTTGTTTTACCCGAGCGCTTACGTCGAATATTGTCAATAATCCTTGCTTCCGTCCGGGCATCTACTGCAGATAGTGCATCGTCGAGCAATAGAATATCCGGATCACCGATAAAGGCACGCGCCAGCGAAACACGCTGCTTCTGGCCGCCGGACAGGGCAATACCTTTTTCTCCGACCAGTGTATCCAGCCCATCAGACAGGGTACCTAAATCCTGGTCGAAGGCAGCAGTACGGATAGCTTCCATAATGTCGTCGTCATCTGCATGAGGTTTTCCAAATTGAATGTTCTCGCGCACCGATTTGGAAAACAAAATTTGCTCTTGCGGCACGTAGCCGATCCAGCTGTGTAGTTGTTCTACTGCAATGTCCTCCAGACGTATGCCGGAGATTAAAATATCACCGCTACCCGTCGGATATTCATGTAGTAGCTGTTTGAGCAGCGTGGATTTCCCACTGCCTGTTCTACCGACGACGCCTAGCGTTTCTCCGCGTTTGAGCTCCAGACTCACATGTGACAGATTGTCAATAGTAGAGGTAGGGTAACGGAAGGTAACGTCTTTCATCCTGATGGATTCGAGGCGATCCACTGGAACAGGTTGAGCTGCATCTTGAACATCTGGCTGGACATCGAGAGTTTCATTAACCCGGTCCAAGGAAGCGCTACCGCGCTGCATAATGTTAATCAGCTCTCCAATGGCAAACATCGGCCAAATCATCATTCCTAGATACATATTAAAGGAGACCAGTTCGCCTAGCGTGATATCGTTATGAAATACCAGATAAATACCATACCCGAGTCCAATGACGTAGCTAAGTCCTACACATAAACGAATTGTTGGTTCAAAGAGAGCATCCATCCGAGCGACAGCCAGATTTTTACGAAATACATCGTCGGTAATATCAGCGAAACGCTTTTCGTCCATTCGTTCTTGCACATAGGCGCGAATGACTCGGATACCTGCCACGGATTCCAACACCTGATCGTTCATATCACCAAATGCATCTTGTGCCAGTGTGTAACGCTCGTGAACGGCTTTACCGTAAATGCTCATAGCCAGTGCGATAAAAGGTAGGGGCAGGATAGCTGCCAGTGTCAACTTCCAACTGATTAGAGTGCCCATGGCAACTAATACCACGCTCAGATAGACTGTAGAGTCTGTCAGTGTCAGCATGCCGAAGCCCGCTGTACTTGCTACGGAGCGAAGGTCGTTCGTGGCACGAGCCATCAGATCCCCAGTGCGGTTGCGTTCAAAAAATGGAGGGGTCATTCGCAGCAGATGATTCATAAAGCGTGTGCGCAGTAAGCGTTCCACCAGATTGGCACCACCAAACAGCTTGTGCATCCATATGTACGTAATGTAGTAGATGACGGCTAGAATGCCTATGATGTACAAAATATAACGCCAAAGTGAGGACCAGGAAATTGAACCGCGCACAATCTCATCAATGGCACTACCAAGCAGCCGAGGTGGAGCAAGCTCCAGCACACCAACGGCTATCAGCAAAAACAATCCAATGGAGTATCGGCTTCGTTCTCTTTTAAAAAACCAGCTTAAATTTTTAAGTACCGAAAACAAGAGGAATCCCATCCTTTCATGACAAGTTTATTCGAGAGTTGTGTACCATTTTGAAGAAACAACAGCGGCTTGCTACCACAAATATGATCCGGCAACAGGCGCAAAAAAGGCATACCGTCCGCAGACGATATGCCTTAAATCTCAATATCATATGGCGCGCAGGTATTTTCAGCACACTCACCACTGAAAAACTGCTCAAACGCAGGCAGCCACTCGTATTAAACCATACAACGCGAATGGCCCAATTCTAAAGGATGCGACAGGGGAGATGCTCCGGTATGAAGTTGTTGTGTTTGTAGATGTGGGTAAAATGCAATAGGAAATTTTAGCACCGGTAACACTCCTTTCTTCCTCAAAATGGGTTCATTCTAACATGAGTAATCGTTCAAATTGGTAATATATTTCAAAATGGATCTCGTATGGTTGAATCTTAACACCCTTATTTGCGAATTGTCAAACCTTTTTCAAAAAAATGTATATGACTTGTCCAAGAAGCTCGCTGGGTTGGGACGGTTGGTGGCCATTCTAAAAGATGCTATGATATAGTTGGCAGACGTCATTGTACAAGGAGATGAGCATAACGTATGAGCATACAGGTAACTGAACCTGCGGCACAGTGGTACATTAAGGAGCTTAGTTTGAATCGTGGAGATTCGATCCGTTTTTTTGTTCGCTATAGCTCTGGCGGTGGGTTGCATCCAGGCTTTTCTCTGGGAATTGCCGTAGAGCCGCCGCAGCACCCCGTATTACAGCATGAAGCGGCTGGCATTACGTTTTATATGGAGGACCAGGATTACTGGTATCTGAAGGGCCATCATCTGGAAGTTAAGTATTTGGAGGAACATGATGACATTATTTACACCTATGTTGAGGATGAACAAGCTTAGTGTTCCACTGTCAATCATAGCGTGCAAATAGTTGTTCTTGGACATGAAAAGCGGCGGAGTATCGTGTTACAGGAGATAAGCCTGTACATGATGCTCCGCCGCTTTTTTGTGGTCAAGGCGGGTATGTCGTATGTCAAGGGTTGTTAAGTATCGGGCCATCGAGTGCAAAATCAAAATCATCAATGTCGTACACATGTACAGGTACGGAAGCTTCGATAATACGGTGGATCCAGTCCAATTGATCCGTCAGAATGGGTAATGATTCACGCTGAGCTGTCAACACCAGTTCAGTCTCAATTGGATCAAAATATTCTCCGTAATGCGCTGTATCAACAGCATTAATGATGATGAGTGATGTATTGACATCGAATAGAATAGGCAAGCTCTTTGCCCAAGGCATCTGAAGGGCACGCCGAATTTTTTTCTGATTCAACGGTTCCTCAAAATAACTGATCAGCTCGCTTACCTTCCGCTTCACATGTTGATCGTCCATAGGATTATCCATGAGCGGCTCTGTGCTATCCTGAAATTCGTATAGCTCTAGCAGTGATGTGTAAGGCACTATATATTCCACAGGGGCGGGAGATGTAAGTAGTTGGCCGTATATAGCCACCATTACAGCTTCCGTTACAAATTGTCGAGACATCGGTCAAGCCTCCTGCATTTACCAAATTATGCGATATGAGTATACCACAAAGCGGGACTGAATTCAGCCCGACATGCAGATTGCTATCATGTATTCCTATATTTGTTGTACGAATTTAGCTACGACCGATTAATAAGGAAAGCAATCCGGCAGCAATTAGAGGTCCAACAGGAACTCCTTTAAAGAAGGCAACGCCAATGACGGTCCCGATCAGTAGACCTGTCACAATAATGGGCTGTCCAGACATCAAAGTTACTCCGCGGCCGCCAAGATAGGCTACCAGAATTCCGATACCAATCGCGAGCAGTGATTTCCAGTGCAGGAAAGACTCCATCACCTGATTGATACTGATTTTACCGCTGGCTAGCGGGGTCATGACCCCGATCGTCAAAATAATAATTCCGATCGTCAGGCCATACTTTTCAAGCCAGGGGAAAGCAGTGTGAAAGCTGGTTACCCGCAGTAGCAGTAATACAACCATGGCAATAGTCACGGTAGAGTTGCCACTAACAATCCCTAGACCAGCCAATACGAGTAAGATAAGTGAGCTGTAATCCATACAGATGTTCTCCTTCGTTTAATTAGCTTTGGATATGTTCGGCGATTTGTCGCCCGTGCCAGCGGCCTGTTTCAATAAACACTTCATTGGCATTGCTGCCTGAAGCGATGACCCCGGCGACATATACACCTGGGATGTTCGTTTCCATCGTGGCAGGATTAAATTCTGGTTTGTCCAGATCCTCAGCCATGTGAACGCCGACAGACTCCAGCAGTTTTCGTTCCGGGTGAAATCCGGTCAGTGCCAGTACAAAATCATTCTCGAGTCGGAATGCTTCAGTGTCCAGCGGATTGACTATGACATGGTCTGGATGGATTTCGGTAATGCGTGCGCCTAAGTGCAGCGTGATTTTCCCTTTTTGTACCATACTGTCAAACAGTGGACGAACCCACGGCTTGATGTATTGGGACAACTCGCTTCGACGATATACCATATCAATCGTAGCTCCGACCCGCACCAATTCCATCGCAGCATCTACCGCAGAGTTACTCCCACCGATAACTGCGACCCGGGTTCCTGTATAGGGATGGGCTTCGCTGAAATAGTGCGTGACTTTATCCAATTGTTCTCCGGGAATGCCCAAATAGTTCGGATGATCAAAATATCCTGTAGCCACTACGACATAGCGGGACGAACACGTTTTGGTTATTTCTCCTTTGCTCAGGGTATGTACGGTAAATGTACCGTCATCCTGGCGATGAATGGACTGGGCCTCCTCATAATGCTGAATGTTCAAGTTATAATGAGTGGCTACCTTACGATAGTACGCCAGTGCTTCATGACGATAAGGTTTGTCATTAGGGGTGCTGAATGGAACATCACCGATTTCCAGTAGTTCGGCGGTGCTAAAAAACTGCATGTTCGTCGGATACAAAAAAATGGAGTGAACGATGTTGCTTTTTTCAATAATGACAGTTTGCAAACCTCTGCGGCTGCATTCGATTGCAGCGGATAGTCCGCAGGGTCCGCCACCGATAATGATTACGTCGTGCATTTGGATGAACCTCCAGTTGTATTGGTTTATTACGCCAGTTTTGTAGGGTTAACATTATTTTGACGATTAAAAACGGATCTCAGGATTGAAGCAAATAGCTCAGTATGTGAGAAGTTTTCAAATAATAATCCTACCGCAATGCGAACACAATATCCAGCTGTTTTCAGAAAGAGATAACGGACAGTGAAGATTGACAGACACTTTTAGCAAACATATAATTAGATATATATCTATTTTGTATGATTGAATTCGCTTGCATAGCAAGTATGTACTAGTGAAATGAGGTGCAATAACGATGCAACTGGATAAAATGGTCAATTATCATAAAGCACTTGCTGATCCAACGCGAATGCGGATATTACTTCTTTTGTCTCGTGGGGAGATGCATGGCCAAGCTTTGGCGAAAAAGCTGAATTTATCCCAGCCGACTGTTACACATCATGCTTCCAAACTCCGTGAGGCTGGGTTGATTAAGGAACGACGTGATAAAAACACGGTGTATTTTACACTGAATCCAGAGCTGATCCGGCAGCATGCCGAGGCGACGGTGCAATTTATTTTCGAAAAAGGAGAGGGGGAGGAAGAGATGTCAGAGTTGAATGAAACGCTGGAGGCGTCGGTCTTACGCAATTTTTTTTCCAAGGACGGCAAGTTGCGCCAAATCCCTGCACAGTATAAGAAAAAATTGATTGTACTTCAGATGCTGGCAGAAAAGCTGGAGCCAGGCCGTATGTATCCTGAACGTGAATTAAACGAGTGGATCAAGCAATACCATGAGGATTTTGCAACGATTCGGCGTGAGCTGATTATGCATCAGTTTATGTACAGGGAACGGGAAATGTACGAATTGAACCCGCGTGAGATGTGGACACGCTGGGATCAGGTACGCTAAACGAAACTTGACAAAGATTTCAAAAAAAGTTTCGTAGCAACCTTGACAGACAATTGATGGACTTGTATGATAAAGGAAATTTTAGGAGGAGGCGATGTTATATGCGTACGAACATGAATGGATGGGTTCAGCAGCAGAATGACTTGTCTCCCGCACGGACGATGCACGGTTAAAGACTGTATAGATCTATAGTCTTGGCTTAGCAGTTGGTTGGACAGTAGAACCAACGAAATCCGCAGGGAGTGATTCCCTGCGGATTTTTTATGGTTAGGCGTCTTGTTATCCAGTTGTTGGTTCTGGGGAGTGGTCCTTGAGAGACTGCTTGCTTAAGTGAACGAACGGATCACATCGGCCTGAATCGTATACCCTCCGCAGGGAAACCCCTGCGGATTTTTTGCATTGTTTGCATGCGGGGAGAAAAAATGTACACCTATCGAATAACACTACGATCAAAAATAAACGATGATTTCAGGAGGAAAACAATGAGTATACATGAATACGGTTGGTCTGATTACTGGAACGGTTTTTGGGACCAATGGAAGCAAAGCTATGAGGAAAGAGCAGGAAATACACAGGTACGTCCTGCCCGCTTGATTGCCGATTATGGACAAAAGGTGAAGCTTATCACAATGGATGGAGAACGCTGGGGAGCGGCTTCAGGTAAGCTACGACATGCTATGGTAGATCCGGCGGAAATGCCGGCTGTAGGGGACTGGCTGGCAATCACCACGTCGGATGAAGTGTCGGATGCAGTAATTCATGCCGTCTTGCCACGTAAAAGTCGAATATCTAGGCAGGCCGCGGGCTTTGAGACGAAGGAGCAGCTGATCGCTACCAATGTGGATACGCTGTTCCTTGTTAATGCGCTGAATCATGATTTTAATATGCGCAGACTGGAACGGTATTTAATTATGGCTTGGAACAGCGGGGTAAACCCGGTTGTCGTTTTGAGTAAGAGTGATCTTTGTGAAGATGTCGAACAGCGGGTTGCTGAAGCGGAGGGAGTTGCTCCTGGTGTACCTGTTATCGTTATCTCTGCTTTGCAGAACGAAGGCAGAGAGCAACTGGAGGCGTTTCTTCAACCTGGCTTTACAGTTGCTTTGACAGGCTCTTCCGGTAGTGGCAAATCCACGATAGTAAACTGGCTCTCCGGGTCTGAAGTTCAACTGACACAGGATGTGAGGGAGGAAGACAGCCGGGGCAGGCACACAACCACTCACCGACAGCTTTTTCCCATCGCAAAGCAAGCTGTTCTGCTGGATACACCCGGCATGCGTGAGCTTAATCTGTGGGATGATTCCATGGGTGTCGCTCATACCTTTGCGGATATTATGGAAACGGCGCAGCAATGCCGTTTTGCAGATTGCAAGCATAAGGGCGAAGCTGGATGTGCAGTGGAGGAAGCTATAGAGAGAGGGGAATTGTCGGAATCCAGAGTGAACAATTATCGCAAAATGCAGCGTGAACTGGAATATCAGGCGCGTAAGGAAGCAGATCGACGCAGGAAAGATAGCCGTTCAAGCACAGCCTCGGGTCGTAGGGATCAGCGAAGCGGCTGGCGACGTGATGTGGAGTGGTAAGCCAAGCTGCAGTGAAGCATCAAATGTAAAAATATAAGAAAATCTAAGTTGTATTCGGCATATGGTATAAAGGGGTGAATATATGCCGAACTACAGCATTGTGGTGGATTTATCGGATCGTCGTTTATATTTGAAGGATGGAGATCAGATTGTTCTTAGTTATCCAGTCGGTATTGGCAAGCTGGCTACACAGACACCGCATGGGCAATTTACGATTATTAACAAACAGCCCAATCCTGGCGGCCCTTTCGGAGCGTTCTGGATGGGGCTGTCCAAGCCGCATTATGGCATTCATGGCACCAATGAGCCATGGTCCATTGGCAAGATGGTGTCACATGGCTGCATTCGTATGCAGAATAAGGATGTGCTTGAGCTTCAGGAGAAGGTAAGTATAGGCACGCCAGTCACGATACAGCCGTAGCGGCTAGACGACACTATATTCTGTATCTACTCAGACATGGAAGCCGCGTCATAGGCTGTATCTGTGAAGCGTATTTCATGGTGAACGGCCGTAACTTTAGGTTAGATACTGCGTTTAGTTACGATTTGGGTTGGATAGGGATACGGGCTTCAATCTGTTTGGAGCCCTCTTTGTCGTCTGCGGACTTGACTAACGGTCCCGAAAGGCGTTCCCCTTGTGTACCGTACGCCTGTTTGGCGTTGGTCCACATATCTTCGTTCGGTTCGAAACTTATGACTATGGTGTAGTGGTTGGCAAGGCTCGGCTTTTTGACCCTCATGCTGAAGGAGCCGTCAGGCATAACTTTGGTTTGATCATCGTAGCCAAACTGCCATCGTCCCGGAAAATCAATCGTGAGTTTGACGTCCGACCCTTCCAGCAAATTGCTGCGCGCATATACATGATAATAGTTACCTTCTTGCTTCACATCAGGCTTAATCCACACTTGAGGGCTACCGTAGTCCTTAGGTTTGTTCCAGACGGGCTTAACTAAAGGGGTATTGCGTTCTTGTTCAGGATCAAATTCAGCCCCAATCCGAACTTCATGCAGAAGCTGTTTGTTTTCTTCGTATTGATATACATAAGGACCTTCTAATTTGTTGCCACCGCTGCCATACAGATTTCGTATTTCATTGTCTTGGTCATCTGGACGGAACAGAACAGTCAGATCCATACTGCCCTGTATTCCGGGGCGTTGTACCTGGAGTACAAAACTTCCATCCTTTTGAACGGTTGTCTCATCCGTGTACCCAGTTAACAGGGAGTTTTTGACCGCAAGATTCCCTTTGATCCGTGCTCCGGCCGGGAGGTTGGAATGTCCTGTAACCTTCACGGTATTTTTATCAATGCTAACGCCACCTGATATTTCGACATAGCTGCTGCCTTGCTCATGGACAGGTGTATGATTGGCAGCTCGTTCATCAAGGGATGATGCGCCTTGGTTGGGATTACCCGTTACGGTGTAGGCACGTGCTTCAGCTTCATGTTGGGCCATACTCCGGGTTGAAGCTTTTTCCCTGCTGCATGCAGCCAGCATCGTTAGGATTAAGAATGCACATAAAAGGTTCCAGCCTATTTTGGTCATCATGTGTTTACTCATAGTTTTTGCTCGCTCCTTGTCCATAGCTTCCAGGCTTAACGTGATTAAATTTTCGAAACTTTATGTATTTACCCTAATTAAAGGGTATGTAATCCCGTCTGCTTTATCCTATAAGTAACGTACCTGTTTAAACAACAGACAGAATGGTTAAAAATGGATAGCCTGATCATCCCCTTGAAAAGCAGGGGTAGCTTGCTGTAAAGGAGCCTGAGTCATATGTCCATTGACCGTTTTATCTTAAAAAAGCTGGACAACTGCCGGGAAGAGCATACACGCGCTAATTTACTAGAACTGTTTAGAATACGGATAGAGAAGGCGCAGAATAAGGAACGAGGCGGTAAAAAAGGTTATCGCAGAATACTTTAAATAGAGTCTAATCAAATGCATAAGCTGCGGTAAGTCACATGTATCATGTTTCAAAGCTGCTGATATGGAGAGGGTGCTGAAATGCCCCTCTCTTTTTTGTGTCTAATGTGGACAAAAAAAGTCCCTCTTAATAGAGGGACAATGCTAATGAATCATTTTCACTAACGCTATGCAGGATGGCTTCACAACCGACAATCTCTATACTGATCAAAGAGTTAAGACATTTTTGAAGGGCACGCTTGCCGCTGGAGATTTTATTCTCCAAAGTGTTACTTAGAAGTTTTAAAGTTTTTTGTACCGGTTGCTTATTTTCTTGATTGAAGTATACGGGAATACGTTTGTTTTGAAATGTAATTAATGTTCTCACAAAAATCACCTCGCCTGAGTTATTTCATGGCTTAATTGTAGTGCCCGTTTCTTAAAATTACCTTAAAAACACCTTATAAAAACATAAAGGTCTGAAAAATTTACAAAGTGTTCACAACAATCTAGTTAACAATCGAATTTAGTTCTAACTAATCGACAAAATGACGTATATCCCCATATTAAAAACGATTAAATACATATTATTGATGCTAATGGCTCTACTAATGCGAGAAAATATGACTAAAGTCGCTTTTTTATTTTTGGAGTGGGTATTTTGTAACAAATTGACAGTCTAATAGTCGGATGCTACAGTTACGATAGCCATATTTCCGTAGAAATAGGCTTTTTGCGTGAACTTTGCTATATATTAAGGATCGGGAGGGATGACAGATGATCCTGACCGTGCTTTCAGGACGACAGGAAACAGAGTGGTTTGACATCGAGGTAGCTGATGAATACTCGGTGGAACATTTAAAGTTGATGCTGGGTGTGCGCATTTTCGGCGAGCCTCCAGCGGAAGGCATGCAATATATTATGGAAGCAAAGTTCCCGGAAGGGCTTTGGTTCAGGGTGGGGGATAACCAGCTACTCACAGGATCAGGCTTGCGGGAAGGCTGTACTGTGCGTATTCAGCGCGCTTTTTCGACAACTCAGGACGAAGCGCCTGTGTATGGAAGGCGTTCTCTGTTTCAAAGTGAAAAAAATGGGTAAATACACACATGAAATTATATGAAACCTTGGTAAAATGAAATAGTAAGCGAAAAGGGGGACTTTTGTCTTGAATGCATTATACCAGCGATCCCCGAGATTACGGCCGGCGCTCCGAGAGGAGAAGCTGGAGATTTTACGGCCTCCGGCTGAGCCGAGCAAGCCGTCTTTTTCTATTATATCTATACTTATTCCGTTAATGATGACGTTGGTGACTATAGGCTTTTACGTATATATGAGCAAAACAGGTAAGATGGGCAACAGTAACTATTTGATGTTCCAGATGGTCACTGTGGTCATGATGCTTACATCTTATACGATTCCTTTTTTCGTCTATCTAAATAATAAGAAGGAATACAAGCGCAAGCTGGAGGAACGGGACCGCATGTACCGGGAACAGCTCCAAAAGCATCGTGAAGAACTTGAAATGAAACGCGAGGAGCAAATTCGCACACTATATGAAATTCACGGTGACCCGCAAATATGCACTCAAATTGTCAAAAACCGCAACAGTTCACTCTGGGAACGATCACCTGAGGATGAGGACTTTTTGCAGGTGCGTATTGGAACTGGACAAGTTCCCTTTCATATTAAATTGCAAATTCCACGCCCAGACGGTTATGATCGAGATCCTTTGTTGGGAGCTGCGGATGAACTGGAAGAAGAATTTCGTCTGGTAGACGCCGCTTCCATTGCATTACCGCTGTTTCAATCCAAAGTGGTTGGATTGGTCGGCGAACGGGAGCATACCCTTGCTGCGTTAAGAGTCATCTTGGCACAAGTGGCGGTTCGTCACTCGCCAGATGAAGTGAAAATTGCTTCCTTCTATGACGAGCGAGAGGAAAGTGAATGGACTTGGATGCGCTGGCTCCCACATGTGTGGGATGATGACCGAATTCAGAGAATGATGTCAGACCGCAGTAGCAGTGCACATCAACTAGCTGATTTTCTGTTTGCCAGACTGAACCGTCGTAAAAATAATCGCAATGATCGCCATGGTAAAGGGATGGAAGTCCCGTGTTATATCGTTGTTTTATCTGACACCCAGCTGATTGAGGAAGAACCCTTGCTGCCGTTGTTACTGGAGGACGGCCGAGCCATTGATGCGTGTACGATTGTGCTGGCTTCTCGTAAAGAGGCTTTACCGATGCAGTGTCAGCTGATTGTGGAGGCTTCCAAAGAGCAGGGCGTATATGCCCGCAAATCAGAATCGGCGGAGGTTGAACAGCAAAGTTTTAAACCGGATCGTTTATCAAAAGAGGAAGCCGATGCATTGGCGCGGTACATGGCTCCTATTCGCTTGAAGCGTTCCTCTGCTTCTGATATTCCCGCTGTGCTGCCTCTGTTTGATATGATGAGCGTAGCGAGTGTAGAAGAACTGGACGTGGCAGATCGGTGGCGACGTAACCGCCATCCTGATACCTTACCCGTACCGATGGGCGTGCGAGCAGGCGGCAAGAAGATTATGATTAACCTGCATGATAAGATAGAGCGTCAAGGACATGGTCCCCATGGCTTGATCGCCGGTACAACGGGTTCAGGGAAGAGTGAGGTTATCCAATCCATCGTAGCCTCGCTTGCTGCCGAGTTTCATCCGCATGATCTGGCTTTTATGCTGATCGATTACAAGGGTGGAGGCATGTCCAACACGTTCGTTAACTTGCCGCATGTGGTGGGTACGATTACGAACTTGGACAATAATTTGATTGAACGTGCCAAAATATCTCTTAAAGCAGAACTGGTTCGTCGACAGAAGATATTGAACGATGCAGGCAATTTACAGCATATTGATGAATATTACAGACTACTCCGGCAGCGGCAGGAACAACCGCTGCCTCATCTGGTTATTATTATTGATGAATTTGCACAATTAAAGCGGGATCAGCCAGAGTTCATGGACGAGCTAATCAGTATTGCTGCGATTGGGCGGACACTAGGTGTCCATTTGATTTTGGCGACGCAAAAGCCCGCAGGTGTCGTGGATGATAAGATCTGGAGTAACTCCAGGTTCCGCATCTGCTTACGGGTGCAAAGCGAAGGTGATAGCCGTGACATGTTGAAAATACCGAATGCTGCGTGGATTACGAAGCCGGGACGAGGATATTTTCAAGTGGGTAGCGACGAGGTGTTTGAAGAGATGCAGTTTGCTTGGAGCGGTGCGCCGTATATAGGCAACAGCGATATTTCTTCTGCACTACCTGTCCATGAAGTGAGACTGAACGGGAAACGTGAAGCGCTACTGACGGGTGGAGAACGGGCAAGCTCAGGATTAAAAGGTGAAGAAGCTCCTAAACAGCTTCAAGTATTTATTGATTATATTGCGAATGAGGCTGCTAAAGCAGGGATCGAACGACTTCAGGGACCGTGGCTTCCACCGCTGCCTGAATTGCTGGATTTAACAAATCTGCCTGCATGCACCGAAATAGATAGTACATCATCATCTTTGGAGCTGAAGGCTCTTATGGGTCTGGTCGATGATTTGCCGAATCAGCGACAGGAGCCGATTTATGCATCGTTGGATCATGGTCATTGGGCTGTGTATGGCATGCCTGGCATGGGAAAAACGACCTTTTTGCATACATTGCTGATGTCCACGGCTCAGCGTTTTGCTGCGAATCATTGGAATGGTTATATCATTGACATGGGTCGAACGATGCGCGATTTTGGGGAACTTCCCCAAATCGGAGCTGTTATGATGGCTGAGGAAGATGACCGGATCAAGCGATTGTTCCGTTATCTGTTCAAGATGGTGGCCGTACGCAAGGAAATGCTTTCCGAGGCTGGTGTCAAAACAATAAGTTCTTATCGACGTTCTGCTGTAGAGGATATTCCGCAAATTGTCGTAGTTATTGATGGATATCTTAATTTCCGTAATGCTTATCCAGATGAAAATGAACTGCTGGAATCTCTTTTGCGAGAAGGAGGTAGTCTAGGTATCACGTTTATCATTACGGCGAACCGGATTACCGATGTGTTTGAGAAATTCCGCAGTAACATACCGAATGCTGTTTCTTTTGAAATGTCCGACCCGAGTGACTATTATTATGCGGTAGGACGACCAGCCAAAACGCCAGGACCGTTAATTCCAGGCCGCGCCCTGGTTAAAGGACATGTTCCTCCGCTGGAGTTCCAAACGGCTTTGCCTTCACCAGGTGAAGATGAGGCGGAACGATCAGCACGGTTACGTCGCAATATCGCTGGCATTGCGCAGGAATGGAAAGGCAAGCACGCACCAGCCATTCTTCCATTACCTGAGCGGATTCCACTGTCGGAACTGCTTCAGCAGTGGGATCGGACAAGTGGACCCTCGGGCGCACTTCCTTATGAGGTGCCTGTAGGTCTACAGAGTGACGATCTTGAGCCTTTTCTCCTGAATCTAAAAGAAGGGCCCAATTTTATCGTGGGTAGTCCAATGGAGGGTGGAAAAACCTCTTTTCTAATGAGTTGGATTATATCGCTCGCTTATTACACATCACCTAATCAATTGGAAGTCTATACAATCGATACACGCTATGGAGGCGGAGGACTATCTAGATTACGGCATCTTCCTCATGTTAAGGCTGCTGCCGAAAGCGAAGAAGAAATGGGGCCTCTGGTACAGAAGGTGTATGATATCGTTCAACAGCGGAACAAGGAGGGGAATGATCCTGAATTGCTCCTGGTCATTGATGATGCGGATATGTTAAGTAAGCAACTGAACGATTTTATGATAAAGGATCAGCTCTCCGCCATTGTACGGTTGGGACGTGATCGCAATGTGCATGTCGTGCTATCTGGTGTGCCATCTGATTTTCCTACCTTTGGTGTGGACTGGTTTAATGATGTCAAGGCAAGCCAAAGCGGTATGCTATTTGGAACACTAGATTCGAATGATCTATCGTTCTTTCGTATCCCTTATTCGGAGGCGAACGCCGCTGCTGGTGGCCTAAAAGTCCTGCCACCTGGGCAGGGATACTACGTACGGCGCAAATTTACCAGGATAAAAGCGGCAATTCCCTTCTCAGAGCAAGTGAGCTGTGAGGATTGGATAACGAAAATTCGTGACCGATGGCATGTTGTAGTTTGAAGGGAGGTGGCTCATAATGTTAACGTTTCAAGCTTCCAAGCAGAAGTTAATAACCCTCAAGGCGAAGGAACTGTTTTTTCTAGCAGGCGTATTGGGTTCTGACAGACTGCTTGGGGTGGAAGATCCGTTTAAGGGCTATCTAGCAGAGGAGTTGGCGGAAGAGTGGGAGCAGGTAAAAGCTACTCTTTTGGAAAAGGGTTATCTAAAGCGGGCAGATAAGGGCAAAGAGCTAGCAATGCCTCCTACCGTTTTTTCAAGAGTCGCTATCGCGGGATTATCCAACAGGGCTTGCCGTATACGCTATATGCGGGGAGGCAAGCAGTTTGAAGGCTATCTCCATTGCACGAACGAACGTGTAGTGGAACTCGTGAAATCCGCTGATGAACCCGATGAGTATCGACTGTACGATCTGGGTAATGTGGAAAAGGCTTGCGAAACATTGATTGATAAAATGGGTTGGGTAGATCGACTTGTGCCTGAATCCCCCGCACTTATGTTCTCCAAGCAGGCATTTAATAAAATTTACGAGCAGTCGGCAGGAGAAAGTGTATCTCTGATCAGCAGTAAACTGACCGAGGCTAGCGGAGATGCAGAGGGGTCTGCAAGCCTGGCTCAGTCTTTGAGTTCCCGTGTAGCCGAGGGAGAACTGCAGTTGCTGGTTTGGAACGGCAGGGAGTGGGAATCACAACGGGCAGCCTTTGTCCTGTGTCCTGCAATGAACTGGATATTTCGGATGAGCTCTAGTGGTAATGGAGACTGGCTGATTGCAGCTATGGCTTCAAGAGATCAGTTTGTGGATTTATTATTAAATTGGTTGAAACAGTCGGCAGTGAATGAAGAAGTGACAGAAGAAGGGTGATGGATATGCGCATTCGAGTTGAACCGGATGTGCTTCGGGGGCTTAGCGGGCAGCTACAGCATGCGGCGGAGCAAATTCAACAGTTAACAGCAGGTTTGGAGCAGGCGTTACAATCGCTGGATTGGGATGTATCTGCACGCGAGGCGATCTTGAATCATTGGATGCAGGCCAAGCGGGTGTCAGAACAGATCCATGCTTACCTCCATACATCAGGTACACAACTGAACCGAAAGGCAGAGCAGTTTCAGTCTGTTGACCACAACTATCAAACGATTCTGTCATTTGCCAGCCAACCATTGGGACGACCCGTCACGATGCTCGATTGGTCGAATCAGCAATCACCGTCTATTCTGCCTGGGCAAGCTTCGGAAGGAGGCAGTTTGATTTCAAACCCGCAGTCTGTCGTACATGCCATTGCTGGTGTACAGTCTTCGGATATAGAAACGTTGCATCAGGATATTCTGATGCAGGCATCTTCTAGCAGTCCGCAGGATTGGTATTTTACTGATCCGTCTACAGCAAGAGATCAGCCTGTCGCTTAGTTGGGAACGCGTTCCGGGACAATCTGGATCGACTGCAAAATTTACTTGAATTCGTTTCGCAATTCCCGGCTTTATGGGACTTATTAGGTGGTTGTTTTGTTAATATTATACTGTTAGGTGCTGTTTTATAGTTAAAAAGTGGGATTATAACAATTAGGTCCTTTGCCTTTTGTAGGGAATTAAATAGCCATAGTACAATTTGAACCAGATAAACAAAAACATTATTTATCATCAAGGAGGACGCAAAAAATGGCAGGACGCATTTTAATTACCCCAGAACAGGTTGATCAGGTGGCTAACCAATTTAAACAAAGTGGTGAGCAAAGCCAGCAGATCGTTTCCAGTTTGACACAGTCCATCTCAGGTATGGAAGGTCAATGGGAAGGTATGACTAAGCAACGCTTCTTCCAAGAATTTCAGGAAGCTAGCAAACAAATGCAAGCTTTCGTAACGACTTTGAATAGCATCAGCCAAGAATTGACAGCTATCGCTAACAAATTCCGTACGGTTGACCAAACGAAATAAGTTGCCTTGCCTGATAGGGATCAACTTATCATACACCACTCTAAAAAGAAGCAATATGTGAGCCATTCCTCATGGTTTGGCACAGGATGTTCAGGAAAAACCGGGCGATCTTCGGATACCCGGTTTTCTTGCCATCCATAGATGTATATAATAAGGTGAGGAATACTAGCATACTGAATGATGTAAGGAGAGGGATGTTTCATGTCTTTTCAACCGAATCCGGGAGACGAATTGATCATAAACGGCACAGCTTATGTGGTTGGGCGACATCCCGCTGCACCCGGTTTAGCCTATGCTCAAGCAGGGCGACAGGGAATTGTATACCAGCTAAATGCCAAAAACGGAGCGCCGCATGAGGCCAAAGCCCTCAAGGTGTTTTTTCCGAAGTTCCGCATCCCGGCTATGGTTTATCAATCGGAGCATATGGAAGCATACGGGGATATTCCCGGTTTGCAGGTATGCAAGCGTGATGTGCTCACTCCAGAAAGAAACGGAAGTCTGATCGCCGAGCAGCCTGATTTGCTGTATGCGGTGCTGATGCCATGGGTTCACGGTATGACATGGTTCGATTGTCTCACAGATCAGCGTCAGCTTGAGGCTTCCGATAGTCTGGCTTTAGCCAGAGCATTGGCAGGGATCGGTTCAGCTATGGAGCAAAAAGGATTGGCGCATTGTGATTTATCGGCGCCGAATGTAATGCTTCCGTTTTTTTCTGAAGTGGAACTGCCTCAAGGCACGTCAGCTGTGGAATTGGTGGACGTGGAACAAATGTATAGCACTAAAATGGATCGTCCAGATGCTCTATTGGCAGGTTCGCCAGGGTATGCCGCCCATCGTACCGTCCACAGCGGGTTATGGAGTGCGTATGCAGACCGTTTTGCAGGGGCAATTATTATAGGAGAAATGCTAGGCTGGTCTGACCGTGTAGTAGTGGACAAAGCGTGGGGCGAAAGTTATTTTGATCAGCATGAAATGCAGACGCCTTGTGAACGTTATTTTATTTTACGAAAATCACTTGAATCCCGGTGGGGCAGCAAGGTGGTAGAATTGTTCAGCCGTGCCTGGGATAGTCAGGATTTAAGCAGTTGCCCTACTTTTGGCGAATGGCTGGTTGTACTTAATGCGGTTACTGAGCAGGAAATTCCAGTTGAGGCTATAGAACCGGAGCCTACTGCGACAGAAACAATAGAATCGGCAGCGGTGGGCGGCCTTGCCAGTGAAGCTGCACCCTCTTTGTCAGCGCCTGCACCGCTCAAAGCTGAACAGGCTGCATTGCTAAATCAGGCTGCTCTGGAGCAGGGAGAGCGTGGGGTAACGGACAAGCTGTTCCGACAGGCACGTGATTTGGAGCAGCAAAACAAACCTGCTGCAGCGCTAGAAGTATACCGGTCGTTGTATCATTTTGTAGAAGACGGTAGTCCTCTGCATGTGGAGGTGTCGGCTGCGATCACAGGGCTAGAGGAGCAGTTGAATCCCAAGACGCCAGAGCAACCTGAAAAATCAAAAGCCTGGTATCGATCCAAAGCATTTATCGTGACAACTGCGGCCGCAGTCGTTGTATTGGCAGCTGGAATCCCAGCCGTGAATATTCTTGCAGATCAGTCCAATCAGCGGCAAATCGAGGCAGCCAAGCAGGAAGAGGCAGCGAAGGCTGCAAAGGCGGCCGAGGAAAAGCTGGCAGCCGAGCAGGAAGCGGCTCAAAAATTGCTGACGGAGAAACAACGACAGGAAGCGGAACAGCAGACCAAACAACAGGCACTTGCTGCTCAAAAGCAACAGGAGGAGCAGAAGAAACAGCAAGCCCTTATCGCTCAACAGGTTAAATATGAAGCTTATCTCGCCCAAAAGGAACAAAACAAGCAGGCGGCTGCCAAGTTGGCGAAGCAAAAAGCGTATGATCAACAGGCAAAGTATGAAAAATACTTGGCTTTGAAAAAAGAGCAGGAAGCTCGTGCCGCCCAAGAAGAGGCAGCTCGTAAGGCAGCAGCCGAGGCGGAACAAAAGCAAAAAGAGTCCATGCATGCACGAAACAAGGAGAACGTTCTTCAGCTTATTTCCCTGTACAACAAGGCGTATGCCTCTCAGGAAGGTGGAAGCGCTGCGAAGGCTAAGAGCTTTGCCAAGCGTTTTAGAACACTATATGATAGTAATCCTTCTTATTATCGTTCGGTAGGTGAAGTGGGATATCGGGCTTCCTCGATTTATAACTTTTTAGGTGATACGAATTTTAGACTGCCTAAAATTTAATATTTCATATGTTTATATATGGGCGGAATGATAGATACAAAACAGATGGAGATAGAAGGTAACTGAGGGGAGCATGTACAAACTATGAATTATACAATACAGGCTTCACAACGTACTCCCGCCCTAATCATTTACCTGATTGACATCAGCGCGTCGATGAACATGCTGATGGAGGGGCGGCGGCGTATTGACGTTGTATATGAAGCTATATCGTTGGCGATCCGGCAGATGGTTTTTCGGTCAACCAAAGGAAATCGGCTGACAGCGCGCTATCGGATTGCGATTTTGGCTTATAGTGACGACGTGTATGACCTGCTGAATGGTGTTAAGGGGATAGATGAAATTGCGGCCATTGGCTCGTTGCCCGATTTGACACCCAAACGATTCTCAGATTCTGCAAAAGCCTTTTTGCAGGCTGAACGTATTTTGCAGGCGGAATTACCAGGGATGCAGGATTGCCCTGCACCATTGGTCTGTCATATGACAGATGGGGTTTCTACAGGCGATGATCCGGAACCGATTGCGAAGCGTATTATGAGCATGAGTGTACCGGACGGTAATGTACTGGTGGAAAATATATTTTTATCTGACAGGTTGCTGGAAACGCCTATTCAGGACCCCCGTCGCTGGAAAGGTCTGACGCATAATACGCCGTTGCAGGATGAACATGCTGTGAAATTGCGTGATATGTCTTCTGTACTGCCTGAAAGCTATCGAGAAATGCTGTTTGAGGCAGACTATCAGTTAGGTGAAGGAGCCATTATGATGCTGCCCGGAACCTGTGCGGAACTGGTGTCCATTGGGTTCCAAATGTCGGCCGCAACGCCTGTACGGTAAGGAGGTAAAAGCATGAATCCACTGCTGTCCCTGCTCCCGGCGAGCAAAAAAAAGGGAATGAATGCAAGGCTGACTCAGCAATTTGCTTACATAAGCTCTCAGACAGGCGATCAGCCTTTATCATCTCATCACAGTCGTTTTATGTGTCGTTATGGCTATGGAAGATCTGCCGAATCTGCCAGTATGGGGGAAAGCGGACAGGATTTCGCCGCAGTACGTATTCATAAATCCGTCTGTTGTTTTGTCTTGTGTGATGGTGTCGGGCTCAGTTACCGAGGAGATTTTGCAGCCCGCTATCTGGGTTCTTCTTTACTGGATTGGATGGAACGGGGACAAGATCTGTCTGCTGATCAATTGAGAGTGTACCTTGAACGTTTGGCAGGTACAGCGGCAGAGGAACTGGGTCGGCAGCCTTTGGATCACGAATCAGGCTTAATGCGTTCGGTATTGGAAGATAAACGTCGTCAGGGAAGCCAGTCCATGTATATTTGCGGTAAAATCGAACTGCCGAAGCGTGGTAGCCGTGGCCGTCTCCGACTTGCCTGGCAAGGGGATTCACGTTTGCGACTATGGAACGGTGCCGAAGAAATTAGCGAGCTGTTCGATCATACTTTCTCTACAGCGGAGCGCTGGTCTACAAGTCGGGGGCCGATTGGAGGGAAGCCTCATTGGTATGAAAGAAGCATACCCGCGGATATGCCGATGAGATTACAGGTATATACGGACGGTTTATCCGATTTGGACCCCATTCGCGAGCCTATCCCTGATGAGCAGATACAGGTATTGCTGGATGCATCCCATACCGGGGGACTTGATGATGATGCTGCATTTATTGAGTTGCAGTGGTAAATAAATAAGAAAAGGACGTTATACAACCATGGATATGGATGTATACGTCCTTTTTTGATGAATACATAGAACATACGATTCTTTAAGATATTTGTAGAATGTAACGAGGAAGAGAAGGAAAGAGGCGCTAATACGCGTAATATTCGTACTTTTCTTAAATATCGCAAAGGAATAGCAAAAAATGCGCAAAAATAGTGATTATAAAGTATATCCTTTTGGGTAATCTTGTGATTATACAGATTACAGAAAGGGAGCGATACATATGAGCTACACATATGCAGGAGGCGCGCGCTTTGAAGGCAAAACCGCTCTAATCACGGGAGCTGGTTCTGGGATTGGCAAGGCAACGGCCATTCAGATGGCTAGAGAAGGAGCGAATGTCGCTCTTTTTGACGTAAGTAATGAGCGCATTTTGGAGACGGAAAGAGAAATTAATGCTATACGTGAAGGATCAGCGCGGGCTTTTGACGTGGACATTGCCGATCCGGTGCGTGTGGAAAAGGCAGTTCTGGAAGCGGTTGAATTATTTGGCGGGTTGCATATCATTTTTGCCAATGCGGGGATTAACGGGGTCGTCGGACCGATTGAGGATCTGAGCATTGAGGATTGGCGGCAAACATTGTCCACGAATCTGGATGGTACCTTCCTGACGGTGAAGTATACAATACCACATTTGAAAAAGAACGGTGGCGGCAGCATTATTATTACCAGCTCCATTAATGGAAATCAGCGCTTTACCAGCTTTGGGATGTCAGCCTATAGCACATCGAAGGCGGGTCAAACTGGTTTTGCTAAAATGGCTGCGCTGGAGCTGGCTAAGTTCCGTATTCGTGTGAATGTCATCTATCCGGGTGCCATCTCGACGAATATTGATGAAACCACGGAGAAATCGGAAGGGTTAAAGCAAATTACCATCCCCGTCAAGTTTCCCGAAGGAGGACAACCGTTGGCTGATGGACCGGGTCAACCCGAGCAGGTAGCTGATTTGGTGACATTTTTGGCCTCTGATCATTCGCGACACATTACTGGCGCACAAATTGTCATTGATGGGGCAGAGTCGTTATTGTTTTAGAAAATACTGTCCATACACTGATCGACAGCATGGATGACAAATATGTTGACTATTACTTTCATCAGCTTCACGATGCTTGGTGATATGTACAATGCTCGCAATGGGCGCGATGAGAGGCAATGATGCGAGTGAATGAGGCAAGAATACGAGGGCATACAGGAGATAAAATACGGAAGAACCACCGAAGGATGAAAAATCCAGTGCGGTGGTTCTTTTTTTCACACGTCTTGTATGCCATCATTATAGGGGGAGGCGATGAAGGATGTTCCAGGATTTCAAGCTCGTCAGTGACCGCCCGGTCTCGATACAAGTAAAAGAATACGTCAATCGTTTAATTATAAAAGGGGCGCTTCAGGCGGATCAGAAGCTGCCTTCCACACGAGAAATGAGCGTTCTGCTTAAGGTGAGCCGCAATACCGTCATTGCAGCCTATGAAGGCTTGGAGGATGACGGATTTGCGTATGCAATTCCCGGAAAGGGTAGTTATGTGGCCGCCATGGTGGGCCAGTCAGCCGTAGATAACGGAGGATCTGACGATTCTGCCACCTGGGAGATCGACTGGAAGGCAAGAATGAACGAGTATGCTGTATCGGCTGTTGATCTGGATATGATGAAGCAGGGCATTCGTGCCCAAAAGGGAACTATCTCGTTCACAAGCATCGCTCCGGATGAGCAGCTGTTTGATCTGGGGGATGTAAGGCGAGCTTTTATGGATCGGATGGCAATCGAAGGGCAGGTGCTGCTCAACTACGGCTATGCCAAGGGCTACAAGCCGCTGATTGATTACCTGATGCATTATATGGAGAACAAGGGCGTCGATATAATTGGCAAGGATATGCTGATTACAGGCGGGTTTACAGAAGGCTTTGACATTGTGCTGTCGGCTTTACGCCCTTCTGCACGCCGCGGAGCGGCAATTTGTGAAAATCCGACCCATCACACAGCGATCAAAAATTTGAAGTTGCAAGGATTTGAGATTACCGGCATTCCGATGGAGCGTGACGGTATTGATGTGGAGCGGCTAGAGGAGGTACTGCAGACCAATAGCTTCGATTTGGCTTATTTAACTCCTTCCTATCACAATCCGACAGGCATCGTCATGTCGCCAGCAAAGCGCAGCGCTGTTATGAAATTAATGATGCGCTATCAGATTCCGGTGATCGAGGATGGATTCAATGAGGAGCTGCGTTACTCGGGAGCGCATATTGCGCCCTTAATAGCGACAGCAGGCCAAGGGAACGGAGTAATCTATATTGGCAGCTTCTCCAAGGTGCTGTTCCCTGGCTTGCGTGTAGGTTGGGTGCTTGGAGACCGAGCACTGATTGACACTCTGGAAAGCATTAAGCGTGCGCGCACCATTCATACCTCAACAATCGATCAATCGATTTTATACCAATATATGCTTAACGGAAATTTCGATAAACATGTAAAAAAAGCACGTACAGAGTATAAGCGCAAATATGAGCTGACAAAGACATGCTGTGAAGCACATCTTCCTGAGGCGCAGGTGTCTGGTGACGGGGGCTTGCATTTGTTCCTTACCTTCCCGACAGGCGTAAATACACGCCAGCTGCTAGAAGCTTGCACAGAACAGGGTGTCATTTTTACACCGGGAGACAAGTTTTTTATTCAAGAAGGCGAAGGGACGAATACATTGCGGCTTGGGTTTTCACGAGTAACAGATGAAAATATCGAACGGGGTATTCAAATAATCGGTAAACAGACGCGTAAATTTCTTAAGGCATAAGGATTAAGAAAAGAGCTATAGAGAAGGAATATTGTTTCGAAGAAGCAATAGCGATCGGATGAACATCCGTAGCCACATAAAGATTTTGAAGAAAAATGAGGTGTCATGATGAAAATTGGCGTTATTATGGGCGGTATTTCCTCTGAGCGTGAGATTTCTCTGCAGACAGGTCAAGAGATGATCAATCATTTGGATCGCAGCCGTTATGAAGTGGTTCCAATGGTGATCGAGCAGCGAGCGGATTTAATCGCGCAGGTCCAGCAGGCAGGCATTGATATCGCGCTGTTGGCACTGCATGGTCAGTATGGCGAGGACGGCACGGTGCAGGGAGCGCTGGAGACACTGGGCATTCCCTACACAGGCAGCGGTGTCCTGGCAAGCAGCTTATGCATGAATAAGCAGTTGTCCAAGATGCTGTTGAAGGCAGCGGGTGTGCATACGCCTTCAGGCCTTTACTGGCAGGGGATGGACGATTATGATCCGCAGGTGGTGGAGCATTTGGGCTACCCGGTTATTGTGAAGCCGAATATGGGGGGATCCAGCATCGGCATCCAGCTTGTACAAAATGAGAAGGAACTGCTGCCGGCTGTTCAGGAGGCTTGCAGCTTGGATCAAGCGATCTTGATTGAGCCCTATTATGAAGGGACGGAGATTACCTGCTCCATCGTAGATGGCGAGGTATTACCGATTATTAGCATTAGCTCCGCTCGTTCGAAGTGGTTCGACTACAAAGCAAAATATGAGGTCGGCGGCGCTGAGGAGAAGGTGATCGAGCTTCCCCCCGTTATTGAGCAGCGTGTGCGCGAGGCGGCACTGTCCAGCTACCGGCTTCTGCAATGTAAGGTCTATGCAAGGATCGATATGATTTTGTGTCAGGATAGACCTTACGTGCTGGAAGTGAACACATTACCGGGAATGACCGCCAACAGCCTGCTTCCGAAGAGTGCGGCAGCTGCGGGTATAACCTTTACACAGCTACTCGACCAAATTATTGCCAGCTCGCTCCATGAGCGGAAACAGGAATGGAGGATGGCGTAATATGTTTAGTGAAATGGGGACAGGGCGGTTTGTATCCTCGCGCGTACGGGATATTCGCCCATCGGGAATTCGCGCTTTTTTTGATCTGAATGCAGCAGGCGGAGGTACAATCGCCCTTGGGGTCGGAGAGCCTGATTTCGTTACACCGGACAAGGTACGTGAAGCTTGCATTCAGGCACTGCGTGAAGGACAGACGAAATATACTTCGAATGCCGGCTTGATGGAGCTGCGGGAGGAGATCTCTGCTTATTTTTCCGGCAGCTTCGCGCTTTCCTATGACCCTGAGCAGGAAATGATTGTGACGGTGGGGAGCAGTGAAGCCGTCGACTTGGCGCTGCGAGCAGTGATCGATCCGGGTGACGAGGTGCTGATTCCAGCACCAAGCTATATTGCCTATGAACCCATTACCCATCTGCATGGCGGTAAAATTGTAGAGGTGGCAGCTACGGCAGAGGAGCAATTCAAGCTGACCCTGCAAGCGCTGCAAGCGGCAATTACACCTCATTCAAAGGTTTTAATGATCAATTATCCCTGTAATCCGACTGGAACAGTTATGACGAAGCAGGATTGGCTACCGATTACAGAGCTCATTATCAAACATAATCTGGTCGTCATTTCGGATGAAGTGTATGCCGAACTGACTTACGGGAGAAAGCATGTCAGTATCGCCTCCTTGCCGGGCATGAAGGAGCGTACGATTGTCATCAGCGGTTTTTCCAAAGCATTTGCGATGACAGGCTGGCGGGTAGGCTATGCGTGCGGTCCGCATGAGCTGATTGCCGGCATGCTGAAAATCCACCAGTACACAGCCATGTGTGCGCCCACCATTGCACAGATTGCCGCGCTGGAATCATTGCGCCATGGCTTGGCTGCCAAGGATGAGATGATGGCGAGCTACAATGAACGTCGCAAGCTGTTTGTGGCCGGCTTGAATGCAATCGGGCTTGCTTGTCATGAGCCTGAGGGGGCTTTCTATGCCTTCCCTTCAATTACTTCTACTGGCATGTCATCTGAGCAGTTTGCACTTCGTATGCTGAAGGAAGCGAAGGTGGCGGTCGTACCGGGACATGTATTCGGATCAGGCGGAGAGGGCTTTATTCGCTGCTCATATGCAGCCTCGCTCGTCGATTTGGAGAAGGCGCTGGCACGGATGGGAAGGTTTATGCAGGTAATGCAGCCGGTATGATGAACAGGGTTAATAACTCGAATTTTGCCGAACGTTTTCATAAAATATTTTACAAATACCTTTATGATTTTCGAAAACATAAAGGTATTTTTCTGATCAATGTAGTGGATATTTCTGGATGTATTTACCCAAAGCCCGAACGTTCAGCTTTGGAGTTAACTGGTGGAACCTTGCTTTTAAATGCGCTATCGATGAATTAAATATATTCGAATGTGCGCTTCCTCTTTCACAGGTGGCAGAACTGGCAGAGGTGAAATAAGTCCAGACAGGTATTTGTTGCTAAGCCAAAAAGCGAGTCTGTCCAGGTGCGAATGTGAAGCTCACATGAATTCTCCGAGAGATTCGCGCCTCAGATTTTGTCGAATTATATCGAATGTGAACAAGTTTTAAACGATCGCAAGAGGATGAGGTAATATTAGATGCGTTTTTGCCAAAATAACGCTAGAATGTTACTTAAATAGGGGGCATTTGACCCATTTTCGCTGTCGCACTCTATATGAGTGCGTGGATTGCGGATTTGTTGGCTGCTAAAAGGTTTGGTTTAGAACAAGTCGTGGTTCAGTACAGTCAGCATTTTCATTTTACAAACGAAGATTTGCACGAGGAGGATTATATGAATAAAAATGATGATCGTCATGATAACACCCCAGAATAAAGAAGGCAGTCGAAAATATAGACGTACTCTTGATAAACTTTCTAATACATAAATAATCAGTCAAGTAAAACGCCGTTGGGAACGGAGAAAGCAATCACTATTTATCAAGTTTGTCCTTAATTTACAGTGGAGTAGGTTGGGGTATTTTTATGAACGTAAGGAATTTGAAATTCACAAATCTAATATTTAATAGTAAAGCTGATCCTTTCTAGGATCAGCTTTACTGTTTACTCATTCCACTATACAAGTAAAAGTACTTTTTTACTTGTGAGTCTTTAGCGTTCTGCCCTTAAAGAGAATATAGGACAGCTCATGTTTGATAATTTTATTATTCTCTATTGTGTTCACATAATCTATGTCATCTTCGCGAGTTACAATTTCATCCTTATCTATACTGGGTCTTTTACGATTTCTATTTTCCCCGGCCGTGCTATTGTCAGAAAAAATAAAAGTGGTATTTAAATCTTCAATGCCCTCACTAATCTTTTTCCCTGTCATATTCTTAGCTGTAATGGCCAGATGAATTTTTTCTCCCATGGTCAATTTGTACGATAACAACTGGAATGCATTTTCTTTATCCACTTGTTCTCTAAAATGATCCAAATCTTCTACATTCTCCATCGTAGGTGTCTTCATTAATTCTTTCCCAGAGAGGAAATACAGTTTATTTTGCTGATCCCATTCCTGGTGTATATCTAAGTACTTAGTAAGTATCCCTAAAGGCACAAACATCGCATTTTTATAAAGTACAGGGACGGTATCCATCACGGACGTGTTCGAGTCGGTAACAATCTCAGAGGAGTTCATTTTAAACTTAACCTTGTGTGTTCCAAACTTAATTGTAGCCGTATTAGAAGTTGGGTCAAACGTAGTCTGTCCTCCCAACAAATCATTAATAGATCTCAAAGGCACCATATAGCGATTGTTCTGATCAATACAAGGGGCTTTGGGGGCTGTGAACAAGACATAGTAATTGTTAATCTTCAAAAATGGAGTGTTTGGAGCTATACTTTGAGCTGACATTTTTCCTGTATTGGGTTGAGAAAAGCAACAAAACAATGCGCCTATAAGTATAATTCTGAACAACATCTTTCCCACAAAATTTCCTCCTTAAAAGAGAGGGACGAAGCAGCCCCTCTCATAAAAATTCAGTCTAAAAATATACTGTCTGTTTCCTCTCCTCCATGCACGTAATCCACTTCAACTTTACTCCGTGGCATAGAACAATAATCATAGGTTTGACTGTTACGCCAAGGGATATTATCTTCTGAATTTGAACCGATATAGGATGTGGCCCAACGAACTCTTCTAATGTAAGATCCATCATTATAGTCTTGTCGATCTTGTATCTGCCCTATACTTGTCGTTCTTTTGATAAGGTTACCGTTGCCATTAGCAGTCCAACCTGGGGCCGGCTCGACATAGCTCCTACTTATCTTTTCACCGTCTGCATAACCAGTTACAGTCAAGGCAATGTTACCGTCAGAAGGGACATGAAATTTCATTTGTACTTCTTGATCAGGCTCAAAGCGTGGCTTAAAAGTATACTGAGAAAAGACTAAGCTCCCTCGAAGTGATTAAGTTTTCTCACTCAAACTCATGAATTCGCAGGATTTCACCTTTAGTTTAGCGCGAGAT